>NZ_KQ948364.1:0-267576 GCF_001514055.1 Streptomyces corchorusii | reverse complement strand
TCAATACACCTAGGGAGCGCCCGCACAAGGCATCCCGAAAGGCTTGAAACGCTGATGCGCTTCACCTCCCAGACGTCATCGGATGGCGTCACCGAACAGTTCTTCACCCTCGATGAGATCCCCGGCGTGCTGTGGACGCCGGAAGACGCCTCTGGTACTCGTCCCCTGATTCTGCTCGGCCACGGCGGCGGGCAGCACAAGACCGCTCCCGGCAATGTGTCCCGCGCCCGCCGCTACGCGGCCGAGGGCTTCGCGGTCGTCGCGATCGACGCCCCCAACCACGGCGACCGTCCCCAGGACGAGGAGTTCGGCCGGCTCGTGGCCGACATGCGGGCCGGCATGGCCGCCGGTGAGGACCCGGGCGCGCTGGTCGCCGGCATGCACAGCCATTTGGCCGGTCAGGCCGTCGCGGACTGGCAGGCGGTCCTGACCGCGGTCCAGAGCCTCGACCAGGTCGGCGTCGGACCGGTGGGCTACTGCGGTATGTCGATGGGCTGCGGGCTCGGCATTCCGCTCATCGCCGCGGAACCCCGGATCCGAGCCGCGGTGCTGGGGCTGCTGGGCGTGCACGGGCTGGCCGAGGACGCCGCGCGGATCACTGCACCGGTGCAGTTCCTGGTCCAGTGGGACGACCAGATGGTTCCGCGGGACCAGAGCCTGGCGTTGTTCGACACGCTGGCCTCGTCCGAGAAGACGCTGCACGCCAACACCGGCGGGCACGGGGACGTGCCGTCGTTCGAAGTGGACAGCTCACTGAGGTTCTTCACCCGGCATCTGAGCTGACATCGCGTCACTGTGCCCGGCGCGTCGGTCGGAACACCGTTCCCGGCCGGCGCGTTCGGTCCGCACTGCCCGGCATGGCCGAGCGGGTGCAGGGGCGGGAGACCGATGACCGACTTCAACACCGATGGCTTCGACTCGCTCCACCCGAAGTACAAGGGCGGCCGGCCCAAGACCTCACCCCGCCCGCAGGCCCCGAAGGCCCTCGCGGCTGGTGTCGCGGTACTTGACCACGAAGAAGGACACCCGAGCAGGTGACTGGGCCGCGGCCGGCAACCTGGTGGACTGGGCGAACGCCGCCTGATGCGGCACTAGCCGGGTGCACCCACCCGCAGGCCGCTCATCCGGCCCTCCAGGCGGCTGAGCAACTCGGCAAGGAGACCCGCGAGTTCGCCCTGGCCCGCCGGGTCGAGGACGGACAGTACGGCCGTCTCGTAGGCGAGTTGCTCGGGGAGGATGCCGTCGACCAGGTCGCGGCCGGTGTCCGTGAGGCGGACGTGGGCCACGCGGCGGTCGCGGGTGTCGCCGCGCCGTTCGACCAGGCCGCGCTCGGTCAGCTGCTTGATCCGCTTGGTGACGGCGGCGCCGGAGGAGAAGGTCTCCCGGGCCAGCTCGCCCGGGGTCAGCTCGTGCCCGGTGCGGCGCAGCGCGCCGAGCAGGTCGAACTCGGCACGGCTCAGGCCGGCCCGGCGCAGCGGGGCGTCCTCGGCCTGCTGGAGCAGGGCGGCGCAGCGGTTGATCCGGCCGATGACCTCCATGGGTCCGGTGTCCAGCTCGGGGTGGACGGCCCGCCACTGGCGGACGACGGCGGAGACGGTGTCGCCGCGCGCGGGGTCGGTGCCGGCCCCGGGCCGGGTGCCGGTCGCGTCGCTTCCGGGCTTCGGTCCGCCGTTCGTCGCCGTCATGGCCGTATGTCCTCCGTCGTCCTGCCCGGGTCCTGGTCCCGGTCCCGTTCCTGGTCACGGCCCGGGGCCTGGTGGCTGTCCCGGTCCTGCGGCACGAGGCCCTGGCGCCGTACCGTCGCCGCGAGCGTACGGTGTCCGGCCTGCTCGGTGAGCACGACCCGCTCCTCGGGCAGGGCGCGCTGCCACCACTCGCCGGCGGCGGCGTCGGCCGTGGCGCGCAGGTCGACCAGGGCTGCGGCGAGGGTGCGGCGGGCGGACTCCAGCGCGCGGGGCTCGGGGTGCGGCTCGGCGAGCAGGCGTGCGGCGTGCTCGCGGGCCCGCTCCGCCGTGCTCAGCGCGCCCTCCAGGCGGTCGCCCGCACGGCGGTTGGTGACGGCGACGGCGGCGACGAAGCCGACCAGGGCACCGACGAGGGTGTCCGCGACCCGGTCGGTGATGAGCTCGGTGGCGTCCTGGGTACGGGCGAACTCGGTGATGAGCAGGGCCATCGGGGTGACGCACACGCTGCCCAGCCAGTAGTTGCGTCCGATCAGCGCCTCGGCGCCGAAGTTGAGGGCGAGGCAGCACAGCACCAGGGCGGCGGGGTGCAGATGGGCGAGCGGGGCGAGCGCGGCGAAGAGGAGGACGCCGAGGAGGTTGCCGACGACCCGCTGGACGCCCCGGTTCCAGGTGAGGGTGACGTTGGCCTGGTAGAGGGAGGCCGCGGTGACCAGCGCCCAGTAGGGGCGGCCGACGCCGAGGGCGAGGGCGGCGTATCCGGCGAGGGCGCAGCCGAGCGCGGTGCGCACGGCGAGCGGGGCGAGGGGAGCCAGGCGGTGCCACGGCGAGCGGGGCGGCAGGGCCTGTTCGGCGGCCAGGCCGAGGAGTTCGTCGGCGGCCTCGCGCGGCGCCTCGACGCGCGGGACACGGCCGGTGCCGCGCAGGTCGCGGGCCCAGGCGCGCAGCCGGGCGGGGTCGGTGTCGGAGGGCGCGGCCAGGGCGACCTCGGCGCGGACGAGGAGTTGTTCGAGGGCGCGCCGGGTGCGGTCGGGGTGGGCGCCGGCGGCGAGCAGCGACTGCCAGGCGGCGTGGATCGCGGCGGCCGTCGCGGCGCGGGCGCGGGCGTGGCCGTCGGCGGTGCCGTGCGTGTCGGCGTACGCGGCGGCGGCGTTCAGGGCCTGGGCGGTGGCGCGGCGCTCGGGCCCGTGCGGGCGGAACAGCCCGGGGGCCATGCCGACCAGCCAGGCCCAGGCGCCGGCGGCCAGGGCCAGCCCGAGGTGCCCGGGGACCTGGCCGGGGGTCTGCGGCGCGAACAGCGAGGCGGAGCTGATGAAGGTGAGGACCACGTTGCCGGGCGGTCCGATCCGGGTGGCGTCGCACACGGTCTTCTGGACCGCCGCCAGGACGGCGCCGACGGTGACGAGGACGACGGCGTTCGTGGTGAGCGCCGCGGCGAGCAGGGAGACGGCGAGGCCGCCGACCATGCCGAGCACGACCCAGGCGAGCGCGCGGGCCCGGGCGGCGTAGGGCCGGTTGTGGCCGTAGAGGGCGCACAGGGAGCCCGCCATCGTGTACATCGCGAGGTCGAGGCGGCCGAGGGCGAGCAGGGTGAGGTTGGGCGGGGCGACCGCGGCCACCACGCTCAGCGCGGGCTTGAACCAGATGTCGGAGGGGCGCCCGAGGCGGAGGGTGGTGGCGAGGGGAAGACGGTGGGAGGTCGCACTGCTCATAGCATCAATTTAGCATGTGTTTTACCTGTAAAACAGTCTGCGTAGGGCCTGGTCACCGACCGCGCTCCCCTGCATGCTCCCCGTGTACACCCTTGCGCTCGCGTGCGCTTCGCCGGCAGCGGGCATCGCACCCTCGACCGACCGTCGAGCGTGGAGGTGCGCGTGCACGGACCGGTGTCGATCGCCTGGCTGCTGGTCGCGCTGTGCGCGCTGACCGGGGCCTACTGCCTGCTGCGGATGCGCAGCGGTGTCGAGGAGCAGCGCCGGGCCGCGGGCGGCGAGGCGCTGATGGGCTTCGGCATGGCCGCGATGGCCGTCCCGGCGGCGGCGTTCACGCCACCGAGATGGGCGTGGCCGGTGTACGCGGCCGTGTTCGGCGCGGCGGCCCTGCGCGCGCTGTGGGCCGCGCGTGGCGCCCCGCACCATCTGCACCACCTGGTGGGCAGCGCCGCGATGGTCTACATGGCGGTGGCGATGGCCGCGGCGCCGCCCGCCGCCCACCACGGGCACGGCGGCACCGGCGTGCCGCTGCTGACCGGCGCGCTGCTGCTGTACTTCACGGGCTATGTGCTGCTCTCCGGCGCCCGGCTGGTGCCCGCTCCCGCCTCCGCGGGCGGGGGCGGGCCGGCCCCCTGGGGCGACCGCCCCGAGCTGGCGCGGGCCTGCCGGCTGTCGATGGGGATCGGCATGGTGGCAATGCTGCTGGCGATGTGACGGCCGGGCTCCGTACGGCGCCCGCCCGCGCGCCGGCGTCCGGAACCCGTTGCTCGCGTCACTTCGCCGCCCCGGACCGTGCCGCTGAGCGCCGCGCGTTCATAGGGTGCTGACCATGAAGGCCCCCGTGGCCCCGCTGCTGTTCGGCACCCTGCGGGGGTGGCTGGGGGTATCCCCTCCGGGGAAGCGTCGGGGCGGCCGTCCTGTTGTGCCGCGCCCTGCCGACGCCCCTCGGCTCGGCGGCGGCCCGTGGAGTCCGGCGATGCTGGTCCGGGACGTCGTACGGGTCCGGGCGCGACGGCGTGCGCGGCGCGCCGAACCGCTCGCCTGGAGGCTGCCCGGCAAAGGGCGGGGCGGGTTCGGTGCCGGTCCGCCTCCGCACGCTCCTGTCCCGCTCCGTGCGCGGCGCCTGCCGACGGCACCGGACCGGTCGCCGCCCCTGCGCGGACCGCCCCGACACCACCATCCCGGCCGCCGCCCCTCCGCAATCCACGCCCGACGCCGACCGCCGCGCTGGTGCGGGCCGCGGGCGCTGGGCTGATGCCGCTCGCCTGACGGATCTCGCCCACCGGCACCGCGGCCACGGCAGCCCCGCCCCACCGGCACCATGGCCACGGCGGCCCCGCCCCACTGGGACTTGGCCACGGCACCCCGCTTCCACCAGGATCACGGCATGCACCAGCGCCCCTCCGCTCCCCCGTCGCCCCCCGCCCCCGAGCCGCCGACGACGCTGAGCAGAGCCGCCCGCGTGGCCGCCGCTCTCGGCGCCTGCTTCCTGGTGCTGCTGATCCTCGTCGCCCTGCGCTGGCATCCCCTGGTCACCGTGGACGGCGGCATCTCCCGGACCACCCACCGCTGGGCGGTCCGCGACCACGAGCTGACGCATGTCTTCCGGGTGCTGACGGACTGGGTGTGGGACCCGACCACCATGCGTCTGGTCTGCGCCGCGGCGGCGGTGTGGCTCGTCTGGCGGCGCGCGGCCTGGTGGACGGCGCTGTGGCTGGGGATCACCTGCGCGGTGGCCGCGCTCGTGCAGCAGTTCGTGAAGGCGGTCGTCGGCCGGCCCCGCCCGGTCTGGCCGAATCCGGTCGACTCCGCGCACTACGCGGCGTTCCCGTCCGGTCACGCGCTGACCGCCACCGTCGTCTGCGGCCTGCTGCTGTGGCTGCTGCACCGGCACGGCCCACGCCCCGCCCTGTGGCGTACGGCGGTGGCGGCGGCGCTCGTCTCGGTGGTGGGCGTGGGCGTCACCCGGGTGTGGCTGGGCGTCCACTGGCCCTCGGACGTGCTCGGCGGGTGGCTGGCCGGCGCGGCGCTGGTCGCGGCGGCGGTGACGGTCCACGAGTGGCCGCGCGACGGCCGGGAGCGGCCGTCGCGCGGCCGGTAGAGTCCGGCGCATGGCCGCCGTGCTGTTCGACTTCTCCGGGACGCTGTTCCGCGCCGAGTCCGCCGCGTCATGGCTGCGTGCGGCGCTGGACGAGACCGGTCACGCTCTGTCCGAGCCCGAACTGGCCGCGACGGCCCGGGCTCTGGAGGCGGCCGGCGCGCTGCCGGGCGGTGCGGAGCCGGTGGAACTGCCGGCGGACCTCGCGGCGGTCTGGGCGGTGCGGGACGAGAGCGCGGCGCTGCACCGGGCCGCCTACACGGGCCTGTCCCGCCGGGTGCCGCTGCCGGATCCCGGGCTGCACGACGCCCTGTACGAACGGCACATGTCCCCCGCCGCCTGGACCCCGTACCCGGACGCCGAGAAGGTGCTGCGCACCCTGCGCGGGCGCGGGATCGGCGTCGGCGTGGTCAGCAACATCGGCTGGGACCTGCGCCCGGTCTTCCGGGAGCACGGACTCGACGCGTACGTGGACGCGTACGTGCTGTCGTACGAGCACGGGGTGCAGAAGCCGGATCCGCGGCTGTTCGCGGTCGCCTGCGAGGCGCTCGACGCCGATCCGCGGCGGGTGCTGATGGTCGGCGACAACCGGGCGGCGGACGGCGGCGCCACCACGCTCGGCTGTCGGGTGCACTTCGTGGACCACCTGCCGGCGGCCCAACGCCCCGACGCGCTGCTGCCGGTGCTGGATCTCGTCGGCTGAGCACCGAGGCGAACCGGCACGCCGCACCGTCCGTCTGAGACGATCCCCCGCGTCGCCCCAGACGGACGGCTGTTCCGGGCGGGCCCCGGGCATGGGCGTACCCGCTGCGTTGAGTATAGTTGGCTGGCAGCCAGTCAACGCAGGAGTTACAGGATGTCCCCGCGCAGCGCCTCGGTCAATGAAGAATTGCGGCGGCGTTCCCGGGAGCGGCTGCTACAGGCCGCCGTGGAGCTGGTCGGCGAGCACGGGTTCGAGGCCACGACGCTGGGCGACATCGCGGACCGGGCCGGTTCGGCGCGCGGCCTGGTGTCGTACTACTTCCCCGGCAAACGCCAGTTGGTGCAGTCCGCCGTGCACCGCCTGATGCACCGGACGCTGGAGGAGGCGCTGGAGCGGGAGCCGCGCACCGAGGACGGCCGGGAGCGGCTGGCCCGGGCCATCGACGCGATCCTGGGCCTCGCCCGGGACCGGCCCGTGCTGATGCGCCAGCACATGGCGGGCCTGCTCCAGGCCGAGGGCTTCGTGCAGTGCCCGGAGCAGCGCCGGCTGGCGGAGCTGCTCAGCGACACCGTCGCCCGGTACGGCGCGCAGAACGTCTCGGCCGACTACCCGATGCTGCGGGCCCTGTTGATGGGCGCGGTGTTCGCGGCCCTGGTGCCGGGCGTGCCGATGCCCGTGCCGGTGCTGCGGGCGGAGCTGTTCCAGCGGTACGGCCTCGACTGGGAGATGGGTGTGCCTCCCGAGGGCGATGCGGAGCCGGGGGCGGGGCTGGAGGACCTGTCCCGGTTCTTCGCCACGGAGGAGCGGCCGGGCACGCCCTGACGGGGTCCGGCCGCTCGGTCAGCGCCGGGCGTGACGGGGTGCCAGAAGGCCCGCGTCCCGTGCCTGGGCGATCAGCCGGAGGGCGCGCCGGCGACCGCGTCCGGTCGCGTTCATCACGGCGAGCACCGGGTCGGCGCCCTCGTCCTGTGCCGCCCGGTACTCCCGCGCGACGAGCCGGCGGCCCTCGGTGCCGCGCGGCCAGGGCGGCCGGGCTCGGCGTACGACGGCGTCGACGACGGCGATGACGGCGTCCGGCTGGGGTTCCCCGGCCGGAGGGTACTCGGCGTCCGGGGTCGCGCCGTCGTCCGCCCCGCCCGTGTCCGCGCCGCACACCGGGTCGCCGCACGCCGGGTCCGCCCCGGCGTCGACACCGCACGCCGCGAACAGCGGCCCCTCGATCCAGTCGGCGAGCGCCGTCAGGTCGGCGAGGGACAGGGCCGGCTCGGCCTGGACGTCCTCGATGGAGACACGCCCCTCGCTCACCACGGCCAGGGCGTCGACCCGGGCCCCGTCGGGGAAGGCCAGCCGGACCTGGAACCAGGAGGTGACGCCCCCGTGCTCCCGCACCTGCCACGCGGGCCACACGGAGACCGCGCCATCCTCCGCGTTCCGATCGGGAAGATCAAGAAAGGATGCTTCTGGCACCCACGCAACGTAACGTCGTGACCACACCCGGACGTATGGACACGCACCCGGGTCACCCCACCGGCCCCTGCCGCCGGGGCCCCCGCGGTGCCATGCTGGAGCCGTCGCCACACCCTCCTTCGGGCGAGGAGTACCGCTGTGCTGCGTGTCGCCGTCGTCGGTTCCGGGCCGAGTGGGTGTTACACCGCCCAGGGCCTCGTTCAGCGTGATCCGGAGGTCCGGGTGGACGTCCTGGACCGGCTGCCGTGTCCGTACGGCCTGGTCCGCTACGGCGTCGCCCCGGACCACGAGAAGATCAAGTCCCTCCAGAACAGCCTGCGGACGGTGCTGGAGCACGAGCGGGTGCGGTTCCTCGGCGGGGTCCGGGTGGGCGGTCCCGGCGGGCTGCCGGCCCAGCGGCTGAGGGGGATCTACCACGCGGTGGTGTACTGCGTGGGCGCGGCGACCGACCGCCGGCTGGGGATTCCCGGCGAGGACCTGCCGGGCAGCTGGTCGGCGACCGAGTTCGTCTCCTGGTACAGCGCGCACCCGGACGCGGTCGACGCGGGCTTCCTGCGCGGGGTGCGCTCGGCGGTCGTCGTCGGGGTGGGCAATGTCGCGGTGGACGTCACCCGGATGCTGGTCCGGGGTGCGGCGGAGCTGCGGCCCACGGACATCCCGCAGGCCGCGCTGGACACGCTGGCGGCGAGCGGGCTCACCGAGGTGCAGATGGTGGGCCGGCGCGGTCCCGCACAGGCCCGTTTCACCACCAAGGAGCTGCGCGAACTGGGCGGGCTGCCGGACACCGACGTGATCGTGGACAAGGCCGAGCTGGCGCTCGATCCGGCCGATCCCGGCGAGCTGCCGGCGGGGCCGCGGCGCAATGTGGAGGTGCTGCGCGACTGGGCGGCACGGCCTCCCGCGGTGGCCGCCGCACGGCGGATCCGGCTGCGGTTCTTCCTGCGCCCGGTGGAGCTGCTCGCCGACGGCGGCCGGGTGGGTGCCGTGCGCTTCGAGCGGACGGCACCCGACGGCACGGGCGGCGTGACCGGCACGGGCCGGTACGAGGACGTGCCCGCCCAGTTGGTCCTGCGCTCGGTGGGCTATCGCGGGGTGCCGCTGGAAGGGCTGCCGTTCGACCCGGCGAGCGGCACCGTCCCGCACCAGGAGGGCCGGGTGCTGCGCGACGGCGTCCCCTCCCCCGGCGAGTATGTCGCCGGGTGGATCAAGCGCGGTCCGACCGGGGTCATCGGCACGAACCGGCCCTGCGCCAAGGAGACGGTGACCTCGCTGCTCGCGGACGCTCCCGCGCTCGGCCGCGCGGACGTGCCGCAGGACCCGGTCGCGGCCCTGCGGGCGGCGGGCGTCGAGCCCGTGCCCTGGGACGGCTGGCTGGCGATCGAGCGGGCCGAGGCCGAGCTGGGGGCGCGACTGGGGCGGAGCGTGGTCAAACTCTCCGACTGGGACGCGCTGCTCGGAGCGGCGCGGGTGCTGTCGTAGCGCGGCTGTCCGGGGGCGGGCAGGACACACACCGGCAACGGGCCGGAAATCAACAAACTGTTCAAGGCGCCTACGGTCTCGTCCTGTCCGCATGCCACTCCCCACCCGCCGCTGATGGAGCTCCCATGGCCACGACCGCAGACGTGCACCCCGTCGACGAGATACCCCCGGTACGACAGCTCGCCGCCTTCGGGTTGCAGCACGTGCTCGCGATGTACGCGGGCGCCGTCGCCGTGCCGTTGATCGTGGGTGGCGCGCTGAAGCTGTCGCCCGCCGACCTGGCGTATCTGATCACCGCGGACCTGCTGGTGTGCGGCATCGCCACGCTGATCCAGTGCGTCGGCTTCTGGCGGTTCGGGGTCCGGCTGCCGATCATGCAGGGGTGCACGTTCGCCGCCGTGTCACCGATGGTGCTCATCGGGACGACGGGGGGCGGACTGCCCGCGATCTACGGCTCGGTGATCGTCGCCGGGCTGGCCATCATGCTGCTCGCGCCGCTCTTCGGGCGGCTGCTGCGCTTCTTCCCGCCGCTGGTGACCGGCACGGTGATCCTGATCATCGGGGTCTCGCTGCTGCCGGTCGCGGGCAACTGGGCGGCGGGCGGCGCCGGGGCGAAGGACTTCGGGGAGCCGAGGAACCTGGCGCTGGCGGGCTTCGTGCTGGCCGTGGTGCTCGGCGTGCAGCGGTTCGCGCCCGCCTTCCTCTCCCGGATCGCCGTGCTCCTCGGCATCGCGGCCGGTCTGGCGGTCGCCGTGCCGTTCGGGTTCACCGACTTCAGCGGGGTCGGGGATGCCGACTGGGTGGGTGTCAGCACGCCGTTCCACTTCGGGACACCGGAATTCCGCTTGTCCGCGATCGTGTCCATGCTGGTCGTCGCCCTGGTCACCATGACCGAGACGACGGGTGACCTGATCGCCGTCGGTGAGCTGACCGGGCGGAAGGTCGAGCCGCGCCCCCTCGCCGACGGGCTGCGCGCGGACGGCCTGTCCACCGTGCTGGGCGGGGTGTTCAACACCTTCCCGTACACGGCGTTCGCGCAGAACGTGGGCCTGGTCGGCATGACCCGGGTGCGCAGCCGCTGGGTGGTGGCGGCGGCCGGCGGGATCCTGGTGCTGCTCGGTCTGCTGCCCAAGCTGGGCGCGGTGGTCGCGGCGATCCCGGCACCGGTGCTCGGCGGGGCCGGCCTGGTGATGTTCGGGACGGTCGCGGCGAGCGGGCTGCGGACGCTGGCCCGGGTCGGCTTCCAGGGCAACGACAACCTGACCGTGGTGGCCGTCTCGGTGGCGATCGGCCTGCTGCCGGTGGGCGTGCCCACGGTGTACGCGCAGTTCCCGGACTGGTTCCAGACGGTGATGAACAGCGGCATCAGCGCGGGCTGCCTGTCCGCGATCGTGCTGAACCTGCTCTTCAACCACCTTCCGGTGAGGCGGGGTTCAGCCGTCGGCGCGCAGTCGGCCGGACTGCCGGTCGGCGGCGGCGAGGAGGCTGTCGAGCAGCCCCGGGAAGAGGCCGTCTAGATCGTCCCGGCGCAGGCCGTTCATCTTGGCCGTGCCCCGGTAGACCTGCCGGATCACCCCGCTCTCCCGCAGCACCCGGAAGTGGTGCGTGCTGGTGGACTTGGTGACCGGCAGGTCGAACTGCGAGCAGGTCAACTCCGCTTCCCGCGCCGCGAGTTCGCGCACGATCTGGAGCCGCATCGGGTCGGAGAGCGCGTGCAGCACGGACTCCAGCCGGATCTGCTCCCGTTCCGGATGCGGCAGCGCACGGCCGGCGGTGGCGGTGTCGGTCACGGCGACTGCCCTTCCTCGCAAGAAGCTCGACTGCCCGCATTGTACGAGAGTCATCGTAGTTTGACATCCATCGTAGTACGAGGAGTACCGTACGAACCGGTCAGCGGTCCGTGACGAATGGAGTACGTCGTGAGTGCGCTCTTCGAGCCCATCACCCTGCGCGAAGTGACCATCCCGAACCGGGTGTGGATGCCCCCGATGTGCCAGTACTCGGCCGACCCGGAGGGGCCGCTCACCGGCGCTCCGAACGACTGGCACTTCGCGCACTACGCGGCGCGGGCCGCCGGCGGCACCGGCCTGATCGTGGTGGAGGCCACCGCGGTCTCGCCCGAGGGCAGGATCTCCCCGTACGACCTCGGGCTGTGGAACGACACCCAGGTGGAGGCCTTCCGCCGGATCACCCGCTTCCTCACCGCCCAGGGCACCGTGCCGGCGATCCAGATCGGCCACAGCGGCCGCAAGGCGTCCACCGACCGGCCGTGGAAGGGCGGCGCGCCCGTCGGACCGGAGGCGCACGGCTGGCAGCCGCTCGCCCCGAGCGCGCTGCCGTTCGACGAACGCCACCCCGTCCCCACCGAGTTGACGGTGGACCAGATCGCCGAGATCGTCGGGCAGTTCGCCGCCACCGCGCGCCGGGCGCTCGCCGCCGGGTTCGAGGCCGTCGAGCTCCACGGTGCCCACGGCTACCTGATCAACGAGTTCCTCTCCCCGCACTCCAACCACCGCACCGACGCCTACGGCGGCTCCTACGAGAACCGCACCCGGTTCGCCCTGGAGGTCGTGGACGCCGTACGAGAGGTGTGGCCCGCGGACAAGCCGGTCTTCTTCCGCGTCTCGGCCACCGACTGGCTCCAGGACGGCGGCTGGACCCCCGAGGACACGGTCCGCCTCGCCCGCGACCTGCACGCCCACGGTGTCGACCTGCTCGACGTCTCCACCGGCGGGAACGCCGCCGGCGTCTCCATCCCGACCGGGCCGGGCTACCAGGTCCCGTTCGCCGCCCGGGTGAAGGCCGAGACCCCCATGCCGGTCGCCGCGGTGGGCCTGATCACCGAGCCCGAGCAGGCCGAGAAGATCGTGGCGAACGGCGAGGCGGACGCGGTCCTGCTCGGCCGGGAACTCCTGCGCAACCCGTCCTGGGCCCGCCAGGCGGCACGTGAGCTGAAGGCACCGATCCGGGTCCCGGACCAGTACCACCGCTCGGTCTGAGCCGGGGCCGCCGGGCCGGTTCCCCGGCCCGGCGGTGCGGGTCAGGCCGGCAGCAGCCGCCCGACGGTCCGCTCCAGCCGGGGCAGTGTGCGCTGGCCCGCCAGGGCGAGGGCGATCGCGGCCACGACACCCGCCCAGGCGACCGGGCCGAGCGGGGTGCAGCCGAAGACGCGGCTGATGCCCGGGGTCTGGACCACGGCCACCAGGGCCAGCGCGGAACCCAGCGAGGTGATCTGCACCAGGTGGCTGTCGCGCCGGTCGAGCAGGGTCTGCACGAGCTGGGTGCCGACCACCCCGCACAGCGCCATGGTGCTGGAGCGGCGGGCGGTGCCCGGTGTGAAACGGCCGATCAGCCAGGCCGTGAGCGCGCCCAGGCAGGTGGTCAGGGCCCGGTGACGGATCTGCCGCAGCAGGGGATCGCCCAGCACTCCGGCGGCCTCCTCCACATGCCCCAGGTCCGCCTCGCCCTCCTTCTCGGTCACCGCCACCGCCATCGACGGGAACAGGTCGGTGAAGAGGTTCACCATGAGCATCTGCCGGGTGGACAGCGGCGCCCGGCCGGACAGCAGCGTGCCGAGGATGCCGAACCCGACCTCGCCCGCGTTGCCGCCGATCAGGATGGCGATCGCGTCGGCCACGCTGTGCCACAGCGCGCGGCCCTCGCCGACCGCGTCGATCAGCACCGTCATGTCGTCGTCGGTCAGCACGATGTCCGCGGCGTTGCGGGCGGCGGCCGACCCGCGCGCGTTGATGCCGACGCCGATGTCGGCCGCGCGGATGGCCGCGGCGTCGTTGGCGCCGTCGCCGACCATGCCGACCACCCGGCCCGCGTCCCGCAGCGCCTCCACCACCTGGAGCTTCTGTTCGGGCGCCACCCGGGCCACCACGCCCGCGTCGCGCAGCATCCGGGCCCGGGACGCGCGGTCGGCCGCGGCCAGTTCGTCGCCGGTGACCACCACGGTGTCCTCCGGCCAGCCCAGGTCGGCGGCGATGGCCCGCGCGGTCTGCGGATGGTCGCCGGTGAGCATGACCGGTCGTACGCCCGCCGCGTTCAGCCCGTTCACCAGCGCCGTGGAGGTCTCGCGCGGTACGTCCGACAGCGCCAGCAGACCGACGAACTCCAGGTCCCGGAGCGGCTGTTCGAGGACGTCGGACTCCTCCTCCCCCGCGCCGAGCCGGCGTTCGGCCACCGCGAGGACCCGCAGACCGGCCCCGGCCAGCGTGTGCGCGGAGTCGGAGGCGTGCGCCGGCAGTCCGGTGCAGGCGGGCAGCACGGTCTCCGGGGCGCCCTTGACCACCAGGACGGCCGGGCCGTCCCCGCTCCGGCCGACGGCGGCGGCGTACCCGCGCGCGGCCTCGAACGGCAGGTCGGCGAACTGGGTCCAGTCGGGGTCGGGCGGCGCCGCGGTCAGCACGGCCTCGTCGGTGGCGTGCACCGGCCGGTCGGAGTCGCCGTTCAGCCGCGGGCAGGCCCGCGCGGCGGCCCGGATCGTCTCCTCGGAGCCGGCGTCGTCCACCGCGCGGACCGTGCCCCCGGCGTCGGAGGTGCGCACCAGCCGCAGCCGGTTCTCGGTGAGGGTGCCGGTCTTGTCGAAGCAGATGGTGTCCATGCGGCCCAGCGCCTCCAGGGTGCGCGGGGTGCGCACCAGGACCCCGCCCCGGCTCAGCCGCCGGGCGGCCGCCAGCTGCGCGACCGTCGCCACCAGCGGCAGCCCTTCCGGTACGGCCGCCACGGCCACCGCCACCCCGCCGCTGACCGCCTCGCGGATCGGGGTGCCGCGCAGCAGCGCCAGCCCCGTCACCGCGGCGCCGCCCGCCAGCGTCAGCGGCAGTGCCTTGCGGGTGAGTTCCTGGAGCCTGGCCTGGACGCCGGCGGCCGGGGGCGTACGGGCGGCGAGGTGGACGGCACGGGCGGCCTCGGTGCGGTCGCCGGTGTCGACGACGAGGGCCCGGGCATCGCCCGCCACCACGGTCGTGCCCTCGAAGAGCATGCAGCGCCGGTCGGCCACCGGGGCGTGCGGGGTGGGGTCCGTCTGCTTCTCCACCGGCAGCGACTCCCCGGTCAGGGCGGACTCGTCCACCTCCAGGCCGTCCTGCCACAGCAGCCGGGCGTCGGCGGGGACCACGTCGTCCGTCTTGAGCTGGATCACGTCGCCCGGCCGGAGTTTGCCCGCCTCCACCGTGCGGGTGCCGCCGACCGGGGCCTCGGTCTCCGGCGGTACCAGGCGCGCCCTCTGCTTCTGCTCCGCGACGAGCCCGGACAGCGCCCGCTCGGCCCGCAACCGCTGGATGCCGCCGACCAGGGCGTTCAGGTCGAGGGCGCCGACCACGAGCAGCGCGTCCATGACGGAGCCGAGGATCGCCGACGCGGCCGAACCGACGGCCAGGACGGGGGTGAGCGGGTCCTGGAGCTCGCCGCGGACGGCGCGGCCGAGCCGGTAGGACCAGCGGGCGGGCGCGACCACCGGGTGCCGGCCGACGCCCTCGGCCGCCTTGCGCATCCGGGCGCCCAGCCCGCCGGTGTCGGCGGCCGGTTCGTGGGCCAGCCGGTCACGGGCCTCGTCCGGGTCCAGCTCGTGCCAGTGCACCCGGGGGCGCGGGTGCGGGGAGCGGGCCGCCACCACGCCCAGCGCGGACCGCATCCCGGACAGCAGGGCCAGGGCGGCGCCGGCGTCGACGGGCGCGTGCCGGAGCCCCGGCAGCACGGACCGGCGGCCACGTCCGCCGCCGGACTCGCCGATGGCGACGAGCAGCCCGGACAGCGCGGCACCGGAGCGGGCCAGGGTCTGGGCCCGGTGGCCGACCCGGCGGGCGGCCGGGACCGCGGTCAGCACCCGCCACACGTCGGGCAGGCCGTGCAGGGCGAGGAGGTCCGCGCCCCAGACCACCGCCGCGTCCCGGTCGGTCAGGGCGAGCGCGACATCGGCGGCGCGCAGGGCGTCCAGCACGTCGTGCTCGTCGGCCGTGCGGACCCGGGCGACCACCAGGACGGCGCCCTCGTCGCCACGCGCCTCGTACACGACGTCGTCCAGCGGCCTGCGGGCGTCGACGACCTGGTCGGCGAGGCCGGTGAAGTCCTCCAGGGCCGGGTCGTCCACGAGGACGACCCGGAGCCCGGCCCGGCGGGCCGCGTCCAGCACCGGTTCGGCCCACGGGTCGGCCTCGCCGTCCTCGGTGCGCAGCGCGCTCGGGTGCAGCACGACCGTGCCGGCCATCTCCAGCTGGCGTAGCCGCTCCGGGGCGCGGACCAGCACGCCGGTGCGGGCCAGGGCGGCGCTGAGCACGGCGTGGAAGGCGGCGGGACCGTAGCGGGCGGCCTTCGGGGAGCCGGCCAGCACCGCTTCGGCCGCCTCGGCGCCGTCGTGCTTGACCAGGAGGGTGGCCGCCGCGCCCAGGAGGCTGCCGGCGGAGGCGTGGGCCGCGTACTCCTGGGCCGGGGAGACGCGCAGCGGCGGGCGCGGCGGGCCCTGCGCGGCGAGGCTGACGCGGTCGGGGGCGCACAACTGGTCGTGCATGGTGTCGAAGGCGGCCGAGCGGGCCACCGTCTCGGCCACCTGGCAGGCCCGCAGGGCGCCGTCGAGCACCAGGGAGGTGGGGGTCTGGCCGGCGCCGTGCACGGCGGCGTTCGCGCAGGCCAGCAGGAGGTCCATCCCGGAGTCGCCGAGCCGGGCGCGCAGCCATGCGCGGGAACGGGGGTTCTCCCGCAGGAGTGTCACGGCCGCGGTCACCACCCGGGGCGAGGGCGGCAGCCGCAGCGCGTACGCGGTCAGCGCCACCGCGATCCCGGCGCCGTCGGCGGCGAGCGTGGCCACCGCCGCGCGCACCCCGGCCGGGTCGGCCGGATGCGTGGTCTCCTCCACGTCCGCGCCCTCCAGGACGAGCCCGTGCCGCTCGGCGAGGCCGGCCGCGTGGTCCAGGACGCGGTCGGCGGCCTCCTCCTCGGTCACGGTCACCACCAGGCGGGCGAGTCCCTGGTCCCAGTAGGCGACGAGGACGTCGGGGTGCTCCGCCAGCGCCTCGGCCACCCGGCGCGCCAGGTGCTCCGTGCCGCCCGCGCGCCGCGCCTGCCCCTCTTCCAGGGGCCGTACCGCCAGGTGGGTGCGGGCGCCGGCCCGCCAGTGGTCACCGGAGCCGGGCAGCGCGTTGCGCACCACCCGCCCCACACGCGCGGCGGCGTCCAGGCCCCGCACGCCGGCGCGCGCGGTTCTGGCAGCGGCGCCGGCGGCCAGTCCGACCGCCGGTGCCGCCGCCCGCGCGAGCAGGCGTGGCGCCGTCTGTAGCCGGCGGGCGGCGGACGGCGGCGCCGTCGGCAGACCGGGCACATGACCTCCTCAGAGCGTGGTGCGATCGGGGCGCGCGGTGGGGCCGAGGGGACCGGAGGACGTCTTGCCCGCCGACGCCCGGACACCGTGGGCGCCCTCGGACGGGCTGGGCGCCGCCGTGTGACCGGGTTCCTTGGCGGGCCCCGGCGTCGCGGTACCGGCCGCCTGGTCGGGCCCGTGTCCCCCGCCGCCGGACCTGAGGGCCGCGGTGCCGAGGTCGTGCGCCGGTTCGGCGGGCGGGGCCGGCTCTCCGGCGCCCACCTGCTGAGCGGGCCGGGGCTGGGTGAGCCAGGCCACCGCCGCGCCGGTGAGGGCCACGGGCCACTCCACCACGCCCGCGGCGCCGAGCACCCCCGCTCCCGCGTAGACCGCCATGCGCCGTCCGCGGGGCGAGACCGCGCCGACCTTGTCCAGTGTTTCCTCGGCGGCCCTGGTCACCGTTCCGGCGCCGGGCACCCTGCGCAGTACCGAGGCCGCGCCGCGCAGGGGCGCCGTGAGGGCCGACGACTTCTGCTCAGCCATGACTCTCCTCGGGTGAGATCGTCTTGCGTGCCCCACCGAGTGCCCGCGACCGTGCTGGTCATCCCCTCCTTTCGCGGGGAAACCACCATTTCCAAGGAAATGCCATGAATCCCTTCGGCGCCACCCGCCCCACCCGTCAGGAGGTGTGCCGGAACAGCCCCGCCGGCACGGCCGCGGCCAGGACGCCGTAGCCCTCGGGGTTGAGGTGCAGCCAGTCCCCGGCGTGCAGCGCGGGCCGGAGCCGGTCGGGGGCCTCGGGGTCCCGTACCGCCCGGTCGAAGTCGAGCACCGCGTCGAAGTGGCCGGGGGTGCGGATCCAGGCGTTGACGCGCTGCCGGGCGGCCTCCCGCTCGCCGGCCGGATCGTCGTACAGGGTGCTGCCGCCGAACGGGGTGAGGGTCGCGCCGTAGACCCGGATGCCCTGGGCGTGGGCGCGGACGACGATCTGCCGGTACCCGGCGATCAGGTCGTCGGTGACCGCGCGCTGCGCTTCGGGGGTGGCGTCGGCGGTGCCGATGTCGTTGACGCCCTCGAAGAGGATCAGCCAGGCCACGCCGCTGCGGGAGAGGACGTCCCGGTCGAGGCGGGCGAGGACGTTGGGGCCGAGCCCGTCGTTGAGGACGCGGTTGCCGCCGGCCGCCTGGTTGAGGACGGCGATGTCCGAGGTGGCGGGGTTGCCGTGCAGGCGGTCGTAGAACTGGTCGGGCCAGCGGTCGTTGCCGTTGGTGGTGGAGCCGCGTCCGTCGGTGAGGGAGTCGCCGACCAGGGCGACCGCCTCGGTACGGCCGGAGGCCAGCACCTCGACGTCGCTGAGCAGGTACCAGTGGTCGACGGCGGTCGCGCCGGGGAGGTCCAGGTCGCGTGTGTGGTCGCCGTGCGCGAGGTACGACGTGGTGCGCGAGCCGGGATGGGAGGTGAGCGCGAGCGACGCCTGGCCGCGCGCGGTGTACGCCGTCACCGTCAGTTCGGACCCGGCGCGCAGCTCGAAGTCGAGGGGGTCGGAGACCATCTGAGCGCCCACCGGGACGGTCGTGGAGTCCCGGCCGGCGAAGGTGACCCGGCGCAGGGTGCCGGGTTCGACCGCGCCGGCCCCGGCCCTGCCGTCGCGGGGCAGGGCCACGGTGACGGCGGTCAGCGGCAGCGGGGTGTCGCCGTACGCGTTGGAGAACCGCAGCCGGATGCGGGGGCCGCCGGCGGTGACGCGCACCGTCTGCCGCAGGGTGGTGTCGACGAGCACCGACTTCTCACCGGTGTACGGCGCGGGCGGCAGGTTGGCGGGCTCGGTCAGCTGGGGCATGCCGGTCCAGGTGTTCACCCAGTGCCGGCCGGGGCCGGCCGCGGCGGTGGCCGGTTGCGCCCTCTTGACCAGTGCCGTGAGCGCTGAGGCCGTCACGGCGAGGGCGAGGACGAGGACGCAGGTGCTGAGGACGGTGGCGAGCGGCGTTCTGCTGGGCGACTTCACGGAGACCTTTCCGGGGTGCGGGGCGACGACGGGGGCCGGATGCGCGGAGCTGACGGGTGGGGCTGCCCGGAGCTCCGGTGCGGCGGGGCGCGCGCCGACGGCTCATGCCGCTGCGGTGCGCGCCCCCGGGTCATGGACCGACCGTGCAGGCACTGCCGTTGAGGCTGTAGGCGGCCGGTGCCGCGCTGTCGCCGGTGTGGGTGGCCTGGTAGCCGATGGTCACGCTCGCGCCGGGGGCGAGGGTGGCGTTGTACGCGGCGTTGGTCGCCGTCACGACGCCGGAGTTCGGGCTGAAGGTGGCGTTCCAGCCGTTGGTGATGGTCTGGCCCGCCGGGAGGGTGAAGCCGAGCTTCCAGCCGTTCAGCGCGGTCGTACCGGTGTTGGTGACGGTCACGGAGGCGGTCAGACCGGTGCTCCAGGCGCTGACGCCGGCCGTGACCGCACAGGCGCCGGCGGGCGGCTGCGGGGTGGTGGTGCCGCCGTCGAGACCGAAGAAGGTGAGTGCCCGGGAGGCCATACCCGGGCCGTAGAGGTTGTGGCCGACGCCCTGGAGGCTGATCGCCTCGACGGGAGCCCGGTCACCGGTGGCGCCGTAGCGGGTGCGGGTCCAGCCGGAGGCGGGGGTGTCGGTCGCGGCCGGGGTCTGGCTCACGCCGAGCACGTTCGTCCACTGCTTGATCCCCTCGCCGAAGTTGGGGTAGCGCAGGGTGTCGTCCGCGGTGCCGTGCCACAGCTGCATCCGGGGGCGCGGACCGGTGTAGCCGGGGTAGGCGGCGCGCACGAGGTCGCCCCACTCCTGCGGGGTGTGGCTGACGGTGCCGCCGGCGCAGGCGCTGTTCCACTCGGAGCCGTCGGTGGTGGCGAAGCAGCCGAAGGGGACCCCGGAGAAGGCGGCGCCCGCCGCGAACACGTCGGGGTAGTCGCCGAGCAGGACGTTGGTCATCATCGCGCCGGAGGAGTTGCCGGTGACGAAGACCCGGCCGGTGTCGGCGGCGTAGGTGCGGGTCGCCCAGTCGACCATGGACCGGATGCCGACGGGGTCGCTGCCGCCGCCGCGGCGGAGCGCCTGCGGGGAGGAGACGTCGAAGCACTTGCTGGCGCGGGTCACCGACGGGTACACGACGACGAACCCGTACCGGTCGGCCAGCGAGGCCCATTCGGTGCCGGAGTACATCGCGGAGGCGGAGCCGCCGCACCAGTGCACGGCCACCACGACCGCCGGGTGCGCGGTGACGTTGCCCGGTGCGTAGACGTACATCCGGAGGTTGCTGGGGTTGGCGCCGAAGCCGGTGACCTCCGTGAGGGTGGCCGCGGGGACGGCCCGCTCCCGGGCCGTGGCCGGGGATGCGGCGAGGGCCAGTGCGGCGAGGAGCGGCAGGAGGGCGCCCAGGAGGGCGACAAGTGCCTTGCGGGGTCCGGTTCCTGAGCGGTGCGGTGTGGGGAGCACGTCACTCGTCCCTTCGGATCGCGGCTCGTGCGAGGGCGCGCTGCGTGCGCGTCGTGCGAGGAACACCCGGCATCGTGGCATGGACACGCAATTCATGGAAGCGCTCCCACGGCACTTCCTCTCCGACCGGGACCGCGCTGCGCGACTGCTGGAACTCGCCCCCGGCACGGTCCTGAAGCGTTCCGTGCCAGAAGTGCATCGGCAACAACACCGGCAAGGAGCCGGCCGCGAACGGCAAGTACTCCGGCTCGGACATCACCTACCAGTGATCGCCGGCCGGGCGCCCGCGCGGCCCGGACACCGCGGTGAGCGGGACACCCGCGCCGATGCGCGGCGGTCCCACGTCCCCGCGGGATCGTCACGGCGGGCTGGACCACCCCCGCTCGTGCGGTCAGCGTTCGCCTTCCGGTTCCAAGGCACCCAGGGTCGTGGCCAGTTCCCGCCGGTAGTCGGCGTAGGCCCTCCGCAGGTCCTCCCCCGGCCAGTCGGCGGGCAGCAGCGCGGCCGGCAGGACCGGGTCGGTGAGCAGGTGCCGGACGGCCGCCGCGTAGGCGGTGAGCCGGACGGCCGGGTGGTCGGCCCCGGTCGCGCGGGCGAGCAGGGAGCGCGCGGTGGCCGCCCAGTCGGCCAGCGGCCAGAGCCGGGCGGCAAGCTCGCGCGGGGGCTCGTCGGGGCGCGCGGTGTACGTCAGCGCCACCTGGCGCAGGTCGCCCGGCAGCGGGCGGTCGAGGTTGGCCGGGCGCAGCCAGACGCCCTCGCGGAGTTCGGCCAGACGCAGGGCGGTCAGCCGGGCGCGCAGGTCGGCGCGTTCGGCGGGGCCGCGGCCGGTCGCCGTGATCACCACCATCTCCCAGTCGCCGTCCCACGCGCGCGTGCGGGGACGCACGGCTTCGTCCTGGCGGCGCTGCCGGGCCAGCAGCCGGTCGCTGAGCCGGTAGACGGCGTCGCCGCGCCGGAGGTCGCCGGCGGCCACCATCCGGCTCAGCGCGGCCCGCAGCGTGGAGCCGCCGACCCCGAACGGCTCCACCAGCCGGACCAGGTCCTTCACCGGCAGCCGGGGCGGATGCACACCGAGGAGCAGGCTCAGCACCACCGATCGGGCCGACAGCGGTCGCAGGCCGGCCGCGTCCGCGTCCGGCTCCGCGGGGACGTTCATGCGCATGGCCCCGTACTGTACGTGCGTTCCCTTGTTGCATCATTGCTACAGCCGTAGGAAGAGTGCAACATGGCAGTCATGGTCTCGATTTCCGAGCAGTCGAAGCTGCCGTCGCCGTCCCAGCCGTCGTACGCCACGCACGACGTGACCAACCAGCCACCGCCGCTCGCCCCCTACGACGCCTCCGACGACCCGGCCCTGCTGGAGGGGCTGCGCCGGGAGGGCGCGGAGTGGGCCGAGGAGGGCGTCCGGCGGCTGGGGGCGCGCGCCGGTAGCGCGGAGGCGCAGGAGTGGGGCGAGCTGGCGAACCGGTACGAGCCGGTGCTGCGCACCCACGACCGCTACGGCCACCGTGTCGACGAGGTGGAGTTCCACCCGAGCTGGCACCACCTGATGCGGACGGCGGTCGCCGAGGGCCTGGCCGGCGCCCCGTGGGCCGACGACCGGCCGGGCGCGCACGTCGCCCGGACCGCGGGCGGCCTGGTGTGGGGGCACACGGAGGCGGGACACGGCTGTCCCACGTCGATGACGTACGCCGCCGTGCCGGCCCTGCGCGCACAGCCGGATCTCGCCAAGCTGTACGAGCCGCTGCTCACCAGCCGCGAGTACGACCCCCGGCTGCGCGTTCCGGCCGACAAGCCCGGACTGCTCGCCGGGATGGGCATGACCGAGAAGCAGGGCGGCTCCGACGTCCGGACGAACACCACCACGGCCACGCCCACCGGGGAGGCGGGCGTCTACACGCTGCGCGGGCACAAGTGGTTCACGTCGGCGCCGATGTGCGACGTCTTCCTGGTGCTCGCGCAAGCCCCGGGCGGGCTGTCGTGCTTCCTGGTGCCGCGCATACTGCCGGACGGCAGCCGCAACACCTTCCGCATCCAGCGGCTGAAGGACAAGCTCGGCAACCGGTCCAACGCCTCCTCGGAGCCGGAGTTCGACCGGACCGTGGCCTGGCTGGTGGGGCCGGAGGGGCGGGGCGTGAAGACCATCATCGAGATGGTCAACTGCACCCGCCTGGACTGTGTGATGTCCTCGGCGACCCTGATGCGCAAGACGCTGGTCGAGGCTGGGCACCACGCCCGGTACCGCAGCGCGTTCGGCGCCCGGCTGATCGACCAGCCGTTGATGCGCAACGTCCTGGCCGATCTCGCGCTGGAGTCGGAGGCGGCGACGACGCTCACGCTGCGGCTGGCCGGCGCGGCCGACCGCGCGGTGCGCGGGGACGCGGGCGAGCAGGCCTTCCGGCGCATCGCCACCGCCGTCGGCAAGTACTGGGTCACCAAGCGGGGCCCGGCCTTCACCGCCGAGGCCCTGGAGTGCCTCGGCGGGAACGGGTACGTGGAGGACTCCGGCATGCCCCGGCACTACCGGGAGGCCCCGCTGCTGTCGATCTGGGAGGGCTCCGGCAACGTCAACGCGCTCGACGTGCTGCGCGCCCTGGGCCGCGAACCGGACACCGCCGAGGCGCTGTTCGCCGAACTCGCCCTCGCGCGCGGGGCGGACGCCCGGCTCGACACGGCCGTGGCCGCGCTCCAGCGCGATGTGGCCGGAACCGATCAGGTGGGCGCTCGCCGGCTGGTCGAGCGGATGGCGCTCGCGCTCCAGGCCTCCCTGCTCGTCCGGCACGCTCCGCACCCGGTCGCGGACGCCTTCTGCGCGAGCCGGCTGGGCGGCGACTGGGGCCACTCGTTCGGCACCCTGCCGCCGGGAACCGACCTCGACGCCGTCCTGGGGCGCGCCCTGCCCGACCGGAACTGACCCCTTCACGCGCGCGTGCCGGGCGACCGCGTCCGGTGGCCGGTCACCGCCGACGGATCGCACACAGTCAGCGTGCGGTTCCGGACCGTTGTCAGTGCCGTGGTGCACACTCCCGATCAGGTGCCACTCGTCTGGGGAGGACAGGGAGGACAACGTGTTCACGGGGATCGACGAGGTCGACTGGGCCTCGCTGCGGCACGCGCACGGCCAAGCGGAGGACGTGCCCCGGTGGTTACGGGCCCTGGCGTCCGCGGACACCGTCGAGCGGGCGACCGCGCTCGACGGGCTGTACGACGCGGTGCACCACGAGGGGAGGGTGTACGAAGCGACGCCGGCCTGTGTGCCCTTCCTGTTCGCGCTGGCGGCCCGCGAGGAGGTGCCGGACCGGGGCTGCATCGTGGAACTGCTGGTCGGCATCGGCGGGGAGGGCGACGGGAGCGCGGGCGCGGGGGGTGCGGCGAACGCGGCGTGGGAGGCGGTGCGCGCCGGTGCCGACGCCTTCGTCGCGCTCGCCGGGGACCCGGACCCGGTGGTGCGCCGGGCGGCGGCCGGGGCGCTGGTGCGCTTCCTGGACGACCCCGTGCGGGTCCTGGGGCTGCTGCGCCGGCGGTTGCGGGCCGAGCGGGACGACCATGTGCTGCCGGCCCTGACGGAGGCACTCGCCCTGTTCGCGCGCCGGTATCCCGCCCTCGCCGACGGCGCGCTGGACCTCTTGGCCGAGCAGAGCGCGCCGCCCTACCCGCCGGGCCCGCGGCTCGCGGCACTCGGCCAGCTCGCGCTCCACGCGCCGGTCCGGCTCCCCGCCGACCTGGTGCCCACGGCGGTCCGGCTGCTGCACGAGCGGTCCGCGCAACGCCGGCCGCCCGCGGAGCGCTCCGGAACGGACACCCTGGTGCGCCGGATACGGCGGCTGCGCCCCTCGGACGAACAGGGCGCCGTGCTGCTGCGCACCTTGCACACCGCGCTCGGAGACCGCGTGCACGACCGGGTCGCCCTGCTCACCGGGCAGTTGACCAGCCCGGACCCGGTCGACCGGTGCAACGCCGTCTGGATGTCGGCGGGCCTGTTCCGTGGCTGGCGCGGCGACTACGGCGTGCCCGTCCGGCTGCTGGGCGCCCAGCTGAACACCGATCAGGACCGCCTGCGGGACGCGGCGGTGTCGGTCCTGGCGGAGCTGCACGCGCTGGCGGCGCCCGCCGCGGACGACCTGCACGCGCTGGTGAGCACCCGGCCCGACCTGTGGACGCACCGCTGGGAGCGCGGCTCCCCCGCACTGGGCGGCCCGCTCAAGGCGCTGGCCAGGACCGGCGATCCCCGCGCGGTCCCGGCCCTGGCCCAGTTGCTGGCCGGTCCGGCGGCGCCCGTCGGACTGGGCTGCGAAGCCGCGCACCTGGGCCGGGCCGCGGCCCCGCTGGCCCCCGCGTTGAGGCTCCGCCTCGGCCGTGTCCCGCTCGCCTCCCCCACCGCCGCCCGGCTCGCCGGCCCGCTGCTGACGGCGCTCAGGGCCATCGGCGACAAGGAGGCCGTGCCCGAACTGGTACGGCTGCTCTCGGGCGCCCCCGACGGCCTGGGAGCGCGGGACGCGGTCGCCGGCCAGGTGATCGAAATGCTGGCGGAACTGGGCGCCGCCGCGCAGACGGCACCGCTCCTGCGCCGGCTGTTCCACACCCGGCACGCGGCCACCGCGGCGGGCGCGCTGTGGTCGGCGGACGGGGACGCCACCGCCGTACTCCCCGTGCTGCTGCGGGAGTTGGCGCGGGACGACCCGGACGCCCGGCGCGCCGCCGTCCGGCAGCTCGGCAGGCTGGGCCCGGCCGCGCGCCCCGCGCTGCCCGAGCTGCGCCGCCTGGCCCGGTCCGGACCGGTGCGGGAGCGGATACCGGCCGCGTGCGCGCTGTGGCGCGTCGCCGGGGATCCCGAACCGGTGCGGCCCGTCTTCCGGTCCGCCTGGACGGCGGACCCCCGCACCCGCGGCCCGATCGCCCAGTGCCTGACCACGATGGGCCCGGCCGCGGGGCCGCTGCGCGACCTGATCACCGCCGAACTGACCCACCCACGCCGGCACACGGCCCCAGGGGGCGCGTACGGCAGACATGACATCCCGGACGACGAGGAACTGCTGAGGAGGTGCCGGGAGGTGCTGGCGGGGCTCTAGACCCGTCGGAGGGCTCCGCTCTGCCGTGCGAGGCCGAGGAGCCCTGCGGCGCTGCTGCGGCCCGGCCCGCTTCCCCACGCCGTGGAGCGGGCCGGCCGACGGTATGCGGAACCCCGTCCGGGCCGGGCCTGCGTACCCCGTCCGGGCCGGGCCGACGTACCCGACGTACCCCGGCGGGGTCAGACCGTTCGGCCCCACTGGGGGCCGAGCCGGGCCCATTCGGCGTCCCATGCCTCCATGCGCCGGTGTTCCAGACGGCTCCGCACGGCCAGACCGGCGACGAAGGGGACGGCGGCGGTGCTCCCGCCGACCAGGAGGCCTATCAGGGTGGACCGGAACGCGGCCTCGGAGGCGGTGGTGGGGCGGGAGACCAGGTGGCCCTGCGGGTCGGTCCAGACGGTGACCGGCGTACCGGGCTTGCTGCCGGGCTCCACCCGGGTCCGGCCGGTGTGGGCGGAGCCGTCGGTGACTGTCCAGCGGACCTCGGCCCAGACCCGTTCCCCGGCGGAGGCATGGCTGCTGTGCGCCGGGGACTTCCCCGGGACCTGCGCGACGACCCGGGCCACGGTGGGCCGCCAGGTGGCCCGCTCCCGGGCGAGTCCGTGCTCCACCGAGCCGGCCGCCGCGAGGCCGGCGAGCACACCGGCCAGGACGGTCAGCAGACAGGCGCCGAGCACCACCCAGGCCTCCACGACGTCGGCCCGGCGTTTGAGCGGGTTGCGCCGCCAGCGCCACAGCCACACCTTCGGACCACGGAACGCCTTCAAAGGCATCCTCCTCACGAGCGCACCGACCGGCCGGACCGCCCTCCCATACGCGGGAGACCGCTCCGTTGCTCACGACGAGCCGTCTCCCCGACGGTCGCACGAGACACCCCCTTCCCGCAGGCGCATGCCCGAACGGAACCGGCCGATCTTCGCCGCACCCCGGCGACACAGGCGGTGACCTGGACGAACACGTACTCCGGGCTGAGTGTCAGTGGTGGGGTGCAGACTGGCCGACAACTGACGGCACGGCTATCGGGACAACGGCGTCCCGGAGGTGATCGGCATGACCGAGGTACTGCTCGCGGTGGGCACCCGCAAAGGCCTGTTCATCGCGCGGCGGAGGGGCGAGGGCCCCTGGGAGTTCGACGAGCGTCCGTATTTCAACGCGCAGGCGGTCTATTCGGTGGCGATCGACACCGGCGGCACCCGGCCCCGGCTGCTGGCGGGCGGTGACAGCGCGCACTGGGGCCCGTCGGTGTTCCACTCCGACGACCTCGGCCGCACCTGGACCGAACCGGCCCGGCCCGCCGTGAGGTTCCCGAAGGAGACCGGCGCTTCCCTGGAGCGCGTCTGGCAGCTCCACCCGTCCGCCGCCGAGCCCGATGTGGTCTACGCGGGCACGGAACCGGGCGCGCTGTACCGCTCGGAGGACCGCGGCGAGACGTTCGAGCTGGTCCGGCCGCTGTGGGAGCACCCGTCCCGCCCGCACTGGGTGCCGGGCGCGGGCGGCCAGTGCCTGCACACGGTGCTCACCGACGCACGCGATCCCAGGGTCGTGACGGTGGCCGTCTCCGCGGCGGGCGTGTTCCGCACGACAGACGGCGGCGCGAGCTGGTCGCCGTCCAACTCCGGTGTGTCTGCGGTCTTCCTGCCGGATCCGAACCCGGAGTTCGGCCAGTGCGTGCACAAGATCACCAGGGATCCGGCCGAGCCGGACCGGCTGTATCTCCAGAACCACTGGGGGGTGTACCGCAGCGACGACGCGGGCGCGCACTGGACCGACATCGGCGAAGGCCTGCCGTCGACGTTCGGCTTCGCGGCGGCGGCGCATCCGCGCCGGGGCGGCACGGCGTACGTCTTCCCGATCGGCGCGGACGAGGACCGGGTGCCCGCCGGGCGCCGCTGCCGGGTCTTCCGCACGACCGACGCGGGCCGCAGCTGGGAGCCGCTGTCCAAGGGGCTGCCGGAGGAGGACCATTACGGGACGGTCCTGCGGGACGCCCTGTGCACGGACGACTCCGACCCCGCCGGGGTGTACTTCGGCAACCGCAACGGCGAGGTGTACGCCTCGGCCGACGACGGTGACAGCTGGCAACTGCTGGCCGCGCACCTGCCGGACGTGCTGTGCGTACGGGCGGCGGTGATCGGCTGATCCGTCGTGGCCTGATCCGTCGTGGCCTGATCCCGCGCGCGGGCGGGCAGCGGCGAGGCGCCGCCCGCTGCCGTACTCCGGCCATCGGTTGATCAGCGACGGGTGTGCGGCAGTAGGGTGACGCCCGTGGCACCACGACCCTTGCATGAAATCGTCGAACCGGGCTGGGCGAAGGCCCTGGAACCCGTCGCCGGACGGATCGCCGCGATGGGCGACTTCCTGCGCGCGGAGATCGCCGCGGGGCGCACGTACCTCCCGGCCGGACCGAACGTCCTACGGGCCTTCCAGCAACCCTTCGACGAGGTACGGGTCCTGATCGTGGGTCAGGACCCGTATCCCACGCCGGGGCACGCGGTGGGCCTGTCGTTCTCCGTGGCGCCCGACGTGCGCCCGCTGCCGCCCAGCCTGATCAACATCTTCCGTGAGCTGACCGGCGACCTGGGGCTGCCCCAGCCGTCGACCGGAGACCTCACGCCGTGGACCGAGCAGGGCGTGCTGCTGCTGAACCGGGCGCTCACCACCGCGCCGCGCAGTCCGGGCGCGCATCGCGGCAAGGGCTGGGAAGAGGTCACCGAGCAGGCGATCCGGGCCCTGGCGGCACGCGGCAAGCCGCTGGTGTCCATCCTGTGGGGCCGTGACGCCCGCAATCTGCGTCCGCTGCTGGGCCGTCTGCCGGCGGTCGAGTCCGCGCACCCCTCGCCGATGTCGGCCGACCGCGGCTTCTTCGGCTCGCGCCCCTTCAGCCGCGCCAACGACCTGCTGATCCAGCAGGGGGGACAGCCGGTGGACTGGCGTCTGCCGTGACCGCGTCCGGCACGGCTCCGCGCCGCCGCCGACCAGCGGTTCCGTTTCCGGTTCCGCCACGACGCCCGGCACCCGTGCCGGCCGCACGCGTCCCCCGGCCGTAACTCATCAGACAAAACAGGACGGATACCGCTCACCTGCACCCTCCCCGAACGGCGGAGGCCAGGAAGCCAGTAACATGCGGCGCCATGAGCTCCCCCACTGGACCCGCGTCCGGCCTGCCCGTACGAATGCCGCGACCCCGCCAGCCCGGACGGCACCGCCGTCCGGAACCGCTGGTGGCTCCCGAGGGCGCGCCCGCGCTCGTCCTCGCGGTGCCCGGTGTGCCCAGCACCACCACGCGCAGCCTCGCCGAGGAGGTCGTGAGCATCGCCCGCTCCGAGCTGCCCGGCCTCGACGCCCGGATCGGGTACCTGGACGGGGACGACTCCGAGTTCCCCGCGCTGCGTTCCGTGCTGGCGCGCGCCGCCGAGGAGCGCACCGCCCGGTACGAGCAGGCCGTCGCCGCCGGGGTCGAGGGGATCAAGGAGCCCGACGGCCCGGTCGCCGTCGTCGTCCCGCTGCTGGCCGGTCCGGACAGCGCGCTGCTGCGCCAGATCCGCCAGGCCGTCATGGACAGCCGGGTCGCCGCCGACCTGACCGATGTCCTCGGCCCGCACCCGCTGCTCGCGGAGGCGCTGCACGTGCGGCTGTCGGAGGCGGGCCTGGCCCGCGCCGACCGCGCCCGGCTGTTCACCGTGGCCACCGCCGCGGACGGCATCATCCTGGCCTCCGTGGGCGGCGAGGAGGCCGTCCAGGCGGCCGGGATCACCGGCATGCTGCTCGCCGCGCGCCTGGCCGTGCCGGTGATGGCGGCGGCCCTGGACCAGGAGGGCTCCATCACCTCCGTGGCCGAGCAGCTGCGTTCCGCCGGCTCGCAGCAGCTGGCCCTGGCGCCGTACCTGATCGGCCCGGAGATCGACCCGGCGCTGCTGGCCGCCGCCGCCGAGGAGGCGGGCTGCTCCACGTCCGAGCCGCTCGGCGCGTACCCGGCGATCGGCAAGCTCGCGCTCGCCAAGTACACGACGGCGCTGGGCATCGCCCCGCAGCAGCCGCAGAGCGCGCCGGTCCGCTGACGCCCTCGGCACCTGTACGAGACAGGGCCCGCTCCCGTCCGGGAGCGGGCCCTTCGCCTTGACCGAGGGTCCCGGCGCGCTCGGTGACGCGGCCTCACGAGCCGGGTGGCGGAGCCGCGGAGCCGCGGCACACGCTCAGCCGAAGACCACGCAGGAGGCCGCCGGAACCCGTACGGAGCCGTCGTAGCGGGGGACGCCCGTCGCCCTGCCCACGGCGAACCAGGTCACGTCGCCGGAGCGCTCGTTCGCGGCGTAGAGGAAGCCGTCGTGCTCGGCCAGGGCGCGCGGCCAGCGCCCGCCGCAGGGCACCGTGGCGGTCAGCCGGAGCCCGTCCGCCTCGACGGCGAAGACGGACAGGACGTCCTCGCCGCGGGTCGCGGTCCACACGAAGCGGCCGTCGGGCGAGACGACGATTCCCGACGGGTAGGCGTCGCCGGCGGGCGCGCCGGGCAGCACGGGTACCTCGGTCAGCGGCTTCAGGAGACCGCTCGCGGCGTCCCAGCGGCACACCGTGACCGTCGGCGTCAGCTCGTTGACCACGTAGGCGTGCTCGCCGGCCGGGTGGAAGGCGAGGTGGCGCGGCCCGGAGCCGGGGCGCAGGGCGATCTCGCGGTGCACGGCGGGACTGCCGTCCGCGAGGGTGCACACGCGCACCGAGTCGGTTCCCAGATCGACGCTGACCGCCCACCGCCCGCTGGGATCGGGCTGCACCTGGTGGGCGTGCGGGCCGCGCTGACGCCGGTCGTGCGGTCCCGAGCCGGTGTGCTGGAGCCGTCCGGAGGGCGCGCCGGCGAGCGTGCCGTCCGGGCGCACGGGGACGGCGGTGACGCTGCCGCAGCCGTAGTTGGCGGTCAGCACGTGCCCGTCGTACAGGCTGAGGTGGGTGGGGCCGCTGCCGGCCACCGGCACCGGGGGTCCGGCGGGTGCGAGCCGCTGACCGGTGACGCGGTAGGCGGCGACGGCGCCCTCGGCCGTCTCGCTGACCGCGTAGAGCATGTGCCCGTCGGGTGACAGGGCCAGGTAGGACGGGTCGGGGACGTCCTGCACGGCGAAGACGAGGGTGAGCGCCCCGGTCCCCGGCGCGACCTCGGCGGTCACCAGTCCCGGGCCGCCCGCCGCCGTGAACGATCCGATGAACGCCCGGCGCCTGCCCGCGCTGCCGTCCTGTACCACCGCTGTCCCCTCTCGGTCGAGCCCGTCGAGCCGGTCCGGGGCCGACGGTAGCAGTCGATCAGTCGAGGTCTAGACCAAGCGGCCGGGGTGGCAGGGCGGTTCTTCCGGGAGTTGGCGCACTTCCCCGCTCAAGCGGGGGCGCGTTCAGGTCTCGTGCGCCCCGCCCGGTCACGCCCCGGCCAGCCGGGGGCCCGGCGGTGTGCGCAGCGGCTCCGCGAGCTCGGCGAGCGCGCGCTCCAGGCCGTGCAGATGCGCCAGGGCGGGTTCGGCGGGCGGCTCGGCGGGGTGGCGCAGGGGTTCGGCACGGCCGTCGGTGAGCGCCTCCACGGCGGCCTCCACCCGCCAGCAGGCGGCGGCGAGACGGGCGTCGTGGGAGGCCTCGGGGTCGGCGGCGACCGCGACCAGGCCCCGTATCTGGTGGGCGCAGTCGTCGAGGAGCGCCAGGACCCGGCGGGCCCGCGCCTTGCGCGCCGGCATCGGGTTCAGCGGGTGCACCAGCGGGGCCACCGAGAGCCGGACCCGGCCGAGCAGCTGCTCCAGTTCGGCCACGCGCGGCGCGGGGTCGGCGGTGGCGGAGCCGGCGAGGCGGGCGGCGGCCTCGGCCGTGCAGGCGTGCACACAGCGCAGGGCCCGCTGGATCCAGGCGTCGGTGGTGGCGTGCGTGGTGACCGGCAGCACGAACAGGACGGCGAGCGCGGCGCCGAGCGCCCCGACACCGGTCTCGACGAGCCGCAGCGCGAGCAGTCCGGGGCTCAGGACGCCGAGGAGGCCGTACAGGGACTCGGCGAGCAGGGTCACCCAGAGCATCATCCAGGTGTAGGAGACGGCGGCCGTGTAGAAGATGCCGAACACGGCGACCGCGACGAGGACGGCCGTCGGCAGGGGCGCGCCGTGCACCGGGACGGCGATCAAGAAGCCCAGGCAGATGCCGATGACCGTGCCGAGGACCCGGCGGAAGCCGCGGACCAGCGTCTCACCGCGCGAGGCGGTGTTGACGAAGATCCACCAGGTGGCGCCGACGGCCCAGTACCAGCGCTGCCCGGACACCAGCTGGCCCACGACCAGCGCGAACCCGGCGCCGGCGACGGCCTGGACGGCCTGCCGGGTGGTCACCCGGGCCAGCCCGGTCCCGGCGGGCGGGGCCGGTACGGCGGCCGGGGGCAGCCGGCGCTCGTAGCACCAGAGGCCGAACCGTACGACGGCCGCGCTGAGCACGGAGAGCAGCACGGCGGCGTACAGCTCCGGCAGCTGCCCCGGGGCGGCGTGCAGGAACTGGGCCACGAAGAACGTCATGAAGGCGAACACGCCGAGGCTGTGCCCGCGCGGCCCCCACCGGCGGGCGTAGACGCCGGCGCCGACGACGGCCAGGAAGGTGAGGCCGCGGGCGACGGGGTGGCCGTGCAGCCCGGCCGCGGCAGCGAGCACCGGCACGCCCACGAGGGGCAGCAGCGCGGTGGTGACCGCCTGCCCGCGCACGGTCGGGTCGGCGACGGTGAACAGCGCGAGCAGCGCGGCGAGGCCGCCGGTGACCGCACCGGCGAGGGAGTGTCCGGCGAGCCCGCAGACCACCACCGCCAGTCCGATGCCGAGGACGGCCCGCGCGGCGAAGCGCAACCGCGCCCGTCCCGGGTCCGGAGCCACGAACATCCTCTTCAGCACTGCTGCCCTCCCCTGGGTGCGTGGGTGCACCGGCACAGAAAAGGCGCCGCGGGGATCCGCAGCGCCATCGACACGTCCATAAGAGCATCACCGAGGTAACTGGCTCAAGTGTGACGCGAATCGCTGAGCCAATGGCACAGCTCCGGTTCGGCACCCGCGCTCACCGGAATGCCATCGGGCCAGGTAGGGCGGCACGCCCGGGTCCGGCCCACCTGGACCATTGGTACAGTCGTCCATCATGACCGTGGACGCGCTCGACACCCGCATCCTGCGGCTGCTCCTGGAGCAGCCGCGCACCAGCGTGCGCGAGTACGCCCGCATCCTCGGCGTGGCCCGCGGCACGCTCCAGGCCCGGCTGGACCGGATGGAACGGGAGGGCGTGATCACCGGCACGGGTCCCTCCCTGTCCCCGGCCGCGCTCGGCCACCCGGTGCTGGCGTTCGTGCACATCGAGGTCACCCAGGGCCATCTTGACGACGTGGGGGACGCGCTGGCGGCCGTACCCGAGATCGTGGAGGCCTTCTCGATCACCGGTGGCGGAGACCTGCTCGCGCGCGTGGTGGGCCGGGACAACGCCCACCTGGAGGACGTGATCCAGAAGCTGATCAGCCTCCCGGGCGTGGTGCGCACCCGTACCGAGGTGGCGCTGCGCGAGCGCGTCCCGTACCGGCTGCTGCCCCTGGTGGAGTCGGTGGGCCGGGCAGCCCCCTCCTGACGCTTGGCATCCTGGACGCCATGAGCGATCTCGGCGCCCTCTCGGTCATCTTCGATCTCGACGGAACGCTGGTGGACAGCGAGCCGAACTACTACGAGGCGAGCCGGCAGACGCTGGCCGAGCACGGCGTCCCGGACTTCACCTGGGAGGACCACGAGCGCTACGTCGGCATCAGCACCCGGGAGACGGTGACGATGTGGCGGGAGCGCTACGGCCTGCGTGCCTCGGCGGCGGAGCTGCTGGCCGCGACGGACCGCCGCTATCTGGAGCTGGCCCGCACCCGCACGCGCGCGTACCCGGAGATGCGCGCGTTCGTGGAGCTGCTGGCCGCGGAGAACGTCCCGATGGCGGTGGCGTCGGGCTCCTCCCCGAAGGCCATCGGGGCGATCCTGGCGGGCACCGGCCTGGACGCCTTCCTGCGCACGGTGGTCTCCGCCGACGAGGTCCCGCACGGCAAGCCGGCCCCCGACGTCTTCCTGGAGGCGGCCCGCCGGCTCGGCGCGGACCCGGCCGACTGCGTGGTCCTGGAGGACGCGGCCCCCGGGGCTGCCGCCGCCCACGCGGCCGGCATGCGCTGCCTGGCCGTCCCGTACGTCCCCGCCCAGGCCGACGCCCCCGGATTCGGCACCGCGACCCTGCTCCTGCCGGGCGGCCAGGCCGAGTTCACGGCGCGGTCGGCGTACGCGTGGCTGCGGGACACGGCCCGCTGATCAACCCGTTCGTCACGGCACCGGGTCGCCCCTGCCTGGAAGGAACCGCACGCCCGCGTCCGCCGCTCGGCCCGGTGGGGGGGCGGCGGCGCCCTTTCGGAGCAAGGGCACGCGGTCCGTCCATCCGGAGAAGACCGCGGGCGCCTGGGCGCCCGAGGGACGGACGGCACGGGCGGACGGCGAGGCGCGGCGGAAGAACCGGGGGGCGCATCCGGCTTCGCGCACGGTCGTTCCCGGCGTGCGGGCACGGCGATGACTGCATAGCGTGACCTCATGAGCACAGAACAGGCCCGGCCCGCCCCCGACGAGCGGCGGTGGAAGGCGCTCGGGGTCTGTCTGGCAGCGGGCTTCATCTCGCTCCTCGACACCTCGATCGTGAACGTGGCGCTGCCCTCGCTGGAGCGCGGACTCGGTGCCTCGGAGGCGACCCAGGCATGGGTGGTCTCCGGGTACGCCCTCACCTTCGGACTGGCGCTGGTCCCGGCCGGCCGGCTGGGCGACATGCGTGGCCGGCGCCAGGCCTTCCTCTTCGGGCTGGCCCTGTTCACGGTGGCCTCGGCGGCGTGCGGGTTCGCGCCCGGTACCGGCTGGCTGGTGGTGTTCCGGCTGATCCAGGGCGCGGCGGCGGGCATCGTCGCGCCGCAGACCTCGGGGCTGATCCAGCAGATGTTCCAGAGCTCCGAGCGGGCCAAGGCCTTCGGTGTGCTCGGCACCGTCATCGGGGTGTCCACGGCGACGGGCCCGCTGGCGGGCGGCCTGCTGATCGATGCCGCCGGCACCGACGACGGCTGGCGCTGGGTGTTCTTCGTCAACCTGCCGATCGGGGTGGCCGCCTTCGTCGCGGGCCTGCGGCTGCTGCCGCGTTTCCCGGCGACGGGGAAGCACGAGGAGTTCGACCTGTTCGGAGTGTTCCTCCTCGGCGCGGGCGTGCTCGCGCTCATGCTGCCGCTGGTCCAGGAGCAGCAGTGGACCGGCCGGGAGAAGTGGGCGCTGATGCCGCTGGCCCTGGTGCTGCTGGGCGCGTTCTGGGCGTGGGAAAGACGACAGGGGCGGCTCGGGCGGGCCCCGCTGGTCGACCTGGCGCTGTTCTCCCTGCGCTCCTTCACGATCGGCGCCCTGATCAGCCTCAGCTACTTCGCGGGCTTCACCACGGTCTTCTTCCTCTACGCCCTGTACCTCCAGAACGGCGTCGGATACAGCGCGCTGGCCTCGGGGCTCACGGTCCTGCCCTTCGCGGCGGCCTCGGCGGTCGGCGCCGCCCTCGGCGGCCGGCTGGTGGTGCGCTTCGGCCGCAAGCTGGTCGTCATCGGGCTGGCCGGGGTGGCCCTGGGCGTGCTCGGGGTCGTGGCGGCGGTGGAGCTGGTGCCGGGACGGAACGTGGGATGGGCGTCGGCACTGCCCCTGCTCATCGGCGGCATCGGGTCCGGCCTGACCGTCTCCCCGAACACCACCCTCACCCTCACCCGCGTCCCCGTGCACCGGGCGGGCGCGGCCGGTGGTGTCCTCCAAACGGGCCAGCGCGTCGGCTCGGCGGCCGGGATCGCGGTGGTGAGCGCGGTGTACTTCGCCCACCTCGCCAATCACGGCCGCGCGGACACGGCGCTCCAGCTCGGGCTGCTCGCCGTCGCGGGGATCATCCTCGTCGCACTCGTGCTCGCGGTCGCCGACCTGCGCGAACGCCAGGTGCGCCCGGAACCGGAGAAGGCCGCGGAGCCAGTCGGGCGGGGCTGGGACGAGGGAGGCGCCGTGGAGGGGGTGCGGCCCGGTCCGTAAGGGCCTCACGACCTCCGGCGCGGCTTCCCCCGCTTGGCCGGCTTGCCCCCGCCGCCCGTGCGGGAGCGTGCCGTACGGCCACCAGGCTTGCCCGAGGACCCCGCCAACGGCTTCCCGGACGACTTGGCCTGCGACTTCGCGGCCGGTGCCTGGCGGGTGCCGCCCTGGTCGGAGCGCTTGCGCTGCTCGTCGGCCGAGGACTTCACCGCCGTACGACCCCTGGTGCTGTTGACCGTGCGTCCGCGCACGATGCCGATGAACTCCTCCACCAGGTCGGTGGTGGCCTCCTCCGGCCAGGACAGGGCGACGCTCGACTGCGGGGCGTCGACGACCGGGCGGTAGGTGAGGTCCCGGCGGTGGTACAGGCGGGCCAGGGACTGCGGGACGACCAGGAGGCCGACGTTCGCCGCCACCAGTTCGATGGCGTCCGGGGTGGTCGCGGGCCGCTCGAAGGCCGGTTCACCGGGCGGGGCGTCCCAGCCGAGGACGTCGTCCAGGGGGTGGAAGAGCACCTCGTCGGCGAGGTCGGCCAGGGTCACCTCGTCCGCCGCCGTGAGCAGGTGGTCCTTGGGGACGACGACCACCGTGGTCTCGGTGTAGAGCGGGATCGCGCTGAAGAACGTGCGGTCCACCGGCAGCCGGACGAAGCCCGCGTCGGCCTCGCCCGCGCGCAGCAGCTCGGGCACCTCGGTGGCCGGGACCTGGACCAGGGTGAGCGGGATGCCGGGCAGGCGCTCGTTCCAGATCCTCACCCACTTGGCGGGCGTCACTCCGGGAACGTACGCGAGCCGGAACGACGGTGAATCCTCCGAGCCTGTCATCAGGCCAGGTTACCGGCCCGGCCGGAGCCCTCCGCCCCGGGCCGGGGCACGGCTCTCCGCCACCGGCCCCACCGGGCCTCGCGGGCAGGCCCCCGCCTCCGCCGCCGTCACCGTCCCCGCCCACCCCCGCCGGCCGGCGCCCGCCTCCCCTATGACACCGGGCCTCGCCGGCAGGCACCCGCCTCCCGCACGGCACCGGGCCTCGCCGGCAGGCGCCGCCTGTGTTCCGGCGCAGGCCGCCGTCCAGGCGCTCGTCACCGGCCGTGGTCGGCCCTCCCGCACGCGGCCGATACCCTGGAGGGCATGAAGTCGCAGCAGAACACCCAGACGATGAAGCCCGCGACCGCGGCGAAGAAGCTGGGTGTGTACCTCCCCGCCACCCCCGCCTCCTTCCAGGAGGGTGTGGTCACGCGCGCCGAGCTGAACGAGTTGCAGGCCAACCCGCCGGAGTGGCTGCGCGAGCTGCGGACCGCCGGTCCCCACCCGCGTCCGGTGGTGGCCGCGAGGCTGGGCGTGTCCATCGCGGGTCTCGCCCGGGGCGGCGTCACCGAGCCGCTGACCACCGAGCAGATCGAGGCGCTCAGGCAGGAGCGGCCCGAGTGGCTGGAGAAGGAGCGCGCCACCCAGGCGGAGGTCCGCAAGGAGGCCGCGCGGCTCAAGAACCTGAAGAAGGAGAAGGCGGAAGGTCGCGCCGAGCGCGGCTGATCCGTCCACCCGTCCCGACGCCCTCCGGCTCCGCCCGGGGGGCGTTGCCCGTTGCCGGTGGAACGGCCGGGTGAGGAGCGGGTACGCGGAGGGCGACACCGGACGGGCCGCCGTTCCCCCGTGCCGGCGGCCCCTCGGACACGCTGTGTCCGACCGGGCCGGTGTCGCCGGGTTGAAGTGTGCGACAGCCGGGGACCGCAGGGATATGCGTACAACTGCGTACGCCGACGGAGAGGACGGGTACGCAAGGCAACCGGAGAGGAACCCGTGCGGCTGGAGAAGGCCTACGAGCGCATGACGGCCGTCGCCGTGGCGGCACTGCACGAACGGGAACCCGAGCGGCTGTGGCCGATGCTGGCCGGCACGCTGGCGGTCGTGTGCGGCGGCGAGGCGGTCATCCACAAGCTGGACGAGTGGAGCGAGAGCGAGGGCACGCTCGGCACGGTGCCGGATGCCGCCGCCGCTGAGCTGGCCCGGCTCGGGGACGCCGACCTGGGCCTGCTGCGGGCAGGCTATCCCTTCGCCGGTCACTACGCGGCCGGAACCGACCGGACGCCGGTCAGCGCGCACCGGGCGGCGGGCCGTACCTGGCCCTCCAGCCCGACGGCCCGCATGCTCCGCGAGGCGCTCGACGTCGACCATGTGCTGGGCGTGCCACTGCCGGGAAGCGCCGCCCCGATCACCGGATGCCTGGTGTACCGCGCCGGTACGGACTTCAGTGACGACCACCTGGCCATCGCCGAGCGCGCGCAGCCGCTGCTGGCGGCGGTCGAGCGGCAGCGGCACCTGCTGGAGGAGTGGCGGCGGGCGCTCGGTCCGGCCGGCGCGCCGGACCAGCGGGCGGCGGACTGCGCGCTGACCCCGCGCGAGACGGCCGTCCTGCTGCTGCTCACGGACGCGCTCACCGCCGACGCCATCGGCCGCCGTCTCGGCATCTCGGTCCGCACGGTGCACAAGCACGTGGAGAACATCTACCGCAAGCTGGGCACCCGCGACCGCGTCGGCACGGTGCTGCGTGCGCAGCGGCTCGGCCTGGTGCCGACGCCCGGCCGGGCCGAGGCCATCCGGGCTCGCTCTTCGTGACCCGGCACCAGGGCCTTCGGTGAGCCGGCGAAGCCCGGTCCGGTGAGAGCGGGAACCTCGGCCTGGGAAACGCAGCCGGGGAAGCTCGGCCTGGGAACTCGGCGTAGGCGGCTCAGCCCAGGAAGCTCAGCCGCACCTTGCGGTGGGCGTTGTCCTTGTTGGTGTCCACCAGACACACCGACTGCCAGGTGCCCAGCTCCAGGCGTCCGTCGATCACCGGGAGGGTCGCGTGCGGCGGCACGATGGCAGGCAGGACGTGGTCACGGCCGTGGCCGGGGCTGCCGTGCCGGTGCTGCCAGCGGTCGTCGGCGGGGAGCAGGGTGTGCAGGGCGGCGAGGAGGTCGTCGTCGCTGCCGGCACCCGTCTCGATGACGGCGATTCCGGCGGTGGCGTGCGGGACGAAGATGTTGAGCAGACCGTCGCGGCCGGCCGCCGCCTCCCGCAGGAATTCCTCGCAGTCGGCGGTGAGGTCGACGACGCGTTCCCGGCTACCGGTGGAGACGTTCAGCACGCGTGTGGTGAAGGCATCGGACATGCCCTCATCCTGACCCGTACGCCGGTTCCCACACCCCTCGGCACCCGCGTTTTCTGATACGCACGGTCCACAGGACGAGACGCCGTTGACCTGTCCGCCACCGTCTGGCTACGTTCTGCGGCATGTTGCGTTCAGCCCTGCTCACCACGCGCGGTCACATCGACCTGCTGCGGGTGGCCTCCGCCGCGTGTCGCCGCGGCTGCTGACGCCCTTCCCCCTTCCTCCTTCCCTTCGCGGCTTTTTCTGCCGCGGGGTGTCCCGCGGTGCGTCCGTTCGTCACCTCCCACCCGGTCGTTGTTGATCGGGGCATGACGTAACGGCGCCGGGCCGCGCCTCCCCCACCCCTCGCTCTCTGCCCGTGGAGCATTCATGAGCATCAGCCATGCCCCACCCCACTCCCCTGAGCCCGACATTTCGGGTACGTCCATGTCCGAAGCGCCCGCCGCGGACGCTTCCGGCCCCGCCTCCCCCGCCCTCCAGCCCGTCGTTCCCGCCTCCGCCCGTCGCGCCCGGGTCCCGCGCTGGCTGCGCCGGACCACCGGCCCGCTCCTGCTGCTGGCCCTGTGGCAGGTCCTCAGCGCCACCGGCGTGCTGGCAGCCGATGTACTCGCCTCGCCCGGTCGCATCGCGCAGGTCGGCTGGGATCTGATCGCCGACGGTTCGCTGCCCTCGGCCATGGCGACCTCACTCCGGCGCGTCGCGTTCGGGTTGCTGTTCGGCACGGCCATCGGCACCGGACTCGCCCTGCTCGCGGGGCTGTTCCGGATCGGTGAGGACCTGGTGGACGCGCCGGTGCAGATGCTGCGCACCGTACCGTTCGTCGGTCTCATCCCGCTGTTCATCATCTGGTTCGGCATCGGCGAGACCCCGAAGATCGCGATCATCACGCTCGGCGTGACCTTCCCGCTCTACCTCAACGTCTACGCCGGCATCCGCGGGGTGGACACCCAACTCATCGAGGCCGGTGAGTCGTTGGGCCTGTCCCGCTGGGGCCTGGTACGGCACGTGGTACTGCCGGGCGCGCTCCCCGGGGCGCTGACCGGACTGCGCTACTCGCTCGGCATCGCCTGGCTCGCGCTCGTCTTCGCCGAGCAGGTCAACGCCGACGCCGGCATCGGGTTTCTGATGGTGCAGGCGCGGGACTTCCTGCGGACCGATGTGATCGTGGTCTGCCTGATCCTCTACGCCTTCCTCGGCCTGCTCGCCGACTTCATCGTCCGCTCCCTCGAAAGGCTGCTGCTGCAATGGCGACCGACGTTCACCGGACGGTGACCCGACCCGCGGTCCATGTCGAGGGGCTGACCCGCTCCTTCGACGGCCGCGCGGTCATCGACGACCTCCGACTCGACATCGCACCCGGCGAGTTCGTCGCCCTGCTCGGGCGCAGCGGCTGCGGCAAGTCCACCCTGCTGCGCATCCTCGCGGGCCTCGACCGGGACATCGAGGGCACGGCCCTGGTCCCGCGCCGCCGGGCCGTCGCCTTCCAGGCACCGCGGCTCATGCCCTGGAAGAAGGTGTGGCGCAACGTCCTGCTCGGGCTGCCGGGCCGCGCCGAACGGGTGGTGGCCGAGCGGGCACTGGACGAGGTCGGGCTCGCTCATCGCGTCGACGCCTGGCCGAAGACCCTGTCCGGAGGCGAGGCCCAGCGTGCCTCGCTCGCCCGCGCGCTGGTGCGCGAGCCCGATCTGCTCCTGCTCGACGAGCCGTTCGGCGCCCTCGACGCGCTCACCCGGATCAAGGCGCAGCGCCTGGTCGGGGAGGTGTGGCAGCGCCGGGGCTGCGCGGTGCTGCTGGTCACGCACGACGTCGAGGAAGCGGTGCTGCTCGCCGACCGCGTCCTGGTCATGGACGGCGGGCGGATCGCCCATGAGCAGCACATCGACCTGGACCGGCCGCGTGAGATCACCGACCCCCGGTTCGCCGCCCTGCGCGCCCGCCTGCTTGAGCGGCTCGGTGTCGACACCGCCGCCGCAGCCACCTGAGCGCCCGCCCACGAACATGAACGGAACCGTCATGCGACGACGTCTCGTCCCCGCCGCGCTGCTCCTGCCCCTCGCGCTCCTGCTCACCGCCTGCGGCGGGAACTCGTCCGCCCGGACCGGCGCCGACATCGACGGAAAGGGCTCCGTCACCCTGAACGTCGGTGACCAGAAGGGCGGTTCGGAGGCCATCCTGCGCGCCGCCGGAGAGCTGGAGAACCTGCACTACAGGATCAAGTGGTCGACCTTCACCTCCGGACCGCCCCTGCTGGAGGCGGTGAACGCGAAGGCCGTCGACATCGGCGGCGTCGGCAACACCCCGCCCGTCTTCGCCGCCGGCGCCGGTTCCAGGATCACCGTCGTCGCCGCCTGGCACGGCACCTCCAAGGGCGACGCCATCCTCGTACCGAACGGCTCCGAGCTGACCGGTCCGCGGCAGCTCAAGGGCAGGTCCGTCGCCGTCGCACAGGGTTCCTCCGCGCACTACCAGCTGGTCGCCTCCCTCAAGGCGGCCGGGCTGAGCCTCGCCGATGTCCGGGTCAAGTACCTCCAGCCGGCCGACGCGCTCGCCGCGTTCACCTCCGGCAAGGTCGACGCCTGGGCGGTCTGGGACCCGTACACCTCACAGGTCCTCCAGGCCGGGCAGGGCCGCGTGCTCACCACGGGCGACGGCGTCACCAACGGACTCAGCTTCCAGGTCGCCGCGCCGGCCGCGCTGAAGGACCCGGAGAAGGCCGCCGCGATCAAGGACTACCTGGCGCGGCTGCGGCGGGCCACGGCCTGGGTGCACGACCACCAGGAGGAGTGGGCCAAGGTGTGGGCGAAGGACACCGGGCTGCCGTACGAGGTGGCACTGGCCTCGGTGAAGCGCACCAACTCCACCCGCGTCGCGGTCGCCGTCGACAAGCCGCTGGTCGCCTCCGAGCAGCGGATCGCGGACACCTTCACCGCGTTGAAGCTGATCCCGAGGAAGGTCGACTTCGCCGCCTTCACGGACCCGCGGTACAACGGCGGCCTGCCGCCGTCGACGACTCCGGCCAAGGACTGAGCGGCGGGGAAGATCCGTGCGCGGCTCACTGTTGGCTGAGGCGTGAACGAAGTGCGCGAGGTCGAGGTCGTCGTCATCGGTGCCGGTCAGGCGGGTCTGGCCGCCGCCTATCACCTGCGGCGCACCGGCTTCGAACCGGACCGCGACTTCGTCGTCCTCGACCACTCCCCCGGGCCGGGCGGCGCCTGGCAGTTCCGGTGGCCCTCGCTGACCTTCGGCAAGGTGCACGGGATGCACGCGCTGCCCGGCATGGAGCTGACCGGCGCCGACCCGGCGCGGCCCTCGGCCGAGGTCGTCCGGGAGTACTTCGACCGGTACGAGCGCACCTTCGACCTGCGGGTGCGGCGGCCCGTGGATGTGCGCGCGGTGCGCGAGGGCCCCGGTGGGCGGCTGCTCGTGGAGACGTCCGACGGCACCTGGTCGACGCGGGCGCTGATCAACGCGACCGGCACCTGGGACCGCCCGTTCTGGCCGCGTTACCCCGGACAGGAGACCTTCCGCGGCCGGCAGTTGCACACCGCGCAGTACGCCGGTCCGCAGGAGTTCGCCGGGCAGCGGGTGGTGGTCGTGGGCGGGGGTGCCTCGGGCACCCAGCATCTGCTGGAGCTGGCCCCGTACGCCGCCGCGACCACCTGGGTCACCCGGCGGCCCCCCGTCTTCCGCGAGGGCCCGTTCGACGAGGAGGCGGGGCGTGCGGCCGTCGCGCTGGTGGAGGAGCGGGTGCGTCAGGGGCTGCCGCCGCGCAGTGTGGTCTCGGTCACCGGGCTGCCGCTGAACGACGCCGTCCGGCAGGGCCTGGCGGACGGGGTACTGGACCGGCAGCCGATGTTCGACCGGATCACCCCGGACGGCGTGGCGTGGCGGGACGGCCGGCAGGTGCCCGCCGATGTGATTCTGTGGGCGACCGGGTTCCGGGCCGCGCTCGACCATCTCGCTCCGCTGAAGCTGCGCGAGCCGGGCGGCGGTATCCAGGTGGAGGGCACGCGCGCGGTCGCCGATCCACGGATCCACCTCGTCGGCTACGGCCCCTCGGCCAGCACCATCGGAGCCAACCGGGCCGGGCGCGCGGCCGTCCGGGACATCAGGCGGCTGCTCGCCGGGGAACCCGTCGCCGCGTGACGCCCCGCCGGCTCAGCGGAGCGCGGGCTGGGCGTCGGCGGGCGCGGACGGAGGCGCCGGCGGGCCGTCACCGGTCGGCTGGGCCGTCCCCGTGTTCTGGTGGAGGGCCTGGTACTCGGCCACGTTCCGCAGGTGTGTGTTGTAGTCCGCGGTGAAGCGGGTTTCCCCGGGGGCGATCGTGACGAAGTACAGCCAGTCGCCCGGCGTCGGGTTGAGCGCGGCGCGCATCGCGTCCTCGCCCGGGTTGTCGATCGGCGTGGGCGGCAGGCCCGTGCGCTGGTGGGAGTTGTAAGGGTTCTCCTCCTGGCTGTCGCTCTGGCTGGTGTCGGCGGTGTTGCGGTTCAGCGCGTAGTGGAGGGTCGAATCCATTTGCAGCGGCATTCCGCTGTTCAACCGGTTGAAGATGACCCGGGCGACCTTGCCCATGTCCGCCTTCGTCGAGGCCTCCGCCTGGACGATGCTGGCGACGGTGACCGCCTGGTAGACGTTCATCGCGTTGCGCTGGGCCCCGGCCGCGACGGGTGCGCCGTTGAACTTCTGGTCCGCCGCGTCGATCATCAGTTGCAGCATGGACTCGGGCGTCGCTCCCTTGCGGACGGGATACGTCGCCGGGAAGAGATAGCCCTCCGGATTGCCCCGGGCCTCGTTCGGCAGTTTCAAGGAGGCTTTGCCGACGGCGGTGCGGGTGCTGCCCGGGGACAGCTTGAGGGCCTTGTCGATCGCGTCGTAGATCTGGCTCGCGCGCCAGCCCTCCGGGATGACCAGCGTGGCGGGCTTGGCCTGCTCGCGGCCGGTTGCCAGCGTCAGCAGCGGCACCGCCACGGCGGTGCCGGCCATGACGGCGCCGGTCACGAGGACGGCGAGTCTGCCGCGGCGTGTCAGTCGGGTCCTGCTCCGTGACGGAGTGTTCGTCTGCATGCGGGCACGGTAATACGCATATCCTCGCAAACCCGGCATATATTCAGTTTGTCGGTCGCAGGTTCAGTTCGTCGTGGGTTGCAGTTGCGCGTCCCGGCGTACCAGGGCCGCGTACCGGCCGCCCCGCTCCAGCAGTTCCTCGTGCGTGCCCCGTTCGGCGACCCGGCCGGAGTCCAGCACCACGATCTGGTCGGCGCCGCGGATCGTGGACAGGCGGTGCGCGATGGTGATCGTCGTGCGGTCGGCCGACAGCGCGTCGATGGCCTCCTGGACGGCGGCTTCCGTGCGGGTGTCGAGCGCGCTCGTCGCCTCGTCCAGGATGAGGACCGGTGGGTCGCGCAGGATGGTGCGGGCTATCGCGAGGCGCTGCTTCTCACCACCGGAGAAGCGGTGGCCGCGTTCACCGACGACGGTGTCGTAGCCGTCGGGCAGCGCCGCTATGTGGTCGTGGATCTGGGCCGCCCTGGCCGCCGCGTGCAGTTCCTCGTCGCTGGCGTCGGGCTTGGCGAAGCGCAGGTTGTCGGCGACCGAGGCGTGGAAGAGGTACGTCTCCTGCGAGACCACGCCGACCGCTCGGGCGAGGGTGTCGAAGTCGAGGTCGCGGACGTCGACGCCGTCCAGGGTCACGCGGCCCCCGGTGACGTCGTACAGGCGGGGCACCAGGTAGCCGAGTGTGGACTTGCCGGCGCCGGTCGGGCCGACGACGGCGAGGCTGCCGCCGGCCGGCACGGTGACGTCGACGCCGTCGAGGACGGGGCCGCCCTTGTCGTCGTAGCGGAACTCGACGTCCTCGAAGCGGACCTCGCCCTTGATCTGGTCGAGGTGGACCGGCCGTTCGCGCTCGGTGATGTCGACGGGCAGGTCCAGATACTCGAAGATGCGCTGGAAGAGCGCGAGCGAGGTCTGGATCTGCACGCCGGTCGCGAGCAGGCTCACGGCCGGGCGGAACAGGCCCTGCTGGAGCGAGACGAAGGCGACGATCGTGCCGAGGGAGACCTCGGGACCGCCGAACCGGAGGGCGAGGCCGGCGGTCCAGTAGATGACGGCGGGCATCGCGGCCATGACGATCGAGATCACGGCCATCCGCCAGCGCCCGGCCATGTTCGACCGCACTTCCAGGTCGACCAGGCCCTCGGACTCCTCCGCGAAGGACGCCGTCAGCGAGTCGGAGCGGCCCATCGTGCGGCCGAGCAGGATGCCGCTGACCGAGAGCGACTCGGTGACCGTGGCCGCCATGGCGGCCATCTGCTTCTGCCGCTGGGTGGTGATCTTCTTGCGCTCCTTGCCGACGCGGCGGCTGATCCACACGAACACCGGCAGCAGGAGCAGGGAGACGATCGTCAGCCGCCAGTCCAGGGCGACCATGGCGACGATCGTGGCGACCACACTGGTGGCGTTGGACACCAGGGAGGTGGCGGTGGAGGTGACGGTGGCCTGCATGCCGCCGATGTCGTTGGCGATGCGGGACTGCACCTCGCCGGTGCGGGTGCGGGTGAAGAACGCCAGCGACATGCGCTGGAGGCGGCCGTAGACCGCGGTGCGCAGGTCGTGCATGACCCGCTGGCCGACGGTGGTCGAGATCAGGGTCTGCAACACGCCGAAGACGCCGCCGAGGACGGCGCTGAGGATCATGCCGAGCGCGAGCAGGCTCAGCAGGCCGGTGCGGCCCTGCGGGATCGCGACGTCGAGCGTCTCCCTCAGCAGGAACGGTGTGGCCACCGAGACCAGCGACGAGGCGCCGACGAGCAGGCCGACGACGGCCAGCCGCCCGCGGTAGGGACGGAACAGCCGCAGGATGCGGCGCACCTGCCGGGGCTGTTCGCCGGCGTCGGCAGGTGGGGTCCAGGAAGGTTCACGGTCGGGGTGCATGGGCTCCTACGGGTGAGCGGGGCGCCGGCCGGAGGTCGGCCGACGGCGGCGGAACGGATCGTAGCTCATTGTTACCTATACTCACAATGAACGGCATCCTGATATTGTTCCCGCATGACCACCCCAGATCCCGAGGGCCTGCTCGCCGAGCAGTTGCTGCGGCTCACCCGCCGGGTGCACCGCATCCAGAAGCGCCATCTGGAGCAGCGCGACCTGGGCGTCACCCCGGCGCAGTCCCGGCTCCTGCGCACCCTCGCGCACTACGGCTCCCCTCCGCGCATGACGGACCTCGCCGAGCGCCTGGAGGTCGTGCCCCGCGCGGTGACGACGCTGGTGGACGGGCTGGAGGCCGGCGGCAAGGTGCGTCGGGTGCCGGATCCGGCGAACCGCCGCGTGACCCGGATCGAGCTGACGGACGAGGGGCGCGCGACCCTGGGCGAACTGCGCGGCGCCCGCCGCTCGGCGGCCGAGGAGATACTGGCGCCGCTGACGGAGAAGGAGCGCCAGGTGCTCGGCGTCCTGCTGGACACCCTGATCGACGGGGACGCCGCCCAGCGCTGCTGAACGGCGACGGCCCCTCGCCAGCCTCCGGTGCGACGGTGGTCCCCCGTCCAGCCCGGCCCTGCGGCCCAGCCCACGGGGGACGCGACCCGCGCCACGGATCTCAGCAGCGGCTGCGGTCCTCCGTCAGCACCCCCTGAACCGTGGTCAGCGAACGGTCGTAGCAGCCGTCCGAGCCGAGCAGCCGGTAACGCTCGGCCGATGTGCCGACCGCGTGCCGCTGGTCGCGCGGGACGTCAGCCGTGTACGTGGCGTCGCCGCTGTAGGTGTCGTCCAGCCGTGACCACGCGGTGCGCCGGCCGCCTTCGCGTGTCACCGCCGACGCCCGGTCGCCGAGGGTCAGCACGGTGCGCAGCCGGTCGTCCGCGCCCAGCGTCGTGGCGCCGTTCATGGTGTACGTCCGGTGCGTGCGGGTCGTCCGCGCGGGGCCGCGGCCGGCGACACCGACCGCCTCGTCGTCGGTCCAGGTCGCGTCGAGCCCGTCCACCGCCTCGCCGTCGGTCCACCGGTGGACGGAGGTGTGGGCGAGCGTCCGGGTGACGGTGGTGGTCACACGGCCGTGCGAGGTGTCCAGGTAACCCGAGACGGTGAGCCGGTGCCCCGCCTCGGTGCGTACGCGGTTCTCCGCACCGGGGGTGAAGGTGGAGGAGTCGGCGAGGTCGGTCGCCCTGTCCTCGGTGAGCGCGCCCGGCACATGGGCGCGGTGCGCGTCCTGCCAGACGAGCACGTTCACCGGCGCGCTCCAGCCCGACTGGCCGGCGGGCACGCCGGCGACGGACACCTCGACGCGGTGCGGGCGGCCGTCGTTGAGGAGGCCGGCGAAGGGCGTGAGGTCGTACTCGATCGGCCGCACGTCGAAGGCGCGCGGGGCCGGGACGACGTACCAGAGGAAGGGGTTGGACCAGCCGCCCGTCCAGACGTTCGGGAACGGCGCCGCGATGCCGGCGAGCCGGCCGTCCACGCTGATCCGCACCTCGCGGTACGGGCCGCGGTCGGCCTTGCACGAGTACGGCGCCGGGTCGGCGACGGTCAGGTACCAGAACTCCTCGCAGCCACCGCCGGAACCGGTCGCGTACACCTCGGCGACGACGCGTTCGCTGTTGCGCGGGGTGGTGAGGGTCGTACCGGCCGGCGTGCCGGCGAGGGTCAGGACGCGGTCGGGGGCGGGAGCCGAGGGGCGTCCCGCGTAGAAGGTCAGTGTGACGTGGACGTCGATGACACCGGTGTACGTGTCGTCCACGACGTTGCCGATCAACATCTCGACGTCCTGGGCGGTCCGGAAGGTGTCGCTGTAGCGGGTGACGTCCTTCTCGACGTGCCAGGCGATGCCGTCGGGCGAGGGCTCCGGCGTGGAGGTCCGCAGGATCTCGACACCGCCGACGTGCAGATAGCCCAGCCGGTCGTACTGACGGCCCTTCACCTTGCCGTCGAGGCGCAGGACCACCTTGCTCCAGCGGTCGCCGCAGCCCTTGGGGGGTGTGTACGCGCCCCGGTACGGCGTGAAGTCGCGGAACTGGGCGTCGGCGAGGGTGACCTGGCAGGACTTGGTGTGCGGCCGGTCGACGGGCGGCGCCGCGGTCACCGGGTCGTGCCAGTCGGTGCCGAACTCGGCGGGTACGTCGGCCGCTTGGGCCGCCGGGGTTCCCGTGCCGAAGAGCGCGCTCACCACGAGGGTCGCCCCGGCGAGCATGGACATGACGATCTGTCTTCTCATGGCCGGTGTTCTACGGGCAGACGGGCCGCCCCGCAATGACGCCCCGGACAGACCGCGCAATGAGGCCGATAACCGCACATACTCCGGCAGCCACTCATCAAAGGGCCATTTAGTGATATAAACTGATCTTACTGGCATAGTGCGGGCATGGAGATCACCAAGGGGCCGGGCAAGGAATCCGCACATGAGGAGTCCCGGCGCACACGCCCCCGTCATGTCCTCCGCACCCGTCGCGCGGCACTGGCCCTCGCCCTCGCCGGAGCGGGCGCGTTGACCGGTACCGCCGTCTGCACCGGCATGCTCCCGCACGGATCCGACAGCACACCGGCCCCCGGTCCGGCCGCCTCGTCGGGTCCGCCCCCGACCCCCGGCGCACCGGGTATCGGCGACCCGCTCATGCCGCTCGCCGGCAACGGCGGCTACACCGTCCGCCGTTACACCCTCGACTTCGACTGGCGGGCCCCCCGCACCCCGTTCGAGGCCGGCGCCACCATCAGCGCCACCGCCACACAGGCCCTGTCCCGGTTCGACCTGGACTTCGCGGGCAACACGCTGCACCGCGTCACCGTCGACGCGGTGCCCGCCACCGTGCGGCGCGACGGCGACGAACTCGTCGTCACTCCCGCACGACCGATCCCGCGCGGCAGCACGTTCACCGTCCGCGTCGCCTACACCGCCGACCCGACGCAGGGACGGCACCGCGACGACGCGATCCAGGACTACGGCTGGGTGCCCACCGCCGACGGCACCGTGGTCTGCGCGCAGCCGGACGGCGCCCGCATGATCTTCCCGGCGAACGACCACCCGAGCCTGCGGGCACCGGTCACGTTCCACATCACCACCCCGCCGGGGCTCAGCGCGGTGGCCAACGGCCGGCTCGTCGGCACCGTCCGGCGGCCCGACGGCCGGACCCGGTGGACGTACGACTCCGAGCATCCCCTCGCGGCGCAGCTGGTCCAGCTGGCGATCGGGAGGTTCACCTTCGTCGACAGCAGCGGCCCGCGGGGGCTGCCCGTCCGGGACGTGGTGCCGGACGACCTGGTCACCGACACCGAGGAGTACCGCTCGCTCACCCCGGACCATCTGGCCTGGCTGGAACGGCGGCTCGGCCCGTACCCGTTCCGCCGCTACGGCGTGCTGGTCGGGGACACCGATCTGCCGGTCGCGCTGGAGACCCAGTCGCTCTCCGTCCTGCCGCGGGAGGACCTGCTGGGCGACCGGGTCGACGCCGAACGCAACCTCGTCCACGAGCTGACCCACCACTGGACGGGCGACAGCGTCGCCATCCGGCGCTGGTCCGATCTGTGGCTGAGCGAGGGTCACGCCCGTTTCTACGAACGCCTGTACTCCGACGAGCACGGCGGCGTGAGCCTGGAGTCGGTGATGCGGTCGGCGTACGAGCAGCACGACCAGTGGCGGCACGACGAGGGGGCGCCCGCCGAGCCCGGCGAGGCGACGCTGTTCAAGGTGATGCGGTACGACGGCTCGGCGCTGGTGCTGTTCGCACTGCGGGAGAAGGTCGGCGCGGAGACCTTCGAGAGGATCGAGCGTGCCTGGGTGACCGAGTACCGGGGCCGTACGGCGGGCACCCGGGACTTCGTCGCCCTCGCCTCCCGGGTAGCCGGCGAGGACCTGACACCGTTTCTGCGTCCGTGGCTGTACGGCGCGCACACCCCGCCCATGCCCGGCCACCCCGACTGGCGGGTGGACCCGGTCGAGGACTGAGCCACGCCCGGTCCGGCCGTGGTTGCCCCAGGCAGCCGAGTCACTGCCGCCGACCGGGTGGCCTCGGCCGGACCGCTGGTCCACCCCGGTGACGCTCGCCACGACACGGCGCCCGGGGCACGGAAACGTACGAGGGGTGGCGCTACGGGCAACTCCTTTGTCCTGGTGCGATCGAGCGTGGTTGGGAGAGCCTCTGCGATGAGAAGAAATGTTTCTGCACATGTCCCTGGTGCCATCCGGAGGTGCCGCCGTACGGCTTGTGTGATCGCGGGGGCGGCTCTGCTGCCGCCGCTGCTGATCCTCCCGATGTCCGGCGCCGACGACGCGGACGACCGGCGTCTGCAGGACGCCTTCACGAACGCCGCGCGCGAGTTCCACGTGCCGCGCAGTGTGCTCATGAGCGTGTCCTACATGCAGTCCCGCTGGGACTCCCACCCGGGCGCGCCCAGCGTCGCCGGCGGCTTCGGGCCCATGCACCTGGTGGACACCGACCGCGTCCAGGCCTCGGCAGCGCCGTCCGAACCACAGGCGCCGCTCGATCAGCCCCTCACGGGCGCGGCGGGAACGCCGGCCACGGGCAGCACGGCGGGCCACGCCGTGCAGCCGGCGGACCTGCGCAACGCGGCCCGCCTGATCCAGGTCCCGGCCGAACGGCTGCGGACGGACGACGTCGCCAACGTCCGCGGCGGAGCGGCACTCCTGGCGGCCACGCAACGACAGCTCGGCAAGCCCCTGAGCACCGACCCGGCGGACTGGTGGGAGACGGTCGCGCGCTTCCCGGGCACCCGTGACGTCGCGTCAGCCGCGGCCTACGCCGACGACGTCTTCGCCCTGATCCGGCGCGGAGCACACCGCACCACCGCCGAAGGACAGGACGTGGCGCTCCCCGCCACCCCCAGCCTGCAACCGCACCCCCACACCCCCCGGGCGCAGGGCCCGCAGCGGCCGAAGCAGGTCGAGTGCCCCGCCGAACTGGCCTGCGACTGGCTCGGCGCGCCGTACGAGGAGATCGACGACGGCGACTACGGCAACCACGACCTGGCCGACCGGCCCAGGGACCAGCCGATCGAGTACATCGTCATCCACGACACCGAGGCCGAGCTGCCGAGCATGCTCCAGACGGTGCAGGACCCGACGGAGTCGTCGTGGCACTACTCGATCCGCTCCAGCGACGGCCATGTCACCCAGCACATCAGGACCAAGGACGAGGCCTGGCACTCCGGCAGCCAGTTCGTGAACGCCCGCTCGATCGGCATCGAGCACGAGGGGTTCCTCACCCAGCCCGGGACCTGGTACACGGAGCGGATGTACCAGGCCTCGGCGCGCCTGGTGCGGTACCTGGCGCAGAAGTACAGCATCCCGCTGGACCGGCAGCACATCTTCGGCCACGACAACGTGCCCGCTCCGACCGCCGACACCATCCCCGACATGCACGACGACCCCGGCCCCTTCTGGGACTGGCGGCACTACTTCGACCTCCTCGGGGCGCCGCTGAAGGCCACGGCGGGCCCGGACAGCGACATGGTGACGATCCTGCCGGACTTCGCCCGGCACAAGCCCGACTACACGGGATGCGGCGGCAGCGGCAAACCGTGCCCGCCGCACGGCTCCAGCGCCGTCCGCCTGCACACCGAACCGAACGAGAAGGCCCCGCTGATCCAGGACCCGGGCCGCAAGCCCGACGGCGACGATTCCACGAAGGACGTCAACGACCTGGGGTCGCGCGTCTCCACCGGGCAGACGTTCGCCGTCGCCGACCGCAGCGGCGACTGGACGGCGATCTGGTTCCAGGGCCGCAAGGCGTGGTTCGAGAACCCCAAGAAGCACCCGACCGCCGTCGGTGCGAGCGGGCGCATGATCACACCGAAGGAGGGTCTGGACGAGATCCCGGTGTACGGCCGCGCCCTCCCCGAGGAGGACGCCTACCCGGAGGACATCGACGGGCCGAGCGAGTCGCCGCTCCCGTACCCGATCCTGGCGGGCCAGCGGTACGTGACCCAGGCCGGCGTCGGCAGTTCCTACACCGCCAAGTCCTTCAGCGACACGCCCAACCCGGTGGTGTGGGGCCGGGAGCGGTACTACGAGATCCAGCTCGGCCACCGGCTCGCGTACGTCCGGGCCAGCGACGTGGACGTGGTGGACTCGTCCGGCGCGGCGGGGCCGCAGGGGCAGCAGGCGACCGGTCCCGGCGGGCGCTGACGTCACGGACGCCGGGACCGGTCCGGCTTCCGCACGAAAGGGAAAGGAGCCGCGGCACGACGCCTTCACCGGGCCATGGGGTGCGCGGGCACTTCACGGCCTTCCCGGAGACGCCGGCGCAGCCCGAGGTGCCGCTGCCGTGGTCCACGTGCCACCGGATGCCGCCGTCCCCGTCCTGCCCCCAGGGGCGGACGGGGTCGCGCGGCGTGGTGCTCTCCGGGCGGTCGCGGTCGAGGGCGACGACGTAGCCGAGGCCGCGCCGGCGCGCCTCGTCACTGGTGGCGGTCGTGCCGCAGGCGGACGCCGCACGGCCGCTGCCAGACAGGACACCGGGCCTGGCCCGAACTGCGACCATGGCCGGAAATGGGCGATTTGCGTGCGCCCTGGAGAAAACCGTTTGAAATTCACCACTCTGCGACGCGAACCTTTCACGGCTTGTCGCCGCTCCCCGCGGCGTCCCGCTCCTTCCCTGCCCGTGACACGAGCCACTGGGACGTCATGCAGATCCAAGACCTTCCGTATCCCGATCCGGGCGTGCCCGACGCGCGTTCGGGTCCCCGATTCCTGTGGTGGCTCTGGCGCAACCAGCTGGGCGGGCAGCTGAAGTCGCTCGCCTGGGGCCTGCTGCACTTCGTCTCCGTCTCCGCCCTCCCCTTCTGCGTCGGCCTCGCCGTGCAGGCGGCCGTCGACCGCTCCGGCACCCGGCTCGCCCTGACGGGTGGTCTGATGGTGCTGTGCGGAACGGGCATCGCCGTCGGCGACACCTTCCTGCACCGGACCGCCGTCACCAACTGGATCACCGCGGCCGCCCGCGTCCAGCAACTGCTGGCGCGCAAGGCCGCCCAGCTGGGCTCGGCCCTGACCCGCCGGGTGGCCGCTGGTGAGGTGGTGGCCGTCTCCACCGGCGACGTGGAGAAGATCGGCTGGTTCGTCGAGGCCGTCTCCCGGTTCACCGCGGCCGCGCTCACGGTCCTGATCGTCTGCGTCAGCCTGCTCGTGTACCAGCCCGCACTCGGCGTGGTCGTCGCCGTGGGCCTGCCGGTCGTGGCCCTCGCGGTACTGCCGCTGCTGCCCCGGGCGACACGCCGCGCCGACGTGCAGCGCGAGAAGGCGGGGCGGGCCACCGAACTGGCCTCCGACACCGTCGCCGGCCTGCGGGTGCTGCGCGGCATCGGCGGCGAGGAACTGTTCCTCGACCGCTACCGCCGGGCCTCGCAGGAGGTACGGCACGCCGCCGTGCGCAGCGCCCGGATGTGGTCGCTGATCTCCGCCGTCCAGGTACTGCTGCCCGGCCTGCTGCTGATCGCCGTCGTCTGGCACGGCATCGGCCTGGCCCGCCAGGGCCGGATCACGGTCGGTGAACTCGTCACGGTCTACAGCGCGGTCATGGTCCTGAACTACCCACTGCGGCACTTCGAGGAGATCGCCATGGCGTACTCCTTCTCCCGCCCCTCGGCCCAACGCGCCGCACGCGTGCTGTCGCTGGAGCGGTCCACGGCCACCGACGGCACCCGCGCGGCCGAGGTACCGGGCGGCGACCTGTACGACCCCGCGACCGGTCTGCTCGCTCCCGCCGACCGGTTCACCGCCGTCGTCTGCGGTGACCCGGACGCGGCGGGCAGGCTCGCCGAACGGCTGGGCGGCCACCCCACGGAGCCGGGCCGGTCGGTGCTGCTCGGCGGGATCCCCCTGGACGAACTCCCCCTCGACAGCGCCCGGACCGCCGTCCTCGTCCAGGACAAGGACCCGGTGCTGCTCTCCGGCACGCTGCGCGAACTGCTCGACGTTCCCGCCTCCGGTGCCGTACGGGCCGAGGACGCGCTGGCGGCAGCACAGTGCGACGACGTGCTGGACGCGCTCGTGCAGGGTTCGCTCGACGCGGCCGACCCGATGGACGCCCGGATCACCGAGCGCGGACGCTCCCTGTCCGGCGGCCAGCGCCAGCGGCTCGCCCTCGCCCGGTCGCTCATCACCGATCCGGAGGTGCTGGTGCTGGACGAACCGACCTCCGCGGTCGACTCGCACACCGAGGCCCGGATCGCGGACGGGCTGCGCCGGCTGCGGTCGGGACGGACGACGGTGGTGTTCACCTCCTCCCCGCTGCTGCTCGACCGCGCGGACCGGGTCGCCCTGGTGCACGAGGACGAGGTCGTGGCGGTCGGCGTGCACCGCGAACTCGTCGACGGCGAGCCGCGGTACCGGGCCGTGGTGACCCGGGAGACCGACGACGAACTGACCGCGACCGACGAGGGCATGCTGCTGGACGCGCTCCAGGAGCTGGAAGAGATCGAGGAGAGCGCATGATCGGCGTTGCGCCACCGGCGTACGACCCGGCGGCCCCGACGACCGCCACCACCCTGCCCGTCGGCGCCGCCGCGACCGTACGCGCCTACGTCACGGAGCTGTTCCGCCGGCACCGCCGTGCCTTCCTGTCGCTCATCGCCGTCAACACGGTGGCCGTGGTCGCCTCCATGGTGGGCCCGTACCTGCTCGGCGGCCTGGTCGAGCGGGTGACGGACGGAGCCGGGGACCTCCATCTGGGCCTCACCGCTGGGCTGTTCGTGCTCGCGCTGGCCGTGCAGGCCGGGTTCGTCCGGCAGGTGCGGCTGCGGGGCGCGATGCTGGGCGAGCGGATGCTGGCCGACCTGCGCGAGGACTTCCTCGTACGCTCCGTCGGACTGCCGCCGGGCGTGCTGGAGCGGGCGGGCACCGGCGACCTGCTCTCCCGCATCACGACCGACATCGACCGCCTGGCCAACGCCATGCGCGAGGCCGTGCCGCAGCTGGCCATCGGTTTCGTGTGGGCCCTGCTGCTGCTCGGCGGACTGGTCGTGACGGCCCCGCCGCTGGCCGCCGCCGTGCTGCTCGCCGTCCCGGTCCTGGTGATCGGCTGCCGCTGGTACTTCAAACGGGCTCCGTCCGGCTACCGCTCGGAAGCCGCCGGGTACGCCGCCGTCGCCGCCGCTCTCGCCGAGACCGTGGACGCGGGCCACACCGTCGAGGCACACCGCCTCGGCGCCCGCCGCGTGGCCCTGTCGGAGCGCAGGATCTCCCAGTGGGTCGCGTGGGAGCGCTACACCCTCTGGCTCCGCTCCGTGCTCTTCCCGGTCATCAACACCGTCCACCTCCTCGTGCTCGGTTCGGTCCTGATGGTGGGCGGTGTGTTCGTCCTGCACGGCTGGATCGGAGTGGGCCGGCTGATCACCGGCGCGCTCATCGCCCAGATGCTGGTCGATCCGGTGAACCTGATCCTGCGCTGGTACGACGAGGTGCAGGTCGCCCAGGTGTCGCTGGCCCGGCTGGTCGGCGTGCGGGACATCGAGCCGGAGGCCGGGGAGGCCGCGCTGGCCCCCGACGGACGGGTCGTGCACGCCGACCGGGTGCACTTCGGCTACCGCGAGGGCGTCGACGTGCTGCGGAAGGTCTCCCTGGAGGTCGCGCCGGGCACCCGGCTCGCCCTGGTCGGCCCGTCCGGCGCGGGCAAGTCCACGCTGGGCCGGCTGCTCGCCGGGATCTACGCGCCCCGCGACGGCCGGGTCACCCTGGGCGGGGCGGAGCTGTCCCGGATGCCCGCGGAACGCGTCCGCTCCCACGTAGCCCTCGTCAACCAGGAACACCACGTCTTCGTGGGCTCCCTGCGCGACAACCTCCTGCTGGCCCGCACCGGCGCGACGGACGCCGAGCTGTGGGCGGCCCTGGGCGCGGTCGACGCGGACGGATGGGCGCGGGCGCTGGACGACGGCCTGGACACCGAGGTGGGCTCCGGCGGTCTGGCGCTGACCCCGGCGCAGGCCCAGCAGATCGCGCTGGCCCGGCTGGTGCTGGCCGATCCGCACACGCTGGTCCTGGACGAGGCGACCTCGCTGCTCGATCCGCGCGCGGCCCGTCACCTGGAACGCTCTCTGGCGCGCGTCCTCGACGGCCGTACCGTGGTCGCCATCGCCCACCGTCTGCACACCGCCCATGACGCCGACGTGATCGCCGTCGTCGAGAACGGCCGCATCAGCGAACTGGGCAGCCACGAAGAGCTGGTCGCGGCGGAGGGAGCGTACGCGGCGCTGTGGCGGTCTTGGCACGGGTGAGATCGGGGGGCGGGTGAGATCGGGGTGCGAGTGAGTCGGGATGCTGGTGAGATCGGGATGCGGGGGTTGTGGGGGAAGGGGTGACTGAGCCGACGGAGTGACGGCGGGGGTAGCTGGGGCGGCTGGGTCGGTCGGGGCGGGCGAGTTGTCGCAGTGGACGGGGGCTCGCCGGGCCGGCGCGGCTCGGCAGGTCGGCAGGTCGGGTTGGTCGGCTCGATGGGCTCGGTCGGCTCGGTGGGCTCCGTCCTCTCGTTCCGATGGATCGGCTCGGCCCGGTTGCTCGCATCGGTCGGTTCGGCCGGGCCCCGGTGCACGGGGGCCCGGCACCGCAGGGACTCGTGCCGTTGCGCGGTGCCGAGCCGGGGTGGAAGGCTGGAAAGCGGCACCGGGTCGGGGTGTGTCCGGGAACCAGGCGGTTCACGGTGTGGCCCCGTGCCCTGCGTGCCGACGGCCCGCCGCCCACTGGGACGGCACCGGGCCGTGCTCACCACCTGGAGGTAGTCGTGGACACGGACGGCTGGGGGGACGACGTCTACCAGCCCGATCCCTCGGAGATCCGGGAGGACTCGGGGGTGCTCGACGTCGAGGACACACTGGACTTCGACGGCGTCGCCGACCCCCTCGACCGCGGCTGGTCCCCTCCCGAGCGGCCGTGGGCGGTCGAGCACACCGGCGTGACGGCGGCCGAACGCCAGGCGGGCGAGACCCTCGACCAGCGGCTCGCCGAGGAGCAGCCGGACCTCGCCGCTCCCGACGGCGACGGCATCGGCGACTGCGACGGCACGGACGGTGAGCTCCTGGACAACGAGGTCGGCAACTCCCGCTCCGGCCGCCTGGTGGCCCCCGACGAGGGTGCGCACGAGGACGAGGAGGCCGCCCTCGTCGCGACCGACGTCGGCATCGACGGTGCCGCCGCCTCCGCCGAGGAAGCCGCGATGCACATCGTCGACGAGGACTCCCTCCCCGGCTGAGCCGGACCCTATCGCCGCCCCCGCCCCGAGCGCCCCGCACAAGGAGCCGCCATGCAGCAGGACAAGCACCCCGACTACCACCCCGTGGTCTTCCGTGACCGCGCCGCCGGCTACGCCTTCCTCACCCGGTCCACCGCGCGGAGCGAGCAGACCATCGAGTGGGACGACGGCCAGACCTACCCGGTGATCGACGTGGAGATCTCCTCGGAGAGCCACCCCTTCTACACGGGCAAGGCCCGCACGGTCGACACCGAGGGCCGCATCGCCCGCTTCGAGCGCCGGTACGGTGCGGCGGACGCGGGCGAGGCGACCTGACCCGGAGGGCTCGATCAACCCTGCGGGCCCCCTCAGATCACATTGAGGGCGGCGGCGCAGCCCGCTCCCCCGAGCAGCATGAACGCCGGCATCAGCACCTTCAGCTCGACCCAGCTGCCCGCCCGGAACCGCATCGCCTTCGGCGGCCCCAGCGGGTACCAGCGCTTGCGGCCGACCGGGATCGGCCACAGGATCGGGCAGCCGGACACGGTCAGCGCGTCGCCGATGTCGTGCACCAGCGCGCCCAGCACGATCGGCAGTCCCAGCCAGAGGTACTCCTGCCCGGGCGCGGTGAACAGCCAGTCGGAGCCGTTGCCCGGCTTGTCCAGCACGCCCGCCAGGATCCACGCACTGGTCGCCGCCAGCAGCCAGACCAGGACATCGCTGCTGGAGCCCCGCGCCGCCCGCCACAGCAGACCTTCGATGGCGAGCACCATGTGCGCGAACAGGATCGCCAGCACCGCCCAGCGGCCCCCCGTGATCGCGGCGGCCGAGCAGCCGGCGCCGATCAGGACGGCCCACAGCCAGGTGTGCGTCAGCGTGCGGTGCCCGCCGGAGCGGCGCGGATCGCCCTGCTTCCTGGTCGCCTTGTAGACCGCGTACGACAGCTTGTCCACGATCTCGCAGAGCCAGCGGGAGAGCGGGCCGAAGGCCCGGGAGATGGTGGCGGCCTTGTGGTCGAGGTCCGGGGCGAGTGCGGCGCCGGCGCAGATCAGGGAGCCGACGAGGAGGACCGGCCAGGGCATCGGGTGTCCGGCGGCCGCGGTGGCGGCTCCGACGCCGAGCCAGGCCGCCGCCCCCGACAGTGAGTGTGCTGGTCCCATCATGGCCGCTTCCCGCCCCATTCCTCGTGTGCCGCTGACCAGTTGACCTGGTGCGGTGACGCCGCATCGGCGACACAGCGTAGCGGTCGTGATCTTCGCATCCCCAGCCGATTCCCCGCTCGGGCGGAAGGCCAGGCAAGATGGGGGCGTGACCCTCATCGATCAGCTGCCGCCGACCGCCGACCCCGACGCCCTGTACGAAGCCTTCGAGTCGTGGGCGCAGGAGCGCGGCCTCACCCTCTACCCCCACCAGGAAGAGGCGCTGATCGAGGTGGTCTCCGGGGCGAACGTGATCGTCTCGACGCCGACCGGCTCCGGCAAGAGCATGATCGCCGCGGGTGCGCACTTCGCCGCGCTGGCCCGGGACGAGGTCACCTTCTACACGGCACCGATCAAGGCACTGGTGTCGGAGAAGTTCTTCGAGCTGTGCAAGCTGTTCGGTACCGAGAACGTCGGCATGCTCACCGGCGACGCCTCCGTGAACGCCGACGCGCCCGTCATCTGCTGCACGGCCGAGGTGCTGGCATCGATCGCGCTGCGCGACGGCAAGGACGCGGATGTCGGCCAGGTCGTCATGGACGAGTTCCACTTCTACGCGGAGGGCGACCGCGGCTGGGCTTGGCAGATCCCGCTGCTGGAACTGCCGCAGGCGCAGTTCATCCTGATGTCGGCCACTCTGGGTGATGTGTCCTTCTTCGAGAAGGACCTCACCCGCCGCACCGGCCGCCCCACCTCCGTGGTCCGTTCGGCGACCCGCCCGGTGCCCCTCTCCTACGAGTACAAGCTGACCCCGCTCACCGAGACGCTCACCGACCTGCTGGAGAGCAAGCAGGCGCCGGTGTACATCGTGCACTTCACCCAGGCGCAGGCCGTGGAGCGGGCGCAGGCGCTCATGAGCATCAACATGTGCTCGCGCGAGGAGAAGGACAAGATCGCCGAGCTGATCGGCAACTTCCGTTTCACGACCAAGTTCGGCCGTAACCTCTCCCGTTACGTCCGGCACGGCATCGGCGTGCACCACGCCGGCATGCTGCCCAAGTACCGGCGCCTGGTGGAGAAGCTCGCCCAGGCCGGTCTGCTCAAGGTCATCTGCGGCACGGACACGCTCGGTGTGGGCGTCAACGTGCCGATCCGCACCGTGCTGTTCACGGCGCTGACCAAGTACGACGGCAGCCGGGTGCGCACGCTGCGGGCCCGTGAGTTCCACCAGATCGCGGGCCGGGCCGGCCGGGCCGGCTTCGACACGGCGGGGCTCGTGGTCGCGCAGGCGCCTGAGCACGTCGTCGAGAACGAGAAGGCGCTGGCGAAGGCGGGCGACGACCCGAAGAAGCGGCGCAAGGTGGTGCGCAAGAAGGCGCCGGAGGGCTTTGTCGGCTGGACGGAGAACACCTTCCAGAAGCTGATCGAGTCGGATCCGGAGCCGCTGACCTCGCGATTCCGCGTGACGCACACGATGCTCCTGTCGGTGATCGCCCGGCCGGGCAACGCGTTCGAGGCGATGCGCCATCTTCTGGAGGACAACCACGAGCCGCGCCGGCAGCAGCTGCGGCACATCCGTCGGGCGATCGCGATCTACCGCTCGCTGCTGGACGGCGGGATCGTGGAGAAGCTGGACAAGCCGGATGCCGAGGGCCGCATCGTCCGGCTCACCGTCGACCTCCAGCAGGACTTCGCGCTGAACCAGCCGCTGTCCACGTTCGCCCTGGCCGCGTTCGAACTCCTCGACCCCGAGTCGCCGTCGTACGCGCTCGACATGGTCTCCGTCGTCGAATCCACCCTGGACGACCCCCGGCAGATCCTCGTCGCCCAGCAGAACAAGGCGCGCGGCGAGGCCGTGGCCGCGATGAAGGCGGACGGCGTCGAGTACGAGGAGCGCATGGAGCGCCTCCAGGACGTCACGTACCCGAAGCCGCTGGAAGAGCTGCTCTTCCACGCTTACAACACCTACCGCAAGAGCCACCCGTGGGTCGGCGACCACCCGCTGTCGCCGAAGTCGGTGGTCCGGGACATGTACGAGCGGGCGCTGTCCTTCACCGAGCTGGTGTCCTTCTACGAGCTGGCCCGCACCGAGGGCATCGTGCTGCGCTACCTCGCCAGCGCCTACAAGACCCTGGACCACACCATCCCCGACGACCTGAAGTCCGAGGACTTGCAGGATCTGATCGAGTGGCTGGGCGAGATGGTGCGCCAGGTGGACTCCAGCCTGCTGGACGAGTGGGAGCAGCTCGCCAACCCGGAGGAGATGACCGCCGAGGAGGCCCAGGAGAAGGCGGACGAGGTCAAGCCGGTGACCACCAACGCCCGCGCCTTCCGCGTCCTGGTCCGCAACGCCATGTTCCGCCGCGTGGAGCTGGCCGCCCTGGACCAGGTCGAGGAACTGGGCGAGCTGGACGCCGAGTCCGGATGGGACGCCGAGGCGTGGGGCGAGGCGATGGACAAGTACTGGGACGAGTACGACGACCTCGGCACCGGGCCCGACGCCCGCGGCCCCAAGCTGCTCGTCATCCACGAGGAGCCGGAGAACGGCCTGTGGCGCGTCCGCCAGATCTTCGACGACCCGAACGGCGACCACGACTGGGGCATCAGCGCGGAGATCGACCTTGCGGCTTCCGACGCCGAGGGGCGTGCGGTCGTCCGCGTCACGCAGGTCGGCCAGCTGTGAACCGTCCCCGGCCAGTGGCAAGAGGAGAATCCCACCGATGACGAATCCGGCCGAGAGACTGGTCGACCTCCTCGACCTGGAGCAGATAGAGGTCAACATCTTCCGTGGCCGCAGCCCGCAGGAGTCCCTGCAACGGGTCTTCGGCGGGCAGGTCGCGGGCCAGGCACTGGTCGCCGCCGGCCGCACCACGGACGGCGAGCGCCCGGTGCACTCGCTGCACGCGTACTTCCTGCGCCCGGGCCGGCCGGGCGTGCCGATCGTGTACCAGGTGGAGCGGGTCCGCGACGGACGCTCCTTCACGACGCGCCGGGTCACGGCCGTGCAGCAGGGCCGCACGATCTTCAATCTGACCGCCTCCTTTCACAAGCCTGAGGAAGGACCGTTCGAGCACCAGCTGCCGCCGGCCCGGGAGGTGCCGGACCCCGAGTCGCTGCCGACGGTCTCCGAGGAGATCCGCAAGCATCTGGGGGCCTTGCCGGAGCAGTTGGAGCGGATGGCGCGCCGCCAGCCCTTCGACATCCGGTACGTCGACCGGCTGCGCTGGAACGCCGAGGAGATCGAGGGCGCCGAGCCGCGTAGTGCCGTGTGGATGCGCGCCGTCGGTCCGCTCGGTGACGACCCGCTGGTCCACACCTGCGCGCTCACCTACGCCAGCGACATGACCCTCCTGGACGCGGTACGCCTCCCGGTGGAGCCGCTGTGGGGGCCGCGGAACTTCGACTTGGCCTCGCTGGACCACGCCATGTGGTTCCACCGGCCGTTCCGCGCGGACGAGTGGTTCCTGTACGACCAGGAGTCGCCGATCGCCACCGGCGGCCGTGGGCTGGCTCGCGGGCGCATCTACGACCTGCGGGGACGGCTGCTCGTCTCGGTCGTGCAGGAGGGCCTGTTCAGGGCCCTATAGCACCTGGCGGCGAAACCCAGGACCGGCTAGACCCGCGCGGGCCGTGCCGGCCGTGCGCTTCTGCGCCGCAGCCAGGCCCGGAGACCGCGGGACGAGGGCGGCGGAGCGGGCTGTGCCGGCTCGTGGTCGCGAGGGACCGGTGGCACCGTCGGCTGCACGGCCGGCTCCCGGGGAACGACGTACAACTGCCAGGACCGCACCCGTGACTCGGGGTGTTGCATGGCTGGATCCGTGGGCGCTGTCGCCGCCTTGATGAGCTGTGTCGCCACCGACTCGGGCAGCCGCGTCCGCATGTGCAGGACGCGGGGTCCCAACTCCGCGGGGTGTCCCGTCGGCTGCGGACGCCGTGTCGCCGGCTCTGGGAGCGGTGCCGCCGGCTCACGGGACGGAGTCGCCCCACGCGCCGACCGCGGAAACCGTGCTGCCGGCCGCGGAGGCGGTCCCGCCGGCTTCAGGGACCGTGTGGCCGGCTCCCACGGCCTCGTCGCCTCTTCCGTGGGACGGGTGACCGTCCGTGCCATCGGTGGAATGGGGCGTGCGACCGCTCGCATCGCCGGAACCCGGTGGGCGGCCGGGCGCGGGGCCGGCGAAATGGCCCGGGCCTCCTCGACCGAGCGCGCCAACTCGCTGCGCAGCCAGCCGACCTCATCCGCGTCCTGCGCCGTCATGATCCGCTCGGCGAGCTGAGCGGAGGGAGACCCGGAGACCCCCGCCCCTGGCGACACGGGCCGGAACCGGTTCAGGTGAGCGCGCTCGTAGGGGTCCTTGACGACGTCGGCGACCTCGACGGGCGCGAGGAAGGCGGCCACGGCTGCGGCACGGGCCCACGGGTCCTCGGCCTGCCGCAGCTGGAATCCGACCTGGCGTGCGCGCCAATTGCGTGCCCGCAGGTCCACTCCCGCCGCCAGCTGGCCCCGGAGGGTCTCGGGCGTACGCCCCTTGAGCAGGTGCGCGTGCTCCGGGCTCGCCGTGAACTGGCGCAGTTCTTCCACGAGATAGAGCCAGACCACGGCGCGGTAACGGTTGAGGTAAAACTTGACGGGCACGAGCAGGCCCAGGCGGGCGAGCCGGGTGAACCGGCCGGCCGGGATCTCCATGAGGGCGGCGCCCTCCGCCGTACCCACGACCCGCACCCGCTCGCGCAGGGACTCGGGGAAGCCGTCCTGTGCGCGGAGGCGCTCGATCTCCGCGTGCTCCACGCGCCGGCTGCCTCCCCCGCCCTCGTCGGGCACGGTCCGGATGCGGCCGAGTTGGACAGCGAGGTCGAACTCGACGCGCTTGAGCCCCAGTTCGCGAGCGGCGCGGCTCGGCGTGCAGGTGCTGGGGCGGGTTGGGCCGAAGGTGCTTGCCGACATGGTCGTACTCCCCCGTGGAGTCGGTGGCTCACGCCTTGCGCGTTCGCCGTGCACTCACCGTAGCCGGTTCGTCGCGACTCGTGGCGAGCCTGTGGATAACTCCACGGGGGCAGAAAAACCAGCAGGTCAGAGGTCCGTGGTAGAGGGACTCTCGGGTTTCCTGGCGTCGATGCCGAGGTGTTCGCCGACCCGGTTGACGAGCAGGGTCATCTCGTAGGCGATCTGGCCGATGTCGGCCTGGGCCCCGCTGAGTACGCACAAACAGCTGCCGCTGCCGGCCGCGGTCACGAACAGCACGGCGTCGTCGTACTCGATCATCGTCTGGCGCACCCTGCCCGCGCCGAAGTGGCGTCCCGAGCCCTTGGCCAGGCTGTGCAGCCCGGATGCCACGGCGGCCAGATGTTCCGCGTCCTCGCGGCGTAACCCCGTGCTCGCCGCGGTGACCAACCCGTCGTTCGACAGGACCAGCGCGTGGCGTACGTGGTCCACCCGTTCGGTCAGGTCGTCCACGAGCCAGCCGAGACCCTGCTTCTGCGCCATGTCCGTCTCCCCGTGTGATGTCTCCCCCCTGGCTGGAGGAACTGCCGCAAGCCTTCCCCACGACCGGCGTGCGGGCAAGGAGGATGGGCCCATGGCAGAGAAGATGACCGATGAGGAATGGCGGGCGTTCGTCCTGGACGGCACCCGCACCGGCAAGCTCTCCACCGTCCGTGCCGACGGAAGCCCGCATGTGGCTCCGATCTGGTTTCTGCTGGACGGGGACGAGTTGGTGTTCAACACCGGCAAGAACACGGCGAAGGGCCGCAATCTGGCCCGTGACGGCAGGGTGGCCCTGTGCGTGGACGACGACCGTCCGCCGTTCCACTTCGTGGTGCTGAACGGCCGCGCCCACCTGTCGGAGGATCTGGCCGAGGTACGTCTGTGGGCGACCCGGATCGCCGCCCGGTACATGGGCGAGGACCGCGCCGAGGAGTACGGCGCCCGCAACGGCGTTCCGGGTGAACTGCTCGTCCGCGTGACCATCGACAACGTGCTGGCCGTGCGGGACATCGCGGCCTGAGCGGCGGGCTCAGCCGACGGAGTCCAGGAGCCGGGCGGTGTGCATCCGCCCGGCGTACTCGACCAGCCTGATCAGCACTTCCTTGCCGGAGTCGCGGTCGCGCGCGTCGCACAGCACCACGGGTGTGCCGCGGTCGAGATCGAGCGCCCGGGAGACGTCGTGGGCGCCGTAGGAGCGGGCTGTCGTGAAGCAGTTGACGGCCACCACGAACGGGATGCGCCGGTGCTCGAAGTAGTCGACGGCCGGGAAGCAGTCCTCCAGTCGCCGGGTGTCCGCGAGGACCACGGCGCCGAGGGCGCCCTGGGCCAGTTCGTCCCACAGGAACCAGAAGCGGTCCTGTCCCGGTGTGCCGAAGAGGTAGAGCGAGAGGCCGGAGCGAATGGTGATGCGGCCGAAGTCCATGGCCACGGTGGTGGTGACCTTCTGGTCCACGCCGTCGGTGTCGTCCACCAGTTGACCCGCTTCGCTGAGCAGTTCCTCGGTGCGCAGCGGCCGGATCTCACTGACGGCCCCCACCAGGGTCGTCTTGCCGACGCCAAAACCACCGGCGACCAGTATCTTCAGTGCCAGGGCGGAGGTGTCGCCAGCGGTGTCGGGGTGCTCGGAGACCATGATCACTTCTCTCGGGAGGGCCGGCCACGGCCGGCGTCCGCGTGCTCCGGGGGTGAAGGCAGCATCATGACAACGGGGACGCGGGTCGGGGCGATGGGACCGAAGTACACCTGATATGAGCGGTCGGGGCCCGGTCGTTGGCGCAATGCGAGCGGATCGGGCGCACCGGGACGCGGTCGGGCGTACGGATGCTGACACGGCGAGGCGTACGGCGGTGTCCGGACGTTCATCTACAGTGCTCGCAATCCCTCGATGACCTCGCGCAGGATCCGCTCGTCGGGCAGGCGGGCCGGTGGCACGGGGCGGCTGATGGTCACACAGCCGAGTTCCAGGAGGTCCCCGAGAAGCACCCTGACCACGCCGACCGGTAGGTCCGCGTCCGCGGCGAGTTCGGCGACGGACTGCGTCTCCGGGCGGCACAGGTCGATCAGGGTCCGGTGCTCGGGGCCGAGCGCGGTGTCGTCGTCGAGCGCCGGTGCCGCGGGGTCGAGGGTGACGAGTGCGATCAGGTCGAAGCGTACTCCGGTCGGCCCGGGCTGGGTGCGGCCACCCGTCATGGCGTACGGGCGGACCAGGGGTCCGGCCTCGCCGTCGTACCACTGGCTGCCCGGCTCGCGGGGCTCGCCGGTCGGGTTCTCGGTCATCGGTGCCGCCTTCCCGGCTCATCCGGCGGCGGGCGGTCGCGCCGCGACGCGCGGCGCCGTGTAGAGATGCTCGCCGACCTGTTTGACCAGGCGGGCCATCTCATAGGCGACCAGCCCGATGTCGGCCGTGACCGCGGTGAGCAGGGCGAGGCAGGAACCGTCACCGGCCGCGGCCACGAAGAGGAACGCGTCGTCCATCTCGACCATCGTCTGGCGTACTCCGCCCGCTCCGAAGTGCCGTCCCGCGCCCTTGGCGAGGCTGTGGAAGCCGGAGGCCACGGCGGCGAGGTGCTCGGCGTCCTCCCGCGCGAGGCCGGTGGAGGCGCCGACCGCCAGGCCGTCGTTGGAGAGCACGACGGCGTGCCGTACCTCCCGCACGCGTGTCACCAGGTCGTCGAGCAGCCAGTCCAGTTCGCCGGACCGCTGGCCGGTCCTCGATGTCGGGTCCTGGATCATGCCGGGTCTCCTTCGCTGCTGTGACTGCCCGTTTCCGGTTCCGGTGCGGTGCCGCGGCCGGGCCGCCTGCCACCGCCACGTGTCCATCCGTCGCGGTAGGCCGCCATACGGTCCCGTACGAGTTCGGGAGTGCGCCGGTCGTCGCCGTGGCGGATGGGCTGCTGGGCCGGCTCTTCGGGGCGCTGGTGGCGCAGTTGCGGGGCGAGGCTCGCCTGGCGCACACGGCGCGGGAGGTCGCCGGAGGGCTCTGGGTCGTCCGGCGAGCGGTGCGGTCTCAGGGCGGTGACGCCGGGCGGCGGGGCTTCATGGGCGGTGTCGTGGGAACGGGCCGCCGTGCCGGTGCCGTCCGGGCCTGGGACCGGCCGGGTGCCGTGGGCATCGGCCGCCTTCCCGGTGCTCTGGGGACCAGGTGTCGGCGTGACGCTGTGCGGGCCGGGTGCGGTGGCTGCCAGGGCGGGGCGGTCCGGCCACGCGGTGACGGCGGCCTCCTGGGGCGAGGTCGCGCCGGGCACGCGCGCGTAGGCGCGTTCCTCCTCGGGTCGTGCCTGTTCGCCCGGGCGGGCGGACGATTCCGTCGAGCCGCTGTGCAGCAGGGCCTTCGGCAGCAGGACCACGGCGGTGGTGCCTCCGTACGGTGAGGTCCGCAGATGCACCTTGATCTCGTGCCGGGAGGCGAGCCTGCTGACCACGAAGAGTCCGAGACGGTCGCTGTCGAAGAGGTCCAGCGCCTCCGACTGTTCGATGCGGCGGTTGGCCTCGGCCAGGGTCTCCGCGCCCATGCCGAGCCCCCGGTCCTCGACCTCCAGGGCGTAGCCGTTGCCGACCGGTTCCCCGGTGACCCGCACGCGCGTGTGCGGTGGTGAGAACTGGGCCGCATTCTCGACGACTTCGGCGAGCAGATGGGTGAGGTCGGCTACCGCCGCGCCGATGACGTACGCCTCGGGGAACTGGCGTACCTCCACGCGCGCGTAGTCCTCGATTTCCGAGACGGCGGCGCGTACGACGTTCGTCAGGGACACCGGCATCCGCCAGGCCCGGCCGGGCGCGGCGCCGGACAGGATGATCAGGCTCTCGGCATGGCGCCGCATCCGGGTGGTGAGGTGGTCCAGGCGGAACAGGTCACCGAGTTCGTCCGGGTCATCGGAACGCCGCTCCATGCTGTCCAGGAGGCTGAGCTGACGGTGGACCAGGACCTGGCTGCGGCGGGCAAGGTTGACGAAGACTCCGGAGATGCCGCTGGCGAGTTCGGCGCGCTCCACGGCGGCGCGCAGCGCGGCGCGGTGCACGGTGGTCAGGGCTTCCGCGACCTGACCGGTCTCGTCCTCGGCCGGCGGTCCGGAGGGGGCCTCGGCCCGGATGTCGATCTCCTCGCCCGCGCGCAGTTTCCGCATCGCTTCCGGGAGTTTGCGACGGGCGATCTCCAGGGCGTCGTTGCGCAGGCTCACGAGTTCGACCACGAGAGCCCGTCCGATGCGGACGGAGATGACGAGAGAGGCGGCGACGGCGGCGAGTCCCAGGAGTACGGCGGCTCCGGCGGGGCTGAGCAGGCCGCGGGTGACCGGGTCGGCGCGGCCGGCGACGGCACGGCCGACGGCTGCCGCGATGGTTCGCATGCCGTCCTGTACGCGCGCGTGTGCGGCGTTCCAGGCGGCTTGCGGGGCCTTGTCGGCGACTTGGGCGCCCGGTCCAGCGGCGAGCAGGTCGTTCTCGGCGGTGCCCAGGGCGGTGTAGGAACCGCCGGCGGTCAGATTGCGCCAGGCGGTGCGCTGGGCGGCGGGAAGGTCGGTGACCGCGGTCTCGGTGAGGGCACGGCGCGTGGCGACGGCGGCGCTGAAGAGCCGCAGTCGCTCTCCCTGGAGGGTGCCGGCGGTCCGGGCGCTGCCCAGCAGGGCGTCCTCCTGGGCCAGCGCTTCGGCGGCGCGGGAGAATTCGAGCAGTACGCGCGCGTCGGATGCGACGTCGGCCTGCTGGACGCCGGTGAGGGCACCGTCGACCGCGAAGGCGGCGCCGATGGTCTTCGTGTACTGCGTGTACACCTCGTCCCAGCCCGTCTTGTGACCCCGTACGGCTGTTCTCAGTGCGCGGAGGTGCTCGGCGCCGGTGACGAAGGCATCGAGGCGCCTGGAGACACCGGCGGGCAGTTCCTGGCTGTCGGCGACGGTGCTGTCCCGGCCGAGCCGCAGCCTGTCCACGGCTCGGCCGGTGCGGGCCGCGAGGTCTTCGAGGGCGCCGCCGTCGCCGGTGCGGGGGTCCGTGGCGTAGCGGACGGCCGCGGTGCGCTCGGCCTGCAACGCGGTGACGGCTGCGGCCACCGGGCTGCGCAGTTCGGCGTCGACCCGTTGCGACTGGCGCAGCCGGGCGACGTCCTGAGCGGTGCTGACGGTGGCGTACGCCCAGAGGGCGAGCAGGGACACGACGGGCACCATCAGAAGGCTGACCACCTTGGCGCGCACCGTGCGGGGGCGCAGGTGCCGGCGGCTTCCACGCGCGCGTGCGGAGTCGGGCGACGGGCCGGGCGTGCCGCGGCCTTCGTCGGCGGGCGGTCCGGCGTGTGCGCGGCGTCCGCGTGGACGGTGTGCCGGGGCGGCGGCGTTCTCGGGTGTACGGGGTGGGCGCATGGCCTCCTCGCTCGGGACGTGGTCGGTGCCCTCGGGCCGGGGCCCCGCTAGCGGGCGACGCTTTCGACGGGCCGCTGGGCGGAGGCGGACGCCTCGCGCTCGTCGGCGGTGGGCGAGAGGGCGACGAAGGCCGAGGTGATGAACAGGTAGGACCCGAGGCCGACGGCGAGGGGGAAGATGAACTGCATCGCCGTGGCCCCGGGCAGGGCGTCGCCGGAGGGGTCCACGCGCACGCTCACCGAGAACATCCCGGTGTAGTGCATGCTGGTGACGGCCGCTCCCATGACGAGGGAGGCGACCGTGACCGCGAGGGGCGACTTGATGTTGAGTCCGGCCCACAGGGCCGCGGTCGCCGCGACCACGGCGATCAGTACCGACAGTCCGACGAGGACGGGGTCGTACGTGACGTCGCCGTGCAGCCGGACGGCCGCCATGCCCAGGTAGTGCATGCTGGCGACGCCCAGCCCGGTGGTGAGACCGCCGAGGACGAGCGCGCGGTTGCGGTCGCGGCTGTAGCCGACGGCGAAGACGCCGGCGCAGACGACGACCATGGCGACGAGAAGGCTGAGGATGGTCAGCGGCACGTCGTAGCGGATGTCGCTGCCGCTGACACGGAAGCCGAGCATGGCCACGAAGTGCATGGTCCAGATGCCCGTCCCGATCGACGAGGCGGCGGTGACGAGCCAGTTCCGACGCGCGCGGCCGGTGGCGGCGAGCGCGCGGACGGTGCAGCGCAGTCCGAGTGCGGCGCCTATGCAGGCCATCACGTACGACAGTACGGGTGTCAGCCAGCCGAAGGCGGCGTGGTCCAGGTGTCCCATGGCCTCGGGACGCTAGCGGGGGCAAGGGCGCACAAAGGGGGCGCATTTCGAAAGGTGCCGGAATATGGCGCACAGTTGTGCCGGAACGATCGCGTCCCGCTCGAACATGCGCACAAGGACTTCCCTCGTGACGGTGAGGAATCATGCGGAACATGAACGACGACCACACACATGTGCAGGAATTCTTCGCCGCCCGCGCCGCCGACTGGGACAGCCGGTTCCCGGACGACGGTCCGGCCTACGCAGCGGCCGTGGCCGACCTCGGGCTGCGGGAGGGGGACCGCGTGCTGGACGCGGGCTGCGGCACGGGGCGGGCCCTGCCGCCGCTGCGGGCCGCCGTGGGCCCCTCCGGCGTGGTGCTGGGGGCGGATCTGACCCCGGCGATGCTTCAGGCCGCCGTACGAGCGGGCAGGCACCGCGACGGGCGGCTGGTGCTCGCCGACGTCGCCGCGCTCCCGCTGCGCTCGGGTTCTCTGGACGCCGTGTTCGCCGCGGGCCTGATCGCCCACCTGCCGCGCCCGGTGGACAACCTGCGGGAGCTGGCCCGCGGGGTACGGCCCGGCGGGACGCTCGCCCTCTTCCATCCCATCGGCCGCGCGGCCCTGGCGGCACGCCAGGGGCGCCGGATCACCCCCGACGATCTGCGGGACGAGACCAACCTCCGGCCGCTCCTCGCGCGTGCGGGCTGGCGGATGACGTCATACACCGACGAGGACGCCCGCTTCCTGGCGCTCGCGGTGCGCGAGGGCTGAAGATCGGGTCAGCCCGTTCCGGTGACGGCTGCCACGAAGGCGTCGGGGTTGTCGAACATCACGTTGTGCCCGGCGCCCGGTACCGTCACCACGCGCACCCCGGCGGCTTCCAGGTCCTCCCGGCCCGGGAGTTCGCCGCTGTGCTCGCCCTGGAGGAAGACACGGTCGACGGGCAGCCCTTCTAGGAGCGTCCGCATCACGGGCTCGGAGCCCTTGCGCAGGCCGACGGCACTGCGGTGCAACGCGCGCGGGTCGGCCAGCCGCATCGTCGCCGCCCACAGCGGGCCGACCGCCTCCAGCACGCGCGCGTGCCCCCCTTCGACGAACTCGTCCTCCCCGTAGGCGGCGATTCCGCTGCTGCCGGCGGTCGGCGGCGGAGAGGCGTCCAGGTTGGCCTCCGTCAGCACCAGCCGGGAGACCAGGTCGGGCCGCCGGTGGGCGAGGACGACGGCTACCGCACCGCCCATGCTGTGCGCGATCAGTTCGGCGCCGGCGACCTTCGCCGCGTCCAGCGCGGCGGCCACCGCGTCGGCGTGGTCCTCCAGCGTGTACCCGAAGTCCTGGGGGCGGTCGCTCGTGCCGTGCCCCGGCAGGTCCACGAACAGGCTGCGGCGCCCAGCGAGTTCGGGGCGTGCCGCGAGGTGCGCGTGGTACACGGCGGACATCGCTCCGAGTCCGTGCAGATACACCCGGGCGGGCTCCGCCCCGGATACCTCGGTCCACCGTATCCGGCTTCCCCTGCTGTCGAACGTGGCCTGCTGCACCGTGCCCCTCCCTGTGTTCCGCGACACCCGGACAATACATCGGTGACGATGTATTCCGTCAAGGTGGTATTGGCTCAGCGATGTATCTCTGCGGGAGAATGCGGCCATGCTCGAACTCGCCATCCTCGGATTCCTGTACGGCGCCCCCCTGCACGGATACGTTCTGCGCCGCCACATCGCGGCGCTCACCGGCCATGTGCGGCCCGTCGCCGAGAGCACGCTGTACCCGGCGATCAAGCGCCTGGAGAAGGCCGGTCTGCTGGTGCGGGCCACCGAACCCGGAGCCGTGGCCGCGCCGCGCCATGTGCTGAGACTGACCGAGGAAGGCGGGCGCGAGCTGAAGCGCCGGCTCGCCGAGCCCGCCCAGCGTGAGATCACCGACGAGAACCACTGGTTCACGCTGCTCGCGTTCCTGCGGCACCTGGAGGACCCCGCCGCACAGGCGGCCGTGCTGCGGCGCCGGCTGGCCTTCCTGGAGGAGCCGGCGAGCTTCTTCTACGACGGCGACCGGCCGCTGCGCGCCGAGGAACTGGACGACCCGTTCCGGCGCGGCGTTCTCACCATCGCGCGCGCCACGAGCCGGGCCGAACTGGCCTGGCTGCGTGACACCCTGGCATCACTCGACGGGGCCGGCCGCTGAGCCGTCCTGGTGCCGTACCGGGCAACCGCGCAGACCGGGGACCGGCCGCGTGCCCAGGTCGGCGACGCGGTAGCCGTTCGGGTAGCCCTTGACCTCCCAGTTCTGGCGCGCGAAGTGCGGGCCGCGGCGCGGCGGCAGCAGCCGGACCAACCGGCCGCGCGTCCGTACCGCGCGGCGCACCAGCGCGGAGGTGGCGGCGCCGGGTCGCGGGTAGCGGAACGCGCGCAGCAGGGGCTCGTCGAGCAGCGCGAGCGTGGCCGTGCGCAGCAGCGGCGCCAGGGGGCGTGGGTACCAGGACGCCATCAGGTCGAGGGTGGCGTCGGAGACCTGGCGGGCCTCCTCGTCCCAGCCGAAGTGGGCCTCTTCGTAGGAGTCCAGAAGGGCCTCGAACTCCTCGTAGGTGCGGGGGATGTCCGGGATGCCCATGTGCCGGCCGAGGATGCGGTAATACTCGGCGGTGGCGACGATCTCGTGCCGGGACAGCCGCCGCCAGCCGTAGGCGTCGATCCAGCGCCGGGGCACCACCACGAAGGTGCTCAGCACGTACCGCATGTCGTCGTCGCTGATGTCGTAGCTGCGGTGCATCTGGTTGATGCGCCGGATCGCGGTGCGTCCCTCCTCCGCCGCGAAGCCGTGTTCCACGATGGTGTCCAGGAGCAGCACGGTGTCGTCGTACCGCTTCTGCGTGCGCTCGGTCAGCTCCGCCGTCCGCGCGAGCAGCCGCCCGATGGCGGGCACCGCGTAGGTGCGGTAGAGAGCCAGCTCAAGAGCGCGGGTGTAGTCCCAGGGAAACTCGTACGCGACGCTGATCCGGTAGATCTCCAGCGCGTCCGCCACCGGGTCCAGCCGGCGGATCTCCGCGAGCCGCTCGAACCGCTTCACCGCGTCGTCCCCCTTCTGCCGCCGAACCTCCAACTCTACGTTGTGGAACAGCAGATGGGTGATCGAACTGACCCCGTTCAGGGAAGGGTGGTCCGCGTGTTCGACAGAATCCGCAGGTACGCCGGCCGGCTCGGCAGCTCCACGCAGGTGCGGCCGGAGGGTGCCCGGGAGAGGCGCGCGCACAACTTGTTCGAAGCGGCGGCCGTCTATGTCGCGGCCCGCGCGGAGGACGACCAGGACCGGATCGAGGAAGCGGCAGCGTGGGTGTCCCCGGAGGCCCTGTCCTTCGGGGTGAGCGAGCTGGCCTGCCGGGCGGTCGTCGCGCTGGCCCGGGAACGCGACGAAACACCCGCCGCGGTGGCCCGCGACCTCCTCGGACTGCCCGCGGCCTGAACGGAACTTCCTTCTCCGCATGTGGTCGTTTCGCCCCTGTCCAGGCGGAAACCTGCAGCTCCGCGTGGTGCGCGGAGTCGTGACAAGCGGCTTCCGCTCGCACTAGGGTGCGCGCCGATGGACGAACCACTGGGGAGGCAGGGATGGCCGGGACGGACGATGAGCCCGTCGCCGCCGCGGACGATGCGCTGTACGTGCTGACGGCGGTACTGCTCACGCCGGCACAGTTTCCGAGCGTGCTGGGCGACGACTACGCGGAGGCGTGTGCGGCGCTGGACCTCGCGCCGCGCGCCGACGGGTACGGCCTGGTGCTGGGCCAGGACGGGCAAGGCGCTCGCTGGACGGTCGTGATCGACGACGTCTCGCTGGTCGCCGTGGCCATCGCCTCCTGGGACTGCGGCATGGAGTACGAGCTGTCGCCGGACGAGCGCGCGGTCGTGACCGCCCTGCCGGGATGGCCCCTGGCCGTCGCCGTCGCGGCACCCGGCGTGCCCGCTCCTCACGACCCGCCCGCCGAGGAGGCCGGACGGCCGGCGCTGTGCCCGCCGGACACCGGCAGCTGGGGACCCGCCCAGCGCCGGCTGGGTGCCGACGAGATAGCGTTGCAGTGGGCCGCCTGGCGGGAGCAGATCAACGACGCCGACTTCCCCGTGCCCGGTGGTTCCGCGCAGGCCGTGGAGTCCGCGCAGGAGGGCGAGGGCGCCAGGGCCGGCGGCCACGCCGGGGTCCGCCGGGTGCTCGCGGAAGCGCGCGCCTACGTCGACTCCCCGCCGCCGCTCGGCCGCGTGCGCTCGTCGTTCGCCCCCGGTGAGGCCCGTACGCTGCGCGCCGACGGCCCCGGCTGGTCGATCGTGGCCCGCACCGACGACATCGCGTTCGTCCTGCTTGACGAGGAGCCCGGCGAGGTACTGCCGGTGGGCAGGGGGCCCGAGCTGCCCGGTCTGCTGGAGGCGCTCGACAAGATGGCCGTACGGCCCCTGTGAGCCGGGGCGGCCGGAGGAGGCCTCCCGGTCGCTCGCCCGTGAGCCGCGCCGCGCCTGGGCGACGCGGCTCCTCATGGCTCGGCCGGTCCGTCCGGGCAGCTCGGCGAGTGGCGCCTTGCCGTGCGCCGGTGCCTCAGCGGCCGAGCTCCTTGCGGGCGACCCTGCGCAGCCTGCGCCGCTGCGAGGGGTCCAGGGCGAGGTAGGCGGCTGCCGGAACTCCCACGACGATCAGGAACGCCACCCACCAGGGCAGCCATATGAGCAGGATCAGCCCGACCGCCACGCCCCCTGCGGCGATCTTCGCGTTCATGGACATGAGCGTCGCCTCCTTCGCGGCCGCTGCCGCTCTCTGTCTGAGAACGGCCCCCCGCTCCCCGCGGTTCCGCGCCCCGACCCTGAGACATCCCTGAGCCGCACCCCTAGTGGTCCTCGACGCGCACCGAAAGGCTGTGGGGAGTGAGCGGGATGCGGCGGGGCGTGGGTGGCGCGTGGACGTGCGGAGGCTGGTGGCGGGCGGCGGGCGGCGGGCGGCGGGCGGCGAGACGCGCTGAGCCGTTGGATCCGACGGCATGCGGCCCCTTCCGCCCGGCCCCGATCCCCCTTTGACGAGCACGGCCCTTCGAACAAGCTGTGGAGTGACTCACGTCACGCCATCGCCAGGACGGGAACGCCCAGGACGTCCTGTACCCTCGGCGACTCCGGTCCAGTAGTCAAATTTGAGGAGTGCGGCAGAGCTGTGCAGACCATCCCCACGGCATCACCCTCCGACCTGGCCGAACTGACCCGATGCTGCGTCGTGTTCCTGCCGTCCGATCCCCCGCGTGCGGGCCGCATCGGCTTCTGGCGACCGGACGGTGGGCCTCCGCCCGTACACGCGGAGGGCTCGCCGGAGGATCTGGACCTCGCACTGCCCTCAGCCGATGGCGGCGTCGAACGCGTCCCGCTGCCGGTTCTCCTGCTCCCCGTACGCACCGCCCTCCCGGTGTTCGCACACGCGCGTGCGCTGCCGGGGGAAGACCGGGCCGCCGCGTTCTGGCGGACCGCGTACGAACTGGCCCTCGGCTTCGTGGCGCGCGGTCTGCTCCTGCCGGGCCTGTCCGCCGGCGATCACGACGCCTGGCGCGTGGGACCGCTGTCCGCGCGCGACGCGGAACTGGTCCGCGAACTCGCCGCCGCCATGCCCCCGGAGGCGCACGCCGTGCCGCTTGCGGCGGACGGGCCACCGCTGTTGCCCGACCCGGAGCGGCTGCTGCGCGCCTTCCTCGACGCGATCGCCGACGTGCTGCCGCGCTCCCCCGCCGCCCCTCTGGTGACCGGCGGCCCCGCGTACACGGCGCCGGAGCCGCGGCATCTGCCCGCGCTGCGGGCGTGGGCCGACGACATCGCCGCCGGTCATGACGCGGGGGTGCGGCTGTCGCTGCGCGTGGAGGCGTCCGGTCTCGACGGCACCACCTCCCAGGACGAGGATCCGATCCGCTTTCGTGCGGTCCTCCAGGTACACGGCCAGGGCGGGCTGGCGGACGTCATGGATGCCGCCGGACTGTGGACCGGTGCGGACACCGCGCCCGCGGCGTTCGCTCCACGCGCGCGTGCGGACGCGTTGCTGGCGCTGCGCCGGGCGGCCCGGGCCTGGCCGCCGCTGACGCCGCTGCTCTCCGCCGCCGTGCCGGACGCCGTGGACCTCGCCGACGACGAGATCGCCGAACTGCTGGGCGAGGGCGCGCGGGCGCTGGCCGCCGTAGGGGTCGACGTGCACTGGCCCCGGCACATGGCACGCGGCCTCACCGCACACGCGGCCATCGGACCGCCGGACGACGGCACCGCACCGTCCGGAACCGCCGCCGTTCCGTCGTTCCTCGGCGCGGACGAGAGGGTCACGTTCAGCTGCTGGTTCGACCTGGGCGGGCGGGAGCTGTCCCGGGAGGAGCTGGACCGGCTGGCGGAGGCCAAGCGTCCCCTGGTGCGGCTGCGCGACGGCTGGGTCCTGGTCGATCCGCGGGAGGCGGAGCGGGCCCGGACCGAGCGGAACCGTTCCGTCACTCCCGTCGAGGCGCTGGCCGCGGCTCTGACGGGCACGACAGAGGTCGACGGCCGACAGATCGACGTACGGCCGACGGGGTGGCTGGAGGGGCTGCGGGAGCGGCTGACGGCCGAGGACCCGGCCCTCACCGTCGGACAGCCGCCGGGCCTGGCCGCGACCCTGCGGGACTACCAGCTGCGCGGTCTCGACTGGCTGGCCCGCACGACATCGCTCGGACTGGGCTGCTGCCTGGCCGACGACATGGGGCTCGGCAAGACGATCACGCTGATCGCGCTGCACCTGCACCGGCAGACGGATCCGGCGGCGGCCGGGCCCACCCTCGTGGTCTGCCCGGCCTCGCTGCTGGGCAACTGGCAGCGCGAGGTCGAGCGGTTCGCCCCCGGGGTGCCGGTGCGCCGGTTCCACGGACCCGGACGCGATCTGACGTCTTTGCGGGACGGCGAGTTCGTCCTGACCACGTACGGCACACTGCGCCTGGACGGCGCCCGGCTCGCCGGGGTCCCGTGGGGGATGGTCGTGGCCGACGAGGCGCAGCATGTGAAGAACCCCTACTCGGCGACCGCGCGGGCGCTGCGCACGGTCGGCGCACGCGCGCGCGTGGCACTCACCGGCACGCCGGTGGAGAACAACCTCACGGAACTGTGGGCGATCCTCGACTGGACGACACCCGGCCTGCTCGGCGGACTCGGCGGCTTCCGCGCGCGCTACGCACAGCCCGTCGAGGGCGGCCGGGACCCCGCCGCCGCACAACGGCTGGCCCGGCTCGTCGGACCGTTCCTGCTGCGGCGGCGCAAATCCGATCCCGGCATCGCCCCCGAGCTGCCGCCGAAGACCGAGACGGATCACCCGGTGCCGCTCACGGCTGAACAGGCGGGGCTGTACGAGGCGTTGGTGCGCGAGACCCTGGACCGCATCGCGGCCGTCGACGACATGACCCGCCGGGGCCTGGTCATGCGGCTGCTGACCGGTCTGAAGCAGATCTGCAATCATCCGGCGCAGTTCCTCAAGGAGGACGATCCGCGGCTCGCGGGACGCTCGGGCAAGCTGGAGTTGCTGGACGAACTGCTCGGCACCATCCTCGCCGCGGACTCGGGCGTGCTGGTCTTCACGCAGTACGTGCGCATGGCCCGGCTGCTCGAACGGCACCTGGCGGCCCGCGGGGTGTCCTCGCTGCTGCTGCACGGCGGGACGCCGGTCGCCGCGCGGGAGGATCTGGTGCGGCGCTTCCAGGCGGGCGAGGCCCCGGTGTTCCTGCTGTCCCTCAAGGCCGCCGGGACGGGACTGAACCTCACCCGGGCCGAGCACGTCGTGCACTACGACCGCTGGTGGAATCCGGCGGTGGAGGCGCAGGCCACCGACCGGGCGTACCGCATCGGGCAGACCCGTCCGGTGCAGGTGCACCGGCTGATCGCCGAGGGGACCCTGGAGGACCGCATCGCGGAGATGCTGGGCCGCAAACGGGAGCTGGCCGACGCCGTGCTCGGTTCCGGTGAGGCGGCTCTGACGGAACTGTCGGACGAGGAACTGGCCGCACTGGTGGAACTGCGCGGGGAGGCGCGATGAGCCGCTACGACGACGAGGACGGACGTGACACGGGGCGCACGTTCGCCGCGCTGCCGCCCGCGCGCGGGCGCGCCTTCGCCCGGAGCTGGTGGGGGCGCGCCTGGTTGCGGGCGCTGGAGGACGCCGCCCTGGAAGCCGCTGCGGTCAAGGCCGGGCGCCGGCTCGCGCGCGCGGGCGGCGTCGGCGCGGTGACGGTACGGCCGGGCCGGGTCACCGCCGTCGTACGTGACCCCTCAGGTGCGGCGCACCGGGCCGACGTCCTGCTGCCGCAGCTGTCCGACGAGGAGTGGGCACGGTTCGAGGATCTCGCCGTGGAGCAGGCCGGCCACATGGCCGCGCTGCTCGACCGGGAACTTCCGCCGCATCTGATGGAGGACGCGGCGGTGGCGGGGATCGAACTCCTGCCGGGCCTGGGCGATCTGGATCCGGACTGCGACTGCGGTGCCTGGGACCACTGCGGGCACACCGTCGCCCTCTGCCACCAGGTGGCGCGGCTGCTGGACGAGGATCCGTTTCTGCTCCTGCTGATGCGTGGACGGGACGAGGACGCCTTCCTGGCGGAGCTGCACGTCCGCAGTACCGCGGAGCCGTCCGGGGTGACACCTCCGGCCGCGGGGGTGGACGCGGCCGAGGCATGGGCGGCCGGCGAGATCCTGCCGCCGCTGCCCGAGTTGCCCGGGCTCCCTTCGGCACCCGGCGCGTCACCGTCCTTCGCCACCGGGTCACCGGCCGCACCGGGGGTGGATCCCGCGGCGCTGGAACACCTGGCCGGTCGCACCGCCGTGGAGGCGTACCGGCTGCTGGCGGCGGCGCTGCGTGGTGAGAGGCGGGCCGGCGCGGACCTGACGGCCGCTCAGGACGCCGTACGCCTGGCGTGTGGGCCGGCGCCCGCCGCCGTCGCCGAGCGGCTCGCCGCGGGGTCGGGGCGTGGACGCGACGGGCTCATGACAGCCGTCCGCGCCTGGCGGACCGGTGGCCCGGCGGCGCTGGCGGTGCTCGACGAGGACCGGGCGGTGGAGGGTGCGGCGCTCGCACGCGCGTGTGCGGCTCTGGAAGCGGCCTGGGAGGCGGACGAGCGGCCGGTGTTCCACAGGAGCGGCAACCGGTGGACCGTCCAGGAGGAAGGCGTTCAGCTGCGGCTCGGGGGCGAGGGGCACTGGTGGCCGTATCGGGACGAGGGAGGACGCTGGGTCCCGGCGGGCGGGGCCGATCCCGATCCCGCGACGGCACTGGCCTCCGCGCGGCCGGACGCGGATGTCCCCGCACCGGATGGACGCTGACGCGCCGTCATCGCGGGATCGGCGCTATCCGATGAGCGGCGGACGCCGGCCGTTCACCGCGCGGTCGCGCCGCGTTCCTCCGGGGGCCCAATGGTGTCGGCAGCCCATGACCTTGCTCCAGGAGGCCCGATGTCCTCGCATGCCGCCGGCCCGCGCCGCGTCCACCGTTCCGTCGCCACGGGTCTGCCCCTGGCCCTGGGCGCCGTCCTCGTCGCGGCGGGGACGGCCACCGCGGCGCCGTCCGGGGACGCCCGCGTGATCCGCACGGCGATCCTCGGCGAGATCCCGCTCGGCTCGTTCAGCAACGCGCTGCTGCCCGGCAGCGTGGCCGGCGACCACGGGATCACGCTCGGCGGCATCGGCAGCGACATCTACCCGGCCGGCCGCAAGGGTGAGTACTGGACGGTGACCGACCGCGGCCCCAACGGTCAGATCAAGGTGGACGGCAAGAAGCGCCGCACCTTCCCGGTGCCGGGATTCGACCCCGCGATCGTGAGGATCCGGGTCTCCGGGGACACGATCAAGGTGATCGGCGCGATGCCGCTGACCACCTCCTCCGGGAAGGCCGTCACCGGACTGCCGAACCAGAAGAGCCGGGACGAGGCGCCGTACACCTACGACGCGCAGACGCCGCTCTCCTACGACCCGAACGGCCTCGACACCGAGGGCATCGTTCGGGCCGGTGACGGCAGTTTCTGGCTCGTGGACGAGTACGGGCCGTCCCTCGTGCACGTCTCCGCGCGCGGGAAGGTCCTCGCGCGCTACGTGCCCAAGGGGCTCGGTCTGACGGGTGCGGACTACCCGGTGGTGGAGGCGCTGCCGTCGATCCTGCTGCACCGCAAGACCAACCGCGGGTTCGAGGGGCTGGCGCAGCTTCCCGGCGGTGATCTGGTGATGGCCCTCCAGAGCCCGTTGTCGCTCCCGGACGCGGACGCTGGGGACGCCTCGCGCACCACCCGCCTGCTGCGCTTCTCACCCCGCGAGAAGGCCGTCACGGCCGAGTACGCCTACCGCTTCGACCCGGTGGACGTGGTGGACCCGAGCGAGGACGACACCTCCGAGCTGAAGATCTCCTCGGTGGTCGCGGTCGGCGGTGACCGGCTGCTGGTCGAGGAGCGCACGGACAAGACCGCCCGGCTTCAGCTGGTCAGCCTCACGCGCACGTCGGACATCCTCGGCGGTCCCTGGGACGACGACACCACGGCTCCGTCGCTGGAGCAGCTGGACGATCCCGCGGCGCGGGGCGTGCCGGTGCCGGCCAAGCGCCTGGTGGTCGACCTGGGCAAGGTCGCGGGGGTGCCCGGGAAGATCGAGGGCATCGCGCGCGTGGATCACGACACGCTCGCGCTCGTCAACGACAACGACTTCGGGATGACCGACGGGACGGGCGCGTTCGACGCCCGGGGCCGCCTGGTCGACAGCGGCATCAAGACGACCGTGACGTACGTCCGGCTGCCCGAGGGCCGCTGACACCGGCCTCGCGGCCGGGGGGCCGGGGTGAGCCGCTGCCGCTCGCCCCGGCCCTCCTCCGTTTCAGCCCCGCGCGCCCAGCAGGTGGTCCATCGCCAGCTGGTCGAGGCGTTCGAAGGCCATGCCGCGCGCGGCGGCGGCCTCCACGTCGAAGTCCTCGAAGGCCGCGCGGTCGGCGAGCAGGTCCTCCAGGCCGTCGGCCGCGGTCGGCTGGGCCAGCTGGTCCAGGCGCGAGGCGCGCAGCGCCTCCTGCACCTCGGGGTCGGCACGGAAGGCTGCCGCGCGCTCCTTCAGGATGAGGTAGTTGCGCATGCAGCCCGCCGCCGAGGCCCACACGCCGTCGAGGTCCTCGGTCCGCGGCGGCTTGAAGTCGAAGTGGCGCGGTCCTTCGTAACCGGCGCTCTCCAGGAGGTCGACCAGCCAGAAGGCGGACCGCAGGTCGCCCGCGCCGAACCGCAGGTCCTGGTCGTACTTGATGCCGGACTGGCCGTTGAGGTCGATGTGGAAGAGCTTCCCGGCCCACAGGGCCTGCGCGATGCCGTGCGGGAAGTTCAGACCGGCCATCTGCTCGTGGCCGACCTCGGGGTTGACGCCGTAGAGCTCGGGCCGCTCCAGGCGCTCGATGAAGGCCAGCGCGTGCCCGACGGTGGGCAGCAGGATGTCGCCGCGGGGCTCGTTCGGCTTGGGCTCGATCGCGAAGCGGAGGTCGTAGCCCTGCGAGGTGACGTACTCGCCGAGGAGGTCGAAGGCCTCCTTCATGCGGTCCAGGGCGGAACGCACGTCCTTGGCGGCGCCGGACTCGGCGCCCTCGCGGCCACCCCAGGCGACGTACGTCTTCGCACCCAGCTCGGCCGCCAGGTCGATGTTGCGGATCGTCTTGCGGAGGGCGTAGCGGCGCACGTCGCGGTCGTTGGCCGTGAACGCGCCGTCCTTGAAGACGGGGTGCGTGAAGAGGTTCGTGGTGGCCATCGGGACGGTCATGCCGGTGGCGTCCAGGGCCTGGCGGAACCGCTTGATGTGCGACTCGCGCTCGGTGTCCGACGAACCGAAGGGGATCAGGTCGTCGTCGTGGAAGGTCACTCCGTGGGCACCGAGTTCCGCCAGGCGCTGCACCGTCTCGACCGGGTCGAGGGCGCGGCGGGTGGCGTCGCCGAACGGGTCCCTTCCCTGCCAGCCGACGGTCCAGAGTCCGAACGTGAACCTGTCCTCGGGGGTGGGCTGGTAGCTCATGCCGCGGCTCCTTGCTGCGTTGCGACTATTTCGTCATGGCGGTTTACAAATTAGTATGCCGACGCACCTCTGGGAAGAGACAAGATGTCTTCGACAGCAAGGTGTCTTCGAAACCACACACCGCACGTCCCGCGGAGCCGCGGAAGAGGGAGAGCCCGATGTCAGCAGCCGAGGGTCCGCTCGTCGTCGGAGTGGACACGTCCACCCAGTCCACGAAGGCGCTGGTCGTCGACGCGGCCACCGGTCAGGTGGTGGCGAGCGGCCAGGCACCGCACACGGTGTCGTCCGGCGCCGGCCGGGAGAGCGATCCGCGCCAGTGGTGGGACGCGCTGTGCGAGGCGCTGCGCCAGTGCGGTGACGCGGCGCACGAGGCGGCGGCGGTGTCGATCGGCGGCCAGCAGCACGGCCTGGTCACCTTGGACGAACGCGGCGAGCCGGTGCGTCCGGCGCTGCTCTGGAACGACGTCCGCTCGGCGCCGCAGGCCGGCCGCCTGGTGGAGGAGCTGGGCGGGCCGAAGGCCTGGGCGGAGCGCACCGGCAGCGTGCCCGGGGCGTCCTTCACCGTCACCAAGTGGGCGTGGCTCGCCGAGCACGAGCCGGAGGCGGTCCGCGCGACCCGGGCGGTACGGCTCCCCCACGACTACCTCACCGAGCGCCTGACCGGGCAGGGCACGACCGACCGCGGCGACGCCTCCGGCACCGGCTGGTGGGCGTCCGGGACGGAGGCGTACGACGAGGAGACGCTCGCGCACGTCGGCCTGGACCCGGCGCTGCTGCCCCGGGTGGTACGGCCCGGAGAGGTGGCCGGCACCGTGCGCGACAGCCACGATCTGCCGTTCTCGAAGGGCACGCTGGTGGCCCCGGGCACCGGCGACAACGCGGCGGCGGCCCTGGGCCTCGGCCTGCGGCCCGGCACGCCGGTGCTGAGCCTCGGGACGTCCGGCACGGTATACGCCGTCTCCCGGCGCCGCCCCACCGATCCGACCGGGACGGTGGCCGGCTTCGCCGACGCGCGCGGGGACTGGCTGCCCCTGGCCTGCACCCTGAACTGCACCCTCGCGGTGGACCGTGTCGCGGCCCTGCTGGGCCTGGACCGCGAGGCGGTGGAATCCGGCGGCTCCGTGACCCTGCTGCCGTACCTGGACGGTGAGCGCACCCCGAACCTGCCGCACGCCTCCGGAGTGCTGCACGGTCTGCGGCACGACACCACCGCGGGTCAGCTTCTCCAGGCCGCGTACGACGGCGCGGTGCACGCGCTGCTCGGGGCGCTCGACCTGGTCCTCGACGAGGACGCGGACCGCGACACCCCGCTGCTCCTGATCGGCGGCGGGGCCCGCGGGACGGCCTGGCAGCAGACCGTGCGCCGGCTCTCGGGGCGGCCCGTCCAGGTCCCGGAGGCCCGGGAACTGGTCGCCCTGGGGGCGGCGGCACAGGCGGCCGGACTGCTGACCTGCGAGGATCCCGCCGCGGTCGCCCGCCGCTGGAACACGGCCGCGGGCCCCGTCCTGGAGGCCGTGGAACGGGACCGGACGACGCTGGACCGGATCACCGGGGTACTCTCCGACGCGGCCCCGCTGCTGGAGCGGGGGACGGACACCGAGTGACCGGAGCCGCCCGCGACCAGCCGGGCGGCAGACACCAAGGATTGACGGAGGCATGACCGCACCGCTGCACGAGGCCCGCCCATCGGGCGCCGGGCGCACCCTGCCGGACACCCAGCAGGGCATGCGCCGGCGCAACCTCGCCCGGGTGCTGCACGCCGTGAGCGCCGAGGGCTCGCTGTCCCGGGCGGCGGTCGCCTCCCGGATCGGACTGACGCGGGCCGCGGTGTCGACCCTGGTGGACGAGCTGATCCGCTGGGGTCTGCTGGAGGAACTGGGCCCCGAGCGGCCGGGGCGGGTGGGCCGGCCCGGGTCGGCGCTCGCGGTGAGCGGTCGGGGGCCCGCGGGGATCGGGGCCGAGATCGGCGTCGACCACCTCGCGGTGTGCGCGGTCGACCTGCGCGGCGAGGTCCGCGCGCGGGCGGTCCGGCGCGGCGCCAACCGGGGCCGGGCGCCGGGACCGGTGATCGAGGAATTGACGGCGCTGATCCACCAGGTCGTCGCGGAGGCGGAACGCGCGGAACTCTGGCCCGCCGGGCTCGCGGTCGCCGTGCCCGGCCTGGTGGCTAGGGACGGGCGGACGGTCGTACGGGCCCCGAACCTCGACTGGCACGACCTCGACCTCGGCCCCCTGCTGCCTGGCCACGGGCCGCTGACCGTGGACAACGAGGCCAATTTCGGCGCGTTGGCCGAACTGTGGCTCGGTGCCGGTACGCCGGGCGACTTCCTGCACGTGTCGGCCGAGATCGGCATCGGCGCGGCGGTCGTCGTGGACGGCCGGCTGCTGCGCGGCACCCGGGGCTTCGCGGGCGAGCTGGGCCACGTGCCCGTACGGCCGGACGGTCCCGCCTGCCCGTGCGGCAGCCGGGGGTGCCTGGAGCAGTACGCGGGCGAGGAAGCGGTTCTGCGCGCGGCCGGGCTGGAGCCGCGGGACGACCGGGTGGGCCTGCTCGCCGAGCGCGCCGAGGCGGGCGACGAGAGGGTACGGGCCGCGCTGCGGGACGCCGGTACGGCCCTCGGTATCGCCCTGACCGGAGCGGTGAACCTGCTCGACCCCGAGACGGTGGTCCTGGGCGGCGCCCTGGCCGAGCTGTCCCCCTGGCTGCTGCCGTCACTGGACACGGAGCTGAAGGGCCGTACGGCCGGCCCGGCCTGCCCGGTGACGGTCTCCCCACTGGGCCCGCAGGGCCCCCTGCTGGGCGCCGCGCACTCGGTCGTCCGAGCGGTACTGGACGATCCGGCGGTGGTGGCGGAACGATCCTGACGCGGCTCGGCGCGTGCCGGGGCCCCGACCGCGGGAGGTCGGGTGACGGACCGGGTGCCACGCGAGGAATGGATCAAGTCTCAGCCGCGGGCGCTGCTCGCCTCCTGCGTGCTGATGCCGGACGGGCAGGGGCGCGTCCTGCTGCTGCGTTGCAGGCCGGGGCGCCCGACGCCGGGCAGGGGTGGCTGCCCGCGGGATGCCGACCACGGTGGATTCCTGGTCGGCGGCGCGCTGCGGGAGTGCGGTGATCTGCGGGAGGGTGGCGCGGCGAGGGGCGTGACACCGGTTGTCTACTGCCGCCCGTGAGTCGCGGCCGCAGGGCCCCCGGTACGGAATCCGCCTCCGCGAGCGACCGTGACGGACCGTGCGCCGAGGCTCCGGCGCCGACCGGGTGTCTGGCTCCCAGGGCCGGCCAGGCGTCGGCCTTCCAGTGCCGAGTCCGACGTGCCAGGCGCCCCCGCTCACCACCAGACGTCACCCGATCGAGTGAGCAAGTTGTCCACAAGCCGTGACTCGTCCACGGAACCGTGGCACACCCTTCTGCCCAACCCGCCCGAGTCGTACCGTGATTCACGCGAGGCGCAGCCGACGGATCGTCACCGACCGCCGGGCGGCGACGAAATGAGGAGCGCACGGTCGGTGGTGGCGGCGGACTGACACGCATCGGGGGACACATGCACCGGGAGACGAAGGGGACGCTGCGGCGCGACGCCATCGGGCTGCGCGAGGTCCTGTTCCAGAGCATCACGGCGATGGCGCCGGCCGCCGCGGTGGCGGCGTCGATTCCGTCGGGCGCCGCTTTCGCGGGCGGCAGCCTCCCGCTCGCGGTGCTCGTGGCCCTGGTGGCCTGTCTGTTCACCGCCTCCTGCGTGGCCGAGCTGGCGCGGGAGCTGCCCGCGGCGGGCTCCGTGGCGACGTACGCGGCAAGGGGCCTGCACCCGGCCGTCGGCTTCCTCGTCGGGTGGGCCTACGTCTTCGTGGAGATGCTGGTGCCACCCCTGCTGCTCCTCCAACTGGGTTTCACGACGGCGGGCACGCTGCACGAGCAGTGGTCGGCGTACCCGGCGGACCTGTGGTGGCCGTGGGCGCTGGCGGGTGCCGGGGTGATCGCCGTCTCGGGCTACCTCGGCGTCCGCGCTTCCGCCCGCTTCGGCACCGTCCTCGGCGTCTTCGAGGTCCTCGTCCTCCTCGTGTTCGCCGTGCTGCTCATCGCCAGGGCGGGCAGCGCCAACACCCTGTCGGTGTTCGGTACGTCGCACACCGCCGACGGGTACGCGGGAGCCTCCGGGGTGTTCGCCGGGTCGGTCTACACGGTGCTGGCCTTCGCGGGGTTCGAGGCGGCGGCGTCGCTCGCCGAGGAGACCCGCGACCCGCGGCGGACCATGCACCGCGCGGTCCTCGGAGCGGCCGTGGGCATCGGCCTGTTCTACGTCCTCACGACGTACGCGATGACCGTCTGGTTCGGCCCCGACCGCTTCGCGGAGTTCGGCGCCTCGGGCGAGGCGTCCTGGGAGGGCGTCGCCCGGGCCTCCTTCGGCCTCTTCTGGGTGCTGGTGTTCCTCGCGGTGGTCAACTCCACGATCGCGAACGCCAACGCGAGCGCGAACGTCTCGACGCGCACGGCCTTCGCCCTCGCCCGTGTCCGCGTCCTGCCCGGCCTGCTCGCCACGCTCCATCCCCGGCACCGCTCCCCCGTGGCCGGCATCGCCCTGCAAACCGTCGTGGCGGTCGCGGCGGTGCTGGGGCTCGGCTTCGCCTACGACCCGGTGACCGCGTTCCTGCTGCTCGCCACGGTGATCGTCACGGTCGTCGTCGGTGTCTACATCGTCGTGAACCTCTCCTGCGCCGGTCATTTCCTTCGCTCCGGCCGGGCTGCCTTCAAACCGGTGCGGCATCTGCTGTTCCCGGTGCTGGGCATCACCGCGTTCGTCCCCGCCCTGCTGACGGCCGCCGGCCTCCCGGTGTTCGACTTCGTGACGGAACTGACGGCGCCGGTGTCCTACGCCGGTCCGGTCGTCGGCGCGTGGATGGCCGTGGGTGTGGTCGTGCTGCTCGTGCTCATACGACGGCACCCCGAGCGCATAGCCGAGACCGCGCGCGTGCACCTCGACGCGTACGACCCCGGCGCCGGCCGCATGGACGGATCCGTGCCGAGCTGACCACGCGTCACGTGGCTCCGCAGCCACGCCCGCCCGCATCCCCGTCCCGGGATCGCCCTCAGAAGGGAGTCACGCCACGATGACCGACCCCCGGATCCTCACCGTGCGCCCCGAACCGGACCAGTACGCCTGGACGTTCGGCGGAGCTGCGCCCCTGGCGCGGATCGCGCCCGGCACGGTCCTCGACCTCTACACGGAGGACTGCTTCGCGGGCCGGGTCCGGTCCGAGAAGGACCTGGTGTCCGAGGTCTGCGAGTTCCCCTACCTCAATCCGCAGACCGGCCCCTTCCACATCGAGGGCGCCGAGCCCGGTGACACCGTGGCCGTGCACTTCGTGTCGATCGAACCGGCCCGCGACTGGGCGGCGTCCACGACGGTCCCCCTCTTCGGCGCGCTGACCTCCACGCACACGACGGCCACCCTTCAGCCACCGCTGCCGGAGCGGGTGTGGATCTGGCAACTGGACCGGGCCCGGAGGACGGCCCTGTTCCAGGCGCGGGACAGCGACCTCCAGGTGGAGCTGCCCATGGACCCGATGCACGGCACGGTGGGCGTGGCGCCCGCCAGCCTGGAGGTGCGCTCGGCCCTGGTGCCGGACGCCCACGGCGGCAACATGGACACCCCTGAGATGCGGGCCGGCGTCACCTGCTTCCTGGGCGTCAACGTCGACGGTGCCCTGCTCAGCCTCGGCGACGGGCATGCCCGGCAGGGCGAGGGCGAGACCTGTGGCGTGGCCGTGGAGTGCGCGATGAACACGGTGGTGGTCGTCGACCTCCTCAAGGACGTCGCCACACCGTGGCCCCGGCTGGAGTCGGACACGCACATCATCTCGACCGGCTCGGCCCGGCCGCTGGAGGACGCGTTCCGGATATCCCAGCTCGACCTGGTGCGGTGGCTGGTGCGCGACTACGGGTTCAGCGAGCTGGACGCGTACCAATTCGCAACCCAGGCGGTCGAATCACCGTTGGCCAACGTGTGCGACACGAACTACACGTGCGTGGCCAAGCTCCGCAAGGAGTGGCTGCCCGCGCGGGAGACGTACCGCGGTGCGCACGCCCGGCTGCGGGAGACCGCACGGGCTCTGCGCCGCTGACGTCCCCGTCGTACCCCGACTCCGGAAAGCACGCCGAACGGCATTCCCCGAGGCATCCCGAAAGGCATCCCGCCATGGACATGGACCGAGCCAGACCCCGGCTCAGCCGGCGCCGGCTGCTCAAGGGCGCGGCACTCGCCGCCGTCCCCTACCCGCTGCTTCCCGAAGGGCGGGCCGGTGCGCAGAGCGCGGCCGTCGACTACCCGCCCGCCGAGTGGCAGGCGGCCAGCGGCTCCAACTACACGGTGTCCCACCGTCCCGGTGACTACACCGTCGACCGAGTGATCATCCACGTCACGCAGGAGACGTACACCGACACGTTGGCGATCTTCGCCGACCCGCAGAAGAAGGTCTCCGCGCACTATGTGGTCCGCTCGGCGGACGGGCACGTCGCCCAGTGCGTCCACGAGGCGGACATCGCCTGGCACGCGGGCAACTGGAGCTACAACACGCGCAGCATCGGCATCGAGCACGAGGGCTGGATCGACCAGCCCGCCTACTTCACCGACGCCCTCTACGAGGAGTCCGCGAGGCTCACGGCGGCGATCTGCGCCAAGTACCGCATCCCCCGGGACAGGGAGCACATCATCGGCCACTACCAGGTGCCCGGCACCGACCACACCGACCCGGGGCCGAACTGGGACTGGGTGCGGTACATCAGAATGGTCAACTTCGCCTAGCCGGAGGCGGAGCCGCCGTCGCACCGGTTGTCCGCGCGAACACCCTGGGTGACGATGATCCCGGCCACCGTGGCAGCCGCTGTGCCACCGCCGAGCCCGCCACAGCACCGCCCGGAGCCGCCGCACCCCGCATCACCGTCCGTACCGCACCGCATCACCACCGTTCCACCGTCCGGGGAGGCCGAGTTGACCGATCCGTGGGTTGCCCTGGAGCCGGGGGCCGACCCCGCCGAGCGCGTCCGGTTGCTGCGCCGGGCGCACGAGACGTTCACCACGGTGGGGACGGTGCCGCGCCCGGTGCGGTCGGTGGTGGCGGAGTCGTGGCGGCGCAGCGCGCGGGCCGGGGTCGGGCCGGACGGCGCCGCCAGGGTGGAGCTGACCGACGGCGATCTCGGCGCCTACCGCGCGGAGCATCCGCTGTCCCGGGTGATGCCCCTGTTCCGGGAGTTGATGGGCACCTTCGCGGCCGATGGCGAGCATCTGCTGGCGGTGTGCGACGCGCACGGCCGACTGCTGTGGGTGGAGGGGCACGCGGCGACCCGGCGCCGCGCGGACCGGATGAACTTCGTGCCCGGTGCCCGGTGGTCGGAGAGCGCGGTCGGCACCAACGCGCCGGGCACCGCGGTCGCCGTGGACCGGCCCGTGCAGGTGTTCGCCGCCGAGCACTTCATACGGCAGGTGCAGCCGTGGACCTGCGCCGCCGCTCCGGTGCACGATCCACGCACCGGACGGGTCCTGGGGGCCGTGGACATCACCGGCGGGGACGGGCTCGCCCATCCGCACAGCCTCGGCTTCGTGCAGGCGGTGGCGCGGGCCGCCGAGGCACAGCTCGCCCTGCTCGCCCCGCCGCGCGCCGCCGGGGAGGGGCCGCTGCTGAGCGCGCTCGGCCGGGACGAGGCCGAACTCGTCCTGGACGGACGGCGGATCAGGCTCAGCCGTCGGCACAGCGAGATCCTCGTGCTGCTGTCCCGGCACCCCGAGGGTCTGAGCGGCGACGAGTTGCTGTGCGCGCTGTACGCGGACGAGTCGGTGACCCCGGTGACGCTGCGGGCCGAGCTGGCGCGCCTGCGCAGACTGCTGGGGCCGGGGCTGCTCGCCTCGCGGCCGTACCGGCTGACGGCCGCGGTCGAGTCGGACGCCACCGTGGTCGAGCGGCGGCTGGAGACGGGTGCGCTGACCGCGGCGGCGGAGGCGTACACCGGCCCGCTGCTGCCCGGTTCCCAGGCCCCGGCGATCGTCCGGCTGCGGGAGCGGCTCGCCGGCGGGCTGCGCACGGCGCTGATCGCGCACGGCGACCCGGATCTGCTGGCGGACTGGGCGCACGCGCCGTGGGGTGAGGACGACCTGGAGACGTGGCGGGCGCTCGCCGCCGTACGTCCGACGGCACCGGTCCGGGCCCGGCTCGCCGCGCTGGAGGCCGAACTGGCGGCGCCGGCCGGGCGGGCACGGGCGCTGATCCGCGGCGCAACGTACTTGCAACGTCCGTGTGTCTAGCCTCGCGCCGAGAGCTGTCCAACGGCGGGCAGCGCTGCACCGGGAGGCAACCAGGATGACTCGTTACGCGGCGCCGGGCACCGAAGGCTCGATCGTCTCCTACCAGGCGCGCTACGACCACTACATCGGCGGCGCCTATGTGCCGCCGGCGCGCGGGCAGTACTTCGAGAACCCGTCACCGGTCAACGGTCAGCCGTTCACGGAGATCGCGCGCGGTACCGCGGAGGACGTCGAGCGGGCGCTGGACGCGGCGCACGAGGCGGCGCCCGGGTGGGGTCGTACGCCGGTCGCGGAGCGGTCCGACATCCTGCTGAAGATCGCCGACCGGATGGAGGCCCACCTGGAGCCGCTGGCGGTGGCCGAGAGCTGGGAGAACGGCAAGCCGGTCCGGGAGACGCTGGCCGCCGACATCCCCCTCGCGATCGACCACTTCCGCTACTTCGCCGGGGCGATCCGGGCGCAGGAGGGTTCGCTGGGCGAGCTGGACGACGACACGGTGGCGTACCACTTCCACGAGCCGCTCGGTGTCGTCGCGCAGATCATCCCGTGGAACTTCCCGATCCTGATGGCGACCTGGAAGCTCGCGCCGGCGCTCGCCGCGGGCAACGCGGTCGTCCTCAAGCCGGCCGAGCAGACCCCGGCCTCCATCCACTACTGGCTGAGCCTGGTCGCGGACCTGCTGCCGCCGGGTGTGCTGAACATCGTCAACGGGTTCGGTGTGGAGGCGGGCAAGCCGCTGGCGTCGAGCCCGCGGGTGGCGAAGATCGCGTTCACCGGGGAGACCACGACCGGGCGGCTGATCATGCAGTACGCCTCGGAGAACATCAAGCCGGTCACCCTGGAACTCGGCGGGAAGTCGCCGAACATCTTCTTCGACGACGTATGGGCGCACGACGACGACTTCCGCGACAAGGCGCTCGAAGGCTTCACGATGTTCGCGCTCAACCAGGGCGAGGTCTGCACGTGCCCGTCCCGGGCGCTGATCCAGCGCGGTCACTACGCGGAGTTCCTGGAGGCGGCCGTCGAACGCACCCGGCGCATCAAGCCGGGCCACCCGCTGGACACCGACACCATGATCGGTGCGCAGGCCTCCAACGACCAGCTGGAGAAGATCCTCTCCTACCTGGACATCGGCCGCCAGGAGGGCGCGAAGGTCCTCACGGGCGGTGAACGCTTCGAGCACGAGGGCGAGTTGAAGGGCGGTTACTACGTCCAGCCCACCATCTTCGAGGGCGACAACCGCATGCGGATCTTCCAGGAGGAGATCTTCGGCCCGGTCGTCTCGGTGGCTTCCTTCGACGACTTCGACGACGCGATCAAAATCGCCAACGACACGCTGTACGGCCTGGGCGCGGGGGTGTGGACCCGGGACATGAACACCGCCTACCGCGCGGGCCGCGCGATCCAGGCCGGCCGTGTGTGGACCAACTGCTACCACGCCTATCCCGCGCACGCGGCGTTCGGCGGCTACAAGCAGTCGGGGATCGGCCGTGAGACGCACAAGATGATGCTGGAGCACTACCAGCAGACGAAGAACCTCCTGGTGTCGTACTCACCGAAGAAGCTGGGCTTCTTCTAGACGCCGGGGAAGGGCGCCTGGCGAAGGAGGATGTCCGTCAGGCGCCCCTGTCGGACGTACCCGTACCCCCGGCAGCGGCCTCTCCCGACGCCGACCCGCGGGCCCGCGAGCGGATCGTCGGACGGGCTGCCCCTCTGGAACCCGGGTGCACCTGTCCTGGACGCCTCCCTTCCGACGGCGGAGTGAGACCCGCCGTGACGAGGTGGCGCGGCGTCCATGCCCGCGGCGCATGGATGCGTCTCCACAGGCATTTCCCGGGGCACCGGGACATCGTTAGCGTGGGCGCTGTGAACCGAACCACCACGACCACTCTGCGAGGGCCTCGATGAGCACAGGGCTGTCCCGGCAAGAATGCGCCGTCACCGTGCTTGGCGGCCCCACGGCCGTCATCGACATCGGTGGCCTGCGGATCGTCAGCGATCCGACCTTCGACGAGGCGGGCCCCCAGGGGTACCTCACCAAGACCGCCGGACCCGCCGCCGACGAGGACGCGGTGGGGCCGGCCGACCTCGTCCTGGTCAGCCACGAAGCCCACCCCGACAACCTCGACGGGCGGGGCCGCGCGTTCGCGAAGACAGCCCCGCTGGTACTCACGGGGCCGCGCGCGGCGGAGCGGCTCGGCTCACCCGCCGTCGGCCTCTCCCCGTGGACCGGCCACCGCCTGCCCCGACCGGACGGCGGCGGCGACCTGACCGTGCTGGCCGTTCCCGCCGTCCACGGTCCCGAGGACGGCGAACGCGACGCGGACGGCAACGTCAACTGCGAGGTCATCGGGTTCGTGCTGTCCGGGCAGGGGCTTCCCACCGTGTACGTCAGCGGCGACAACGCCTCGATCCGCACGGTCGCGGAGATCTCCCGCCGGGTGCCCGGCATCGACGCGGCCGTCCTGCACGCGGGGGCGGCACGCGTGCCGGCGAAGTTCGACGGGCGGCCCCTGTCCCTCGACAGCCGCCGGGCCGCCGCCGCTGCCGCCGTCCTGGGCGCGGAGATCGTCGTACCGGCCCACTACGACGGCTGGGCCCACTTCTCCGAAGGGCTGCCCGAGATCGAACTGGCCTTCCACGAGGCCGGCCTGTCCTCCCTGCTGCGGGTCGCACCCCACGGCACGTGGGTGCCGCTGACCCGCTGACCCCCTCGTCCGGACAGCGATCACCGACGCGGCGCACCGGGCGCTCGTGGACGCGCTGGACATACCCGAGCGGGACAGGTTCCAGATCATCACGGAGCACGACGCCGACACGTCGTCGCCCTCACACGACGCCGACACCTCGTCGCCCTCGACGTCGGCCTCGGCTTCGGCTTCGGCTTCGGCTTCGAGCGGACCGATGGCCTGGTGGTGATCCAGGCCCTCACCCGGTCGGGGCGCTCCGATTGCTGACACCGCTGGCGAGGCCGGCGCGTCCGGCTGATCCCCGCGACCGGCGCGCACACATGCGCCGGGCACGCGATGCTGGGGAGCGGACAGGGTCCCCGAGGAGGCCAGGAGGCGCGACCGGTGATCGCCGTCAACCCGCTGGACAGCGCCTCGGTGCTGGCCGCCTTCGGCGCGCTGGGCGTCCTGGCCGTGGTCTTCGCCGAGTCGGGTCTGCTGGTCGTCGGCTTCTTCCTGCCCGGTGACACGCTGCTGTTCCCGGCCGGTGTGCTGTGCGCGGGCAGTGCCCAGCAGCCGCCGCGGCTGGCGCTGTGGCAGGTGCTGGTGTGCGCGGCGATCGGGGCGGTGGTGGGCGGCCAGGTGGGGTACCTGATCGGACGGCACGGCGGCCGGGCCCTGCTGGCACGCACGAGAGGCGGGCGGGTGAAGGGCGCGGCGGCGCGGGCGGAGCGGCTGCTGGCGCGCTACGGCTACGGCAAGGCGCTGGTGATCGGCCGGTTCGTGCCGCTGCTGCGGACGGTCCTGCACCCGGTGGCCGGGGCCCTGGGTGTGCCGGCGCGGACCTTCACCCTCTGGCAGACGGTGGGCGGTGTGCTGTGGTCGCAGACGCTGGTGCTCGCCGGGTACACCCTGGGCGCGTCCGTCCCGCACATCGACGACTATCTGCTGCTGCTGGTCGGCGTGGTCATCGTCCTGTCGCTGCTCCCGCTGCTGCCGGAGGTCCGCCGCGCCCACCGCGCCCGCCGGGACCGGCGCGACTCCGCACGCTGAACGCGCCACGGCTCGCCCGCCGGCTGTCCGCACCGGCCTCGGGACCGCCGTCCCGGTCGGCACGGGCCCGGCCCTGCCGACGGGCCCGAGGGCGTGCGACGGCGTCACAACTCGCCCAGGAACCCCGGATCCGCCGGGCCCAGTTGCCGGGCGAAGTCGGCGGACACGCCCACGACCTCCCTGAGCGCCACGGCCCGTCTGCTGGTGGCGGCGAGGTCCTCGTGCGCCTCCTTGGACCACAGGAACGGGACGACACTGATGCCCTGGGAGAGCTCCAGGGCCGCCGCCTCCTCCCGCCAGCCCTGCCAGCGCAGCCCCGCGTAGAACCTCTCCGGCCCACCGGCCAGCAGCCAGCCGATCCACGCCGAGTGGCCCATGTCCAGCGCCTCCCACTCCAGGGTGTCGGGCGCGAAGTAGGTCATCTGCCCCGGATCACCGGGCCGGCCGTTGCCCGCCGGGTCGTGGCCGTTGAGGCAGAAGACACCGCCGAGCACGTCATGGCCGACGACGAGCCCGGCCGCCGGGTGCCAGCGGGGGTCCAGCTCCTCGGGAAACCCGTTGACCCGGCCGAGGCTCGGCAGCCCGCCGCCGGCGCCGCCCGCGCCGTACACCCGCAGCCAGCCGTCGTCCAGGACCAGCCCGCCGCAGTGCAGGGTCAGCGCACCGAGCACCGACCTCGCCGTCACCTGCAACTGGAGGAGGCAGCGGCGGCCCTCGTCGGGGTCGGCGGGCAGCACGCGGACGGGTACGGCACTGCCGGTGAACGCCTGCTCAAGCTCCGGCCAGGCTGGATCGGTCACCTGGACCAGCTCGTCGATCTCTCGCATCCGTGGATGATCGCAGCAACGTCCGGCCTCACCTCGGCCGCCCCGGCGCGCCGTACGGCCCCGCGATCCCTGCCGCCCTGACGGTCCCAGCCGCCCTGCCCCCCTGCCGTCCCCAGCCCCTTCCCGGCGGCTGCCGCCCCGGCACTCCAAGCCGACCTAGCGCCCCCGCCCCCTGCCGCCCTCACGCCCCCCTGCCGTCCTTACGGCGCTTCCGGTTCGGCCGGTGAGGTCGGTGCAGCGTGTCCAGCTCTCCCACCGCCGCGCGCACATGGGCCGGGTCGCCGGGCCGGCCGCCGCCGGCGCAGTTCCAGACCGGGCGGCCGGACTCCTCCCGCAGGTGCATCCCGAGGCCGTGGAGCGTGCAGACCGGCCACGCCTGCCACAGGCACCCCGTGATCGTGTCCTGGGCCGCCTCGGCGACGGTCCACAGCGCCCAGGGGGCGGAGCCGGACGGCTGGAGGGAGTTGCCGTGCGCGTTGCCGTCGGCCAGTGCGACGTAGACCTGTTCGTCCTCGTGTGCGTCCGCCGGGTACGCGATGAGGCACAGCGGGCGCTGCCCGGGCAGGGTCGCCGCGAGGTCGCGGTTGACCGTCGCCAGTGCCTCGTCCCACAGCGGGTGTTCACCGGCGGGGACGAAGCGCGGCTCGGGCGGTCTCAGGGAGGAGGGGCGCATGCGTCCCATGGTCCCAACTCCGCCCGGGAGCGGACGCGGCGGGGCCATGAGGCGTTCTGGACGGGTTCCTGACCGTGCGTGAGACTGGAGCCGACGATCGGACGCCCCCGCTGTCCAGGACGGTGACATGGAAGAGGAGATCCCGCGCGTCGTGCTGACCCCGCAGGCCGCGGAGCTGGTGCGCCGCCTGCGCGCCGAGCACGGCCCGCTGATGTTCCACCAGTCCGGCGGCTGCTGTGACGGCAGCGCCCCGATGTGCTATCCGGACGGCGAGTTCCGTACCGGCGACTCGGACGTGCTGCTGGCCGAACTGGCGGTGGACGGCGTGCCGGAGCCCGTCACGTTCTGGATGTCGCGCAACCAGTACCAGGCCTGGAGCCACACCCGGCTGATCGTGGACGTCGTGCCGGGACGAGGCAGCGGCTTCTCCCTGGAAGCACCCGAGGGGGTGCGTTTTCTCACCCGTTCTCGCGTCGTCGACGCCTAGTCGGCCCGCCGGCCGCCCGAGTCTGCTGCACTGCCCCTGCACCGAGGACAGTTGACGAGACATCAGGGGGCACGGTGACGAGATCTCGCGGGCGTTCGGCGGCGGGCAGAGCGGTTCTCACGGTTGTCACGGCGTTGGGTGTGCTGGCCGGTGCGGCCCTGTCGGGGGCGGCACCGGCCGGTGCCGCGCCGGCCGGCAGGCGGCTGGCGCCGGGCGTCACCTACCGGCAGTTCGACATCGACGGGGCGGCGGGGAAGGCCCGCGCGCACCTGCTCACGGTGGACCTGGCCAACCCGCACGTCCGCGTCGACCTGCTGTACCCGGGCGCGGTGGCGGCGCGGGCGACCGTCTCCCGGCTGGCGGACTCGGCCGGCGCGGTCGCCGGGGTGAACGGCGACTTCTTCAACATCACCGAGACGCAGCACCCGGGCGTGCAGGCCACGGGCGCGGCCGTCGGACCGGCCGTGGCCGGCGGGCACGTGCTCAAGGCGGCGGTGCCCAAGGGGCAGCGGTTCGGACCCGCGCTGCCGCCGGGCACGACCACCCGGGACGTGTTCGGCGTGGGCACCGACCGGCGGGCCCGGCTGGACCGCCTCTCCCTCTCCGGCTCGGTCGGCACGCCGGAGGGGAAGTTGCCGCTGAAGGGCCTCAACCAGTACGCGCTGCCGGTGGATTCGGTCGGCGCCTTCACCGCGCGCTGGGGCAGCGCCTCCCGGGCGCGGGCCGTGTGCGGCACGGACACCCGGCGCGCGGCGCCGTGCAGCGGCGACACGTACGAGGTGAAGGTCCGCGGGGGCCGGGTGGTCTCCGCCACCGCCGCCCCGGGCAGCGGCTCGATCCCGGCGGACACCACGGTCCTGCTGGGGCGCGAGGAGGGCGCCCGGCGGCTGCGCGGGCTGTCGGTCGGTGACCCGGTGGACGTCACGCACACGTTGGTGGCGGCCTCGTCCGGGGTGCCGTACACGTTCGCGATCGGCGGCTTCCCGGTCCTGCGCGACGGCAGCCCGCTGTCCGGACTGGACGACAGCACCTCGGCGGTGCGGACGGTCGTCGGGTACAAGGGCGGCGGAAAGCAGATGCTGCTGCTGGCACTGGACGGCTCGGCGAAGTACCGCGGCGGGCTGACCGTCGCCGAGGAGGCGGAGACCATGCGCTCGCTGGGGGCCACGGCCGCCTTCAACCTCGACGGCGGCGGCTCGACGGAGCTGGTCGCCCGCGACACGGACGACGCCGCCGTGACGGTGCGCAACCACCCCAGCGGCGGCGCCGAACGCCCGGTGCCCAACGGCATCGGCGTCTTCTCCGGCTGAGGCCGGGCGGCTCAGGGCCGCAGGCTGCCCACCAGCTCGGCGGTCGCGGTGAGTCCGCTCTGGATGGTGGGCGCCATGCTCGTGCAGGCCAGGTAGAAGCCGAGCAGCAGGCAGACCAGGGCGTGGGAGATCTTCAGCGAGCAGTTCCGGATGAAGATCACGGCCAGGACCAGAAGCAGCAGCACCACAGAGATGGAAATGACCACCGGGAACCCTCCTCCGCCACGCCCCGTGTGCGGCGTTCGGCCGCAAGTGTGGCGTAGCGGAGGGTTTGTCCGGGCCGCTGACGTGTCCGCCGATCGTGTGGTCTTACGCGGAGGGGCGGGCGTCGAGGAAGGCCTCCAGGCCGGCGAGGTCGTCGGTGTTGAGGTAGTCGACCCCGGCGGCGAGCAGTTCCGACCACAGCGCGTCCCGGGCGGCGCCCGCGGTGTCGGGGGTGGCCCACAACCGGACCTGCTGCCCGCGCGCGTGGGCGGCCCCGGTGATGCTCCGCAGCCTCTGCCGCTCGGCGTCCGGGAAGGTCCCGGTGCCCGTCCAGGTGAAGTTCTGCGTCCAGTTGTCGCTGATCAGCGAGATGAAGGAGGCCGGGGCGGGGCCGCCGAGGTCGGCGAGGCGGCCGTCGTAGAAGGCGCGGCGCTCGCTCTGCGCCTCCATCGGGGTACGGGCCGCCCGGTCGCCGGAGATGACCGCGGTGACCGGGCCGGGGTGGACGCGGCCGTGCGCGTAGCGGGTGAACAGGTGCGGGTAGCGGCGCAGGTGGCGGTCGAGTTCGAGGTACGTGGCGGAGCCCTCGGTCTTGATGTCGATGAGGAGCTGGAGCGGCCGGCGCGAACCCCGGTGGACGGTGCCGTGGTTGGCCCTGACCCGGGCGGCGAGCGGTTCCAGGTAGAGGGATTCCAGGGTGCGGGACGGGTCGAGGTCGGATGCCTCGTGGCCGATGAGGAGCTGGTCGCCGACGAGGAAGATGTCGGCTTCCACGCTGCCGAACCGGTGGTCGAGGGCGTCGAACAGGGGCCGCGGGTGCTCGTAGTCGTTGTGGGCGTGGGCGTGCCACAGCGGGCGCGGGCGGCGCGTGCGCTCAACGGCCGGCGCCTGGCCGGCGGGCAGCGCGAGCGTGCCCGCGAGGGCGGCGCCGAGGGTGGTGAGGGCTCTGCGACGGGTGGTGAGGGCCATGCACTGCCTCCCTGGGGGTGATGGGGACCGGGGAGAGTATGCGTGCACCCGCCGCCGAAGGGGCCCCCTCGCACGGGGAGTTGGCGCTCTGTTCACTTCGCCGGTGCGCGGACACGAGAAAGCCCGCCCCGGGTGGGGCGGGCTTCACCGTGGGTGTGTCAGGCTGCCGGGAGGGGTGCCGGGAGGTCGACCAGCGCGGCCAGCGCCTCGCGGTGGGCGCCCGCCGTGCCGTACGCGATCGAGTCCGCCTTGGCCCGCTTGAGGTACAGGTGGACCGGGTGCTCCCAGGTCATCCCGATCCCGCCGTGGAGCTGCAACGCCTCCTCGGTGACCCGGACGGCGACGGGCGCCGCGTACGCCTGCGCGACGGCGACCCGGACCTCCACGTCCTCGCCGGTGGCGAGCGCGTCGGCGGCGGCGCGGGCGGCGGCCCGCAGGTGCACGACCTCCAGCCACAGCTGGGCGAGCCGGTGCTTGAGCGCCTGGAACCCGCCGACCGGCCGGTTGAACTGCTTGCGCTCCTTCAGGTACCGGACGGTCTCCGTCAACGCCCAGTCGGCCACGCCCAGCTGCTCGGAGACGAGCAGTCCGGCGGCGGCGCGCAGGGCACGGCGTACGGCGGGTCCGGCGGCGCCGACCCGGCGGCCGGGAGCGCCCTCCAGCCGTATGCCCGCGAGGGGGCGGGTCAGGTCCAGGGAGACCTGCGGGGTGACCGTCACGGCGTCGGCGGCGACGGCGTACAGGCCGCCGTCGTCGGCCGGGACGAGCAGGACGTCGGCGACGGCCGCGTCCGCGATCCCCGTCAGCTCTCCGTGCAGGGTGCCGTTCTCCACGCGTACGGCCGGGACGCCGGCGCCCGGGGCCGTGTGCAGGCCGACCGCCAGGGCGCCGATGGTGCGTCCCGAGGCCAGTTGTCCCAGCAGCTCGGCGTCGTCACAGGCGAGCAGGGCCTCGGTGGCCACGACCGCGCTGGTGAGGTACGGCACGGGAGCCACCGCCCGCCCCAGCTCCTCCAGCACGACGGCGGCTTCGCGCGCGGAGGCGCCCTGGCCGCCGCGCTCCTCGGGCACCAGCAGGCCGGCCAGGCCCATGCCGTCGGCGAGCAGCTTCCACAGGGCGCGGTCGTGCGGGGTGTCCGACTCGCCGCGGGTGATCACGTCGGCCGGTGCGCAGTGGTCCGTGAGCAGGTCGCGGACGGCGGCCCGCAGCGCCTCTTCCTCCTCGGAGTACAGCAGGTCGGTCATCGGGCGAGGTCCTTCCAGGCGACGTCCTTGTCGGTGCGCGGCTCGGCGGGCAGGCCCAGGACGCGCTCGGCGACGATGTTCAGCAGGACCTCGCTGGTCCCGCCCTCGATGCTGTTGCCCTTGGAGCGCAGGTAGCGGTAGCCGGCGTCCCGGCCGGTGAAGTCGACCAGCTCGGGGCGGCGCATGGTCCAGTCGTCGTACAGCAGGCCCTCCTCGCCGCGGAGTTCGACCTCCAGGCCGCTGATCTCCTGGTTGAGCCGGGCGAATGCGAGCTTCATGCCGGCGCCCTCGGGGCCGGGCTGGCCGGCGACGAGCTGCTGGCGCAGGCGGTCGCCGGTGAACCGGGCGACCTCGGCCTCGACCCACAGCTTCAGCAGGCGCTGGTGCAGGTCGTGGGTGCGCAGTCCGGGGCGTTCCCGCCAGGTCTTCGCGACCGGGCCGATCATGCCGCCCTCGCGGGGCAGGGCCATGCCGCCGATGGCGACGCGTTCGTTGTTCAGCGTGGTCTGGGCGACCCGCCAGCCGTCGCCGACCTCGCCGAGGCGGCGGTCGTCGGGGATGCGGACACCGGTGAGGAAGACCTCGTTGAACTCGGCCTCGCCGGTGATCTGGCGCAGCGGCCGGACCTCGACGCCCGGGTCGGTCATGTCGCAGACGAAGTAGGTGATGCCCTGGTGCTTGGGCACGTCCGGGTCGGTGCGGGCGATGAGGATGGCCCAGCGGGCCAGGTGCGCACTCGACGTCCACACCTTCTGCCCGTTGACCACCCAGCCGTCGCCCTCACGGACCGCCCGGGTGCCGAGCGCGGCCAGGTCGGAGCCGGCGCCGGGCTCGCTGAACAGCTGGCACCAGACCTCCTCGCCGGTCCACAGGGGGCGCAGATAGCGGCGCTTCTGCTCCTGCGTGCCGTACTTCAGGATCGTCGGCGCGGCCATGCCGAGGCCGATGCCGATGCGCCGGGGGTCGTTGTCGGGGGCGCCGGCCGCCGCCAGCTCGGCGTCCACGACCCCCTGGAGGGTGCGCGGGGCGCCCAGTCCGCCGAGGCCCTCCGGGTAGTGCACCCAGGCGAGGCCGGCGTCGAAGCGGGCCCGGAGGAAGTCCAGGCGGTCGGTGCTCGCGGGCGGGTGCTGCGCGAGCAGCTCCCGGGTACGGCGGCGCAGTTCCGCGGCGTCGGTCATGCGACAGCTCCGTTCTCCAGCACGACGGCGATCCGGCCCGTGGTCACCCCGTCGGCGACCCGCTGCACGGCACCGGCCGCCTCGGCGAGCGGCACCCGCTCGCTGACCAGCGGCTTGATCGCGCCCCGGGCGGCCAGCTCGGTCAGTTCCTCGTGGCAGCGCTGGACCAGCTTCGGGTTCTTGGTGTTGTACAGGCCCCAGTGCAGGCCGACGATCGAGTAGTTCTTCACCAGGGCGTGGTTGAGGGCCGGGCTCGGGATGGTGCCACTGGCGAAGCCGACGACGACGATCCGGCCCTCGAAGGCGACCAGCTTGGCGGACTGGGCGTAGGCCTCGCCGCCGACGGGGTCGTAGACGACGTCGGCGCCCCGGCCGCCGGTGGCCTCCTTCACGGCGGCGACGACGTCCTCGGAGCGCCGGTCGACCACCACGTCACAGCCCAGCCGCCGGGCGACGGCGGCCTTGTCCGCGCCGCCCACGACACCGATCACCGTGGCGCCGGCCGCCTTGCCGAGCTGCACGGCGGCGCTGCCCACGCCCCCGGCGGCGGCGTGCACCAGCAGGGTCTCCCCGGCTTCCAGGCGGGCGCGGCGGTGCAGGCCGAACCAGCCGGTCTGGTAGCCGATGTGCAGGGCGGCCGCCTCGGCGTCGTCCAGCGCGTCGGGAGCGGGGAGCAGGGCGCGGGCGTCGGCGAGGGCGTACTCGGCGAAGCCGCCGTGGGGCAGCGCGGGGTTGGCGATCACCCGGCGGCCGTCCTCGGTCTCGCCGCAGATCTCCACGCCGGGCGTGAAGGGCAGCGGCGGACGCACCTGGTACTGGCCGCGGCACAGCAGCGCGTCCGGGAAGTTGACGTTGGCGGCGCGCACCCGCAGCAGCACCTGGCCGTCGCCGGGCGTGGGCCGCTCGACGTCATGGAGGCGCATCACCTCGCTCGGCTCGCCGTTCTCGTGCACTTGCCATGCCTGCATGCGGGGCCTCCACGGGACTGCTTCGTCTGACCGGGTCCAACGGCATACTAAGCGGTCGCTTGCCGATCAGGGAACAGTCGCGTGGGTCACGTGCGAGCGGGCCGCGCCCGTACGTGCATCCGCTCCCCCTGTGGTCCGAACAGACTCAGGAACTCCACCGGCCCCTCCCCCGTCGACCCGAACCAGTGCGGCACCCGCGTGTCGAACTCGGCCGCCTCGCCCGCGGACAGCACGACGTCGTGCTCCCCGAGGACCAGGCGGAGCCGGCCGGAGAGGACGTAGAGCCACTCGTAGCCCTCGTGGGTCCGCGGGTCGGGCTCCTGTCTGCGCTGGGGTTCGAGCACCTTGAACGCCTGAAGGCCGCCGGGCTGGCGGGTCAGTGGCCAGTGGGTGCGCCCGCCGCGGACGATCGGCCTGGACCGCACCCGCGGGTCCCCCACCGGCGGCGCCCCGACCAGCTCGTCCAGCGGCACCTGGTGGGCCTGGGCGATCGGCAGCAGCAGTTCGAGGCTGGGCTTGCGCAGGCCCGACTCCAGCCGGGAGAGGGTGCTCACGGAGATGCCGGTGGCCTCGGACAGCGCGGCCAGGGTCACCTCCCGCTCCTTGCGGATGCGGCGCAGCCTCGGGCCCACGTCCGCCAGTACGTCGTCTGTGCTCATGGCCCCTATTGCAGGAACGGCAAATCCGTTTGTCAATCCCGCAGCCCCCGGGCGACCGTCGCCTCATGACCGAGAACAACGGGTACGAAGTCGTCGTCGTCGGCGGCGGGGCCGCCGGCCTGTCCGCCGCGCTGGTGCTGGGCCGGTCCCGGCGCCGCACGCTGGTCGTCGACGCGGGCGAGCCGCGCAACGCGCCGTCCGCGCACATGCAGGGGTATCTGTCCCGGGACGGCATGTCCCCGGCCGAGTTCCTGGCCGTCGGGCGCGAGGAGATCGCCCGGTACGGGGTGGAACTGGTCCGGGACCGGGTGGTGGACGTGGCCCGGGAAGGGGACTTCACCGCCGTCCTCGCGAGCGGCCGGACCGTGCGGGCCCGGCACCTGGTGGTCGCGACCGGCCTGAAGGACGAGCTGCCGCCGGTCCCCGGGCTCGCCGAGCGGTTCGGCCGGGACGTGGTCCACTGCCCGTACTGCCACGGCTGGGAGGTGCGCGACCTGCCGACCGGCGTCCTCGCCACCTCACCGCTCAGCGTGCACCAGGCGCTCATGGCCACCCAGTGGTCGAAGGACGTACGGCTCTTCCTGCACGAGGTGGGCGAGGCGGAGCTGACGGACCAGGACCTGCGCCGGCTGGCGACCGCCGGGGTCACGGTCGTACCCGGCGAGGTGGCCGGACTCGTGACCGCCGACGACCGCCTCACCGGCGTCCGGCTCGCGGACGGCACGGTCCACGAACGCGACGTCCTGTACGCCGCCCCGCGCGCCGTCCCCCGCAACGACCTGCTGATCCGGCTGGGCGCCGAGCTGCGCGAGACCCCGTTCGGCAGCTACCCGGTGATCGACGAACGGGGCCTGACCACCGTGCCCGGCCTGTGGGCGGCCGGCAACGCGAGCGGCTTCGCGGAACAGGTGATCAACGCGGCGAGCCGTGGCTACCGCGCCGGGGCGGCGATCAACGGAGAGCTCCTGATGGCCGACCTGGACGACGGCACCCCGTGAGGGGCGCGGTCCGGTGTGCGGCTACCGCCGCGCGGGCGCGATCGGCCCCCGGGCACCCGCACGGAACGGAACCGCGCACCCGGCGATGCGCTGAGGCACGATGACTGCATGCTGCTGACCCGGTTGGCCCAGGTGTCCCGGGAGGTCGCCGCGACGGCGGCGCGGTCCCGGAAGATCGCGCTGCTCGCGGAGCTGTTCCGGGACGCGGAGGCGGACGACGTGCCGATCGTCATCCCCTATCTCGCCGGCCGGCTGCCGCAGGGCCGGCTCGGCGTCGGCTGGAAGGTGCTGGGCCGCCCGGTCCCGCCCGCCGCCGAGCCCTCCCTCACCGTGCGGGAGGTCGACGCCCGGCTCACCGGGCTGGGCAAGGTGTCCGGGCCCGGCTCCCAGGCCGAGCGGACCCGGATCGTCGGGGAGCTGATGGGCGCGGCCACCGAGGAGGAGCAGCGCTTCCTGCTCGGCCTGCTCACCGGCGAGGTGCGGCAGGGCGCGCTGGACGCGGTCGCGGTGGAGGGGCTGGCCCGGGCGACCGGCGCGGATCCGGCGGACGTGCGCCGGGCCGTGATGCTGGCGGGGTCGTTGCAGACGGTGGCGCAGGCCCTGCTCGGCGAGGGGCCCGGATCGCTCGACCGCTTCCGGCTCACGGTCGGCCGGCCGGTGCTGCCGATGCTGGCGCACAGCGCGTCCTCGGTCGCGGAGGCGGTGGAGAAGCTGGGCGCGTGCGCGGTGGAGGAGAAGCTGGACGGCATCCGGGTCCAGGTCCACCGGGACGGCGACACGGTCCGGATCCACACCCGCACCCTGGACGACATCACCGGCCGGCTGCCCGAAGTGACCGCCGCCGCGCTGGAGTTGGGGGGCGAGCGGTTCATCCTGGACGGCGAGGTGATCTCCTTCGACGCGGCGGGCCGGCCCCGGTCCTTCCAGGAGACGGCGGGCCGGGTCGGCTCGCGCACGGACGTGGCGAGGGCGGCCGGACAGACCCCGGTCTCCCCCGTCTTCTTCGACGCCCTCTCGGTCGACGGCCGTGACCTGCTCGACCTGCCCTTCGCCGAGCGGCACGCGGAGCTGGCCCGGCTGGTGCCGGAGCCGATGCGGGTCCGGCGCACGGTGGCCTCGGGCCCGGAGGACATCCCGGAGGCGGAACGGTTCCTCGCCGACACCCTGGCCCGCGGCCACGAGGGCGTGGTGGTCAAGGCGCTCGACGCGCCCTACAGCGCGGGCCGGCGCGGCGCCGCCTGGCTGAAGGTCAAGCCCGTGCACACCCTCGACCTGGTGGTGCTGGCCGCCGAGTGGGGTCATGGCCGGCGCACCGGCAAGCTCTCCAACCTCCACCTCGGCGCCCGCACCCCGGACGGCGGCTTCGCCATGCTCGGCAAGACCTTCAAAGGCATGACCGACGCGACGCTCGCCTGGCAGACCGAGCGGCTGAAGGAACTGGCGGTCGAGGACAACGGCTGGGTGGTCCGGGTCCGCCCCGAACTCGTGGTGGAGATCGCCTACGACGGTCTCCAGCGCTCCACCCGCTACCCGGCCGGCGTCACCCTCCGCTTCGCCCGCGTGGTCCGCTACCGCGAGGACAAGCGGCCCGAGGAGGCCGATACCGTGGAGGCCCTGTTGGCAGCCCACCCGGAGGTCTCGCCGTGACGGTACGGACGACGAAGCGCAGCGCGGGACTGCTGTTGTTCCGGCACACCGACCAGGGGCTGGAGGTATTGCTCGGCCATATGGGCGGGCCGCTCTGGGCGAAGAAGGACGCGGGCGCCTGGACCGTGCCGAAGGGCGAGTACGACCCGGCGGAGCCGGCCTGGGAGGCGGCCCGGCGGGAGTTCCAGGAGGAACTGGGGGTGGCACCGCCCGACGGGGAGGCCGTACCGCTGGGCGAGGTCGTGCAGCGCAACGGCAAGATCGTCACGGCGTGGGCGGTGGCGGCGGACCTCGACCCGCGGGCGATCGCCCCGGGGACCTTCACGATGGAGTGGCCGCCGCGGTCGGGGCGGACCCAGGAGTTCCCGGAGCTGGACCGGGTGGCGTGGTTCGGTGTGGACCGGGCCCGTGAGGTGATCGTCACGGCACAGGCCGCGTTTCTCGACCGGCTGGCGGAGCACTCGGGCTAGCAGGAGCCCCCCGCGGCGACCGGAGGAAAGCGCCCGAGGGGCCTGTCGCGTTGCGGCTTGCGGGGCCGCGCGCGAAGGTCGAGACAAGCCCGCTCCCAGGGAGGTCAGCCATGCCCATCGCGACGGTGAACCCGGCGAACGGCGAGACGCTCAAGACGTACGAGCCCATGGACGAGGACGAGCTGGAGCGCCGGCTCGAACTCGCCGAGGCCACCTTCCGCACGTACCGGACGACCTCCTTCGCCGATCGCGCCCGACTGCTGAACAAGGCCGCCGACCTGCTGGACGAGGACCAGCGGGAGATCGGCCGGATCATGACCACCGAGATGGGCAAGCCGGTCAGGCAGGCCCGCGCAGAGGCCGCGAAGTGCGCCAAGGCGATGCGCTGGTACGCCGAACGCGCCGAGGGGCTGCTGGCCGACGAGGAACCGCCCGAGTCGGACGTGACGGACTCCGGCGCCTCCCGGGTCCGGGTCCGCTACCGGCCGCTCGGCCCGGTGCTCGCGGTGATGCCCTGGAACTTCCCCCTGTGGCAGGTCGTCCGGTTCGCGGCGCCCGCGCTCATGGCGGGCAACGTGGGCCTGCTCAAGCACGCCTCCAACGTCCCCCAGACGGCGCTGTACCTGGAGGACCTGTTCGACCGGGCGGGCTTCCCCGAGGGCTGCTTCCAGACGCTGCTGATCGGCTCGGCCGCGGTGGACGACGTCCTGCGCGACGAGCGCGTGAAGGCGGCCACCCTGACCGGCAGCGAACCGGCCGGCCGGGCGGTCGCCTCCAGCGCCGGGGAGATGATCAAGAAGACGGTGCTGGAGCTCGGCGGCAGCGACCCCTACGTGGTGATGCCCTCCGCAGACCTGGACCGCGCCGCCGAGGTCGCGGTGACCGCCCGCGTGCAGAACAACGGGCAGTCCTGCATCGCCGCCAAGCGGTTCATCGTGCACACCGACGTCTACGACGCGTTCGCCGAGAAGTTCATCGCGGGCATGGAGGCCCTCAGGATCGGCGACCCGCTGGCGGAGGACACCGAGATCGGGCCGCTCGCCAGCGAGCAGGGCAGGAAAGACCTGGAGGAGCTCGTCGACGACGCCCGGCGCAGCGGGGCCGAGGTGCGGTGCGGCGGGCAGCGGCCGGACGGGCCCGGCTGGTACTACCCGCCGACCGTGCTCACCGGCATCACCCGGGAGATGCGCATCCACCGCGAGGAGGCGTTCGGACCGGTGGCCACGCTGTACCGGGCGGGCGACCTGGACGAGGCGGTGCTGATCGCCAACGACTCGCCGTTCGGGCTGAGTTCGAACGTGTGGACGCGGGACGAGAACGAGGTGGAGCGGTTCGCGCGCGACCTGGAGGCCGGTGCCGTGTTCGTCAACGGGATGACCGCCTCCCACCCGGCGTTCCCGTTCGGTGGAGTGAAGCGGTCGGGGTACGGGCGTGAGCTGTCCGGGCACGGAATCCGGGAGTTCTGCAACATCACCACGGTTTGGCAGGGTGCGTGAGCGCCGCGCGGCTACCATCCCGTTTGTGAACCGCGAAGTGACCCTGCCTCTGATCGTCGACGACCGCGGGACCTTGCAGGTGGCCGCGGTGGACGTGAGTAAGTTGTTGCGGACCGTGGGGGCGCGGTGGCTGCATCTTGTCGAGGCCGGGGAGCAGGGGCTGGACGAGGACACGGTCGCCGCGCTGACCATCGAACTGGCGAAGCTGGCGGACCGTATCGACGTGGCGTGCATCGCCCACAGCAGCGGGGCGCCCTGACAGCCGTACCCCCGCCTGTCGGCACGGCCGGCCGTGACCGTGCCCGTCGCCAGGGCGGCGGCTGCGTCGCGGGAGTGCCGGCAGCCGCGGCGGCCCCCGGTCACCGCCCTCCCGTTGTAACGGCCGTATCCGCGTTTTCCCTCGTCCGGCCGCATGAATCGCCCTGCGCGCCTGACCCCCGGGTCCCCGGTTCGGAGTAACCCAGCGCGAGATCGTCGTCCTGTCGGGTGACGGTGGGTGTAGCACCCCACAGAGGTGAACCCACCTTCTGGCCGGTGGGCGAAGGCCCCCGGAGAGCGGAAAGCAGGGACGGTTCATGGCGACTTTGTGCAAGCCCTCGGTGTCGGTCCCGGAACACGTGATCACGATGGAGGAGACGCTGGAGCTGGCGCGCTCGCGCCACGCGGACCACCCCCAACTGCCACTGGCCCTCAGGCTGATCGAGAACACCGGCGTCAAGACACGGCACATCGTGCAGCCCATCGAGGAGACCTTGAAGCACCCGGGCTTCGAGGACCGCAACAAGCTCTACGAAGCCGAGGCCAAGGCCCGCGTCCCCGCCGTGATCCGGCAGGCGCTGGACGACGCGGAGCTGCTCACCAGCGACATCGACGTGATCATCTACGTGTCGTGCACGGGCTTCATGATGCCCTCGCTCACGGCGTGGCTGATCAACGAGATGGACTTCGACAGCACCACCCGTCAGCTCCCCATCGCCCAGCTGGGCTGCGCGGCCGGCGGAGCGGCCATCAACCGGGCGCACGACTTCTGCTCGGCCTACCCGAACGCCAACGCGCTCATCGTGGCCTGCGAGTTCTGCTCGCTGTGCTACCAGCCCACCGACCTCGGCGTCGGCTCGCTGCTCTCCAACGGCCTGTTCGGCGACGGCATCGCCGCCGCCGTGGTGCGCGGGCAGGGCGGCACGGGCGTCCGTCTGGAGCGCAACGGCTCCTACCTGATCCCCAAGACCGAGGACTGGATCGCCTACGACGTCCGGGCCACCGGCTTCCACTTCCTGCTGGACAAGCGGGTGCCCGCGACCATGGAGCCGCTCGCCCCGGCGCTCAAGGACCTGGCCGGCGACCACGGCTGGGACGCGTCCGACCTGGACTTCTACATCATCCACGCGGGCGGTCCCCGAATACTCGACGACCTCAGCAAGTTCCTGGAGGTCGAGCCGCACGCCTTCCGGTTCAGCCGGTCCACGCTCACCGAGTACGGCAACATCGCCAGCGCCGTCGTGTTGGACGCGCTGCGCCGGCTGTTCGACGAGGGCGGCGCCCACGACCAGGCCCGCGGACTGCTCGCCGGCTTCGGTCCCGGCATCACCGCCGAGATGTCGGTGGGCCGCTGGGTCACCGCGGACGGCGACGCCCGGTGATCGAGGAGGCGACGCGCACCGGCGTCGAGGCCATGCCCCCGATCCGGCACTGGCCGGCGCTCGACCTCACGGGCACGGACTTCGACCCGGTGCTGGCCGAGCTGATGGACGAGGGCCCGGTCACCCGCGTCCAGCTGCCCAACGGCGAGGGCTGGGCCTGGCTGGTCACCCGGTACGACGACGTGCGCATGGTGGCCAACGACCCCCGCTTCAGCCGGGAGGCGGTCGTCGACAGGCCGGTCACCCGGCTCGCCCCGCACTTCATCCCCGACCGGGGCGCGGTCGGCTTCCTCGACCCGCCCGACCACACCCGGCTGCGCCGCTCGGTCGCCGCCGCCTTCACGGCGAAGGGCGTGGAGCGGGTCCGCGACCGGGCACGCGGCATGCTGGACGAGATGGTCGACGACCTGCTCGCGGCCGGCCCGCCCGCCGATCTCACGGCGGCGGTCCTCGGCCCGTTCCCGATCGCGGTGATCTGCGAGCTGATGGGCGTGCCGGCCGGCGACCGGCACGGCATGCACACCTGGACGCAGCTGATCCTGTCCGCCGCGCACGGCAAGGAGGTCAGCGAGCGGGCCAAGCGGGAGATGAGCTCCTACTTCGCCGACCTGATCGGGCTGCGGGAGAACAGCGCGGGTGAGGACGTCACCTCGCTGCTCGGTGCCGCCGTGGGCCGCCGCGAGATCACCCTGGAGCAGGCCGTGGGCCTCGCCGTGCTCCTCCAGATCGGCGGCGAGGCGGTCACCGCCAACAGCGGGCAGATGTTCCACCTGCTGCTGACCCGTCCCGGTCTGACGGCGCGGCTGCGCGCGGAGCCGGCGATCCGCCCCCGGGCGATCGACGAACTCCTGCGCTACCTCCCGCACCGCAACGCGGTCGGCCTGTCCCGGATCGCCCTGGAGGACGTGGAGATCGCGGGCGTCCGCATCCGCGCGGGCGACCCGGTGTACGTCTCCTACCTGGCCGCCAACCGGGACCCGGACGTCTTCCCCGCGCCGGACACCGTCGACTTCTCCCGCCGTCCGAACCCGCATGTGGCGTTCGGTTTCGGCCCGCACTACTGCCCGGGCGGCATGCTGGCCCGGCTGGAGGAGGAACTGCTGATGAACGCCCTGCTGGACCGGGTACCGGGCCTCAGACTGGCCGTACCGCCGGATCAGGTCCCCTTCAGGAAGGGCGCCTTGATCCGGGGGCCCGAGTGCCTGCCGGTGACCTGGTGAGGTTCCCATGACAGAGACCGAGGGACTGTACGTGCCACCGGGCCACGGCCGGGTCGTCGAGACACCGGCCCAGCGGGTGACCTTCAAGGTCACCGGCCTGCACTCGCGCATGGCCTCCACCTTCGAGGTGGAGGTCCCGCCCGGCTTCGACGTGGGCGCCCATGTGCACACGCGCAGCGAGGAGCTGTTCTACATCCTCGAAGGCGAACTGGACGTGCTCGCCTTCGAGCCGCGCGTGCGCACCCCGGACAACTGGCGGAAGTGGGAGTCGTCCTCGGGCAGCCGGGTGGTCCGGGCGACACCGGGCACGGTCATCGTCGTACCGCCCGGCTGCCCGCACGCGTTCGCGAACCCGACGGAGACACCGGCGAAGATGTTCTTCCAGGCCGCTCCCCCGCCGGACCACGAGCGCTACTTCGAGGAGCTGCTGGACATCCTCGGCAACGGCGGACCGCCGGACCAGGAGGCCATCGAGGCGCTGCGGGCCAAGTACGACATCGAGCAGCTCACACCGCTCAGGCACCGGTGAGGCGCCGGTGAGCGCTAGCGGATGGGCATCCCCGACAGGGTCCGCGCGATGACCAGCCGCTGGATCTCGCTCGTGCCCTCGAAGATGGTGTAGATGGCCGCGTCCCGGTGCATCCGCTCGACCGGGTACTCACGGGTGTAGCCGTTGCCGCCGAGGATCTGGATCGCCTGGGCCGTCACCTTCTTGGCGGTCTCGCTGGCGAACAGCTTCGACATGGAGCCCTCGGCGGCGGTGAACGGCTTGCCGTTGACCGCCATCCAGGAGGCACGCCACACCAGCAGGCGGGCGGCGTCGATCTGGGTGCGCATGTCCGCCAGCTGGAAGGCCACGCCCTGGTTGTCGATGATCGGGCGGCCGAACTGCTCGCGGGTCGTGGCGTAGTCGAGGGCGACCTCGTACGCGGCCCGGGCGGTGCCCACCGCCATGGCGCCGACCGCCGGGCGGGACGCCTCGAACGTGGCCATGGCCGCGTTCTTCACGCGTTCGCCGCCCTTCTTCGCCTTCTCCCGGGCCCGGGCCAGCCGCTCGTCCAGCTTCTCCTTGCCGCCGAGCAGGCAGGACCCGGGCACCCGGACGTTGTCGAGGATGACCTCGGCGGTGTGCGAGGCGCGGATGCCGTGCTTCTTGAACTTCTGTCCCTGGGACAGTCCGGGCGTGCCCGGCGGGACGATGAAGGAGGCGTGGCCCTTGGAGCCCAGCTCCGGGTCGACGACGGCGACGACGACGTGGACGTTGGCGATGCCGCCGTTGGTCGCCCAGGTCTTCGTGCCGTTGATCACCCACTCGTCCTTGGCCTCGTCGTACACGGCACGCGTGCGCATGGAGGCGACGTCGGAGCCGGCGTCGGGCTCGGAGGAGCAGAAGGCGGCGACCTTGACGTCGTTCTGGTCGCCGTACATCTGGGGTATCCAGGTGCCGATCTGCTCCTCGGTCCCGTTGGCGAGTACGCCCACGGCGGCCAGGCCGGTGCCCACAATGGACAGGGCGATGCCCGCGTCGCCCCAGAACAGCTCCTCCATGGCCATCGGGATGCCGAGCCCGGTGGGGTCGAAGTACTGCTGCGCGTAGAAGTCGAGGGAGTAGATGCCGACCTTCGCGGCCTCCTGGATGACCGGCCAGGGGGTCTCCTCGCGCTCGTCCCACTCCGCCGCCGCGGGGCGGATCACGTCCGCGGCGAAGCCATGGAGCCAGTCGCGTACTTCCCTCTGCTCCTCGTTCAGCTCCATGGTGAACTCGGCCATGTCCCCTCCAGCGGCGGTGGTGCGATGTTACTTGCGGTAACACGAGTCTGTTACTGATCGGTAGGAAAAGTCAACCGCCGATGACGCCTCGGCTGCCCGTTCGATGCCGGGGGCCCGGTCAGTGTTAGTTTGCGCAGGCGTCACCGAATCAGCACGGGTGGGGAGAGCACATGGACACCACGCAGCGGACCGATCAGCAGCGGTCCGCCGACCGCCGACGGCGCGAGCTGCTGGAGGCCGCCGACCGGGTGGTGCTGCGCGACGGCCCGCAGGCGTCGATGAACGCGATCGCGGCGGAAGCGGGAATCACGAAGCCGATCCTCTACCGGCACTTCGGCGACAAGGGCGGTCTTTACGCGGCCTTGGCCAAGCGGCACACCGACGCGTTGCTGGCATCGCTGCGGGCGGCGCTGGACGCGCCGGTCGACCGGCGCGAGCGGGTCGAGTCCACGCTGGACACCTATCTCGCCGCGATCGAGGCGCGGCCTCAGGTGTATCGGTTCCTCATGCATCCCGCGGAGGGGAGCACGGGCGGCGACCAGGGCTTCGACGTCGGCAAGCACTCGGCTCCGCTGCTGCGGCGGATGGGCGAGGAGCTGGCCCAGGTCATCGAGGAGCGGGTGGACCTCGGACCGGAGAGCCAGCGGCTGGCGCGGGTGTGGGGGCACGGGATCGTCGGGATGATGCACGCCGCCGGGGACTGGTGGCTGGGGGAACGGCCCTGTTCCCGCGCCGAGTTGGTGCGGTCCCTCGCCGATCTGCTGTGGGGTCGCCTGGCCGCGGCCGGGGACAGGGTGGGGGGCCCGGGGTTCTGAACGGCCCCCGCACCCTCAGCCCTGGGTGCCCACCCGGTGCCAGGAAGCCCGGGAGACCTGCCTCAGCAGCCTCCGCTTCCGCCACCCCGTGAGGCGGTCCGCGTACACGCGGCCCTCAAGGTGGTCGCACTCGTGTTGCAAGCATCTGGCAAAGAAGCCGGTGCCGTGCAGGGTGACCGGGTCGCCGGTCAGCGTGAGGCCCTCGACCACCGCGTGGTCGTAGCGCTCGGTTCCCGCCTCCAGGCCCGGCAGGGACAGGCAGCCCTCGGGCCCCCGGACCACCACACCGTCCGCCTCCACCAGGCGGGGGTTCACCACATGCCCCAGGTGACGCACGTCCTCGTCATCCGGACAGTCGTACACGAACACCCGCAGACCGACCCCGATCTGATTCGCGGCCAGGCCCACCCCCTGCGCCGCGTACATCGTGGCGAACAGGTCCTCCACGAGGGCGGCGAGGCCGGGGCCGAAGTCGGTGACGTCCCGGCAGGGCTCGCGCAGTACCGCGTCGCCGAGCAGGGTGAGGGGCCGGACGCGCCCGTGGGCGCCCGGAATGGAACCGTGTCGCATGGCGGCAAGGGTACGGTTCGTATCGCTCATGCCCGCCGCTCAAGCCCTGGGCCGGGATTCGGGTGTGGGAATGGATCTCGATAGGCTGAGGTTCACACCACGTTGCCGGATGGCCCCAGGCGCGGCGCGTACGCAAGGAGGATCGAGAACTGATGGCAGGCAACTCGGACCCGCTCACGCCGCGGGCCAAGCTGGCCGTGACCGCGGGCAAGGCGGTCGCTGCGGCATCGCGGGCCGCGGGGCGCGGCAGTGGATCGGTGATCGGCGGCCGGGTCGCACTGAAGCTCGACCCCGACCTGCTCGCCCGGCTCGCCCAGAACCTGGACGTCGTCCTGGTGTCGGCGACCAACGGCAAGACCACGACCACCCGGCTCATCGCCGAGGCGCTGCGTGCCGCGGGCCCGGTCGTGTCGAACGCGCTCGGCGCCAACATGCCGGCCGGCATCACCTCCGCGCTGGCGGGCGGCTCGGACGCCAAGTTCGGTGTCATCGAGGTCGACGAGAAGTACCTGGCCGGAGTGGCCCGGGACACCAGCCCGAAGTGCATCGCCCTGCTGAACCTCTCCCGTGACCAGCTCGACCGCGCCGCCGAGACCCGGATGCTCGCCGAGAACTGGCGGGAGGGTCTGGCCGGCTCCAAGGCCGTCGTCGTCGCCAACTGCGACGACCCGCTGGTGGTGTGGGCCGCGTCGTCGTCCCCGAATGTGATCTGGGTCGCGGCCGGGCAGATGTGGAAGGACGACGCCTGGTCCTGCCCGTCGTGCGGTGGCGTGATGCAGCGCCCGGGTGACGACTGGTTCTGCGGTGAGTGCGGGTTCCGGCGGCCGACGCCGACCTGGGCGCTGTCCGGGGACCACGTGCTGGACCCGCACGGCTCCGCCTGGCCGATCCACCTCCAGCTGCCGGGCCGTGCCAACAAGGCGAACGCGGCCTCCTCCGCGGCCGTCGCCGCCGTCTTCGGGGTGCCGCCGCAGGTCGCCCTGGAGCGGATGTACCAGGTGCAGGCGGTGGCCGGCCGGTACGACGTCGTCCAGTTCCAGAACCGCGATCTCAGGCTGCTGCTGGCGAAGAACCCGGCCGGCTGGCTGGAGACGTTCTCCCTGATCGACCCGCCGCCCGCTCCGGTGATCCTGTCCGTGAACGCGCGCGGGGCCGACGGCACCGACACCTCCTGGCTGTGGGACGTCGACTACACCCGGCTGACCGGCCACCCGATCTTCGTCATCGGCGACCGGAAGCTGGACCTCGCCGTCCGCCTGGAGGTCGCCAACCAGCACTTCCAGGTCTGCGACAACCTCGACCAGGCCGTGCAGATGTGCCCGCCGGGCCGGATCGAGGTCATCGCGAACTACACCGCGTTCCAGGACCTGCGCCGCCGCGTCGGCAACTGATCTTCTGATCCTCGAAGGGCGATCACCTCATGAGCGACAACCAACTGCGGCTGGTGTGGATCTACCCGGACCTGCTGAGCACCTACGGCGACCAGGGCAACGCGCTCGTCGTGGAGCGCCGGGCCCGGCAGCGCGGCCTGGACGTGGCCCGCCTCGACGTGCGCAGCGACCAGCCGATCCCGACCTCCGGTGACATCTACCTCATCGGCGGCGGCGAGGACCGTCCGCAGCGGCTCGCGGCCGAGCGGCTGCGCCGGGACGGGCATCTGCACCGGGCGGTGGAGAACGGCGCGATCGTCTTCTCGGTCTGCGCCGGCTACCAGATCCTCGGCCACGAGTTCATCAACGACCTCGGCCAGCGCGAGCCGGGCCTCGGCCTGCTCGACGTGGTCTCGGTGCGCGGCGAGGGCGAGCGGTGCGTCGGTGACGTGCTGGCCGACATCGACCCGCAGCTCGGTCTCCCCCAGCTGACCGGCTTCGAGAACCACCAGGGCGTCACCCACCTGGGCCCCACGGCCCGCCCCCTCGCCCGGGTGCAGATCGGCAAGGGCAACGGCACCGGGGACGGCACGGAGGGCGCGTACAACGGGACCGTCTTCGGTACGTACATGCACGGGCCGGTCCTCGCCCGCAACCCGCAGATCGCCGACCTGCTGCTGAAGCTGGCGCTCGACGTCAACGCGCTGCCGCCGATCGACGACCGCTGGTACGAGGCGCTCCGCAACGAGCGCATCGAGGCGGCGCAGCAGCCTGCGTAACCCGTTCGTCAGCCGGATTTCAGCGTGGTCCGGCAGGCTCGTGGCGGGCCCGCCTGACGGTCCGTCCGCTCACATGTGCGGGCGCGTCCAGCAGGCGGACGCCCGCTACGGAGCCACCCCCTCACGCCGGTAGGGTGACCGGGAATCCGCCGGACATCGTGGTCCGGTTACCCGGCCCACGTTGAGAAGGTATTCGGGCTATGCGCATTGGTGTCCTCACGTCCGGCGGCGACTGCCCCGGCCTGAACGCCGTCATCCGGTCCGTCGTGCACCGTGCCGTCGCCGACCACGGCGACGAGGTCATCGGTTTCCGGGACGGCTGGAAGGGCCTCCTGGAATGCGACTACCTGAAACTCGACCTGGACGCCGTGGGCGGCATCCTCGCGCGCGGCGGCACCATCCTCGGCTCCTCCCGGGTCCGCCCGGAGCATCTGCGGGACGGTGTGGAGCGGGCCAAGGGCCATGTCGCGGAACTCGGCCTGGACGCGATCATCCCGATCGGCGGTGAGGGCACGCTGAAGGCGGCCCGGCTGCTGTCGGACGGCGGGCTGCCGATCGTGGGCGTGCCCAAGACCATCGACAACGACATCGCCGTCACCGATGTCACCTTCGGTTTCGACACGGCGGTGACCGTGGCGACCGAGGCCCTGGACCGGCTGAAGACCACCGCCGAGTCCCACCAGCGCGTGCTGATCGTGGAGGTCATGGGCCGGCACACCGGCTGGATCGCGCTGCACTCCGGCATGGCGGCCGGCGCCCACGCCGTGGTCGTGCCCGAGCGGCCCTTCGACATCGACGAGTTGACGAGGAAGGTCGGCGAGCGGTTCGAGGCGGGCAAGCGGTTCGCCATAGTGGTCGCCGCCGAGGGGGCCAAGCCGCGGCCCGGCTCCATGGAGTTCGACGAGGGCGGCAAGGACATCTACGGCCACGAGCGCTTCGCGGGCATCGCGCGGCAGCTGTCGGTCGAGCTGGAGCAGCGGCTCGGCAAGGAGGCCCGGCCGGTGATCCTCGGGCATGTGCAGCGGGGCGGCACGCCGACGCCGTACGACCGGGTGCTGGCGACCCGCTTCGGCTGGCACGCGGTCGAGGCCGTGCACCGGGGTGAGTTCGGCATGATGACGGCGCTGCGCGGGACCGACATCGTCATGGTGTCGCTGGCGGAGGCCGTGGAGACGCTGAAGACCGTACCGGCGGAGCGGTACGACGAGGCGGAGTGCGTTCTGTAGGGGCCTCGCCACGCGCGACCCCGGTCGAAGGGGATGGCGGGACGAGTTCTACCCTTGGGCGGGACAGAATTCGCACACCCCCCGAAACAGGAGCCGCAGGATGGATCACAGCGGGCACGGCATGACCATGGATCTGCCGCCGTTCACGCTGGGGCGGGGGCTCGCATGGTCGGCGGACCCCTTCTTCCTCATCGCCTGCCTCGCCGGTCTGGCTCTCTACGGCTGGGGTGTCGTACGGCTGCGGCGGCGCGGGGACGCCTGGCCGGTGAGCCGTACCGTCTCCTACGTCGTCGGTGTGCTCACCATCGCGCTGGTGATGTGCACCAGGCTGAACGACTACGGCATGGTCATGTTCAGCGTGCACATGGTGCAGCACATGGTGATCAGCATGCTGTCGCCGATCCTGATCCTGCTCGGCGCCCCGGTCACCCTGGCGCTGCGCGCGCTGCCGACCGCCGGCAAGGGCCGCAAGGGTCCGCGTGAGCTGCTGCTGATGCTGCTGCACAGCCGGTACATGCGGATCATCACCCACCCGGCGTTCACCATCCCGCTGTTCATCGCGAGCCTGTACGCCCTCTACTTCACCCCGCTGTTCGACTTCCTGATGGGCTCGAAGACCGGGCACGTCGCGATGATGGTGCACTTCCTCGCGGTCGGTGTCGTGTTCTTCTGGCCGATCATCGGTGTCGACCCGGGCCCGCACCGGCCGGGCCACCTGATGCGGATGCTGGAACTGTTCGCGGGCATGCCGTTCCACGCGTTCTTCGGTATCGCGCTGATGATGGCGTCGACGCCGATGGTGGAGACCTTCGAGCACCCGCCCGCGTCCCTGGGCATCGACGCGCTGTCCGACCAGAGCGCGGCGGGCGGCATCGCCTGGGCGTTCAGCGAGATCCCGTCGGTGCTGGTGCTGATCGCGCTGCTGTTCCAGTGGTACCGCTCAGAACAGCGGCAGGCCAAGCGCAAGGACCGGGCCGCCGACCGGGACGGCGACAAGGAGCTGGAGGCGTACAACGCCTACCTGGCCTCGCTGAACGCGCGCGAGGGCTAGGCCGCTTCCTTCAGATCATCGGATCGCTGGTCCGGTGTGCCGTTGGCTGACGCCAGTGGGCGCGTACCGAGCCGTCGCTGCCGGACCGGACTCCGCGGCGGGGAGGGCGATGGCGTGATCATCGGCAGCCTCCCCGGACAGCACACCCAGCCGCACCGGGCCCCGGGGCCGGTCGCGGCTATCCCCTCCGGGCCCGAACCGGGGCACCATGGTCGTGGACGGACCATGAGGAGGGTGGCACGATGCCCGGTTCCACGAACGGTTCCACCAAGACGATGGGGGCGCTCACGGTCGGCGGGCTGGTCGTCGTGACCGCCTACACGGTCGCGCTCGGCAGCAACGGCTGGCTGTGGTTCGGATGGGTGGTGCTGGGGCTGCTGACGCTCGCCCTGGTGGTCACCCAGTCGTGAGCCGCGCGGGACGGGCGGGGCTGGCTACAGTGCCCGCATGAACAGCAGGACGCCCTCGTTCGACGAACTGGACCGCCGGATCGTCACCGCGCTCATGACGAACGCGCGGACCAGCTTCGCCGAGATCGGAGCCGCGATCGGGCTGTCCGCCACCGCGGTCAAACGGCGGGTGGACCGGCTGCGGGAGACCGGGGTGATCACCGGGTTCACGGCGACGGTCAAGCCGTCCGCGCTGGGCTGGCGCACGGAGGCGTACGTCGAGGTGTACTGCGAGGGCGCGGCCCCGCCCCGCCGGCTGGCGGAGGTCGTCCGCAACCATCCGGAGATCGCGGCGGCCATGACGGTGACCGGTGGCGCCGACGCGCTGCTGCACGTGCGCGCCCGGGACGTGGAGCACTTCGAGGAGGTGCTGGAGCGGATCCGCGCCGAGCCGTTCATCCGGAAGACGATCAGCGTGATGGTGCTGTCCCACCTGCTCCCGGAGAGCCCGGAGGCGGGCGCCACCCACGCGGCCCCGGAGTGACCGGACCGGCGCGCAGGAGTCGTGCGTGAGGCCCGGCGACAACGCAGCGATCCTGCCTGTCCGCGCAGCTTTTCTCGCTTGTCGCCCGTCTTCCTCCCTTCCTACCGTGGTGTCACCCCTCAGTGACGCACAGGAAAGCGGAGGGAACCCTCTGTGACCGACAGTCGTGTGCCGCGTCCCCGGCGGTTTCTGGTCTGTGAACCCAGACACTTCGCCGTCCAGTACGCGATCAATCCCTGGATGCATCCCGACAAGCCCGTCGACGTGGACCTGGCCCGGGAGCAGTGGCAGCAGCTGATCCGCGCCTACCGGACCCACGGCCACACCGTGGACTCCGTCGAGCCGGTCCCCGGCCTGCCGGACATGGTGTTCGCCGCCAACGCGGCGTTCGTCGTCGGCGGCCGGGTCTTCGGCTCCCTGTTCCACGCCCCGCAGCGGCGCCCCGAGTCGGTGCACTACGACACCTGGTTCAAGGCCGCCGGCTACGACGTCCACCGGCCCGAGTCGGTGACCGAGGGCGAGGGCGACCTGGTGTGGACGGGCCGGTACGTGCTCGCCGGCACCGGGTTCCGCACGACGCGCGAGGCGCACCGGGAGGCGCAGGAGTTCCTCGGCCACCCGGTGATCGGCCTGACCCTGGTCGACCCGTACTTCTACCACCTGGACACGGCGCTGTTCGTCCTCGACGACGACAACATCTGCTACTACCCGGAGGCCTTCTCGCCGGGCAGCCGGGAGGTCCTCAAGCGCCTGTACCCGAACGCGGTGCTCGCCACCCGCGAGGACGCGATGGCGTTCGGCCTGAACTCCGTCTCCGACGGCCGGAACGTCTTCATCGCACCCCAGGCGGAAGCGCTCGCCGAACGCCTGGCCGGCCACGGCTATGTCCCCGTCCCCGTCGACCTGTCCGAGTTCCACAAGGCCGGCGGCGGCATCAAGTGCTGCACCCAGGAGATCCGCTGATGACCGCACCCGCGCGCACCCGTACGTCCGACGACCTGATCCGCGCGGAGGAGCCGGTTCTCGCGCACAACTACCACCCGCTGCCCGTGGTGGTGGCCCGTGCCGAGGGCACCTGGGTGGAGGACGTCGAGGGCAACCGCTACCTCGACATGCTGGCCGGCTACTCGGCCCTCAACTTCGGCCACCGGCACCCGGCGCTCGTCGAGGCCGCACACCGCCAGCTCGACCGGCTCACCCTCACCTCCCGCGCGTTCCACAACGACCGGCTGGCCTCCTTCGCCGAGCGGCTCGCGGAGCTGACCGGCCTGGACATGGTGCTGCCGATGAACACCGGCGCGGAGGCGGTGGAGAGCGGCATCAAGGTGGCCCGCAAGTGGGCGTACGACGTGAAGGGCGTCCCGGCCGGACAGGCGACGATCGTGGTCGCGGCGGAGAACTTCCACGGCCGTACGACGACCATCGTCGGCTTCTCCACGGACGAGACGGCCCGGTCCGGCTTCGGCCCGTTCACGCCCGGCTTCCGGATCGTGCCGTACAACGACCTGGCCGCGCTGGAGGCGGCGGTCGACGACACCACGGCGGCGGTGCTGATCGAGCCGATCCAGGGCGAGGCCGGGGTGATCATCCCGGACGACGGCTACCTCGCCGGGGTGCGGGAGCTGACCCGCCGCAGGGGCTGCCTGTTCGTCGCGGACGAGATCCAGTCGGGCCTCGGCCGGACGGGCCGTACCCTCGCCGTCGAGCACGAGGACGTCGTCCCGGACCTGTTGCTGCTCGGCAAGGCGCTCGGCGGCGGCATCGTGCCGGTGTCGGCGGTGGTGGGCCGGCGCGAGGTGCTGGGGGTGCTGCACCCCGGTGAGCACGGTTCGACGTTCGGCGGCAATCCGCTCGCCGCGGCGGTCGGCACGGCCGTGGTCGAGTTGCTTCAGACCGGTGAGTTCCAGCGCCGGGCGGCCGAGCTGGGCGTGGTGCTGCGGGACGGGCTGACCGAGCTGACCGGCAAGGGCGTGACCGGTTTCCGGGCGCGTGGGCTGTGGGCCGGCGTGGACGTCGACCCCGCCCTCGGCACCGGCCGCGAGATCAGCGAGCGCCTGATGCGCGAGGGGATCCTGGTCAAGGACACCCACGGGTCCACGATCCGGCTCGCGCCGCCGCTGACGATCACGGCGGAGGAGCTGCGGTCGGCGCTGGCCGCCCTGGAGAAGGTGCTGGCCTGAGGCACGGGCGGGGGCCGGTGACGGCACCGGTCCCCGCCCGCCGCGCCGTCAGTCCGTGCCGAGGAGCCGCTTCATCTCCTTGATCTCGGCGTTCTGCGCGGTGACGATGGCGTCCGCCATGGTCTTGGCGGGGCCGTACTGGCCCTTCTCGTTCTCGGTGGTGGCCATCTCGACGGCGCCCTCGTGGTGGCCGACCATCATCGACAGGAACTTGGTGTCGAAGTCCTTGCCGGTGGCCTTCTCCAGGGCCGTCATGTCGGCCTCACTCATCATCCCGGACATCCCGGACATCCCCGAGTGGGCGGAGTGGTCCATGCCGGCCATGGGGACCTGCTCGCCCCAGGAGGTCAGCCAGCCGGTCATGGTGCGGATCTCCGGGTCCTGCGCCTTCTCGATGCGCGAGGCGAGGTCCTTCACCCGCGCGGAGGAGGCCCGGCCGTCGGCGAGCTTCGCCATCTCCAGGGCCTGCTGGTGGTGCGGGATCATGCCCTGCGCGAAGGAGACGTCCTGGGCGTTGTGCGCGGTGGCCGACGCGCTCGGAGTGGCCGACGCGCTCGGAGTGGCCGGCGCGCTCGGAGTGGCCGACGCGCCCGCGGCGGCGGAGGAGCCGTGTCCGGTGTGGCCGCCGCCGGCGCTGTCGTTGTCGCCGCCGCAGGCGGCCAGGACGAGGGCTCCGGTCACGGCGACCGCGGCGAGGGCGGCACGGCGCGTCAGGGTACGGATGGTCATACGGGGAACTCCTGCTGTTCTGAAGGGATTTCGGGCACGCGTGAACACGACCGCGGCACCTGCGCCGTGGCAGGGCGGGCGGCCGGAGGCGGCTCTAGATCCGCAGGAGTTGGAGTTCCGCCAGGTCGGGCGGGGCACGGGCGCCGTCCGGCGCGGTGGCCGGACCGGGGCGCGGGCAGGCGGCCGGTGCGACGACGGCCACCGGGTCGGGGGCCGGCACGGGAAGCTGGGGGCCGCCGTCCAGCGCGCCCGAGGCACAGCTCGGGTCGGCGTGGTGCAGCCGGTGGCCGCCGCAGTGACCGGCGGTGTCCGGGCAGTCGTCCGGCGCGCTGACGGCGACCGCGCCGTGCGCGGCCCGGGCGGGCCCGGAGTGTCCGGCGTGTCCGGCGTGAGCCATGCCCCCGCCGGGCGCCAGCGCGTGCATCCCGAGCAGTCCGGCCAGCAGGGCGAGCACGAGCAGCCCGCGGTGCCGCCGCTGGGGCGGTCGCGGGGCGCGTGCTCGGGTGCCGGTCATCGCGAACATCGTACGAGGGCCGGGTACGGCCGGCGTGCGGGGGCACGCCGGCCGCGGCCGGTCCACCGAGGCGGCCTGGCCGGGAAGGCGGTCGCTCCGGCGTGCGGGGCACCGTGACCGTGGTCCTCCCGGTGCCCTCCGACCGGCGGGTGCACAGCGGACGACGGGCGCCTCGGCCTCAGTCGCCCAGGTTCGTCAGGTCGCCGTCGGCCGACTCCACTACGTTCAGGACCGACCGCGAGATGACGTCGTTCGGGAGCCCGGCCGGGGTGTAACCGATGGCGATCATCACGAACCCCTTGGGGATGCGGCTCCGGGCCGATGCGAAGAACGGCTCGACCAGGTAGCGGACGCTGCCGGACGGCTGGAGCGCGAGTGCCTTGGCCACCTCGTTCTCGAACGCCGACATGCCGAGCGGGCCGTTGTTCGTGACGAGCTGGCCGCACGGGCTCAGATTGGCCGCCAGTTTGTTGGAGCCTCCGAAGCGTGCCGCGATGATGTGGCAGCGCGCCAGGTCCTCCTCGGGCTCGCGGCCGAGGCCGCGCACCTTCGCCCGGGCCTCCCGATAGCCGACCGGGTCGGCCTTCGTTTCTCCGCTGCTGTTGTTGGGCGGGTTCTTCAGGCAGGCCTGACCGGTCTCGCTGCGGTGGTTGGTGCCGAGGGTGTTCAGTATCCAGCCGGCGCCGTTGTCGACCGCCTCGTCCGGGCGGGTGCGGGTGCAGTCCCCGGCCTCGTCGTCGTCCCGGGCCGGCGCCGCGCGTTCGACCACGTCAGCCGGGGCCGGTGCGTCCCGGGCCAGCTCCTCCTCCTGTTCCAGGGTCTGCTGCACGGCCGCCACGTCCACCTGCGCCAGGACACGGACGTAGGTGTCGGCCGTGTAATGGATGTCGAAGGGAACCGGCGTGCCGCCCTGGGCCCGGGACTCGGCTTCCGCTTCCCGCTTCTTCTCGGCCTCCCACTCGGCGAAGACCGGGCCGGCGTCCGCGGCATTACAGGTGATGTCGCCGGGGCTGTCGAGCGGCAGTTCCTCGGTGGCGGTGCAGGTGCCGGCCGTCCGGCCCTCGATCGTCACTGTCGCCGTCAGTTCGACGGTCACCCGTCCGCTCGTGATCCGCCTCCGGGCCTCACGGCTGGGGACGACGCCGGTGATGTGGCTCCCCACCTCGCATCCGGTGGCGGAGCAGCTCACCTCCGGCTTCTCCTCCACACGTGCCGTGACGCCGGCATCCAGTGCGCCGGACAACTGCGCGGCACGGGCTCGGATCTCACCCATCAGGGCTCTGCTCTCCGGTGCGGACAACGCGGACACCGTGAAGGCCCCGGGTGACGGTGCGCTCGCCCAGGCGGCGAGGCGGCTCGCGGCGGCCGGCTCGCGCGCGGCGGCCTGTTGCGCGGTGGCCCGCGTGCCGCCCTGCCCGCTCCGCGCGGAGGAACGCGGTACGAAGCGCAGGAAGCGATGGGGGCGCGCCTTCGACACGTAGAGATCGCCCTGGGCGGTGCCGGCCCTCAGCGCGGGCACTCCGGCCACATCCACGGGCGTGGCCTCGGAGTCCGGCACGGTCGTGCTCGCGCTGTTGACCGCTTTGAGCAGTGCGTTCGCCAGCGCCGCGGGGCTCATCCCCGCGCTGGGTGCCGCACCGCTCGCGGCATCGGCCTTCGTCGCCCCGGCCACCCACTTGCCGGCGAGATCCGACCGGCCCTGAGAACCACCGGGTCCGGCGGGCAGCGGGTCGGGCATCTTGACGTAGGTGGTTCCGCCCACGGTCAGCGTCTGGACACGGGTCCCGGCGTACGGTGCCTCGCCGAGCGCCTCGCCGGTGGTGGTGACCCGTGCCTCCGTCCAGCCGGCCCCGTCCGTCGCCGTGCGGTACCGCACGCCCTGCTGGAGAGCCAGGTTCACCAGGGCGGCGGCGAACGGCGCCCGGCGGTCGTCGGTGGGCGGTGTCCCGGAGCCGCGCCAGGTCAGCAGTGCGGCGACGACGGCGGCGACCACGCCGAAGGCCAGGAGCACGACCCAGCGGCCGGTGCGGTGCGGGAACACGGTGGCCGCGGGGGTGCCGGTCCCGTGCACCTGCGGGAGCGGTGGTCCTGGGTTCGGTCCCGGAGCCGGTCCGGGCCCCGGTGGCAGCGGTGGTGCGGACCGCGGCGCCGCCGGGCCCGCCCAGGTCGATCCCCTCGTCCCGGCGGAAGACGATCCGCCCGTGCCCGGAGGAGGCTTGGCACCCGCGGCGGTCCAGGTCGATCCGCCCTGGGCGGCGGCTCCGCCTGCTCCGGACCGGGTGGGCGGCAGCGGCATGGGCTGCCCCTGGGGCGGTGGCACGGCGCGGGGGGTCTGCTGCCAGGTGGGCAGCTTCGGCTGGTCGGATGCGTTGTTCCCGGAGTGCCCGGAGTTGTTCCCCACCGAAGCTCCACCCCGTTTCGCTAGCCTATACACCCATTGCCGGAACATACTTCAACTCACGTGGTACTCATAGGAGTTCATTCGGCCCTGCACTCTTTCGACACCGCACGCCACACCAGACAACGGGGAGACCGAGCCAATGGCGGAGACCAAGGGCGTACTGCTGCCGGCCTATGTACTGGCAGACGAGTCGCAGTCGATGGGACCGTACCGACAGGACTTGTCGAACGGCCTCGTGTCGTTGTGCGAGGGCCTTCGAGCCGAGCCGATGATCGCGGCCAAGCTCCGGCTGGCCGTGCTCGGGTTCTCCGATGACGTGCAGGTGCGCCTCGCGGTGGCCGACATGCGCACCGAGACCAGCCTGCCCCGGGTCAGCATCCGGGGCCTGACCAATTACGAGGCGGTGTTCGACGACCTGCTGGACCGGATTCCGTCCGACGTCCAGTGGCTGCGCGGTGAGGGGTACAAGGTCCACCGTCCGGTGGTGTTCTTCCTCAGCGACGGGCAGCCCACCGACGGTGGAGCCTGGCGCCGGCCCCATGCCAGGCTGACGGACAGGGCCGTTACGCCGGCCGCCCCGAACATCGTGGCCTGCGGGATCGGCGATGCCCAGGCCCAGACGATGGTCGAGGTCGCGACGCGCGAGGAGTTCGCCTTCGTCGCCAAGCCGGGGACCGACATCGGCCGCGCCATCGCCGAGTTCTTCCACGCGCTCACCGCGAGCCTGGTCGCCTCGGGACAGGCGCTGAACTCGGGCAGCCCGCAGCTGGTGGTGAACCGGCCGGATCAGTTCACCATGGCGATCGACGAGGTAGGCGAGTGATGTTCCCGGGCGGCGGCGATCCCGCCCCGGCACAGGCCGCTCCCGCCGTCGCGCCGGGGCCCGTGCCCTGGCAACGGGTCACGGTGGGGACACCCGGCCCCGAGTTCGAGGCACGGCCGCCCGGCCAGTACGGCTTCGACTTCCCCGACACGGAATGTGACGGCTGGTCGACCGACGCACTGTCGCTGCGCTTCGCCTCGGTGCGCGGCGCCAAACACCGGTACTACCGCCAGCCGCGTCAGGACGCCGCACGTGCCGCGGTGCACGAGCCCACGGGTCATGTCGTCTTCGCTGTGGCCGATGGCGTCTCCAGCGCAGCGAACTCCGAACTCGGCGCCGTCGAGGCATGCCGGGCCTCCATCGAGATGCTGCTCCACCAGCTCTCGCAGGATCCGGACGGCTTGCGCTTCGAGGAGGTGGCCCGTCATGCCGCCGAGCGACTGCGAGAGCTCGCCCAGTGGCGTCTGAACGGCAAGGAGCCCGAGCCGAGCGAGGTGGCGTCCCTGTACGCGACGACGCTCGTCGCCGGCGTGGTGCGCGCCCGTCCATCGGGTGCCGTGACCGAGGTCTGCCGCATCGGGGACTCGGGTGCCTGGGTCCTCGACCCACCCGGCTCGCGGTACCAGCCGCTGTTCGGCTCGAAGAGCGGCTCCCATGCGCTGGTGGTGTCGAACGAGGTGACGCCGCTCCCCCATGTCCCCGACCCGCTGGAAGTCACCACCGCCCGTCTGGACCCCGGTCAGGTGCTGCTCATCGGCACCGACGGGTTCGAGGATCCGCTCGGCGACGGCGACGGCCAGGTCGGTGCTCTGTTCGCCCGCCATCTCGCCGCCCCTCCGCTCCCGCTGTGGCTGGCACACCTGCTGGACTTCTCCCGGGAGACCTTCGACGACGACCGCACCCTGCTGGCCGTCTGGCCCCGCGACACGGCGGCGCCACGATGACCCCCAGGCCGTTACCGGTGGTCGAACGCGGCACGCTCGCCCTGGGGCGCCAGTTGGGGCAGGGCGGTCAGGGCACCGTCCATCAGGTGACCAACAGGAAGATCAACGAGGCCGACGACGGCGGCTGGGACGTGGCCTACAAGGAATACGCCGCCGCCGTGCTGCCCGACCTCGACGCGGCGGCACTGGCCTCCCAGGTGGGCCTGCTCGGCGAGTTGAGCGCCGATGAGGGCCGGTGGCTGTGCGACAAGACGGCCTGGCCCGCGGCCGTGGTCGAGAACCAGGGCCGGGCCTGCGGGTTCCTCATGCGTGCCGTGCCCGAGCAGTTCCGCTTCGCCTTCCGGAGCCTGGCCGGCACGTCCACGGCAACCAAGCGCCTGGCGAACCTGGAGTACCTGCTCAACGACGACGCGTACGTCGCGGGGATCGGCCTGACCATCAGCGAACGCGACCGGCTCGAAATCCTGGCCGACCTGGCGGCCACCCTCACGCGCCTGCACCGCATCGGCATCACGGTCGGCGACCTCTCCCCCAAGAACCTGCTCTTCACCACGGACCCCGAGCCTCGGTGCTTCCTCATCGACTGTGACGCCATGCGCGTGCGGGGCGCCACCGTACTGCCCCAGGCCGAGACGCCCGACTGGCAGGTCCTCGCGGGCGAGGAGAAGGCCACACGCTCCAGTGACGTCTACAAGCTCGCGCTGCTCGCCGTCCGGCTCTTCGCCCGCGATCAGACCACCACCGACCCCGCCGCCCTGGCAGCGCTCAGCCCAGAACTCGGCGGCCTCGCCCGGATGAGCCTCAGCCCCGACGCGGCCCGCAGGCCGACGCCGGCCATATGGGCCGAGCAACTCGGCGCGGCGGCCCCCACCGCGTCGACCATCCCGGCCAGGGCCCCTGCCGCTGCCCGAGGCAGGGCCTCCAGGTCCAACGCGTCCTCGTCCGGCGGCTCCGGCGGCGGGGCCCCGACGGGGCGCCCCACGGGTGTTCCAGGGGGACCGCACACCAGCGCCAACGGGTCCGTTCTGCTGGGACTCGCCGCCGTTGTCGCCGTGATCGTGATCATTGTCGCGTTCGTGGCCACGCACTCGGGCGACGGTCCCGACCCCGGGCCGACCAGTGTCGCCCAGCCCACTGTCTCCTGGGACGACACCAGCGGGACGTCGCAGGACCCGGGCGACGGCTCCTACGGCGACGGAGACAGCAGCGACAGCGGCGGAGCGGCAGCCGACCCGAGCACCACTCCGCCCAGCGCGGAGGACCAGGCGTTCGGCGACGTCTCCACCGGCGACTGCCTGAGCGACTCCTACCAGGACGGGTCCTGGTCCTCCTCGACGCCGACGACGACCAGTTGCTCCGCCACCGACGCGTATTTCCGTGTCGTGTCGATCGAGGACGGAAGCTGCACCTCCGACGACATGACGTGGTACCACAGCAACAGCGACTACTCCGACACCAATCTCTGTCTGGACCGCAACTACGTGATCGGCCAGTGCATGTTCGCGGAGGCCGACGGCGAGATGCTCTCGATGTACTTCAACGCCACCACCCGGTGCGACGCCGGCATCCCCGACAAGTACCAGTACACCGTCCGGCTCACGCGCGTGTACCCCGGCGGCGCCCCCGACGACGCCTGCGGGAGCGACCGCCTCTGGAAACCCGGGAACGGAATCGTGCTGTGCGGGAGAGCCATCTGGAAGAAGCACGGCCTTCGCGACATGTAGCCCTCCGGGATCACCCGCGAGACCCGGCTACAGCCTCTGGATGGCCTCCTGGATCGTCGCGGCCAGGGAGGTCAGCGCCGTGACCCCCGGCACCGCGTCCACGAGTGCTCGCGAGAACATCCTCAGCATGCCCAGGCGCGGTTCCTCCGAGCCGAGTTCCTCCCGCGCCTCCTGCGCGGCCTCGATCAGGTCGGCGGAGCCGGGATGCTCGGACCGGCGCAGTTCGTCGATCAGCTGGGCCAGCAGGTCGCCGATCTCCCGGGGCGTGAGCCGCCGGTCCTCACCAAACTGCGCGGGGCCGCTGTCCCGGACGTCGGCCTTCGCGTTCGAGCCGCTGGCGACGGCGTTCCCGACGACATGTGAACCGCCGGTCGCGGTGATCCCATAGTTGCTGTTCATTTCCGTCCCTCCGTATCTTCCTGCCCGAGGCGCCCGTACCTGTCGTGCCATCAGTCCGTGTTGACCAGCGGGATCTTGTTGAGCAGGCGCATGGAGATCCGGGACTGCCTGCCCGAGGCGATCGAGTTGGACGCCACCTGCGCCCCGCCCGTCGCGATGATGCCGTTGTTGACGATCAGCTGCTGGCGCTGGACCAGTTCGCTCACGTCGATACCCCGCGCCTCGGCGAATTCGATGAGCGCGTCCAGGGCACGCCTCTCGATCATCTTGAGGGCGAGGCCGCTGTCGCTCTTCTGGAAGTGCCGTTGATGACGCGTCGCGGCGGCCTGCTGACGTACGCCCCACCGGGCTCCGTAGTCGAACCTGCGCAGCGAGGTGATCAGCTTGTTCTGCCGCCGCACGCGCCACGTGATCCAGTAGTCGGGGGAGAACCCCGTGACCGCGCGTACCGGTGAGGCCAGCAGGACGAACGGAGTGCTCGCCAGGGTCGCCGACATCAGCTTCGCCGCCTCGCGCAGGGAGGGCCGGGGCATGAGGGTGTCGATGATCCGGTAGCGGTCGTCCAGCGGGAACAACACCGTCTGAACCGCTTCCACGCACAGGTTGGAGTCGGACCGGACGAAGCGGAGGAAGAGCGAGGTGACCAGTTCACCGCCCCACCCCGTGGAGTGCACGGCCAGATAGGGGCGGGCGCCTTCCTCGGGCACGCGCTTCAGCTGGTCGATCTGGTCCTGGCCCACCCGTGGGACGGGCCGGCCGAGGGGGTCGGGGAGGAACCGGGGGTCCCCCAGGACCGTCGTTCCTTCGACGAAGAGCCGTTCCTCGATCTCCAGGCAGGGCAGGGCCAGGGTGCCGAGGCGTGTGGCGACCTGGTCGTAGAGCTCCGTCACGTCGAAGTCTTGCGGAGTGCCCCCCAGCGGGCCCGGGGCGGTGACGTCGAAGGTCAGGGACCATGTGTCGAGAGGGGCCCCGTAGCCGACGAAGGGCGAGTATCCGCTGTACACGGTGGTGTTTCCGCCGGCGTACGCGCTGATCTGACCGAGCCGAGCCGCGATGTCGGCGTTGCGCGGCGGGGGCGCGGCCGCCGGGTCGAACCGGTTCGGGCGCAGACTCTGCAAGTGGTCGCCGTATCGGGTCGACAATTCGAAGGCCAGCACGGTGATCCAGGCCAGGAACAGCACCAGCGTGGTCACCCCGGCGTCGTGAGCCCATAAGAAGAACAGCACGGCGAGCACACACAGGGGCGTGAGCAGGAGGTCCCGCTGGTGACGGCGCGCGTTGGCCGCGTAGGCGTGGCGGAGCACCACGGGCACATCGCATGCCGGGGCGGCCCCCACCCCCAGGTGGGGTTCCGCGGCGACCTGCTTGATGAGCAGCTCGGCGTACGCGCGATCCAGGTACGCGGCCGCGCACAGGTACCTGGTGACGTCCTGGCCGCCACCCCACCGGATCGCGGGGATGCGGCGCTGTCCGCCGCCCCAGGTGGTGGGCCCGCCGGCCGGGAGCGGCACGGCGGCGGGAGGGCCGGCCCGCACGGCGGCCGGCTGCGCTGCCGGCTGCGCGGCCGTCAGGGGCGTACCGCACGCGCCGCACCGCGTGGACCATGTCGCTACGCCCTGACCACATCCGGGGCATACCGTCGAACGCGTCATCGCTCCCCCGCCCGTAGACGACCCCACGACAGTACGGTGCACCACGCGCACAGCACGGCACTGCCGACATCGCCGCCTACCGCAATACCGTTACAGTTCGAGCCCCGGCACGCCGCGCCGCCACCGGTGACGTCAGTTCTGCCCGGGCAGCACCCGGTCAGCATGAGACCGGCCGAACATGGCTACAGATGACGGCAGGTGCCCATCAGCCCATGGCCGTGCCCCCGGGCTGACGAGTGAGGAGCGAGCCGTGTTCTACTACCTGCTCAAGTACGTGGTCCTGGGCCCGCTGCTCAGAGTGGTCTTCCGGCCCCGGATCGAAGGCCTGGAGCACGTGCCCGCGTCGGGGCCGGCGATCATCGCCGGGAACCACCTGTCGTTCTCCGACCACTTCCTGATGCCGGCGATACTGAAACGCCGCATCACCTTCCTCGCCAAGGCGGAGTACTTCACCGGCCCCGGGGTGAAGGGCCGGCTCACCGCGTTCTTCTTCCGCAGCGCCGGGCAGATCCCGGTGGACCGCTCGGGCAAGGAGGCGGGGCAGGCCGCGATCCGTGAAGGGCTCGGGGTGCTGCGCAGGGGGGAACTGCTCGGCATCTACCCGGAGGGCACCCGTTCGCACGACGGCAGGCTCTACAAGGGCAAGGTCGGGGTCGCCGTGATGGCCCTCACGGCAGGCGTCCCGGTGGTGCCGTGCGCGATGATCGGCACGTTCGAGGCACAGCCGCCCGGGAAGGTCGTGCCCAGGATCCACCCGGTGACCATCCGCTTCGGCGAGCCCCTGGACTTCTCGCGCTATGCCGGCATGGAGCGCGAGAAGACCGTGCTGCGGGCGGTCACCGACGAGATCGTCTACTCCATCCTGGCGCTGTCCGGGCAGGAGTACGTCGACGAGTACGCGGCCGTGGTCAAGGAACGGCAGGCGGCGGAGCAGAACGCGAAGCGCAGGTTCCCGCGGGCGCCGCTCAGTTGACCTCTGCCGTCGGCAGAAGGCGGACAGCGGGCCGGGGCCGGATGCATAGGCTCGCCGCATGAAGACAGCTGTGGTGATCGGGGCGGGCGGGCAGATCGGGCGTCCGGTGGTGCAGGCGCTGGCGCGGGACGGATGGGCGGTGACGGCCGCCTCGCGCGGCGGCGCCCGGGACGCGGCGTGGGACGAGGGGGTGCGGTCGGTACGGCTGGACCGCGCCGACGGCACGGCCCTGGCCGCGGTGGTGGGTGACGGCTGCGACCTGCTGGTCGACGTGGTCGCCTACGACGCCGGGCACGCCCGGCAGGTGACGGGGCTCGCGGGGCGGATCGGCTCCGCGGTGGTGATCTCCAGTGTGTCCGTGTATGAGGACGGCGCGGGGCGGGGCTTCGACACGATGGGCGAGCCGGACGGCTTCCCCGACTACCCGGTACCGGTCCCCGAGACCCAGCCGACGGTCGCTCCGGGCGAGGCCACCTACAGCAGCCGCAAGGCCGCACTGGAGCGGGAACTCCTCGCTCGCGGCGCCGGGCTGCCGGTCACCGTACTGCGGGCGGGCGCGGTGCACGGGCCGTACAGCCCGCTGCCGCGCGAGCTGTACTTCGTGCGGCGGAATCTGGACGGGCGGCGCGACCGGGTGCTGGCGTACCGGGGCGAGAGCCGGTTCCATCCGGCGAGTGCCCGGAACATCGCCGAACTGGTGCGGCTGGCGGCGGCCCGGCCGGGCTCCCGGGTGCTCAACGCCTGCGACGGTCAGGCGCCGACGGTCGCCGGGATCGGTGCCGCGATCGACGCCGTGATGGGGGTGGAGACCCGGACCGCGCACCTCGACGGGCCGCCGGCCGGATCGGTGGGTCAGACGCCGTGGTCGGTGCCGCGGCCGGTGGTGTGCGACATGTCGGCCGCCGAGCGGGAGCTGGGCTACCGGCCGGTGGTGTCGTACGCCGAGAGCCTGCCGGAGACGGTGGAGTGGCTGACCGGGGTGCTGCACGGCCGGGACTGGCGCGAGGCGTTCCCGCTGCTCGCCCAGGCCTACCCGGACCTGTTCGACTACGCGGCGGAGGACGCCTGGCGCACGGCTTAGCAGCCGTACGGGAGAGGGGCGGCCGGGAAGGTCCGGCCGCCCCTCGTCACCGTGCCGGTACGGTCACGGCTTGGGCGTGGCGTGCGGCGCGCAGGTCACGTCCTTGCCGTCCAGCGTGCCGTCGAGCAGGTAGGCGTCGACGCGCTGGTTGATGCAGGGGTTGACCAGGCCGGTCACGCCGTGGGAGCCCGCGTTCTTCTCGGTGATCAGGCGGGAGCCCTTGAAGCGCTTGTGCAGTTCGACGGCGCCCGCGTACGGAGTGGCGGCGTCACGCGTGGACTGCACGATCAGGACCTTCGGCAGTCCCCGGTGCGTCGTGACCTCGACCGGGGTGTGCTGCTTGCCCGGCCACGTGGCACAAGGCAGGTTCATCCAGGCGTTGGCCCAGGTCAAAAACGGGTAGTCCCTGTTGAGCCGGGTGTTGTCCCGGTTCCACTTCTGCCAGCTGGTGGGCCACTTGGCGTCGGCGCACTCGACGGCCGTGTAGACGGCGTTGCCGTTCTCCGCGCTGATGTTGCCGGCCGTGTCCGACAGGTCGGGGGCGGCGGCGTCGACCAGCGCCTGGGTGTCACCGGCGAAGTACTTGCTGAACACGGTGGCGACCGGCACCCACGAGGAGTCGTAGTACGGCGCGCCCTGGAAGAAGGAGATCAGCTCGGCCGGGCCGACGACCCCGCCGATCGGGTTCTTCTTGGCGGTGGCGCGCAGTTGGAGCCACTTGTCCTGGACGGCGGCGCGGGTGGTGCCGAGGTGGAAGGCGGCGTCGTTGGCGGCGACCCAGTCCTGCCAGTCCTTCCAGCGGCCCTCGAAGGCGACGTCCTGGTCGAGGTTGGCCTCGTACCAGATCTTCTCGCGGGAGGGGTTGACCACGCTGTCCACGATCATGCGGCGGACGTGGCCCGGGAAGAGCGTGCCGTAGACGGCGCCGAGGTAGGTGCCGTAGGAGACGCCGAGGTAGTTGAGCTTCTTCTCGCCCAGCGCGGCGCGGATGACGTCGAGGTCGCGGGCGGTGTTCGGCGTGGTCATGTGCGGCAGCATCGCGCCGCTGTGTTCGGCGCAGCCCTCCGCGTACTCACGGGCCAGCTTGCGCTGAGCGGTCTTGTCGGCCTCGCTGTCGGGCACCGGGTCCATCTTGGGCGCCTTGACGAACTCCTGCGGGTCGATGCAGGAGATGGGCGCCGAGTGGCCGACGCCGCGCGGGTCGAAGCCGACGAAGTCGTAGGCCTTGGCCACGTTCGCCCAGACCGGGGCCTTCGTGGTGACCCGGCGCGGGAAGCGCAGACCGGAGCCGCCGGGGCCGCCCGGGTTGTAGACGAGCGCACCCTGGCGCTCCTTCTTGGTGCCGGTGTTGCCGATGCGGTCCACGGCGAGTTTGATCTGCTTGCCGTAGGGGTGGGCGTAGTCGAGCGGCACGCTGACCCAGCCGCACTGGATGGGCTTCTCCAGCCCCCAGTCGGCCGGGCAGTCCTGCCAGTCGACGCCCGCCTCGGCGGCTCGGGCGGCGGCGATCCCGACGCCCTTGGCCTCCCGGTCCTGTGCGGGCCGGCCTGCGGCACCGGCCGTGGGAGCCGAGACCGCGCCGGCGATCAGGGTGGCGGTGACGAGTGCTCCAGCGGAACCGAGTGCCATCAGGCGGCTCTTCGGTCTGTTCTCCCTCAAGTGGGCCCCTCCCCGTACCTCGCTGTGAGTTGTCAGGCGGGGATCCTCTCGGCTGTGAGTCGGCTGAGAACAGGGGTCGCCACCTATCTTTACCAATCCGATAACCGGACGATCATGTTCGGTTCCTCGGACGGCCCGGCTGCTTCAGCCGAGCCCCGCCAGTGCCTCGTCCAGGAGTCCGCGCAGTCGCAGGGCGTCCGGCGCGACGGCGGTGACGAGGGCGGCGGGGCCCGCCAGGGGCACCAGCGAGGCGCACTCCCCCAGCATCCGCTCGGCCACCGGAGCCTGGGCGAACTCCGGCCGTACGACGACGAGTTGCCCCACCGCGCGACACCCCGACAGCACGGCCGGCCCGTCCCAGCCGCCCGGCGCGCCGGGACCGCAGGCCAGTTCCTGGTCCAGTACGGTGCGGCCCGCGACCCGCACGGTGAGCCGGCTGGTGAGGCGTCCGGGCGGTTCCCCGGCCCGCCCCAGGACCTGCTCCTCGCGCAACACGAACCGGGCGCCGGCGGCGAGGTCGGCCCGGGTGGTGACGCGCAGGTCGCTGCCGCTCGCGGAGATCAACTGCTCGGGCAGCCAATGCAGTTCGGCACCGGCGGCCACGTCGAGCCGGACGTCGTACCGGGCCTCGCCCTTGGCCTGGCCCGGCAGGGCGAGGGTGGCGGCGGCCGACCCCACGTGCAGCCGGGCGCCCTCCTCCACCCGTGCGGCCAGCGTGAAGCGGTCACCGCCGAGCGGCCCGCTCATGGCGCCGACGACCATGACCCTCGCCTCGGCTCCGGCCGACCGGGTGCGGCGCGGCGCCAGTGGGCCCTCGCCGTCCAGGACGGGCAGGGCCGTACCGCCGCGGCCGTCGGCGCGGGCGACGATCCGGGCGCTCCCCCGGACCCCGTTGACGGTCACGCCGTCCATACGGCGAGCCGCTGCCGGACCCAGGCGGCCACGTCGGCGACACCGGTCTCACCGCGCAACGACTGGAAGACGACGGGGAGTTCCGCCCGCTGCGCCTTGGCGTCGGCGGCCATCCGGGCGAGGTCGGAGCCGACGTGCGGGGCGAGGTCGGTCTTGTTGACGACGAGGAGGTCGGCGGTGGTGACGCCGGGTCCGCCCTTGCGCGGGATGTCGTCACCGCCGGCCACGTCGATCACGAAGATCTGGGCGTCCACGAGCCCCTTGGAGAAGGTGGCGGTGAGGTTGTCGCCGCCGGACTCGACGAGGATCAGGTCCAGGGGGCCGACCGCGTCCTCCAGGTCCTCGACGGCTTCGAGGTTGGCGGAGATGTCGTCGCGGATCGCGGTGTGCGGGCAGGCGCCCGTCTCGACGGCGGTGATCCGCTCGGGCGGCAGCACGGCCTCCCGGAGCAGGAACTCGGCGTCCTCGCGGGTGTAGATGTCGTTGGTGACGACGGCGAGGGACAACTCGTCGCGCAGCGTCCGGCAGAGGGCGGCGACGGTGGCGGTCTTGCCCGACCCGACCGGGCCGCCGAGCCCGATCCGCAGGGCCCGGCGGGTCCCGTCGGGGCGGCGCGCGTCCGCGCTGAGGGCGGCGGGGGCGGGGTGGGTGTGGTCGAGGTGCATGTACGGCTCCTGTGGTCGGTCGGTTCTCAGCCGAGCGCGTCGGGTGTGCGGCTGGGCGGACTCATGACGCGAACAGCCGCACGGGCCAGTCGGCGTGCCACTGCGCACCCACCTCCAGCAGGGGCGCGGACGCCGCGGGCAGCGCGTCGACCCCCTCGTCGGCCACCCGCCGCGCCGCCTCCACGGCACAGTCCGCCACGCGGTCCAGTTCAGGGGCCAGCCGGGCGAGGACCCCGGTCGCGTCGAACGGGTCGAGGCTCAGCAACCGCACGGTGGCCGTCGCCGGCCCGCTCACGCTCTCGTACACCGCGCAGTGGGCCGCGTCCTCGGGTGCGAGCCCGGCCGCCCGGGCGGCGAGGCCGAGCACGACGGGCTGATGGGCGCCCTTGGGGAACCGGCGTGCCACGGCGTCCAGTTCGGCGGACGGCCAGGTCACCCGCGCGGCCCGCAGCAACTGCCGGCCGAGGCGTCGCGCGGCGGCCCGCAGGGCCGGGGACGGCGTACGCGCGTCGGCCGCCGCGTCCAGTTCGCCCGGGTCGGCGCCGAGGACGGCCGCCGCCGCCAGTGCCGCCGCGACCAGCCCGGAGGTGTGCAGCCGGCCCCGGCAGAACTCCTCCAGGCTCGGCGCGTCGGTGATGCGGCCCGCCTTGACGGCGGCCTCCGCCCCGCCGGAGTGCGCGTGCCCTCCGGCGGGGAAGCGGCCATCGGCCAGGACGAGCAGTGCTGCCCTGGACACTAGAAGAGGAAGTAACGCTGGGCCATGGGCAGTTCGGCGGCCGGGGTGGCCTCGACGAGTTCGCCGTCGATGTGCACGGCGAAGCTGTCGGGGTCGATCCGGACGTCCGGCCGGGCGTCGTTCTCGCGCATGTCGGCCTTGGTGACCGCACGCGTCGACTCGATCGCCGCGAACCGCTTGCCGAGTCCCAGCCGTTCCGGCAGCCCGTCCTCGATCGCCAGGTCCGCGACGAAGTTGACGGAGTTGGCGGCGGGGGCCCGGCCGATGGCGCCGTACATCGGGCGGGGGAGGATCGGCTGCGGGGTGGGGATGGAGGCGTTGGCGTCGCCCATCTGCGCGTACGCGATCTGCCCGCCCTTGATGACGAGGAGCGGCTTGACCCCGAAGAACGCGGGTTCCCACAGCACCAGGTCGGCGAGCTTGCCGGTCTCGACGGAGCCGATCTCGGCGGCGAGGCCCTGGGCGAGCGCCGGGTTGATCGTGTACTTGGCGACATAGCGCCGGACCCGGTGGTTGTCGGCGCGGCCGTCGCCCGGCAGGGCACCGCGCCGGCGCTTCATGACGTGGGCCGTCTGCCAGGTGCGCAGGATCACCTCGCCCACCCGCCCCATCGCCTGGGAGTCGGAGGAGATGATCGAGATCGCGCCGAGGTCGTGGAGGATGTCCTCCGCGCCGATGGTGGAGGGGCGGATCCGGGACTCGGCGAACGCCAGGTCCTCCGGGACGGCCGGGTTGAGGTGGTGGCACACCATCAACATGTCGAGGTGTTCCTCGGTCGTGTTGACGGTGAAGGGCCGGGTCGGGTTGGTGGAGCTGGGCAGGACGTTCGGCTGCGAGACGACCGTCATGATGTCCGGGGCGTGGCCGCCGCCGGCGCCCTCGGTGTGGTACGAGTGGATGCCCCGGCCCGCGATGGCGGCGAGGGTGTCGCCGACGAACCCGGCCTCGTTCAGGGTGTCGGTGTGGATGGCGACCTGGATGCCGGTGCGGTCGGCGACCGTGAGCGCCGCGTCGATGACGGCGGGCGTGGAGCCCCAGTCCTCGTGCAGCTTGAGACCGACGGCGCCGCCGCGGATCTGGGAGAGCATCGCCTCGTGGCTGACGGTGTTGCCCTTGCCGAGGAAGCCCACGTTGACGGGGTAGGCCTCCATCGCCTCCAGCATCCGGGCCAGGTGCCAGGGTCCGGGGGTGACCGTGGTGGCCTTGGAGCCCTCGGCGGGTCCGGTGCCGCCGCCGACCAGGGTGGTGACGCCGGAGGCCAGCGCCTCGTCGGCCACCTGCGGGCAGATGAAGTGGACGTGCGCGTCGATGGCGCCGGCGGTCAGGATGCGCCCGTTGCCGGCGATGATCTCGGTCTCGGGGCCGATGACCAGGTCGGGGTGGACCCCGTCCATGGTGTCCGGGTTGCCCGCCTTGCCGAGGGCGGTGATCCGTCCGTCGCGGATGCCGACGTCGGCCTTGACGACGCCCCAGTGGTCGACGACGACGGCGCCGGTGATCACGGTGTCGGGGGTGCCCTCGGCGCGGGTGGCGCGGGACTGGCCCATGGACTCGCGGATGACCTTGCCGCCGCCGAAGACCGCCTCGTCCCCGGAGCCTCCGGGGCCGGCGGAGCGGTCCTCCTCGATCTCGACGAGCAGATCGGTGTCGGCGAGCCGGATCCGGTCGCCGGTGGTGGGGCCGAACAGGTCGGCGTAGGCGGCGCGGGAGATCTCAGGCATCGAGGGCACCTCCGGTCTCCCCGCGCAGCCCCGGCACGATCCGGGCGCCGGTCAGGGGCACGAGCTCGACCGCCACGGGGATGCCGGGCTCGAAGCGGACGGCGGTGCCCGCGGCGACGTTCAGCCGCTTGCCGCGGGCGGCGGCGCGGTCGAACTCCAGGCCGGGGTTGGCCTCGGCGAAGTGGTAGTGGGAGCCGACCTGGACCGGCCGGTCGGCGGCGTTGAGGACGGTCAGCCGGGTGACCTCGCGGCCCGCGTTGCAGACGACGGGGTCGTCCGCGAACAGGATCTCTCCGGGAATCATCGCGGCCCCTCAGATGATCGGTTCGTGGACGGTGACGAGCTTGGTGCCGTCCGGGAAGGTGGCCTCGACCTGGACGTCATGGATCATCTCGGCGACCCCGTCCATCACGTCGTCCCTGGTCAGGATCTTGCGGCCGGAGGACATCAGCTCGGCGACGGTGCGGCCGTCCCGCGCGCCCTCCAGGATGTGCGACGTGATGAGGGCGACCGCTTCCGGGTGGTTGAGCTTGAGACCGCGGGCCCTGCGCTTCTCGGCCACGTCGGCCGCCACGTGGATCAGCAGCCTCTCTTGCTCATGCGGGGTCAGTTGCACGTCCCACCTCACAGTCCTCGCTCCGGACCGTGCGGGGTCCGGTTGCCGCGGCCACCACGACGGGGACAGATGTAACACACAGACAAATCCCCGGAGCTTCGTCAATCCGGGCAGAAAAACCCCTGGTGGCGTGGATCGGCAGGCTAGAACGCCGGAGTTTCAACGACGTTAACCAGACCTTGGCCGGCCCATGACCGGCCGATGGGCTCCCCTGGAGACGAGGCGGTCAGGAGGCGCCCGGCCTCCGGTGCTCCGCCGCGATCCCGAAGCGCCGCTGTTCGCGGGAGACGGAACCGGCCTCGTGGACCCCGGAGACCGAGCTGATGATCTGCTCCTCGGCCGGCTCGTCCAGGGCGTCGAGCCGTTCCAGGTCGGCGGCCGAGACCAGCGCCACCAGCGGCTTGCCGTGCCGGGTGACGACGACGCGCTCACCGCCGTACACCACGCGGTTGATCAGGTCGGCGAGTTCAGCCCTGGCTTGCGTCACCGGAATCTCGTAGGCCATACCCCCATCATAACGTCACGTACATCCTGTACATTTTTTACAGAAGCCGAGCCCATCGGGGCCTCGTCATGAGGAGGGGTACGTCCATGTCCCGACCGTCCGCCCGTCATGTCCTGCCCGAGTTCACCGAGCGCACCGGGAGCGCCGTACGCACCCTCGATCCGTACGCCAAGCTCTTCGAGGACCGGATCGTCTTCCTCGGCACACCGGTCAACACGGCGGCGGCGAACGACGTGACGGCGCAGCTCATGTACCTGGAGCACGCGGCGCCGGACCGGGACATCACGCTGTACGTCAACTCGCCGGGCGGCTCGTTCGACGCCATGACGGCGATCTACGACGTGATGCGGTACGTCGGCTGCGACGTGGCGACCTACTGCCTGGGCCAGGCCTCCGCCTCGGCCGCGGTGCTGCTCGCGGCCGGCACCCCGGGCAAGAGGTTCACCCTGCCCGGCGCCCGCATGGCGATCGAGCAGCCCGCGCTGCCCGAGCCGGTGCGCGGACAGCCCAGCGACCTGCTCATCCAGGCGGAGGAGTTGACCCGGATCCGCGCGACCCTCGCGGAGATGCTCGCGCGGCACACGGGGCGCACGGCCGGGCAGGTCCACGAGGACCTGGAGCGTGACCTGATCCTGGACGCCGCCGGGGCGGTCGCCTACGGTCTGGTGGACGGCATCGTGCCGAGCCGCCGGGACACGCCCGGCGCACCGGACGCGAGGTGAGCCGCCCATGCTGCCGGACCTCCCACCACTGCCCGCGCTGACCCGCGCCGAGGGTGAGTTGATCGACCGTTACCTGGAGGCCGTCGACCTGCTGGGCCGCATCAACCCGGCCCGGCCCGGGGACACCTACCGCGGGCTGCGCGCGGCCCAGGCCCTGGTGCGCAAGGCGGCAGAGCTGCGGGACGCGCTCGCGCTGATGCACCAGCGGGGCGAGACGGAGCTGCACGGGGACACGCTGGCACGGGCGTTGCGGGTGCTGGACGGTGAGCGCCGGGCCGCTCGCGTCGCGCTCCCGCCGGACGGCGTCGGCTGACGCGGACGCTCCGCCGGCTCGGCGGGTCCGCGCGTCGACACGCGTCGTTCGGACGGGACTTGAAACGGCCCGAACGACGTACCGCCGACCGGTGTACATCCAGATCGTTTTCCGGGCCTCCCGAGTTGCGCCAAGCGCCACGGCACGAGCCGCCGGGAGGCGCTTCGCCCCAGGTCGGGGGCTACGTCCGGGATCTGACGGAGGCTCGAACAGAGCAGTGTCCACCCGAACGGGTGAGTGGTGAGTAACACCACAAATCCCCGATTCCGTTGGGATTTTCCGACAGTTGTGAGCCAAGATCCGTGTCTGACGACAAGCCCCCGCCACCGCGGCGGGGCGATCCGGGCGGACGCCGAGTCCTGCCGCCGCCCGGATGACCGGTCGACGGAGTGGATCGGCAGGAGTGGAGGACCCAAGCAAGGCGGGTCGCCGGAACAGATGTTCGTCCGTACGACACGGACGGTCGTCGGCTCCGGGCAACCCTTGGGGTGAAGCCGCGGCAACGCGGCCGGGCAACTTCGCCAGCCCGAATCCGACAGGTCATCCTTCACAGGCGGCTGACGAAGGGTTGCGCATGACTGCGCTCAATCGTGTCCCGTCGCTGATGGCCCGGGCCGGCACGGCCTCGGCTCTGACCCTCGCCGCCGTGGGCGGCTCGATCGCGGTGCCCGGCCTCGCCACCGACGCCTCCGCCGCGACCATGGCGACGAAAGCGCTCAAGGTCGCGGCCTCGAAGAAGGGCGCCCCCTACGCCTGGGGAGCCACCGGGCCGCGCCGGTTCGACTGCTCGGGGCTGACGCTCTACTCCTACAAGAAGGCCGGCAAGAAGCTGCCGCGCACCGCCGCCCAGCAGTACAACAAGACGCACCACATCTCCTCCAGGAGCCGCAAGGCGGGCGACCTGGTCTTCTTCCACTCGGGTTCGTACGTCTACCACGTCGGCATCTACGCGGGTCACGGCAAGATCTGGCACGCCCCGAAGACCGGGGACGTGGTGAAGCTGGAGAAGATCTGGACGAGGAGCGTCTGGTACGGCCGGGTCAGCTGACCCGCCCCGTGCCAGGGAGCGGCTCCAGCAGCAGGGCCGCTCCCAGCGCCGCCCGCGGCCCTTCGCGGGCGGCCCGGGGCCGACACACGGACGGGCGGTCCCGGCCACGGCTCCCTCCGACGCCCGAGCGTGCCCCCGAAGCGCCCGCAGGGTACGCGGCCCGAGTTGGAGCACAGGGGCATCCCCCGGCTCGGTCACACGCCCACCGTCCTCGCCCAGCGGCCGGCCGAGCCGGAGCGGGCCCGGCACGAACTGACGTGGCTGACCGGGCTCGCCGGGGACGCGTCGCGGCCCGGCGCCTTCCCGGCCGCCGAGGGCATCCGCTGCCGCCCGCGCCGAACGCGTTCCGTCGGGCGCATCCCGGCGTACGCGTCCCGGCCGTGGACCAGGACCGGCCGGCCCGGGGCACGCGTTCGCCGACATCTCGTCCCGGCTGCCGCCTGGCGGAGCTCGCCGGGCAGCCGCTGATCAGCGTGGCGCCGTGCCCTCCGACCCGGCGGGAGATCGGAGCCCCGCGCGCCGAGGCGGGACCGCACCGGCGCCGCTGGTGCCGGCGGTGTCCGTCGGCTGCCCCGCCGCCGGGCCACCGTAGCGCGCACCGCGCGCACCGCTCGGCGCGCACGGCGACGGCCGCCGGGTGAGCCGCGGGGTGCGCGTCGGCCGGTGCCGGGCCGCGGTGACCGTCGTACCGGACGTGGGGGCGCCCATCTGACAACGCCTCCGCCCTGCCCGAAGGGCTACGGCTCCTGCTGGCCCGCCGCTACCGGGGCCGTCGGGAGCGTCCAGGGGAGTTCGATGGAGACCGTCTTGCCGCCCTCTCGCGTGGGGCGGATGCGGAGTCTGCCGCCGCACTCGGCGGTGAGCCAGCGGATGATGACCATGCCGCGGCCGTTGTCCTGCTGGACCGCGGCGGGCAGTCTCTTCGGAAAGCGGGGATGGCTGTCCGTGACGCCGATGCGCAGGTGTTCGTCATGGTGCAGCGCGATGTCGACCGTGAAGGTGGGTGACTGGCCGAAGGTGTGCTGTACGGCGTTCGTGGCGAGTTCGGAGACGATGAGCCGCACGGTGTCGGCGACGTCGGTGTCGGACGGCAGGCCCCACTCCGCCAGGGTGCCCACGACGTAGGAGCGGGCGGCCGAGACCGAGGCCGGATCGCTCGGCAGAGTGACGGATGCTTCCAGGTGGTCTGCCATGGCGGCGTCGTCCCTTTCCCACGGGGCCGTGGTCCGACATGTGGCGGAGGGTTCGAGTACGGTCCCGGACTGGTGCTTGTTCGCCAGACTGCCACCAACGGGCGGTCACGGGGGGCGATCCACCAGGATATGCATATATCTGTCGCTCGAAGCGGTGAACTCTGCGACGCGAGACCGTATGCGGGCGGCCCGGAAGGAGTAAGGAGGAGCCCATGCAGAACGGTCCGGCAGTGCGCCGCCGCAAACTGGGCGCCGAACTGCGCATGCTGCGTACCGGTGCGGGGCTCACGAGCGGTGAGGCCGCCCGGCTGGTCGGCTGGCACCAGTCGAAGGTGAGCCGCATCGAGACCGGCGCCAGCGGTGTGAAACCGGCCGATCTGGGGTTACTGCTCGACGCCTACCAGGTGCGGGACACGCATCTGCGCGAGTTGCTGCTGATGCTGGCGGGGTCGGAGGACGCGGGCGGCCGGCACGGCTGGTGGCACGCCTACCGCGGGGTGCTGCCGCCCACCTACCGCGACTTCATCAGTCTGGAGTCGCAGGCGAGCGCGATGCGCACCCTGGAGACGACCGTGGTGCCGGGGCTGCTCCAGACACCGGAGTACGCGCGCGCGGTGACCCGGGCCGCCGTGAAGGACCTGGACGAGGACCGCCTGGACACGCTGGTGGAGGTGCGTCTGGCGCGGCAGGACGTGCTGCGTTCCGATCCGCCGCTGGTGCTGAGCGCCGTACTGGACGAGGCGGTGCTGCGCCGGGAGGTCGGGGGTCCGAAGGTGATGGCCCGGCAGCTCGAACGGCTGATGGAGGCGGCCCGGCTGCCCCAGGTACGGCTCCAGGTGCTGCCGTTCGCGGCGGGGGCGCATGTCGGACTCACCGGTCCTTTCGTTATCTTCTCCTTTCCGAGCACTTCTGATCTGGACGTGGTTGTTCTCGACCAGTTGACGAGTAGCCTCTACCTGGAACGGAAAGAAGACCTCATGGCCTACTCCGAGGCCTTCCACACCCTTCAGTTCCACGCCCTTTCCCCCGAGGAATCGTTGGACTACATCGCCGGGATAGGTGACGGCGCGTAAGGAGGCACCATGTCAGCTCTGCCTCGGAACGTCCCTGCCAGTACCGACCTGCACGCCGTGCGCTGGCTGCGCAGCAGCTACAGCACGGGCGCGAACAACTGCGTGGAGACGGCCCGGCCGCGCTCCGGCCCCGCGGCCGGACTGCTCGCCGTGCGCGACTCGAAGAACCCCGCCGGACCCGCGCTCCTCTTCTCCGCCGGCAGTTGGGCGGAGTTCGTCACCGCACTCTGATCAGAGGGCGTCTTCCCCTGACCGGACCCCCTCACCCATTCGTCACCCTCGTGCGGCACACGGCCGTGTACGCCGACTCATGGTCGCGTTTCGCCGATGACTCGTACAGCGCGTTCGATCTCCGCCCCGGAGAGGTCCGCCCGGGCGGTCAGCCTCAGCCGTGAGATGCCGTCGGGCACGGAGGGAGGACGGAAACAGCCCACGGCCAGGCCTGCCGTACGGCAGTCGGCCGCCCAGCGCACCGCCCGCTCCGGGGACGGAGCCCGCACGGAGACCACCGCGGCGTCCGGACGCACCGCGTCCAGACCCGCGGCGGTCAGCCGTGCGTACAGTTCCGCGGCCACCTCACGGGCCCGCGCCGCCCGTTCGGGCGCACGCTCCAGCAGCCGCAGCGCGGCCAGCGCGGCACCGGCCGCCGCCGGCGCCAGGCCGGTGTCGAAGATGAACGTCCGGGCCGCGTTGACCAGGTGGTCGATCACCCGGGCCGGGCCGAGCACCACCCCGCCCTGGCTGCCCAGCGACTTGGACAGGGTGGCCGTGACGACCACGTCCTCGGCGCCCGCCAGCCCGGCCGCGTACGGCGCGCCCCGGCCGCCGTCGCCCAGCACGCCGAGCCCGTGCGCGTCGTCCACGACCAGTCCCGCGCCGTGCTCCCGGCACGCCTCGGCCAGCGCGGTCAGCGGTGCCCGGTCCCCGTCGACGGAGAACACCGTGTCGGAGACGACGATCGCGGCGCCCGCGTGCGCGGCCAGGGCCTTGCGCACGGCCTCCGGATCGGCGTGCCCGACGACCTGCGTCTCGCCCCGGGCGAGCCGGCAGCCGTCGATGAGGGAAGCGTGGTTGCCCGCGTCGGACACGATCAGCGAGCCGTGCGGGCCGAGCGCGGTGACCGCGGCGAGGTTGGCGGCGTACCCGGAGGAGAACACCAGGGCCGCCTCGAACCCGCAGAACGCGGCCAGCGCCCGCTCCAGTTCGGTGTGCAGGGCGGTGGTGCCGGTGACCAGCCGGGAGCCGGTGGAGCCGCCGCCCCAGGTCCGGGCGGCCTCGGTCGCTCCCTCAACGACCTCCGGATGGCGGGTCAGACCCAGGTAGTCGTTGCTCGCCAGATCCAGCAGCGGCGTGTCGGCGGGGCGCGGACGCAGGGTGCGCACGAGTCCGGCGCGGCGGCGCGCCCGGGCCTGCTCATCGATCCAGCCGAACGCCATGGGTCCTCCGGTGCTTTTGTAGGTAGCGGACAGACCCTAGCGGTACGACCAGCCGCCCAGGGTGTGGCAATACCCACACGGTGAACGTGCTCCGTTGTGTGAAGTCTCCTTGGCCCGGGGCGGTCCCGTAGGACAGGATCAGGCCCCATGGACCTGCTGAACACGCTGGTGGACAAGGGGCTTCGGCGCGAGCTGCCGACCCGCGAGGAAGCGCTCGCCGTGCTGGCCACCTCCGATGACGACCTGCTCGACGTGGTGGCCGCGGCCGGCAAGGTGCGCCGGCAGTGGTTCGGGCGCCGGGTGAAACTCAACTATCTGGTGAACCTCAAGTCGGGCCTGTGCCCGGAGGACTGCTCGTACTGCTCCCAGCGGCTCGGTTCCAAGGCCGACATCCTGAAGTACACCTGGCTCAAGCCGGACGAGGCCTCGCAGGCCGCCGCGGCGGGCCTCGCGGGCGGCGCCAAGCGGGTCTGCCTGGTGGCCAGCGGGCGCGGCCCGACGGACCGGGACGTGGACCGGGTCTCGCAGACCATCAAGGCCATCAAGGAGCAGAACGAGGGCGTCGAGGTGTGCGCCTGCCTCGGTCTGCTCTCCGACGGCCAGGCCGAACGGCTGCGCGAGGCCGGCGCGGACGCCTACAACCACAACCTCAACACCTCGGAGTCCACGTACGGGGACATCACCACCACCCACACGTACGCCGATCGGGTGGACACGGTGCGCAAGGCGCACGCGGCCGGTCTGTCCGCCTGCTCGGGCCTGATCGCGGGCATGGGCGAGAGCGACGAGGACCTGGTGGACGTGGTGTTCTCGCTGCGCGAGCTGGACCCGGACTCGGTCCCGGTGAACTTCCTGATCCCGTTCGAGGGCACCCCGCTGGCCGAGGAGTGGAACCTCACCCCGCAGCGCTGCCTGCGGATCCTCGCGATGGTCCGGTTCGTCTGCCCGGACGTGGAGGTCCGGATCGCGGGCGGCCGTGAGGTCCACCTGCGCACGATGCAGCCGCTGGCACTGCACCTGGCCAACTCCATCTTCCTCGGCGACTACCTGACCAGCGAGGGCCAGGCCGGCAAGGCCGACCTGGAGATGATCGCGGACGCCGGGTTCGAGGTGGAGGGCGCCGACCAGGTGACGCTGCCGGAGCACCGGTCGCAGGCCGGGGCTTGCGGGGACACCGGGGGCTGCCACGAGGGCGGCGGTGTCTGCGGGTCGGCGGTGGCGGTGGCGGGCGAGCCGCGGACCGACCTGGTCGCGGTCCGCCGCCGGGGCGCCGGGACGGACCTCGCGCCCAATGCCTGAGCTCGGCGTGCCGGAGCTGCTGGAACTGGACCGGCGGCATGTGTGGCATCCGTACGGCCCGATGCCCGGGCGCGCGGAACCGCTCGTCGTGGAGGCGGCGAGCGGGGTCCGGCTGCGGCTGGCGGACGGGGCCGGCGAACTGGTCGACGGCATGTCGTCGTGGTGGTCGGCCATCCACGGATACCGCCACCCGGTCCTCGACGAGGCCGTGCGCGAGCAGCTCGGGCGGATGAGCCATGTCATGTTCGGCGGGCTCACGCACGAGCCCGCCGTCCGGCTCGCGAAGCTCCTTGTCGACATGTCGCCTGACGGTTTGGAGCATGTCTTCCTGGCCGACTCGGGGTCCGTGTCGGTCGAGGTGGCGGTAAAGATGTGCCTCCAGTACTGGCGCTCGCTCGGCCGTCCGGGCAAGCAGCGGCTCCTGACCTGGCGCGGCGGCTACCACGGCGACACCTGGAACCCGATGTCCGTGTGCGACCCCGAGGGCGGGATGCACCGGTTGTGGACCGGTGTGCTGCCCCGCCAGGTGTTCGCGGACGCACCGCCCGTCGGGTACGAGGAGGCGTACGCGGACCAGTTGCGCGAGCTGATCGCGCGGCACGCCGACGAGCTGGCCGCGGTGATCGTGGAGCCGGTGGTCCAGGGGGCGGGCGGGATGCGCTTCCACTCCCCCGCCTATCTGCGGGTGCTGCGCGAGGCGTGCGACGCGCACGACGTGCTGCTGGTGTTCGACGAGATCGCCACCGGCTTCGGCCGCACCGGCGCGCTGTTCGCGGCGGACCACGCGTCCGTCAGTCCGGACGTGATGTGCGTGGGCAAGGCGCTGACCGGCGGCTATCTGACGATGGCGGCCACCCTGTGCACCTCACGGGTCGCCGACGGCATCTCGCGGGGCGAGGTGCCGGTGCTCGCGCACGGGCCGACGTTCATGGGCAACCCGCTGGCCGCGGCGGTGGCCTGCGCCTCCGTCGAGCTGCTGCGGGGACAGGACTGGCTCGCGGAGGTCAAGCGGATCGAGACGGGCCTGCGGGAGGGCCTGGCGCCCGCGCTCGACGTGCCCGGGGTGCGGGACGTCCGCGTCCTCGGCGCGATCGGGGTCGTCCAGCTCGACCACGCGGTGGACATGAAGGCCGCGACCGACGCCGCCGTACGGGCGGGCGTGTGGCTGCGCCCGTTCCGCGACCTGGTCTATACGATGCCGCCGTACGTCACCTCGGACGAGGACGTGGCACGGATCGCGCGTGCGGTGTGCGCCGCCGCGCGGGAGGGATGACATGCCGGTACTGGTGATCACGGGGACGGGCACGGAGATCGGCAAGACCGTCACCACCGCCGCCGTCGCCGCCGCGGCGCTCGCGGCCGGACGTTCGGTGGCCGTGCTGAAGGCCGCCCAGACGGGGGTGGGGCCGGACGAGCGCGGGGACGCCGACGAGGTCGCGCGCCTCGCCGGGCCGGTCACGGCCGGTGAACTCGCCCGATTCCCCGAGCCGTTGGCGCCGGGTACCGCGGCCCGGCGGGCCGGGATGGCGCCGGTGCATCCGCACGAGGTGGCCGAGCGGGCCGCCAAGCTGGCCACCGAGCACGATCTGGTGCTGGTCGAGGGAGCGGGCGGGCTGCTCGTGCGGTTCGACGCGGCCGGCGGCACGCTGGCCGACGCGGCCAAGCTGCTGGGGGCGCCGGTGCTGGTCGTCGCCCAGGCCGGGCTCGGCACGCTCAACGTGACGGAGCTGACGGCACGCGAACTACGGCGGCGGGGCCTGGAGCCGGCCGGTGTGGTGATCGGCAGCTGGCCCGCCGCGCCCGATCTCGCCACCCGCTGCAACGTCGCCGACCTGCCGGAGGTCGCCGCCGCCCCCCTGCTCGGCGCGCTGCCCGCCGGCGCCGGCGCCCTGTCCCCCACCGAGTTCCGCGCAGCGGCCCCGACCTGGCTGTCCCCCCGCCTGGACGGCACCTGGGACGCGGAGGCGTTCCGGGTGCGCGAGGCACCGTAGCGGTACCGGGCCGCCGGCGGCGGCGCCCAGGTGACCCGGCCGGCTTACCGGCGGCGGCCGATCGGCGCCGCGTCGGGCGCGGGGCCTGCCCGCGGTGACACGAACGACGCGGTAGCCGGCCCGGTGCCCGGCCGGCCGTGCCGCGGGCTGCTCCGTGGGTGCGCCGGGGCGGGCCGGGGGACACTCTTCCCAGGGGCGTGCTGTCCAGGGAGGTTGCCATGCGGCTGCTGTCCACCCGTTCCGGCCAGGTGGCGCGGGGTCCCGTCCACCATCCGCTGTTCGCCCGTTACTACGCCCGGATCAGCGTCGGCGCGGAGTCCCGGCTCGGCATGGCCGCGATACGGGAACGGCTGCTCGCCGGGATGGCCGGGCGGGTGATCGAGATCGGCGCGGGCAACGGGCTGAACTTCCGGCACTACCCCGGCACCGTCGCGGAGGTCGTCGCGATCGAACCGGAACCCCTGCTCAGGCAGATGGCACTGGAGTCCGCGCTGCGCGCCGAGGTGCCGGTCGACGTGGTGCCGGGAGCGGCGGAGGCCCTGCCGGTCAAGAGCGAGGCGTTCGACGCGGCCGTACTGTCGCTGGTCCTGTGCAGCGTGCGGGATGTCGCGCGGACGCTCGGAGAGGTACGACGGGTGCTCCGGCCCGGCGGCGAGGTGCGGTTCTTCGAGCACGGGCGGGGCGGCGGCCGGCTGATGACGGCGACCCAGCAGGCCCTGGACCGCACCCTGTGGCCGGTGCTGAACGGCGGCTGCCATCTCTCCCGGGAGCCGGTCGCCGCGCTGCGCGCCGCGGGGTTCCGCCTCGGCCCGCACCGACGGGTACTGCTGCCGGAGAAGGGCCCCACGCTGCCGACCTCCTACTGCGCGCTCGGCGTCGCCTGGCGGCCGGACGAACCGGAGGTCCGCTGATCACAGGCTCCAGCCGCGCAGCTCCCGCGCGATGTCGTCGACGCTCGCGGAGCCGTCCTTGACCAGTCGTGCCAGGTCCCGGACCTGCTCGGGCGTGGTGGCGACCTTCTCGCCGCTGGCGACCAGATAGGCGTAGGCGACCGCCGAGGCGAACAGCGCGTTGGCCCGTTCCAGCGCCGGGACGTGGATGAGCAGCTGGAGCAGGGAGGCGGCGCGGGCGTGCGGGGTGTCGTACACGGGCACGCCGAATATCTCGGCCCGGTGCCGGGCGACGGCGGCGACCAGGGCGCCCCAGTCGGTGACCTGCGGATCCCCCGGGGTCTTCTGTTCGGCGAGCATGAGCAGCCAGGCGAGGTCGATGCTGAGACCGTTCAAGGGATCAGCGGCGGCCTTCACCGGCGTCCGAGCCGCGGGTCTCGGTGAACTCCTCGGCGAACACGGACTCGTACTGCTTCATGAAGTCGGCGGCGGCCTCGACGAAGGTGCGGCCCGCCTCGCCGGTGTCCTGTCTGACCAGCTCCTCGATGTAGCGGTTGACGCTCATGCCGCGGGCCAGGGCGCGCTCGCGGGCGGCACGGGCGGTGCCCTCGTCCACGCGCACGTTCAGCTGGGTCTTCGCCATGCCTCGACGCTAGCGCCGGAACGCTAGCGGCGGCAAGGGCGCACGGAGGCACGGCGCCGGGCCCGCGCCTCCCGCGGGCCGCCGCGCGCGACCGGTCCGGGGCCCGGGGTGTTTCCGATCGGCGGGGGGCCGGGGTCGGACATGATGGAAGCGACTCAAGTCAGCGCTGCCCTGGGAGAGTTCATGCCGCGTCCGTTCCGCTTCGGAGTCAACCTGCTCGCCTCCGCGCCCGCCGACGAGTGGCGCGCCAAGTGCCGCCGCGCCGAGGAGCTGGGGTACGACGTGATCCTCGTCCCGGACCACCTCGGCATGGTCGCGCCCTTCCCGGCGCTGGTCGCGGCGGCACAGGCGACGGAACGGCCGCGACTCGGCACGTTCGTGCTCAACGCGGGCTTCTGGAACCCGGCGCTGCTGGCCCGGGAGGTGGCGACCACCGACACGCTGACCGGCGGCCGGCTCGAACTCGGCCTCGGCACCGGGTACGTACAGGCGGAGCACGAGGCGGCCGGGCTGCCGTACGGCTCCCCGCGCGAGCGGGTGGACCACCTGGAGCGCACGGTGGCGGAGCTGGGGCGGCTGCTCGGTTCCGCGGAACACGAGCCGCGGCCCGCGCAGTCCCGGGTGCCGGTGCTGATCGGCGCCAACGGCGACCGGATGCTGCGCCTGACCGCCGCCCACGCGGACATCGCGGCCTTCACCGGGGCCCGGCCGGGCAGGACGCCCGGCACGCTGGATCCGCTGGGTGCCGAGGAACTGGACGAGCGGGTGGCCCGCTACCGCGCGCTGGCGGCGGACCGGGCAACGCCCGCCGAGCTGAACCTGCTGGTCCAGGCCGTGGCCGTCACCGACGACCCCGAGCCGGTGCTGGGGCCGCTGCTGGAGCGGCGGCCCGACCTGACCCTGGACCAGGTACTGGCGCTGCCCCTCGTGCTGGTCGGCCCTCTGGAGGAGGTCGTGGCGAAGGCGCGGGCCCAGCGGGAGCGGTTCGGGTTCTCGTACCTGACCGTGCTGGAGCCCTTCATGGAGGCGTTCGCGCCGGTGATGCAGCGGCTGCGCGCGGAGTCCGCATGACGGAATCCGGGGCGGTGCGCGGACGGTCCCGATCATGATGAGCGCATGACTGATCTGCGTCTGCGCACCGCCGGGTCCGACGATCTCGACGCCGTCCTCGCGTTCTGGAGGACGGCCGCCGAGGGCACCAGCATCAGCGACGACCGCGCCGGGGTGGAGCGGCTGACCGACCGCGACCCGGAGGCCCTGATCCTCGCCGAACAGGACGGCGAGCTGGTCGGCACGGTGATCGCCGGCTTCGACGGCTGGCGGTGCCATCTGTACCGGCTCGCGGTGCACCCGGAGCGGCGGCGGCAGGGCATCGCCTCGGCGCTGCTGGCCGCCGCCGAGGAGCGGTTCGTACGGCTCGGTGGGCGGCGCGCGGACGCGATGGTGCTGGTCCGCAACGCGACCGCGCAGCACGCCTGGGGTGCGGCCGGGTACGGGCCGGAGGAGCACTGGCGGCGCTGGGTGAAGCCGCTCACGGACTGAGACCGAAAGGCTTCTTTGCCCATCCTTTACGCTTGAGGGAGCACTCGGCCCTCTATGAAAGGTTGTGAGCGTCCGCCCATGGGCGAGCCTCCCAGTCCGCGATACCGCGCGTTCTTTCGAACCCTGTCCGATCCTGGGACGGGGGTGACCCGATGACCGAAGTGCTCCTCCTTCTGGTGGCGATCCTGCTGTCGCTGGCCTGCGGGGCCTTCGTGGCGGCGGAGTTCTCGCTGACCACGGTGGAACGCGGCGAGCTGGAGCGGGCCGCCGCGCGTGGCGAGCGGGGTGCCGCCGGCGCCCTGAAGGCCGTACGGAACCTCACCTTCCAGCTGTCCGGCGCGCAGCTCGGCATCACCGTCACCAACCTGGTGGTCGGCATGCTCGCCGAGCCGTCGGTCGCCAAGCTGCTCGCCGGGCCGTTCCAGGCGATGGGTCTGTCACGGACCACGGCGAGCTCGGCCGCGCTGGTGCTGGGCACGGCCCTGTCGACGGTGGTCCTGATGGTCGTCGGCGAGCTGGTGCCCAAGAACTGGGCGATCTCCTCGCCCCTGACCATGGCCAGGCGGGTCGGCAATGCCCAGCGCCTGTTCAGCGCCGCCTTCCGTCCCTTCATCACCCACCTGAACAACACCGCCAACCGCTTCGTGCGCCGGCTCGGCATCGAGCCCGCCGAAGAGCTGGCCTCCGCGCGCGGGCCGCAGGAGCTGGCCGCTCTCGCCCGGCACTCCGCCAAGGAGGGCGCCCTGGAGGCGGACACCGCCGAGCTGTTCGTCCGGACGCTGAACCTGGCCGGCCTCACCGCCGAGAACGTGATGACCCCGCGCGTCCAGGTCATCGCCCTGGACACCCAGGCGACCTGCGAGGACGTGGCCAACGCCACCCGGGCGACCGGCCTGAGCCGGTTCCCGGTGTACCGGGGCAGCCTGGACTCGGTCGTCGGCATCGCCCACATCAAGGACGTGCTGGCCGTCCCCGCCGACCAGCGGCGCCACCGCACCGTCGCCCAGGTGATGCGCGAGCCGCTGCTGGTGCCCGAGTCCCTGACCGTCGACCGGCTGCTGGACCGGCTCGGCGGCAAGCGCACCATGGCCGTCGTCATCGACGAGTACGGCGGTACGGCCGGGGTCGCCACCCTGGAGGACATCGTGGAGGAGGTCGTCGGCGAGGTGCGGGACGAGCACGACCCGCACGAGACGCCCGACCTCGCCCCCGCCGGCGCGGACGAGCGGGGCCGGGCCCTGTACGCGGCGGACGGCGCCGCCCGCACCGACCAGCTCGCGCGCGTGGGACTGCGCGTGCCCGAGGGTCCGTACGAGACCCTGGCCGGACTGGTCGCCACAGAGCTGGGCCGGATACCCGCCGCCGGGGACAGCGTCGAGGTGGCCGGCTGGCTGCTGGACGTCGTCGACGCCTCGGGCCGCCGGGCCGCCCGCGTGCTGATGCACGCGCCGCTGGACGACGAACGCCCCGTCGGACCCGACCGGACCGAGCGCGCCGGGGGACGCCGCGGAACCGAGGAGCGACGCGGGAACGAAGGACGCCGTGGGACCGAGGGGCACCGCGGGACGCGGGAGGGGACGCGATGACCGCCGTACAGCTGCTGATCGGTCTGGCGACCCTCGTCGTCAACGCCTTCTTCGTCGGCGCCGAGTTCGCGCTGATCTCCGTGCGCCGCTCGCAGATCGAGCCGCTGGCCCAGGAGGGCGACCGGCGCGCGCGGAGCGTGCTGTGGGGTCTGGAGCACGTGTCCGCGCTGCTGGCCGCCGCCCAGCTCGGCATCACGCTGTGCACGCTGGTCCTGGGCGTGGTCGCCGAGCCGGCCATCGCGCATCTGCTGGAACCGGTGTTCCACGCGGTGGGCGTGCCCGCGAGCGCGGGTCACGCCGTGTCCTTCGTGATCGCGCTGACCCTCGCGACCTATCTGCACATGCTGCTGGGCGAGATGGTGCCCAAGAACATCGCACTCGCCGAACCGGTGCGCAGCGCGCTGCTGCTCGGCCCGCCGCTGGTCGCGCTGTCCCGGACGCTGCGTCCGGTGATCTTCGCGATCAACGCCTTCGCGAACGGGCTGCTGAAACTGCTGCGCGTGGAGGCGAAGGACGAGGTCGCGGCGACCTTCACGGACGCCGAGCTGGCCGAGATCGTCAAGGACGCCAGCGAGGCCGGCCTGATCGACGACCGGGCGCAGGAGCGGTTGCACGACGCGCTGGAGCTGGGCAGCCGGCCGGTGCGGGACGTGGTCGTACCGCTGCAACGCGTCGTCTACGCGCGCGTGGGCGTCACGCCGGAGCAGTTGGAGCGGCTGTCGGCCGAGTCGGGGTTCTCCCGCTTCCCGGTGGTCGACACCGGCCGCCGGATCGTGGGCTACCTGCACGTCAAGGACGCGCTGGACGCCTCGCCGCGAGACCTGGCGTTCCGCCTGGGCGACATGCGGCCCATCGCCCGCGTCCGCGAGAGCACCCCGCTGGACGACGTCCTCACCGCGATGCGCGGCAGCCGCACCCACCTGGCGGCCGTCCTGGGCGAGGACGGCCGGCTGGCGGGCCTGGTGACGATGGAGGACGTCCTCCGGGAACTGTTCGGCCAGCCGGTGCAGGGGTGAGGGGGCGCTGACGCGGGTCGGCCGCGGTGGCCCGGGGCGCGCCGGTGCCGCGGCTGCCCGAGGCCGCTGGGCGGTTCGGGCGGGGCGGGCCGACCGACCGGCAGGTATTGGCCTCGGGATACCATCTCTGTCGCCATGCAGACGAACCCCACACCTCCGCCGTACACCAGCCTCGTCGCGGTCGGCGACTCCTTCACCGAGGGCATGTCGGATCTGCTGCCCGACGGCTCCTACCGCGGCTGGGCCGACGTGCTCGCCGCGCGGTTGGCCGCCCGCACGCCCGGGTTCCGGTACGCCAACCTGGCCGTGCGCGGGAAGCTGATCGGGCAGATCGTCGACGAGCAGGTGCCGGTGGCCGCGGCCATGAACGCCGACGTCGTCACCCTGGTCGGCGGGCTGAACGACACCCTGCGCCCCAAGTGCGACATGGGCCGGGTCCGGGGCCTGCTCACCGAGGCCGTGGAACGGCTGGCGCCGTCCTGCAAGCAGCTGGTGCTGATGCGCAGCCCCGGCCGCCAGGGCCCGGTGCTGGAGCGGTTCCGGCCGCGCATGGAGGAGCTGTTCGCCTGCGTGGACGAGCTGGCCGAGAAGCACGGCGCCCTGGTGGTCGACCTGTACGGGGCGCCCGCGCTGGCCGACCCGCGGCTGTGGGACGTGGACCGGCTGCATCTGACGGCGGAGGGACACCGCCGGGTCGCCGAGGCGGTGTGGCAGACGCTCGGGTACGACGCCGAGGACACCGAGTGGCACGTGCCGATGGCGGCGACGGCCCCGCCGGGCTGGGTCACGCGCCGGGTCGCGGACGTCCGGTTCGCCCGGCAGCACCTGCTGCCGTGGATAGGCCGGCGCCTGACCGGCCGCTCCTCGGGCGACGGCCTCCCGCCGAAGCGGGCGGAGCTGCTGCCGTACGAGGGCCAGGCGTAGCCTCCCCGGCATGACCTCGTCTGTCGTCGGTGTCCGGGGCCGGATCCAGGCGCTCGGTCCCCGGCCGGAACACGCGCCCGCCGACGCGGTCCGCGTCGGCCGCTCCCCGGAAAGGAACCGGGACGGCACACGGGCCGGCACCGGCGAGGTGACCTGGGTCTCGTAGCTTCCGCCGAACCCACCCATGGCGCTGGCCTGCACGAACCGCCAGTAGACTCTGGACACGTGACTTCTGCGCCCGCCAAACCCCGCATCCCGAACGTCCTCGCCGGACGCTACGCCTCCGCCGAGCTCGCCACGCTCTGGTCCCCCGAGCAGAAGGTGAAGCTGGAGCGTCAGCTCTGGCTCGCCGTGCTGCGGGCCCAGAAGGACCTCGGCATCGAGGTGCCCGACGAGGCGATCGCCGACTACGAGCGCGTGCTCGACACCGTCGACCTGGCCTCGATCGCCGAGCGCGAGAAGGTCACCCGGCACGACGTGAAGGCGCGGATCGAGGAGTTCAACGCCCTCGCCGGGCACGAGCACGTGCACAAGGGCATGACCTCCCGCGACCTCACGGAGAACGTCGAGCAGCTCCAGGTCCGGCTCTCGCTGGAGCTGATGCGCGACCGTACGGTGGCCGTGCTGGCGCGTCTCGGCAAGCTCGCGGGCGAGTACGCCGAGCTGGTCATGGCCGGCCGCTCGCACAACGTGGCCGCGCAGGCCACCACCCTCGGCAAGCGGTTCGCGACCGCCGCCGACGAGCTGTTCGTCGCCTTCGGCCGGGTGGAGGAGCTGCTGGCCCGCTACCCGCTGCGCGGCATCAAGGGCCCGGTCGGCACCGCGCAGGACATGCTGGACCTGCTGGGCGGGGACGCGGCGAAGCTGGCCGAGCTGGAGAACCGGATCGCACGGCACCTGGGCTTCTCGCAGGCGTTCACCTCCGTCGGCCAGGTCTACCCGCGCTCGCTGGACTACGAGGTCGTCACCGCGCTGGTGCAGCTGGCGGCGGGGCCCTCCTCGCTGGCCAAGACGATCCGGCTGATGGCCGGGCACGAGCTGGTCACCGAGGGCTTCAAGCCGGGCCAGGTCGGCTCCTCGGCGATGCCGCACAAGATGAACACCCGCTCCTGCGAGCGCGTCAACGGCCTCATGGTCATCCTGCGCGGCTACGCCTCGATGACCGGCGAGCTGGCGGGCGACCAGTGGAACGAGGGCGACGTGTCCTGCTCGGTGGTGCGCCGCGTCGCGCTGCCGGACGCCTTCTTCGCCCTGGACGGCCTGCTGGAGACCTTCCTGACCGTCCTCGACGAGTTCGGTGCCTTCCCGGCCGTCATCGCCCGTGAGCTGGACCGCTACCTGCCGTTCCTGGCCACCACCAAGGTGCTCATGGGCGCTGTGCGCGCCGGGGTCGGCCGCGAGGTCGCGCACGAGGCGATCAAGGAGAACGCCGTGGCCACCGCGCTCGCGATGCGTGAGCAGGGCGCCGAGCGCAACGACCTGCTCGACAAGCTCGCCGCCGACGAGCGGCTGCCGCTCGACCGCGCGCAGCTGGCCGCGCTGATGGCCGACAAGCTCTCGTTCACCGGCGCCGCCGCCGACCAGGTCGGTGTGGTCCTCGGCCGGATCGAGGAGATCGTCAAGCGGCACCCCGAGGCCGCCGGCTACACCCCCGGAGCGATCCTCTGACCGGCGCGCCCCGCACACCGCGCTCACCGCGCTTCACCAAGGCGGAGCTGGAGGCCGCCCGCGACCGTCTCGTCCCTGACGTGGTCGCGGACGGTCTCCGGGTACTGTTCTGCGGTATCAACCCGGGGCTGATGACGGCCGCGACCGGTCACCACTTCGCCCGTCCCGGCAACCGGTTCTGGCCGGTGCTGCACCTGTCCGGCTTCACGCCCCGGCTGCTGAAGCCGGCCGAGCAGCGGGAGTTGCTCTCGTACGGCCTCGGCATCACCAACGTGGTGGCGCGGGCGACCGCGCGGGCCGACGAGCTGACCGCCGAGGAGTACGTCGAGGGCGGGCGGCTGCTGACCGAGAAGGTGACGCGGCTGCGGCCGGGGTGGCTGGCCGTGGTCGGTGTGACCGCGTACCGGGCCGCCTTCGGTGACCGCACGGCCCGGGTCGGTCCGCAGGAGCGGACGATCGGGGGCACCCGGGTGTGGGTGCTGCCCAACCCCAGCGGGCTGAACGCGCACTGGACGGCGGCGACGATGGCACAGGAGTTCGCCCGGCTGCGGGAGGCGGCGGGCGCGCCCGGTCACGGCGGGTCGGTCTCCGTCACTATCCCGAGCAGCTGAAACGGCAGTTCCTTGTCCCACTGGGACACCCCGAGGGCGATCCAGCGGCCCGTCTCCGGCACCCGCCACAGGTGGACGTCGGGGACGTGTCCGCTGAGCCCGGCCCAGGGCTCCGCGATGTCCTCGCCCCCCATCGTCCGGTCGAGCACGCTGTACAGGCTGATGTGCTGCGGTGGGCCCCACCGCTCCCCGAGCCGCTCCGCGAGGCCGTCCCGGTCGGCCTCGTACTGCGCCTGCGTCTCCTCCCGTTCGCTGCCGTCGCCCTCCCAGAACTCCTCGCTCGTCTGTAAAGCGGCTATGTGATAGCCGGGCCCGCTCTCGCCGTGCTCCGTCCTGCCGTATGCCGACGGGAACTCCCGGGCGCACAGCAGGTCGACGAGGGTCAGGCACTTCGCGATGTCCATGGGATCCAGTAAAGCGGGGGGCACTGACAATTGGCGGTGCGTCAGTCAGGCGTCCCTGCGCCGCACGCTCCACCCGCCCGCCACCAGGGCCGAGGCCGTCCACAGCGCGGTCACCGCGAGCCCGCTCCACGGGCCGAGGGCGCCGTCCCAGGTGCTGTGCAGGGCGACCTGGCCGGCCCGGTCGGGGAGGAAGTCGGCGGCACCGCCGGAGAGATCGCCGACGACGAAGGAGACGATCAGCAGGAACGGGATCAGCACGGAGAGGGTCGCGACGGCGCTGCGCAGCACGGCCGCGAGTCCGGCGGCGAACAGGGTCATCAGCGTCAGGTGCAGGCCGCAGCCGACGGCGCCGCGCACGCCCTCGACCCAGCCGGGAGCGGACCCGCCGAGCGCCGCCCGGCCCACCAGGAGCGTGACGAACCCGGTGAGCAACCCGACGGCCAGCGCCGGCAGCGCGATCGCCGTCGTCTTCGCGGCGAACCAGCGTCCCCGGTCGGGCACCGCCGACAGCGTCAGCCGGAGCGCGCCGCCGCGGAACTCCGACGCGACGGCCGTCGTACCGAAGGCGATGGCGGCGATCTGCCCGAAGTTGATGCCGAAGAACACCGAGAACAGCGGATCGGCGTCGTCGGTGCCGGCCGCGGCGAGCGCCGAGAACGCGACGGTGGCGACGAGGACGGCGGCGAGCGCGCCCAGCAGGGAGCGCAGGGTACGGATCTTGATCCACTCGGCGTGGAGCGCGGGTACGAAGGACATGGTCAGGCCTCCTGGGGCTGTGCGGTGAACTCGGCCTCGGCCGCGGTCAGATCGAGGTAGGCCTCCTCCAAGGTGGCCTCGTGGGCGGAGAGTTCCAGGACGGGGACGCCCGCCTCGGACATCAGCCGTCCCAGGTCGTCCACGCGCGCGTGCCGTACCGTCCAGGTCCCGTCCTCGTCCCTGGAGGCGTCGTGGCCGTGCCGGGCGAGGAGGTCGGCGAGGGCTGCGGGGTCGGTGGTGCGGACGCGGACGTGGGGCCGTACGCGCGCGTGGATGAACTCCCGCACCGGTGTGTCGGCGAGCAGGCGGCCCCGGCCGAGGATCAGCAGGTGGTCGGCGAAGGCGGCGGTCTCGCCCATGAGATGGCTGGAGACCAGGACCGTTCGGCCCTCGGCGGCGAGCCGGCGCAGCAGTGTGCGGATCCAGACGATGCCCTCGGGGTCGAGGCCGTTGGCGGGTTCGTCGAGCAGGACGACCTCGGGGTCGCCGAGCAGGGCGGCGGCGATGCCGAGCCGCTGGCGCATGCCGAGGGAGTACGTCCGTACCCTGCGCCGTGCCACGGGGGCCAGCCCGGTCTCCTCCAGGACCACGTCGACCCGGCGGGCCGGGATGCGGTTGCTCGCGGCGAGGGCCAGCAGATGGTCGCGGGCGGTGCGGGAGCCGTGCGCGGCGCCCGCGTCGAGCAGGGCGCCCACCCGGCGCAGGGGTTCACTGAGCCGCGGGTAGGGGTGGCCGCCGATCGTGGCGGTGCCGGCGGTGGGCCGGTCGAGGCCGAGGACGAGGCGCAGGGTGGTGGACTTGCCGGCGCCGTTGGGGCCGAGGAAGCCGGTGACCCGGCCGGGGCGCACGGAGAAGGTGAGGTGGTCGACGGCGCGCCGGCCGCCGTGGTCCTTGGTGAGGTCTCGTACGTCGATGCTGGTCATGGCAACAGCCTCGCCGGGAACGGCGGTCGGCTCCTCCCCCGCCGGTGGGGACCGTCTCCCCCGTGCGGGGGAGGTCCGTTGTCGGTGCCGCCTGCGACGATGAGGTCATGCCTCGCCTTCTGCGCCCGCTGCTGCGCGGGACGACGTACACGCGTCTGCTGCATCTGTGGGTGCCGATGCTGGTGGTCAGCGTCTGGCTCTTCGTCGTCCCGTCGACTCCCTGGGTGCCCGCGCTGTTCCTCGTCCCGCTCGGTCTCGTGCCCGCGGTGCGCAGGGGCGAGGGTGTGCAGGCGCGGCTGCTGCTCACGCCCGGCGAGCCGGAGCCGGGCATCTCCGAGGCGCCGGCGGCGACCTGGCGGGACCGGCTGCGCACGGTGCTGTGGCTGGAGCTGCGGATGCTGCTCGGCGCCGTGACCGTGTTCGCCTCGGTGTGGCTGCCCGTCCTCTGCTTCGAACTGGCGCGGTGCGCCTGGGGCGAGGCGCCGGACGGGGTCCCGCTGCTGGACCGGCTGCCGGCGCACCGCGCCTGGGCGCTGCTGGCGCCGCTGCCGCTGCTCGCCCTGTACGGGCTGGTCGTCGGGCTCGGTGAGCTGGTCACCGCCGGTGCGCGCCGGCTGCTCGGGCCGTCGGCGGCCGAGCGGCTCGCCGCGCTGGAGGAGCGCACCGAGCAGTTGCTGGAACGCACCCGGATCGCGCGGGAGTTGCACGACTCGATCGGGCACGCCCTGACGGTGGCCGTGGTGCAGGCGGGCGCGGCGCGGGCGGCGGGCGATCCCGAGTTCACCGGCCGGGCGCTGGGCGCCATCGAGGAGACCGGCCGGGCCGCGCTGGAGGATCTGGAGCGGGTGCTGGGCGTGCTGCGGGAGGCCGAGCGGCCGGTGAGCGCGCGGCCCACGCTGGCCGACGCGGGCCGGCTGCTGGAGTCGGCGCGGGCCTCGGGGGCGAAGGTGGACGCCGAGGTGAGGGGTCCGGTCGAGGCCCTGCCGGGCCCAGTGTCCCGCGAGGGCTACCGCATCCTCCAGGAGGCGCTCACCAATGTGCTGCGGCACGCGGGGGCCGTGCCCGTGCGGGTCCGGGTCACGGTCGGCGACGGGACGCTCGCCCTGGAGGTCCGCAATCCGCTGCCGGGAGCGATACCCGGCGCCGGGCGGGGCAGCGGCCTGCGGGGCATACGGGAGCGGGCGGCGCTGCTCGGCGGCGCCGCCCGGACCGGCCCGGACGAGGGCGACTGGCAGGTCCGCGCGGAGCTGCCGGTCGGCTGATCTACGCTGGCCGGATGCCGGTCACCGTACTCCTCGTCGACGACGAACCCCTGGTCCGCGCGGGTCTGCGGGCCGTGCTGGAGGCGCAGCCCGACATCGAGGTGGTGGGCGAGGCGGCCGACGGCGCGGCCGTCATCCCGCTCGTGCGGCAACTGCGGCCGGACGTGGTCGCCATGGACGTGCGGATGCCCCTGATGGACGGCATCGAGGCCACGCGCGCGGTGCTGCGCACCGTGGCGGAACCGCCGAAGATCCTCGTGGTGACCACCTTCGAGGACGACGAGTACGTGTACGAGGCGCTGCGCGCGGGTGCCGACGGGTTCCTGCTGAAGCGGGCCCGCCCGGCCGAGATCGTGCACGCGGTGCGGCTGGTCGCGGAGGGCGAGTCGCTGCTGTTCCCGGCGTCCGTGCGACGCCTCGCCGTCCGGTACGGCGACGGCGCCCGGCCGGCGCCGACCACACCGGCGCACGCCCGGCTCACGGAGCGGGAGGCGGAGGTGCTGCGGCTGATGGCGCGGGGGCTGTCGAACGCGGAGATCGCCGCCCGGCTCGTGGTGGGCGCGGAGACGGTGAAGTCGCACGTGAGCGCCGTGCTGGCCAAGCTCGGCGCGCGCGACCGCACCCAGGCGGTGATCGCGGCCTACGAGTCCGGGTTCATGGAATCTGGGTGACGAAGAGGCCGGCCACGAGCGGGGCCCGGCACTCGCCGGGGGTGGACCGGGCCGAGTACGATCCGGCCAACACGCCCGCGAGCTGGGAGGACGGACGGTGGGGCAGCTGACCGGTGGCGATCCCTCGCTGCTGCGAAGGATCAATTCCGCGGTGGTCCTGCACGCGCTGCGTACCACGGACTGCGCGACGCTCACCGAGATCACCCGCGTCACCGGACTGTCCCGGCCGACCGTCGAGGGCGTCGTGGAGGGCCTCATCGAGGGTGGCCTGGTGGTGGAGACGGCGGCCGAGGACGGCGGTGCGCGGCGGCAGGGGCGGCCCGCCCGGCGGTTCCGGTTCCGGGCCGAGGCGGGGCATCTGCTGGGCCTGGAGATCGGTCCGCACCGGGTCGCCGCACTCCTGTCCGACCTGGACGGGCGGGTGCTGGGCGCGCAGGCCAAGGAGGTCGGCGAGACGGCGCCGGCGGACGAGCGGCTGGACCGGCTGCGCGGCGCGGTCGCGGAGCTGCTGCGCCGGGCCGGGGTCGCGCGCAGCTCGCTGCGGGCCGTGGGCGTGGGCACGCCGGGCATCGTGGAGGCGGACGGTACGGTGCGGCTGAGTACGGCGCTGCCGCAGTGGACGGGACTGAAGCTGGGCGAGCGGCTGAGCCGTTCCTTCCGGTGTCCGGTGCTGGTGGAGAACGACGCCAACGCGGCGGCGGTCGCCGAGCACTGGAAGGGCGCGGCGGCCGAGACGGACGACGTGGTGTTCGTGCTGGCCGGGCTGAGCCCGGGGGCCGGTTCGCTGATCGGCGGGCGGCTGCACCGGGGCTACGGCGGGGCGGCCGGGGAGATCGGCGCGCTGCACCTGCTGGGCCGGGAGGCGACGCCGGAGGCGCTGCTGTCCACTACCGACGAGCCGTTGCACCCGCTGGACGAGCAGGCGGTGGCCGAGGTGTTCGCGCTGGCGCGCAAGGGCGACCAGCGGGCCCGGGCGGCCGTGGAGCGGTTCATCCAGCGGCTGGTGCACGACGTGGCCGCGCTGGTGCTGGCGCTCGATCCGGAGCTGGTTGTGATCGGGGGGTGGGCGGCCGGTCTGGACGGGGTCCTGGAGCCGCTGCGGTGCGAGCTGGCCCGCTATTGCCTGCGGCCGCCCCGGGTGGCGCTGTCCATGCTGGGGGAGGCGGCCGTGGCCACGGGGGCACTGCGGCTGGCTCTCGACCATGTGGAGGAGCAGCTGTTCGCGGTCGACGGCACGGTGACCGCCCGCCGGTGACCAGGGCGCCGGGGTGCGTCGGTCGCGCCGGGGCCGGCGAATCCTGCCTGGTGCGGCGCTGCTGCCGCTACGGCGCTCTTGCCGCTGCGGCGGTCCCGCCAGGTGCGGTGACCCCGCCAGGTGCGGCGGCCCTGCCAGGCGCGGTGACCCCGCCAGGCGCGGTGACCCCGCCAGGTGCGGCGGCCCTGCCAGGCGCGGTGACCCCGCCAGGTGTGCGGCGGTCCCGCCAGGCGCGACAGCCCCGCCAGGCGCGGTGACCCCGCCAGGTGCGGCGCACGCCTCGTCGCGGGTCGCGCCCGCACCGCGGAGCCGCACCTGAATGCGGCCCCGCGCCCCGGGTCGGCTGTCCGCCCGGCGTCAGGAGGCTCGCTTCTCCGGGTCGTGGTGTATCTCCACCCCGGCCGACTCGCCGAAGGTGAGCCGGCAGGTGTCGGCGCGGTAGGTCGCGACCGAGAGCGCCGCCGTACGGCCCTGGACGAAGAAGCGGGTGGTGACGACGAGGACGGGTGAGCCGGGGAGCCGGTCCAGTTCCTTGGCGTCGTCCGCGCGCGCGGAGCCCAGCTCGACGGCGCGGTCCTCCCCTTCCAGCGGCAGGTGCTGCAACTCGCGCAGCACCGCACGCGCGCGTGCCGCGCCGGACGGGGCGTCGATCGCGGTCAGGCCGGGCATGGAGGCCGCCGGGACGTAGAGCAGTTCGGTGGCGACCTGCTGGCCGTGGGACATGCGGGAGCGGCGCACGGTGTGGACGGGCTCGTCCGCGCCGGTCTCCAGGGCCGCGGCGACGGCGGCGGGCGGTGGCGCCTGGACGCTGTCGACGGGCTGCCAGGCGTCTCCGGCGGCGCCGGGCCAGGTGTGCTGCTCGGTGCCGACGGCCACGCCCACGCGCGGGGGCGCGACGGTCGTACCGACCCCGCGGCGGCGCTGGAGCCGGCCCTCCAGTTCCAGCTGTTCGAGTGCCTGGCGGAGCGTGGCGCGGGCCACGCCGAAGCGGGCCGCGAGATCACGCTCGTTGGGCAGGATCTCGCCGACCGAGAACTCGGAGTCCAGTGCCTCGGTGAGCACGGTTTTCAGATGCCAGTACTTCGGTTCCGGTACCGATTCCAGCTGCGTGGTCCCCACCCTGTCCTCCGCAAGAGCCGTGGTCCGGCGGTTTTTAGCGCCCTTGTTTATTAAAGGTTGTTGCACTTCTCTGCGACGATAGGGCGGCCGTCACCCTTGGTCAAGACCAATCCTCGGTGCCTGCGTGAACGGACGGGCGGCCCCCGCGCGGCGTTCACCCGGCGTTCGTGTGCGGCGGTGCGTGTGACATCGCGGCAACGCGCCTGTCGCACGACGGAGCCCCCGCCGGACGACGGGGGCTCGGGCGCGCGGCGGGGCGGCGGCTCAGTGGCCGGTGAGGTGCCGCAGCTTGTCGGGGTTGCGGACGATGTAGACGGCGGTGATGCGGCCGTCGGCGATGTCCACCTGGAAGAGGCTGTCGGGCTTGTCGCCGGACAGGACGAGCAGGGCCGGGCCGCCGTTGGTCTCCAGGAGGCGGTAGGAGATGTCCGCCGGGACCGAGCGCGCGGCGCCGACGAGGAAGCGGGCGACCTTGTCGGCGGTGTGCAGGACGCGCACCGGCGCCTTGGCCTTGCCGCCGCTGTCGCCGACCAGCCGGACGTCCGGGGCGAGCAGCGACATCAGCCCTTCCAGGTCTCCCCCGGACGCGGCGGCGAGGAAACGTTCGGTCAGGTCCCGGCGCCGCACGGGGTCGACCTCGTACCGGGGGCGCCCTTCCGCCACGTGCCGGCGGGCACGCCCGGCGAGCTGGCGTACCGCCGGCTCGGCGCGGTCGAGCAGCGTGGCGATCTCGGCGTACGGGTAGCCGAACGCCTCCCGGAGCACGAACACCGCCCGTTCCAGCGGGGACAGCGATTCCAGGACGACCAGGACGGCCAGGGAGACCGTGTCGGCGAGCACCGCGCGCTCCGCGAAGTCCGGTGCGGTCTCGACGAACTCGGTGAGGTACGGCTCCGGCAGCCACGGCCCGACGTACGCCTCGCCGCGCGACCGCACCTGGCGCAGCCGGTCGATGGCCAGCCGGGTGGTGACGCGCACCAGGTAGGCGCGCGGTTCGCGGACCGCCGCGCGGTCGGCCTGGTACCAGCGCAGCCAGGCCTCCTGGACCACGTCCTCGGCGTCGGCGACCCGGCCGAGCATGCGGTACGCGACCCCCGTGAGCAGGGGCCGGTGCTCTTCGAAGACATCGGTGGCGAGGTCGGCGGTCACGGGTCCATCCCAGCCGACACGTTGTGCGCTGTCCACCCGGAATGCCCGGCTCCAGGAGCGGTCCGGATCACAATGACCGCGGGCCGCCGGCGGTCGGCGGCCGGGGACCGTGAGGTGGGCGATGCGGTACGCGGTGCTGGGCACGGGCGAGGTGGGCCGCACGCTGGCCGGCCGGCTGCTGGAACTGGGGCACGAGGTGACCCTGGGTTCCCGCTCCCGGGACAACCCGGTGGCGGCGGAGTGGGCGACGGCCGCGGCCGGCCGGGCGCACGCGGGGACGTTCGCGGACGCCGCCGCGGCGGGCGAGGTGGTCGTCAACGCGGTGGGCGGCCGGGTGGCGCTGGACGCGCTGGCGGCCGCGGGCGCGGAGCACCTGGACGGCAAGGTGCTGGTGGACGTCTCCAATCCGCTGGCGTTCGAGGACGGTCGGCCGCGGCTGGACCCGGTGGAGTCGGACAGCGTGGCCGAGCGGATCCAGCGGGCGTTCCCGCACGTGCGCGTGGTCAAGACGCTGAACACGGTCAACTGCCAGGTGATGGTGGACCCGCGGCGGGTCCCGGGCGACCACCACGTGTTCGTGTGCGGGGCGGACCCCGGCGCCAAGCAGCAGGTGACGGCGCTGCTCGGGGAGTTCGGCTGGCCGGCCGGGCGGGTGCTGGACCTGGGCGGCATCCGGTCGGCGCGCGCGGTGGAGATGTACCTGCCGCTGTGGCTCGCGCTGTTCGGCCGCTTCGGGAACGCCGACTTCAACGTCGAGGTGCGCCGGGCGCGTTGAGGACCGTACGACGGGGCCGCGCGAAGGGGCGGACGACAGGGCCGCGCGAAGGGGCGGACGACAGGGCCTCGCGAAGGGACCGTGCCACGGGGTCGTGTCACGGGGACGACACCGGGGGCTACCGGCCGGTAGTAATTGCTGACAAGCTGTCTACGGCGTCCGTCAGCAGCCCAGCCGAGGAGCACCCCATGTCCGCCACCGTCTCCTTCGAGGTCCCCACCCCGCACGGCCCGCGCGATGTGACCGTGTCCTACGCGCGCGCGGGCCGCGGCGAACCCCTGGTCCTGCTGCACGGCATCGGCCATCACCGGCAGGCCTGGGACCCGGTCGCGGACATCCTCGCCACCGAGCGGGAGGTGATCGCCGTCGACCTGCCGGGCTTCGGCGCCTCCCCGGGACTCCCGGACGGCCTGAGCTACGACCTGCCCACCACCAACTCCGTGCTCGGCGCCCTGTTCGAGGCGCTGGAACTGGAGCGTCCGCACGTCGCCGGCAACTCGCTGGGCGGCCTGCTCGCCCTGGAGCTGGGCCGGGAGAAGCTCGTACGGTCCGTCACCGCCCTGTCCCCCGCCGGTTTCTGGTCCGAGGCCGAGCGGCGGTACGCGTTCACGGTGCTGCTCGCGATGCGGGGCATCGCCCAGCGGCTCCCGCTCCCGCTGGTGGAGCAGTTGTCCCGCACGGCGGCCGGCCGTACCGCGCTGACCAGCACCATCTACGCCCGTCCCGCGCGCCGTTCGCCTCAGGCTGTGGTCGCCGAGACGCTCGCGCTCGTCGGCGCCACCGGCTTCGAGGCGACCCTACGCGCCGGTACCACCGTCCGGTTCACCGACGACCTGTCGGGCCTGCCGGTCACCGTGGCCTGGGGCACCCTGGACCGGATCCTCATGCGCCGCCAGGGCGTCCGCGCCAAGCAGCTCATCCCGCACGCCCGGCTGGTGCGGCTGCCCGGCTGCGGCCACTGCCCGATGAACGACGACCCGGCGCTGGTCGCGCGGGTCATCCTGGACGGCAGCCGCTGAGCACCGCTGACCGCCCTCCGGCCGACTGGAGTTCACTTCCGGTTCGTGTGCGCGCCGCAGCGCCCCAGTAGGTGTGGCTCTGCACACTGGCCGGATCCCGTCCCTGGAGGCGCAGCCATGTCCCACCGTCCGCTCCCCGGTCGCCGCAGCGTTCTGCGCGGCTCCCTCGCCGCGTCGGCGGCCCTGACCCTGCCCGTGGGCCTCGGCGCGGCCCCGGCGTTCGCCCGCTCCGGACGGCCCGCGGCCGGCTGGGGCGTGCAGACCGGTGACGTGACCGCCGACTCCGGTCTGGTGTGGGTGCGTTCGGACCGGCCCGCCCGGATGATCGTGGAGACCTCGGCCACCGAGTCGTTCCGCAACCCCCGCAGGTGGCACGGTCCGCTGCTGGGCGCCGGCACGGACTTCACCGGCACCACCCGGCTGCACGGCCTGCCCTCCGGCGAGCAGATCCACTACCGGGTGCTGCTCGCCGACCCGGACGACCCGCGCCGCACCGGCGAGCCCGTGACCGGCACCTTCCGCACGGTCTCCCGGCGCCGCCGGGACGGCGTGCGGTTCCTGTGGTCGGGCGACCTGGCCGGCCAGGGCTGGGGCATCAACCCCGACCTCGGCGGCTACCGCATCTACGACGCGATGGCGAAGCTGGACCCGGACTTCTTCCTGTGCAGCGGCGACAACATCTACGCCGACGGCCCCATCACCGCCACCCAGGCCCTGCCCGACGGCAGCACCTGGCGGAACATCACCACCGAGGAGAAGTCCAAGGTCGCCGAGACCCTCGCCGAGTACCGGGGCAACTTCCGCTACAACCTGCTCGACGCCAACCTGCGCCGGTTCAACGCCCAGGTGCCGTCGATCATCCAGTGGGACGACCACGAGGTGCGCAACAACTGGTACCCAGGCGAGGTGATCGCCTCCACGGACACCCGCTACACCGAGAAGAGCATCGACGTCCTCGCCGCGCGGGCCCGGCGGGCGTTCAGCGAGTACTTCCCCCTCTCCACGCTGCGCCCCGGCGCCAAGGAGGGCCGCGTTTACCGGGTGCTGCGCCAGGGCCCGCTGCTGGACGTGTTCGTGCTCGACATGCGGACCTACCGCAACGCCAACTCCCCCGACGACCAGACCGTGGACCCGCAGGGCATCCTCGGCCGGGAGCAGCTGGAGTGGCTCAAGCGAGAGCTGGCCCGGTCGCGCGCGGTGTGGAAGGTGATCGCCGCCGACATGCCGCTCGGCCTGGTCGTCCCCGACCCGGTGGAGAACAAGCCGAACTTCGAGGCGGTGGCCCAGGGCGACCCGGGCGACCCGCTCGGCCGTGAGTTGCAGATCGCCGAGTTGCTGCGGTTCATCAAGCACCGGCGGATCACCGGGACGCTGTGGCTGACGGCGGACGTGCACCACACCTCCGCCCAGCACTACCAGCCGTCACGGGCCGCGTTCACCGACTTCGAGCCGTTCTGGGAGTTCGTCTCGGGACCGCTGAACGCCGGCGCGTTCCCGGCCAGCGCGCTGGACGGCACGTTCGGCCCGGAGCGGGTGTTCGTGAAGGCGCCGACCGCGTCGAACGTCTCGCCCGCGGGCGGCTACCAGTTCTTCGGCGAGGTCGACATCGACGGGGACAGCGGCGAGCTGACGGTACGGCTGCGGGAGCAGGACGGCACCGTGCTGTTCACACAGACGCTCCAGCCGGGCCGGGTCGGCCAGTAGGGGCACGCGCGGGACCGCCGCCCGCACCCGCTCCCGTTCCCCTCAACAGTAGAAAATGCAACAAAGTGGACGGAAGCAGCATGCTTTACCCATCGGTCACAATCAGTTCGTGATCACGCAACACCGTTCCTTCACAGTGGCTGCATGACTCCAGACATGCCTGATGTGACCCGGGCGAGGCACGGGCGGCCCGTGCACCACTGGCGGCGGGACGTCGTCGAACTCGCCGCGCTCTTCACCGCCGTGGCCGTCGCGGACGCGGTGGCCAACCTGATCGGACACGGGCCCGACGGCCCGGCCCTGCTGGTGATCTCGGCCATCGTGCTGGCCGCGACGGCGGGCTTCCACGTGTGGTGGTCACGCCACCACGGACATGCGCCGCCGGTGAGCGATACCGGTGCCCGGCCGGCCGCCGAGAAGCGGCCGGCCGGGCCTTCCGAGCAGCCCGGCGCCGACGAGATCACGAACGTGCTGTGGCGGATGCGGACGACGGTGAAGGACGAGCCGGGCTCCCTGGCCGCCCTGTGCACGGCGCTCGCCGAGGGCCGGGTGGACATCCTGAGCCTCCAGACGCACCCACTGGCCGATGGCACGGTGGACGAGTTCCTGCTGCGGGCACCGGGCGCGCTCGCCGCGGCCGAGATCACCCGGGCGGTCGCGCTGGCCGGGGGCACGGACACGTGGATCGAGCGGGCCGACGCCCATGACCTGGTCGACGCGCCCACCCGGGTGCTCGGGCTGGCCGCCCGCACCGCCCTGGACACCGCCGAACTGCCCCTCGCGCTGCGCCAGTTGCTGGGTCGCTGCACGATCCGGACGCTGCCCGGCACGCCGGCCGGGGGCGGCCGGGGCCCCGAGCCGGTGCCGGTCGAAGGGGTCCTGGAGGACACCGTGATGCGGCTGCCGGCGCCCGAGGGCGGTGTGCTGACCGTGGAGCGGCCGTATCTGCCGTTCACCCCGACCGAGTTCGCCCGCGCCCGGGCGCTCGTGGAGCTGGACACCCGGCTCGGGCCCCGGATCCCCCGTGGTCACGATGTGCTGACCCTGCCCGAGGGCGACCACATCACCGTGCGCCGGGTCGACACCGGGGACCTGGCGGCGGCCCGGGCGATGCACGACCGGTGCTCGCCGCACACCCTCGGCCTGCGCTACCACGGCCCCGTCGGGGACGCGGACCGCTATCTGAACCACCTGCTCAGCCCCCGCTTCGGCCGGACGCTGGCCGCGCAGACCGCCTCCGGCCGGATCGTCGGCCTCGGGCACCTGCTGTGGGACGGCGACGAGACCGAGGTCGCGCTGCTGGTCGAGGACGACTGGCAGCGGCGCGGCGTCGGCGGGGAGCTGCTCGGCCGGCTGGTGGCGCTGGCGGCGGAGGCCGGCTGCGACAGCGTGTACGCCGTGACGAAGGCGTCCAACACCGGCATGGTCGCCGCGATGCGCGGCCTGGGTCTGCCGCTGGACTACCAGGTGGAGGAGGGCACCCTGGTCATCACGGCCCGGCTGGATCCCACACCGGTCGCCACCGCGCCTGGCCCCCAGCCGCCCCGCCTCGGCTGACGGCCCCCTCGCGCCCCTTCGGGCGGTCCGCCCAGCCCCAGCGACGCTGGGGCTCTTCGGCGGTCACCGGCGGTGCCGTGCCCTGCGCGGACCGCCCGAGGGGCCTCCTGCTCAGCGCACCGCCTCCCGCAGCGGCGTCACCCGGCGTTCGCGGGGAGCGCCCAGGGCCTGGTCCAGGTCGGCCCACAGGTCGTCGACGTCCTCCAGGCCCACCGACAACCGCAGGAGCCGGTCGCTCACCCCGGCCCCGCGGCGGTCCTCGGCGTCCACGATGCGGTGGCTGATGGAGGCGGGGTGCTGGATGAGCGTGTCGACGCTGCCCAGGCTCACCGCGGGGGTGACGAGCCGGACCCGGGAGATCACCTCGTGCGGGTCGCCGTGCACCTCGAAGGCGATCATCGCGCCGCCGAGCCGCGGGTACCGCACCCGGGCCACCCGTGGGTCGGCGGCGAGCCGGCGGGCCAGCTCGGCGGCGTTCGCGGAGGCGGCCCGCACCCGCACCGGGAGCGTGGACAGCCCCCGCAGCAGCAGGTAGCCCGCGAGCGGATGCAGGACTCCCCCGGTGGCGAACCGTATCTGCCGCAGCCGGCCCGCGAACTCCTCGTCGCAGGCGACCACCCCGGCCAGCACATCGCCATGGCCGCCCAGGTACTTGGTGGCGCTGTGCAGCACCAGCCGGGCGCCCTGCTCGGCCGGGCGTTGCAGCACGGGCGTGGCGAAGGTGTTGTCGGCCAGCAGCGGCACCGAACCGCAGGCGTGCGCGATGCCCCGCAGGTCCAGTTCGGCGAGGGTCGGATTGGCCGGGGACTCGACCATCACCAGACCGGTGTCCGGGCGCAGCGCGTCGGCGATGCCGGCCGGGTCGGTCCAGGTGACCTCCGTGCCGAGCAGCCCGGCGGTGAGCAGGTGGTCGCTACAGCCGTACAGCGGCCGTACCGCGACGACGTGGCGCAGGCCCATGGCGGACCGGGCGAGCAGGACCGCGCTGAGCGCGGCCATGCCGCTGGCGAAGGCGACGGCGGACGCGGTGCCCTCCAGGCGGGCGAGCGCGGTCTCGAAGCGGGCGACGGTCGGGTTGCCGAGGCGGCCGTAGACGGGCGGTCCGACCGGGTCGGCGCCGTCGGTGGCGAAGGCGTCGATGCGGGCGGCCTCGGCGCGGCTGTCGTAGGAGGGGTAGGTGGTGGACAGGTCGATCGGCGGGGCGTGCAGGCCCTGGCGGGCGAGGTCGTCGCGGCCGGCGTGCACGGCCTCGGTGGCCAGCGCTCTCGATGCGGTGCGTACGTCGTCGTAGGCACTCGGGCTCGATGTGTCCATGGCCGGAAGGGTGAACAGCGAACGGTTCCTGGAGGCCGGATGCCGTGCTACGTTCGGCCGGTGGCCGATTCCGTCGTACTGGATCCGGTCGATCTGCATCTGCTGCGGCTGTTGCAGAACGACGCCCGGACCACCTACCGCGACCTCGCCGCGCAGGTGGGCGTGGCGCCGTCGACGTGTCTGGACCGGGTGACGCGGCTGCGCCGCTCGGGCGTGATCCTCGGGCACCGGCTGCGGCTCGATCCGGCCAAGCTCGGGCGCGGCCTCCAGGCACTGCTGTCGGTGCAGGTGCGGCCGCACCGGCGGGAGCTGGTGGGACCGTTCGTGGAGCGGATCCGGGCGCTGCCGGAGGCGCGGTCGGTGTTCCATCTGACCGGGCCCGACGACTACCTGGTGCACGTGGCCGTCGCGGACATGGCCGATCTCCAGCGGCTGGTGCTGGACGAGTTCACGGCCCGGCGCGAGGTGGCCCGGGTGGAGACCCGGCTGATCTTCCAGCAGTGGGAGTGCGGGCCGCTGCTGCCGCCCGGCCACGCCCAGAGCTGAATCCCGGCAAACACGGATGACGCGGCGATCGTCCTCGTACGAGGATGGGCCGCATGTCTGAGACCCTAAGCCCGCTGCCCCGTCAGGTCGCCGACGCCTACGTGGACGACCTCATCGCCCTCGACCCGGTCACCGGTACGTACCTCGGTGTGAAGGAGAGTTCGAGCAGGCTGCCCGACTACTCGCCGGCCGGTCAGGAGGCCCTGGCCGCACTGGCCCGGACCACCCTCGCGAAGCTGGACGAGGCCGAGCGGCGGCCCGGCGCCGACAGCGACGTCGAGCGGCGCTGCGCGCGGCTGCTGCGGGAGCGGCTGACCGCCGAACTCGCCGTGCACGAGGCGGACGAGCACCTGCGGGCGATCGGCAACATGAGCACGCCGGGCCACTCGGTGCGGGACATCTTCACGGTCACCCCGGCGGACACGGAGGAGGACTGGGCGGCGATAGCGGAGCGCCTGCGCGCGGTGCCCGGCGCGCTCGCGGGCTACCGCGCCTCGCTCCGACTCGGCCTGGAGCGCAAACTGTTCGCCGCTCCCCGGCCGACCGCCACCTACATCGAGCAGCTCACCGAGTGGACGGACACGGACGGCACGGGCCGCGGCTGGTACGAGGACTTCGCCGCCGCGGGCCCGCAGGCGCTGCGCGCGGAGCTGGACGAGGCGGCGCGTGCGGCGACCGGCGCCCTGGTGGAGCTGCGGGACTGGCTGCGGGACGTGTACGCGCCGGCGATCGAGGGCGCCCCGAACGTGGTCGGCCGGGAGCGGTACGCGCGCTGGGCCCGCTACTTCAACGGCACGGACCTGGACCTGGACGAGGCGTACGCGTACGGCTGGGCGGAGTTCCACCGCATCCTCGGCGAGATGAAGGAGGAGGCGGAGAAGATCCTGCCCGGCGCGGAGACGCCCTGGGTGGCGCTGGCGCACCTGGACGAGCACGGCCGGCACATCGAGGGCGTGGACGAGGTCCGGGAGTGGCTCCAGGGCCTGATGGACAAGGCGATCGAGGAGCTGGACGGCACCCACTTCGAACTCGCCGAGCGGGTGCGCAGGGTGGAGTCGTGCATCGCCCCGCCCGGCGGTGCCGCGGCCCCCTACTACACCGCCCCGTCGGAGGACTTCTCCCGGCCCGGCCGCACCTGGCTGCCCACGATGGGCCAGACCCGCTTCCCGGTCTACGACCTGGTCTCGACCTGGTACCACGAGGGCGTGCCCGGCCACCACCTCCAGCTCGCGCAGTGGGCGCACGTGGCCGAGAACCTCTCCCGCTACCAGGCGACGGTCGGCGGGGTCAGCGCCAACGCGGAGGGCTGGGCGCTGTACGCGGAGCGGCTCATGGACGAGCTCGGCTACCTGACGGGCCCGGAGGAGCGGCTCGGGTACCTGGACGCGCAGATGATGCGGGCGGCCCGGGTGATCGTGGACATCGGCATGCACCTGGAGCTCCCGATCCCGGCGGACTCGCCGTTCCACCCCGGGGAGCGGTGGACGCCGGAGCTGGCCCAGGAGTTCTTCGGCGCGCACAGCAGCCGCCCGGCGGACTTCGTGGAGAGCGAGCTGACCCGGTACCTGACGATCCCGGGCCAGGCGATCGGCTACAAGCTCGGGGAGCGGGCCTGGCTGCTGGGCCGGGAGAAGGCGCGCGAGCGGCACGGCGACGCGTTCGACCTGAAGGCCTGGCACATGGCGGCGCTGTCGCAGGGCTCCCTCGGCCTGGACGACCTGGTGGACGAACTGTCCCGGCTGTGACCGCTCGCGCCGTCCGGCTGTGACCCTCCGCACCCTGCGGTGACCGCCCGCGTCAGTGCCGGAAGCCGCCCTCCGAGGTGATGACCTCCCCCGTGATCCAGCCCGCCTCGTCGGTGGCCAGCCAGGCGATGAGGCGGGCCGGGTCGTCGGGCGCGCCCCAGCGTCCGGCGGGGGACCGCTCGGCGACGGCCGCGTGGACCTCGCCGGTGGCGTACCCGGTGTCGACGGGGCCGGGGTTCACGGCGTTCACCGTGATCCCCCGTTCCACGAGCGTCGTGGACAGGGAGCGGGTGATCGAGGCGAGGGCGCCCTTCTGGAGGGCGTAGGCGATCTCGCCGGGCATGCCGCCGCCGAGGTCCTGTCCGGACGTCATCAGCACCACGCGTCCGCCGGGCGTGCCCGGCGGCAGGGCGGCGCGCGAACGGGCGTACGCCTGGACGAGCAGCAGCACCGAGCGGGTGTCCACGGCCCAGTGGGCGTCGAGCATCGCGGCGTCGATGTCGTCCAGGGTGCCGTCGGAGCCGCTGAGGGCGTGGTTGGCGACGAGGATGTCGAGGCGGCCGAACTCCTTCACCGCGGTGGCGACCAACCGGGCCGGTTCCGTCGGGTCGGCGAGGTCACCGGGGCCCGGCACGACCCGCGCCCCGGGGTCGCCGAGCGCCTCGCGCACGGAGTCGGCGACGGCGTCGGGGTCGTCCGCGCCCCAGGGCATGGCGGCGTCGTGCGGCACGTGGTGGTGCAGGTAGACACTGGCGCCGTAGGCGGCCAGCCGCCGGGCCACGGCGTGCCCGATCCCGGCCCGCCGGCTCGCGCCGGTGACGAGTGCGGTACGGCCGCGCAGGGGCAGGGGGTCGCGGCGCAGTTCGGCCGGGGTCGGCTGCGTGGGTGTGGGCATGAACGCACACCTTAGGAAGCACGGCTCGGGCGGCGCCAGCGGTTTTCCCGCTCGGCCGTACGGCCGCCTCCGGTGGCGCGGGCGGGCCCCGGACGGCTAGCTGGTGCCCGGGGCCGATGCGGAAGGCGGGCCGGGCATGCGGGAGACGGGGCCGGGACAGCGGGCGCTGCGGACACCGCGCGCCGCGGGGCTGGCCGGGGTCGTCTTCGCGCTGCTCCTGGCGGCGGCGATCGTCCTGGTGAGGCTGGGGATCCCGGAAGGGGCCGATACGGTCGCCCCGCACGGTTTCACGGACTCCGCGCAGCGCCGGGCGGTGCGGACGGCCCTCGCGCTGGTGCCGTTCGCCGGCATCTTCTTCCTGTGGTTCATCGGCGTGATCCGTGCGCACGTCGGCGCGGGCGAGGACAAGTTCGTCGCGACGGTCTTCCTGGGCAGCGGGCTGGTCTTCACCGCCACGCTGTTCGGCGCGGCGGCGGCGGCGAGTGCCGTGCTCGTGGCGGCCCACCCGGCCGGCGCGTCACCGCCGGCGGCGACCTGGGACTTCGGCCGCCACCTCGCGTACACGCTGCTGACGGAGTACGCCATGCGGATGGCGGCCGTCTTCGTGTCGTCCATGTCGGTCATCGGCCACCGCCTCGGTGTGCTGCCTCGTTGGCTCACGGTCCTGGGCCTCCTCACCGCTGTGACGCTGCTGTTCCTGTCGTCCAACGTGCCGTGGGCGGAACTCGTCTTCCCGGCCTGGTCGCTGCTGCTCAGCGTGCACATCCTCGTGGCCGGCCGCCGGGACGGTCCCCGGCCCGCCGTCGCCTGACGACGCCCGGGGCGCCGGCCGCTCACTCGATCGGCGTGCCCGGCGCGCGGTCACCCCGTCCGGGCTCGCATGCTGGCGGGCGGGGGCCGACCGCCGTCCGGAACCGCCCGCGCTCGCCGCGCGGTGCGTCCGGACCTGGCCATGGGAAGGGCGGAGCGTCGATGAGGCTCGTCGTCGATCTCAACAAGTGTCAGGGGTACGCGCAGTGCGCGTTCCTCGCACCCGACGTCTTCGCCATGCACGGCGAGGAGGCGCTGATCTACGACCCGCGCGCGGACGAGGAGCAGCGGGAGCGGGTGGCGCGTGCCGTGGCCGCGTGCCCCGTGCAGGCGATCACGGCCGACGGCCTGGACCGCACGGGAGGGGCGCGGGAGGCCTCCGATGGCCGCTGACTACGTGGAGTGGCTCAGGCGCGAGGGCCGGATCGTGATCGTGGGTGCCTCGCTGGCCGGTCTGCGGGCCGCCGAGACGCTGCGCGCGGAGGGTTTCGCCGGTGAGCTGACGCTGGTCGGTGACGAGCCCCACGAGCCGTACGACCGGCCGCCGCTGTCGAAGTCCGTGCTGCTGGGCAAGGCGTCACCGCACCACACCGAGCTGCCGCACCGCCGGGAGATCGACGCCAAGTGGCGCCTCGGCGTGGCGGCGACCGACCTGGACCTGACGGCGAAGCGGGTCCGGCTGGCCGACGGGGACGAGGTGGAGTACGACCGGCTGCTCATCGCGACCGGCGTGCGGGCCCGGCCGTGGCCGAAGGAGGGGGAGGCCCGGCTGGACGGCGTCTGTCAGCTGCGCACACGCGAGGACGCGGCGGACCTGTACCGGCGGCTGAGGGCGGGGCCGCGCCGGGTGTTCGTCATCGGCGCCGGGTTCGCCGGTTCGGAGGTCGCCTCGGCGTGCCGGGAGATGAACCTGCCCGTGACCGTGGCGGAGCGCGCGGGCGCGCCGCTGGTGGGCGCGCTCGGCGGGGTCGTCGGCGCGGTCGCGGCGGACCTCCAGACCGAGAACGGCGTCGATCTGCGCACCCATGTCACGGTGACCGCGCTGGAGGGTGACGCGGTCGGCAGGGTGCGGGCCGTCCATCTGTCCGACGAGAGCGTGGTCGAGGCGGACGTGGTCGTGGTCTCGCTGGGTTCGCTGCGCAACACCGAGTGGCTGACCGGGTCGGGGCTCGGTGCCGGGCCCCGGGGCATCGCCTGTGACGCGGGCTGCCGGGCCTTCGACTTCCGGGGCATCGTCACGGACGACGTCTTCGTGGCGGGCGATGTGGCACGCTCCCCGCACGCGCTCTTCGGGTACCAGTTCCTGTCGCTGGAGCACTGGGGCAATGCGGTCGCCCAGGCGGAGACCGCCGCGCACAACATGGTCTGCCACGGCGCCGACCGGCGGCCGCACCTGTGGATGCCCGCCTTCTGGTCGTCGATGTTCGGTGTGAACATCAAGTCGGTCGGGGTGCCGCCCATGGGCGAACAGCTCATGATCACGCAGGGCTCACTGGCCGAGCGCCGGTTCGTCGGGGTCTACGGCTACCAGGGCCGGGTCGTCGCCGCCGTGAGCTTCGACAACACCCGGTGGCTGGAGTTCTACCGGGGGCAGATCGAGCGGGGGGCGCCGTTCCCGGTGGAGTACCCGACGGTGGACCGGCGTCCCGAGGGCCGCCGGCCGGTGCCGGCGGGCTTCCCGGACCCGTCCCTGCCGACGCACGGCCCCATGGTCACCCTCAGCGGCTACTCGCCGGCCGACCAGCAGCTGGTCTTCCACCCCGCCCGCCACTGACCCCGCCCACGGCCCCGACGCCCCCAAGGACCCGCCATGCCGCACGCCTCGATCGCGCGCCGGATCACCGACTACGCCAACCGCGCCAACCCGTACCCGGTCTACGAGGAGCTCCGCAGGACGCCGGTGCTGCACGAGGAGGAGGGAGGCCCGTACCTCATCAGTTCGTACTACGACATCAAGGCCCTCCTCCACGATCCGCGGATCAGCTCCGACGCCGCCAACGTGGCCGCCGCCGGGGACGACGAGCTGGACCAGACGGAGGAGACCGGCGGACTGCCGCCGTCGTTCCTGCGTCTGGACCCGCCCGAGCACGACCGGCTGCGGCGCATCGCCAACAGCGCCTTCGGACCGCCGCACCGGCCGCGGCGGATCGAGAACATGCGGGGCGAGATGCGGGAGATCGTCACCGGGCTGATCGACGCCTTCGGCGACGCGCGCCAGGTCGACCTGGTCGACCAGTTCGCCTACCCGTTCCCCGTGACGGTGATCTGCCGGCTGCTCGGGGTTCCCCGGGAGGACGAGCCGCGGTTCCGCACCTGGGTCGACCCGCTGGTCGCGAGCCTCGACCCGGCGGCCGGCCCGGACGGGGACAGCGACGCCCGGAAGAGGGCGCGGGAAGCCCGTATGCAGCTCGGCATGTACCTGGCCGGACTGGTCGAGGAGCGCACCAAGGAGCCGCGGGACGACCTGTTGTCCGACCTGGCCGCCGGCCGGGGCCCGCACGGCTCCCTGTCGATGATGGAGGTGCTCAGCACCTCGGTGCTGCTGCTGATCGCCGGTCATGAGACGACGGTCAACCTGATCACCAACGGCATGCTCACCCTGCTGCGCCACCCGGAGATCCTCCAGCGGCTGCGGGCGGACCCGGGTCTGTCGGTCAACATCGTGGAGGAGCTGCTGCGCTACGAACCGCCCGTGCAGTTGGTGCCGCAGCGCACCTGCATCACCGACATCGAGGTGCGCGGGGTCACGATCCCCAAGGGCTCGCGCATCTGGCTGGTGCTCGCCGCGGGCAACCGGGACCCGGAGCGGTTCACGGACCCGCAGCGGTTCGACCCGGACCGCGGCGACATCCAGCACCTCGGCTTCGGCAGCGGCATCCACAGCTGTTTCGGCGCCCCGCTGGCCCGGCTGGAGGCCCAGATCGCGCTGTCCGAGCTGGCCCGGCGGCTGGAGGGCCCCCGCCTGGTCGAGGACCCGCCGCCGTACCGGCGCAACGCCGTGCTGCGCGGCCCCCGGCACCTGGGCGTCGCCTTCGACGGGCTGCGCTGAGCACCTCGTCCGCTCACCCCGTGATGTCCGCCGGCAGCACCACGCAGACCTCGTAACCGCCGTCGCTCGTCGGGCCCGCGGTCATGGTGCCGCCGAGGAGTTCGGCGCGCTGGCGCAGCCCGATCAGGCCGTGGTGGGCGCCGGGCAGCGGCAGCGGCGGCTGGGTCGGCGCGGTGTTGGTGACCCGGACCCGGACGGAGCCGTCGGCGTGCAGCAGGTCGATGCGCGCCTTCGCGCCGGGAGCGTGTTTGCGGGTGTTGGTCAGCGCTTCCTGGACCGTGCGGTAGACCGCGCGCTGGACGGTGGCCGGAAGTCCTTCGGGCAGGTCCGTCTTCAACTCGGTCTCGATGCCGCAGCTGTCGGCCAGCCGCTGGATGTCGGTGAGCGCCGGCTGCGGGGTCAGCTCCTTGGGGTGGCCGCCGGGGGCGCGCAGGACGCCGACCATGTGGCGCAGCTCGTCCAGCGTCTGCACGCTCAGCCGCCGGATCGTCGCCGCGGCCTCCTTGGTGTCCGCGTCGTCCGTGCCGACCTGGAGGGCTCCGGCGCGCACGGCGATCAGGCTGACCTGGTGGGAGACGACGTCGTGCATCTCCCGCGCCAGCTGGGCGCGCTCCTTGGCCAGGACGGCCTGGGCCGTCAGCAGTTGCTGGTGGTCGCGCGCCTCGGAGATCTCGGTCAGTCTGAGCGACAGGTCGCGCCGGGTCCGTACGAGCTGCCCGAGGAACACGGCGGCGGCGGCGGTGGCGGCGCTGTAGCCGAACGGGATGAGCCTCGCGAGCCGGGTCAGGTCCAGGTTCGGTGACGGCAGGGCCGTCGTGTCGCTGAACGCGAAGGCCAGGACGCACAGGAGCAGCAGCGTCCGGGGGCGGCTGAGGGAAGCGAGCGTGTACAGCGCGGCCAGGCAGGCGACGACCGCGTCGGACAGCAGGACGGCCGGGAGGGTCAGCAGGAAGGTGAGCAGCGGCTGCCGCCGGCGCAGCAGCAGGACGACGGCGGCGCCCAGGGCGCAGGCCATCCGCAACGGCTCGGCGATGTCCCAGTGGGCCCACACGTCGAGGAGGGCCATGGCCATCGCCACGCAGTCCAGCAGCAGCGGGGACGGACGGCGGGTCATCCCGACTCCTCCGCGAGGAGCCCGGCCCGCTGGGCGAAGAGGGCGGCCTGGACCCTGCCGCTGACCTCCAGCTTGGTGAGGATGGCGCTGACATGGTCCTTGACCGTGCCGGTGCTCAGGTGCATCCGGGACGCGATCTCGGCGTTCGACAGGCCCTCGGCCATGAGGAGCAGCACCTCACGCTCCCGGCCGGTGAGCCGTGCGAGGGCCTTGGGCGGGCGCTCCGGCGCCCCGGCGCTCAGATAGCCGTCCACCACCGTGCGCGTGACCTTGGGCGACAGCACCGTGCCGCCACGGGCGAGGCTCTGCACGGCCAGCGGCAGCGCCTCGGGATCGGTGTCCTTGAGGAGGAATCCGGCGGCGCCCGAGCGCAGTGCCGTCTCCACGTACTCGTCCATGTCGAACGTGGTCAGCATGGCCACCACGGGGGGCTCCCGCAGCCGGCGGATCTCGCCCAGGACGGTGAGCCCGTCCACGTCCGGCATGCGGATGTCCAGCAGCACCACGTCGGGGCGCTTCTCGCGCACCGTCCGCAGGGCCTGGCCGCCGGACACCGCGCCGACGACCTCGATGTCGTCGGCGGCGGCCAGGATGCGCTGGAAGCCCGTGCGGATCAGGGCTTCGTCATCGACCACCAGTACCCGGATCACGTGCGCTCCAGCCTGTATGGAACCACTGTCCGATTCGTACCACGTCCGGGGCGGTTTCGCCGCCGGACGCCGTACGGACAGGCGCCATGGCTGTCGGTGCCGTGATCAGGAGGGGGCGCGTCCCCCCGGCCGTGTCAGGGCCGGCCGGTGAGGCACACGCGCTGGCGCGTGGTGGGCATGGCCGGCACCGCGACGGTGGGGACGCAGTCGGCCGGCTTCCGGCGCCGGGGGACGGTGAGCCGGTCGATCCGGGTGCTCCAGAGGCCGTCGCGCAGCGTCAGCGTGACCGCGGACGCGGGCGGGATGTGGAGGTGCCGGAAGGAGCGGACGGGGACGGACAGGGCGTGGACCAGCGCGGCCCTGATGACGGACACCTCGGTGATCACCAGGACGCGTCCGGTGTCGGCGGGCAGGGTGCCCAGCCAGGCGGCTGTCCGGCGGCAGAGCTCGCGGACGGTCTCGCCGCCGTGCGGCGCGGCGTCGGGATCGGTCAGCCAGACGGACAGGCCATGGGGGTCCACGGCGGCGATGTCCTCGGGTGTACGGCCGTCCCAGGTGCCGTGATCCAGGTCGCGCAGGGCGTACTCGGGCGCGGCGGCGACGGCGAGGGCCTCGGCGGTCTGCGCGCAACGGTCGGAGGGCCCCCGCAGGGCCACCGCGTACGGCGGAAGGGTCGCTGTCATGGCTGCCAGCTCACGCCGGCGGTGCTCGCTCACGGCACCGTCCCCGAAGACCCGGCCGAGGCCGCCTTCGGCGGTGGTCGCGCAGAGCATCGTCAGTCGCACCGTCACTGTCCGACCTCCTTCTCCGATCGGGAGGGCCACGCGGCCGGCGGACCAGCCGGGGCAGAGCCGTTTCCCTTGGTCACAAGGTTCCAGGGAAGGCGCTCCCGCAACCTCCGGCAGGTGGCCGGACCACCCCCGCCGGTCGGCGGGTCGTCCCACCGGTCTACGGCGGGAGCGTGGCCAGGTCGCACTGGTACCAGGTGCCCGGCTTGCCGCCGAGCTCGGCCGGGTCGGCCGGTCCGATCGGGACGAACCCCGATTTGGTCAGCACCCTGTGGGACGCGACGTTCTGGTGGGAGGTGGCCGCCCGCAGGACGCGCAGTCCGTGCCGGCGTGCCGCCAGGCGGCACAGCTCCCGGACGGTCTCGGTGGCGACGCCGCGGCCGGCTGCGTGCTCGGCGACCCGGTAGCCGAGTTCCGCGGTGCGGTTCTCGATGTTGACCAGGTTGAACCGGCCGAGGACCGATCCGTCCTCGGCGAGGAGCACGTAGAAGGCGCAGCTGCCGGCCTCCTGCTCGGCCAGCAGGGCGTTGTAGCGGTCGGTGAACTGCTCGAAGTAGTCGTCGCCGCGGTCGGAGACGAAGGCGGCGAAGTAGGCGCGGTTCGACAGCTCGAAGTCCAGGACCGCGGGGGCGTGGCTGGCGTGCAGCCGCTTCAGCTCGGGCACTGCCCGACTGTACCCGGACGGGGTGCCGGGGCCACCCGCGTTGCGCCGACCGGTCGAGAGCGGCGCGGCGCGTGGGCGCGCCTCAGCAGCCGCACTCGCCCGCCACGGGTGCCGTCAGCGGGTCGGCGTCCCGGCGCGCCGGGCCCTGCCAGGTCTCGTAGGGGAAGCCCTCGCGGGCCCAGTACTCGAAGCCGCCGAGCAGCTCCTTGACCCGGTAGCCGAGTTCGGCGAGGGCGAGGGCGGCGCGGGTGGCGCCGTTGCAGCCGGGGCCCCAGCAGTACGTCACCACCGGCACGTCCCTGTCGAGGAGCCGTGCGGCCTGCTCCGGGATGAGCGCGGTCGGCAGGTGGAGCGCGCCGGGGATGTGGCCCTGGTCCCAGGACTCGGTGGAGCGCGAGTCCACGACGACGAAGCCGGGGTCGCCGCCGCCGGCCGCGAGCGCGGCGGCGACGTCGGAGACGTCGGCGTGGAAGGCGAGGCTCGCCCGGAAGTAGGCGGCGGCCTGTGCGGGAGCGGCCGGGGCGACGCGCAGGACGGGGTTCTCGGCAACGGTGTTGATCACGTGGGGAAATCTACGGTCCGACGGCCGCCCCCTGAAGGGACGATCCCCGGGATCGCCCTTGCCCGGCCGGGGATTCCCCTGCTATCCATCCGGGATGACCGCGCATTCCCCGGACGCCACCGACTGGCGCATCCTCGACGTCCTCCAGCGCGACGGACGGGCCAGCTACGCCGATCTGGCGCGGGCCGTGTCCATGTCGCCCAGCGCCGTCACCGAGCGGGTCCGGCGGCTGGAGGAGGCCGGCGTGATCCAGGGGTACGCGGCGGTGGTCGACCCCGAGCGGCTGGGCCTGCCGATCCTGGCGTTCGTGCGGCTGCGCTATCCGAACGGCAACTACAAGCCGTTCCACGACCTGGTCGCGGCGACGCCCGAGGTCCTGGAGGCGCACCACGTCACGGGCGACGACTGCTTCGTCATCAAGGTCGCCGCGCGGTCGATGTCCCACCTGGAGGAGATCTCGGGACGGATCGGCGCGCTGGGCTCGGTCACTACCAGCGTCGTGTACTCGTCTCCGCTCCCCCGGCGCCCGCTGGGCCGTTAGCCCGGTCCCCGCCGCCGCGACGGCCGGGCGGGGGCCGGCCCGGTGCGCGGTGTGATCGTTCGGGGAGACGGACACGGATCATGTGAAGTTCCGCGGTCGTAGCAGGTGTTTAGGTGGAACAACCACGCGACGACGATCCGCTGTCCGATGTCCTCGTCCCCGTTTCCAAGGGCAGCAACCCCGCCCGGACCCGGACTTCGCACCTCGACGCCGCGTACAACAGCCTCGTCGCCGCGAACCTGATTCCGAGCATGTGAATCTCGGCGAGCCGTCAGGCGCCCCGCTGTCGGAGCGTCGAGCCCGAGCGGTCCTTGACGACCTCCAGCTGGGCGTGGATCCGGCGGCGCAGGTCGGCGACGTGGCTGACGATGCCGACGCTGCGGTCGCGTTCGCGCAGGGAGTCCAGGACGTCCAGGACCTCGTCCAGGGTCTGGTCGTCCAGGCTGCCGAAGCCCTCGTCGATGAAGAGGGTGTCCAGGCGGACGCCGCCCGCCTCGTCGGTGACGACGTCGGCGAGGCCGAGCGCGAGCGCGAGGGAGGCGAAGAAGGTCTCGCCGCCGGACAGGGTGGCGGTGTCCCGTTCCCGTCCGGTCCAGGCGTCGACCACGTGCAGCCCCAGCCCGGAGCGCCCGCGCCCGGTGCGGTCGTCGGAGTGGACGAGGGTGTAGCGGCCCGACGACATGCGCTGGAGGCGGACGGTCGCGGCGGCGGCGACCTGTTCCAGACGGGCCGCCAAGACGTACGACTCCAGGCGCATCCGGCGTTCGTTGTCGGCGGAGGTGCCCGCGGTGAGGGCGGCGAGCCGAGCCACCCGGTCGTACTCCTCGCGCAGCGGGCCGAGCCGGCGTACGGCCTGGGCGGCCCGGGCGGAGAGGCGGTCGAGCTGCGCGCAGCAGCGGGCGGCGGCGTCACGCGCGGAGGCCGCCTCGCGCAGCCGCCGTTCCGCGGCGGACGCGGTCCGCTCGGCCGAGGCCGGGTCGGCGGGCGGCTGCTGGGCCGCCGCCGCGGTGCCGGACTCGGCGAGGACCGCGCGGACGGCGGCCTCCTCCTGCTGCCAGGCGTCCAGGCGGTGCTGGAGTTCACGGTGGGCGGCCGGGTCCAGCAGGGCCGCGGCGGCGGCCTGCGGGGTGTCGAAACCGGCCCGGTAGGCGGCGTCGGCGAGGCGGGCGTCGGCGTCCTTCAGCCGCTGGGCGGCGTCCTCGGCGGCGCGCACGGCGTCGGCGGCCTCGGTGAGCAGGGCCGCCCGCCGCTCCAGCTGGGCGGCACGCGCGGCCACGCTGTCGGCGCTGCCCCGGGCCTGCGCCAGCTCCGCTTGCAGCTGTGCCTGTTCACGCTCCAGGGTGTCGCGGCGGGTGAGCCGGGAGGCGGCCCGTACGGCGGCCTGCTGGCGGTCGGCGAGCCGCTGCTCGCGCTCCCGCTCGGCGCGCCGCAGCTCCTCCTGGGCGGGGTGCAGCGCGGAGGCCGCGCTGCGGGCGCGGGCGTACTCCTGCTCCAGTCGGTCCGCCTCGGTGGCGAGTTCGCCGGTGGGCGTGTCGCCGGCCTCGGCGGTGGCGGCGGCCAGGGCCTCGCGGACCACGCCGAGACGCCGCTCGTCCTCGGTGTGCCGCTCCTCGGCCCGCCGGCACACGGCGAGTGCCTGGTCCTCGGCCTCGCGGTCGACGTGTCCGGCGACCTTGCGGGCGGGGGCGGGGTGTTCGGTGGCTCCGCAGACCGCGCAGGGCTCGCCGTCGGTGAGGTGGGCGGCCAGTTCGGCGGCGATGCCGTTCAGGCGCTGTTCCTTCACGTCGAGCCAGTGGGCGCGGGCGTCGAGGGCACGCTGCCGCGCGGCATCCGCCTGCTGCCGGGCCTGTTCGAGGTCGGCGGCGAGCTGGTCGCGGGTGCGGGCCGCGTCGAGCCGGCGCCGCATGGGGGCGCGCTGGACGGCGAGCTGTTCGGCGCGGGTGGCGGCCTCCTGGGCGGCGTCGACGCGGGTCTGGAGGGCCGCGCGGACGGCGTCCCAGTCGGCGAGCCAGGCCTCGGCCTCGCGCAGGACGTCTTCGTCGGCGCGCTCCTGCCGGTCGAGTCCGGCCCGCTCCTCGGCGAGTTCGGCGAGCCTTCGTTCGGCGCGCCGGGCCGCGTCCAGGCCGCCCAGTTCCTCGGCGGCGCGGCGGGCTGCGGCGGCGAGTCCGCCCGCGCCCGCGTCGGCGTAGGAGTCGGGCAGCAGTGCGCGCGCGTGTGCCTCGGCCGCGGCGGCCCGGCGGTGTTCCGCCTCGGTGGCGTCCCGCAGCTCCAGGGCGGGCGCGACCGCCTCCGCCTTGCGGGCGCGCTCCATGCGCTGCTGGGCCTCGCGGTGGGCGCCGGACCGCTCCTGGAGGCGCTCGGCACGCTGCCGGGCCTCGGTGAACCGGGCTTGGAGGCGGGCGAGTTCGCGTGCGTCGTCCAGGGCGCGGCGGGCCGCGGCGTGGGCGGACTCGGCGGCGGAGAGCCGGCAGTGGGCGACGGTGAGGCGTTCCCGGGCGGTGCTGCGGGCCACGGCGGCGGCGCCGAGGACGGCCCCGGCCAGTCCCGGGTCGCCCGGGGCCAGGTCGGGCAGCTCCATGGCGTCGCCGGCCTCCTGCTGCATACGGTGGGCGTCGGCGAGCAGCGCCGTGTCGCCCTCGCGCACGCGTGCCTCGGTCGCGCGGCGGCGTTCGGCGAGGCGCTTCTCGACGTCGGCGAAGCGCTGGGTGTCGAAGAGGCGGCCGAGGAGCCTGCCGCGGGCCTCGGCGTCGGCGCGCAGGAAGCGGGCGAAGTCGCCCTGGGGCAGTAGGACGACCTGGCAGAACTGCTCCCGGCTCATGCCGAGCAGCTGGGTTATCTCCTCGCCGATCTCCTGGTGGGAGCGGCTGCGGTCCTTCCAGACGCCGGCCGTGCCGTCGTACTCGCGCAGCCAGGTCTGGGCCTTGTCGACGGTCGTGCCCGTGCCCCGCAGCTTGGGGCGCTCCCACGGGGGCTGCCGGGTGATCTCCAGCCGGCGTCCGGCGACGGTCAGTTCGAGGCGGACCTCGGTGCGGGTGCCCGGCCGGGCGTGGTCGCTGCGCAGGGTCATGCCCTGGCCGCTCTGCCGGGCGCCGGGGACGGAGCCGTAGAGGGCGTAGCAGACGGCGTCCAGGACGGAGGTCTTGCCGGCGCCGGTGGGGCCGTGCAGCAGGAACGGTCCGGCGGCGGACAGCGCGTCGAAGTCGACGCTCTGGGCGCCCCCGAAGGGCCCGAAGGCGGTGATGTCGAGCCGGTGCAGCCTCACCGGGCCACCTCCCGCACGGCGTCGTCGGCGCGCACGGCGTCGAACGCCTCGCGCAGCACGGTCGCCTCGTGCTCGTCGGGTCCGGCGCCGCGCACATGGGCGACGAAGTCCTGGGCGATCTGCTGGTCGGTGCGGCCGGCGAGGCGGCGGGCGTACGACACCTGGGGGTCGTCCGGGGGGCGCTCGGGGGCGAAGACCAGGCTGAGGGTGTGCGGGAAGCGCTCGGTGAGCCGGGCCATGGGGTCGGCCGGGCGGACGGGGTCGGTGAGGGTGGCCTCGATCCAGGCGTCCTCGTGCCGGGTCAGCTCCGGGTCGGCGAGGAGGTCGTCCAGGGCGCCGCTGATGCGGGCGAGCGGGCGGGGCACCGGGCAGTCGACGCGTTCGGCGGTGACGGAGCCGTCCGCGTCCAGGTCGATCAGCCACATGCTCTTGCGGTGGTCGGCCTCGGAGAAGGAGTAGGCGAGCGGCGAGCCGGAGTAGCGCACGCGCTCGGTGATGGTCTGGCAGCCGTGCAGATGCCCGAGCGCCACGTAGTCGACGCCGTCGAAGACGCCGGCCGGTACGGCGGCCACCCCGCCGACGGTGATGTCCCGCTCGCTGTCGCTGGCCTGGCCGCCGGTGACGAAGGCGTGGGCGAGGACGACGGAACGCGTGCCCCGCGCGCGGGTGGCGAGGTCGGCGCGGACGCGGTCCATGGCGGCGCCCAGCACGGCCTCGTGGCCGGCCTTGTCGACGCCGAACTCGTCCTTGACCAGGGCCGGTTCCAGGTACGGCAGGCCGTAGAAGGCGACGTCCCCGTGGGCGTCCCTGAGGACGACCGGGGTGCCGGCGGCGGACGGCTCGGTGCGCAGGTGGATGCCGGCGCGGTCGATGAGCCCGGCGCCGACGCCGAGGCGGCGGGCCGAGTCGTGGTTGCCGGAGATCATCACCGTGGGCACGCCGAGGTCCGCGAGGCGGTGCAGGGCGGTGTCGAACAGCTCGATCGCGGCGAGCGGGGGCACCGCGCGGTCGTACACGTCGCCCGACACGACCACCGCGTCCACCTCGCGCTCACGCACGGTGGCGACGAGGTGACCGATGAACTCGGCCTGGGCCCCGAGCAGGTTCACCCGGTGGAAGGCCCGGCCGAGGTGCCAGTCGGACGTGTGCAGGACTCTCATGATCCCCGAGACTAACGGCCGGGTCTGACATCACGGGTGGTTACTCCCGTACCAGCCCGTCACCCCCCGCACAACACATGCCCGTTATGACCGATTCACTCCAATTGTCAGGCGTCTCCGTAGGCTTCGCCGCCGAGTTCGAAGCCGGCCGTGCCCGCCGTCACATCGGCGAGCCAGGCGCGGAAGGCGTCCACGTCGGCGTCCGGCAGGCCGATCTCGATGGTGACGGCCTCGCCGTAGCGGACGTCCCGGACCTCGCGTCCGGTGGCGCGCAGGTCGTTCTGGACCTTGCCCGCGCGCTGGTGGTCGACGGTCACGGTGGCCAGCCGGAAGCGGCGCCGGGTGATCGTGCCGAGGGCGTCCAGGGCCTCGCCGACCGAGCCGCCGTAGGCGCGGATGAGTCCGCCGGCGCCGAGCTTCACGCCGCCGTAGTAGCGGGTGACGACGGCCACCACGTACCGCATGTCGCGGCGCAGCAGCATCTGGAGCATGGGCACGCCGGCGGTGCCGCCCGGTTCGCCGTCGTCGCTGGCCTTCTGCACGGAGGCGTCGGCGCCGATGACGTACGCCCAGCAGTTGTGGGTGGCGTCGGCGTGCTCCTTGCGCACGGCGGCAATGAAGTCCTGGGCCTCCTGCTCGGTGGCGGCCGGGGCGAGGGCGCACAGGAAGCGGGAGCGGTTGATCTCGGTCTCGTGCACGCCCGCGCGGGCGACTGTGCGGTACTCGTCCTGCATCCCGCCAGCCTATGCGAGCGCCCGGACACCCCCGGTCAGCGCTTCTTCTTCCCGCGCGGGACCGTGAACGAGGTGAGCAGGGCCGTGCCCGGGGCGAGGGCCGGCCAGTCGGCGCCGTGCCAGGCGAGCACGGCGATGGCGCTGGTCGGGAACTTCGCCCGTACCCGGTCCAGGGAGTCGTCGAGACCGTCCGCGGCCAGCGTCAGGACCAGCTCCTCCAGGCCCGGGTTGTGGCCGATCAGCAGCAGCGTCCGGACCTCCGGCGGCGCCTCGCGCACGACCTCCAGCAGCTCGGGTACGCCGGCCGCGTACAGCCGCCGGTCGTAGCGCACCGGCGGCGGCGTGGCCCACTCGGCGGAGGCCAGCTCCCAGGTGCGGCGGGCGCGTACGGCGGTGGAGCACAGGGCGAGGTCGGGCAGCGTGCCGGCGGCGAGGGCGCGCCCGGCGGCCGGAGCGTCCCGCAGCCCCCGCGGCGCGAGCGGCCTGCGGTGGTCCTCGACGCCCTCGGGCCACGCGGACTTCGCATGCCGCAACACCACCAGCCGCCGCAGCGGACCGGCACCCGCCGGGGCGTTCACGCGGACCTCCCGACACCACGCGGCACCAGTGACCCGCCGGGTCCCCCGGCACCCCGAGGCCATCCGGAGCCGGCCCACCGCACCACCACCAGCCGCCGCAGCCGACCCGCAGCCGCCGGGGCGTTCACGCGGACCTCCCCACGCCCCGCGGCACAAACCGACCCACCTCGGCCCCCAGCACCCCCGGACCACCCGGACTCGGCCCACCGCACGACCACGAGCCACCCCAGCCGAACCGCACCCGCCGACCCGTTCACGCGCACCTCCCGACACCACGCGGCACCAGTGACCCGCCGAGCCCCCCGGCACCCCGAGGCCACCCGAACTCGGCCCACCGCCGCGGCCGACCCGCGGATGTCGGCGCGTTCACGCGGAGCTCCCGAGACCACGCGGCGTGAACCGACCCACAGCACCCCCAGGCCACCCGGACTCGGCCCGCCGTCACAGCACCGGTCGGCGCGTTCACGCGGGGCTCCCGAGGTCGTGCGCCAGGTCGAGGGCGAGCAGGCGGTCGGCGTAGGCGTACGTCTCGAAGCGGGCGCCGTCGGTGAGGTCCGGGGCGCACGCCACGTCCCGCAGCACGTCCAGCACCCCCGGCAGGTCGAGATCGTTCTCCCAGGCGTCCCGCAACCGTCCGCGCACCGGTTCCGGCACCGGCCGTGAGGGTTGCCGCGCCCATCCGGCCACGGCCCGCCGCCAGTCCGCGAGCTGCCCGGCGGCCCGCTCCAGGGCGCTGCCGTCCAGCCGCGCGGGCTGGTTCCGGGGGACGCTGAGCAGGGCGAGCCGCAGCGCGGCGGGGTCGGCGAGCAGGACCGGAAGCGAGGGCTGCGACCCGGCCCACTGAACCGGGGCGACAGCGGCCAGCGGCCCCTCGCCCCGCTCCCCCGGCGCCACCCCCCGCCCGCCCGTCGTAGGCCATCGTGCGACGTGGATGACCTGGGCCTCGCCCAGGCCGGACGCGACGTCGCGGTCTTCCTCGAAGGGGCGGATGGCGAGGTGGGTGGCGGCTGTGCGGAGTTCCGGCTGGTCGCGGGGGGCCGTGAGGATCGTCCAGACCGGGGTGCCGCCCAGTTCCAGCGCCCGTACCAGCAGGTCCGCGGTGAGCAGCACCCGCAGGGCCGTCGGGTCGAGGCCGGAGGCGTGGGCCTCGATGCGGGTCAGGCCGCGGCGGGCGGGCGCGGCGGGGACGGGCTCACCGGTTCGGGCGTCGAGAATGCGCAGCACGGGGCGAGCGTAGGCGGGCGGGCGGCCGTATGCAGCGGCTTGCGCCGATTCCGGACAGCGTGGCGGGATGCGCGGGAATCCACACCCGTCGCGGCGATGTTGCCCCGACGCACAGTTCCCCGCAGCCCGAGGAGGCGGCCGATGTACGGCGACGAAGCGACGATCCGCAGGATCCTGACCGAGCTGGGCGACACCTGGGCGGTGGTCGGCCTGTCCTCGAACCAGAACCGGCCCGCCTACCGGGTGGCGCGGGTGCTCCAGCAGTTCGGCAAGCGGATCGTCCCGGTGCACCCCAAGGCCGAGACGGTGCACGGGGAGCAGGGCTACGCCTCCCTCGCGGACATCCCCTTCGACGTGGACGTGGTCGACGTCTTCGTCAACAGCGACCTGGCGGGCGGGGTGGCGGACGAGGCCGTGGCGAAGGGCGCGCGGGCGGTGTGGTTCCAGCTGGGGGTCGTCGACGAGGCCGCCTACGAGCGGACCCGGGCGGCGGGCGCGGAGATGGTGATGGACCGGTGCCCGGCGATCGAAATTCCGCGCCTGAACTAGCCTGTCCCACCTTCTTCTCGCGATTCGGCGCTGAATATTGGCAGTCCCGTACCGCGCTGACCTGTGCGAAGACTCGACCAAGACACCGGAGATCCCGAGTCATCGGATCCGGCCGGCTCTCCGGCGCCGGGAAGGCGGGAGGCACGGCCCGCCACCCGCACTACGCGCTCGGCGGGCTGGCCGGCATGTCCTTCGGCTGGTTCTCCTGGCTCCAAGCGGCGACGGCGGCCCCGATCGCGGTCGAGGCCATGATCGGCTACGCCAAGCACTCCGCAGCGGGACCTGCCGCGTGCGGCCCTCGGCTCGGTCGCGACCGGCGCCGCCATCTGCATCCTGCTCCAGATCGTCTTCATCGCCGCCCTGCCGCACACGTTCTTCGCGCACGGCTGGGCCCACCTGGACTTCCCCGAGCCGGCAGACGCCGGTCGGGTCCATCACCTCGGCGAGCGTGCTGATGTACGCGGGCGCGCCGCCGGCCTACGGCGTGTTCGCCGACCGGCTGCCGCACCGTTAACGCCCGCACCGGCTGCCCGGCGGCAAGATCGTCTCTTCGCTGTCCTTCGTGGAGCATCGACGAGGTCGTGGTGACGGACGCGCCCCCGCACTGACCGTGTCCGCGCACAAACCGTGTCCGCGCACTGACCGCGCCCACCGCCCCCCACGGTGTCCTGTCGGCCGACTGGCTGACGGGACACGGTCATAATGCCCCGCGTGACGCCTCCTTCCCCCCATCCCGAGTCCCCTTCCGCCGCGCACTGTCCGGTCGTCGTCATCGGCGCCGGACCGGCCGGCCTGACCGTCGGCAACATCCTGCGCGCCGCCGGTGTCGACTGCCTGGTCCTGGAGACCGAGAGCAGAGCCTTCATCGAACAGCGGCCGCGCGCCGGCGTGGTCGAGGAGTGGGTCGTACGCGGCCTCGAACAGCGCGGCCTGGCCGGTGACCTGCCGAAGCGTGCCGAGCGGCACACCGGGTGCGAGTTCCGCTTCGACGGCCGTGGCCACCGCTTCGCCTACACCGAGCTGACGGGGTACCACCACTGGGTCTACCCGCAGCCGTTGCTCGTGACCGGCCTCGTGCGCGAGTACGCCGACATACGCGGCGGGGAGATCCGCTTCGGCGTGCGGGACGTACGCCTGCACGACCTGGACTCGGACCGGCCCGCCGTCTCGTACACCGACCCGGACAGCGGGGAACGGCACCTGGTGACCTGCGAGTTCGTGGCCGGCTGCGACGGGGCGCGCGGGGCGAGCCGGGCCGCGCTGCCGTCGTGGGCGCGGATCTCCCGGCACGACTACGGCATCGGCTGGCTGGCGCTGCTGGCCGAGGCGCCGCCGTCCTCGGACCGGGTGCTGTTCGGCATGCACGCGGACGGGTTCGCCGGGCACATGCCGCGCAGCCCCGAGCTGACCCGCTACTACCTCCAGTGCCCGCCCGGCGACGACCCGGACTCCTGGTCGCACGAGCGCGTCTGGGCCGAGCTCCAGCGGCGGCTGCGCGCGGCGGACCGCCCGCCGCTGACGGAGGGCCGGCTGCTGGAGAAGCGTGTGCTGGACATGCACACCTACGTGGTGGAGCCGATGGTCTTCGGCCGGCTGTTCCTGGCCGGAGACGCCGCGCACCTCGTCGCGCCGATCGCCGCGAAGGGCATGAACCTGGCCCTGCACGACGCGTTCCTGCTCGGTGACGGCCTCGTCGCCCAGCTGACCGGAGGCGACTCCACGGGACTGGACGGCTACTCGGACGCGTGCCTGAGGCGGGTGTGGGACTACCAGGAGTTCTCGGAGTGGCTGTCCGAGATCTACCACGGCACCTCCTGCGGCGACCCCTACCGCGCCGGCACCGCGCTGGCCCGGCTGCGCCGGATATTCACCTCACCGGTCGCGGCGGCGGCCTTCGCCGAGCAGTACCTCGGGACGGCCGGCGCGTTCTGATCCGGTCAGCGCGCCGCCCCGCCGCTCCGTTCGGCGAGGCGGTGGTCGGCCGCCCTGAGAGCCTCCTCCACCAGGCGCCGCACGTGTCCGTGGCGCAGTGAGTAGATCACCCGGCGGCCCTCCTTGCGGGTGTCCACCACTCCGGCCAGCCGCAGCCGGGCCAGGTGCTGGCTGACCGCCGGCCGGGCGGCGCCGCACGCGTCGGTGAGCGTGCCGACATCGGCCTCGCCGGCCGCGAGGGTGTGCAGCAGGGCGAGCCGGGTGCGGTCGCCGAGCAGGGCGAGGAGTTCGGCGGCGAGCGCGAACTGCTCCTCGCCCGGGCTGCGCTCGTGCGCATGGTGCGCAGGTGACAGGTGCATGCATGCGCTCATACGCACATAATGGCTCCGTGGGCGCCGTGCGTCCACTCCCGCCCACCGGAAGGGGATCGACGTGAGCGACCGGCACCCTCATGAGCACGGCCCGCACGAGCACGGCCCGCACGGGCATGCGCACGGCACCCCCGGCCTGCGCCATCGCCTGGCCCACCTCCTCACCCCGCACTCCCACGAGACCGCCGGGAAACTGGATCCGGCGCTGGAGTCCTCGGCGCGCGGCATGCGCGCGCTGTGGGTGTCGCTGGCCGTGCTGGGGGCGACCGCACTGGCCCAGGCGGTCGTGGTGGCCGCGTCCGGATCGGTGGCGCTGCTCGGGGACACGGTGCACAACGCGGCCGACGCGCTGACCGCCGTACCCCTCGGCATCGCCTTCGTGCTGGGCCGCCGGGCGGCGACCCGCCGGTTCACCTACGGGTACGGCCGTGCCGAGGACCTCGCGGGGCTGGTGATCGTGCTGACCATCGCCGCGTCGGCGGCGTTCGCCGCGTGGGCGGCCGTCGGCAGGCTGCTCGACCCGCGCCCGGTCACGCAGGTGCCGGCGGTCGCGCTGGCCGCGCTGCTCGGCTTCGCCGGCAACGAGTGGGTGGCCCGGTACCGGATCCGGGTGGGCCGGGAGATCGGCTCGGCCGCGCTCGTCGCCGACGGGCTGCACGCGCGTACCGACGGGTTCACCTCGCTGGCCGTGCTGCTGGGCGCCGGCGGGTCGGCGCTGGGGTGGCACCTGGCCGACCCGCTCGTGGGGCTGGCGATCACGGCCGCGATCGTGCTGGTGCTGCGGGACGCGGCGCGGGAGGTGTTCCGGCGGGTGCTGGACGCCGTCGACCCGGCACTGGTGGACCGGGCCGAGCACGCGGTGCGCCAGGTACCGGGGGTGCGTGCGGTGGGCGAGCTGCGCCTGCGCTGGATCGGGCACCGCCTGCGGGCCGAGCTGACGGTGGTGGTGGACGGCGAGGCGACACTGCGCCAGGCCCACGCGATCGCCGTCGAGACCGAACACGCCCTGCTCCACGCGGTACCCCGCCTGACGGCCGCCCTGGTCCACGCCGACCCGGCGCCGCTCCCCGGGGAGGCGGACCCGCACCTGGCCCTGGCCCACCACGCGACGACATGAGCCGCGCCGGCGGGGACCGGGCGACGGGCCGGCCGAGCGGTCAGGCGATGCCCAGGCCCTCCAGCACCACCGCGCCGGGCAGCTCGGCCAGGGCCTTGCCGGGGACCAGGAGCTTGCCGCGGCGACGGCCGCTGCCCACCAGGACGTAGGGCAGGTCGACGACGGCCGGGTCCAGCAGGACCGGCCAGCCCGTGGGCAGGCCGAGCGGGGTGATGCCGCCGTACTCCATGCCGGTCTCGCCGGTCGCCGTCTCCATCGAGGCGAACGAAGCCTTGCGGGCGCCCAGTTGGCGCCGGACGACCCCGTTGACGTCGGCCCGGGTGGTGGAGAGCACCACACAGGCGGCCAGCGTGGTCTCGCCGGCCCGCTTGCCCGCGACGACGACACAGTTCGCCGACCGCTCCAGCAGGTCCCGGCCGTAGTGCTCCACGAAGACGGCCGTGTCGGCCCACTGCGGCTCGGTGTCGACGTACAGGATCCGGTCGGCCGGGACCGCGCCCTGCCAGTCGCGTACGGCGTCGGCGACGGAAGCGGTCAGTTCGTCCAGGCAGTGCGGCGCCGGAACGGCGGTGTCGAAGTCTCCGATGGGTGCGCGCATGGCCAGACGCTAGCAGCCCCCTTCCGGCACGGTTCAGCGCACCGGGGGCACCGAGACGGCCATCACCATCTCCATGGGTTCCGCACCCTCGTTGCCGTACGTGTGCGGCGCACTCGCCTCGAACGTGGCGCTCGCCCCGGCCGGGACCAGGTGCTTCACCCCGTCGACGGTGAGGGTCAGTTCACCGGCGGTGACGTGGACGAGTTCCACCGTGCCCGGCGGATGCGGGTCGGACGGGCTCTGCTCGCCGGGCATCAGCCGCCAGTCCCACATCTCCAGCGGGCCGGGCGCCTCCGTTCCCGCCAGCAGGCGGTTGTAGCTGCCGGCCTCGGTGTGCCACAGCCGTACGGCCTGCTCGGCGGGGACGATGCGGACCTTGGGGCCCTGTTCGTAGTCGAGCAGCGTGGTGACGCTGACGCCGAGCGCGTCGCCGATCTTGACGACGGTTCCGATGCTGGGGTTCGTCCGGGCCTGCTCGATCTGGATGAGCATGCCGCGGCTGACCCCCGCGCGGGCGGCGAGCGTGTCCAGGGTGAAGCCGCGCTCGGCGCGCCACCGTTTGACGTTGCGCGCCAGGGACTGGGTCAGCAGGTCGAGGTCCGACACGTGGGGTCCAATATCCGGGAAGTTCAATATAATTGATGAATCAGTTCAATGAACTGCATTACGGTGAGGTGCACCTGATCGTTCACCGCACTGTACTGCGAGGCCGGCCGTGACAGCATTCTTCGCCCTGACCACCAGCCTGCTGTGGGGGCTGGCCGACTTCGGCGGCGGACTGCTGACCCGGCGTACCCCGGCGCTCACGGTCGTGGTGGTCTCGCAGGCCATCGCGGCGGCCGTCCTGGGCGCGATCGTGCTCGCCACGGGCGGCTGGGGCGAGGCCGGACCCCGGCTGTGGTTCGCGTTCGCGGCGGGCCTGGTCGGACCGGTGGCCCTGCTCTCCTTCTACCAGGCCCTCGCCCTCGGCCCCATGGGCGTCGTCTCCCCCCTCGCCACCCTCAGTGTCGCGGTCCCCCTCGGGGTCGGCCTCGCCCTCGGCGAGCGGCCGGGGCTGCTCCAGGTCGCGGGCATCGCGGTCGCCGTCACCGGGGTCGTCCTGGCCGGCGGCCCGCAACTGCGGGGCGCGGCCGTGCAGCGGCGCGCGATCCTGCTCACGCTGGTCGCGGCGCTCGGCTTCGGCACGGTGTTCGCGCTGATCACGGAGGCCTCGACCAATGTCACGGGTCTGTTCCTCGCCCTGTTCGCACAGCGGCTGACCAATGTCGCGGTGGGCGGGGCCGCGCTCGCCGTCTCGGTCCGGCGCGGCGGCACCGCCCTCCCGGAGGGCGGCTTCCCCTGGGCCTCGCTGCCCGCGCTGGCCTTCGTCGGACTCGCCGACGTGGCGGCCAACGGCACGTACGCCGTCGCCGCCCGGAGCGGCCCGGTCACCGTCGCGGCCGTGCTCGCCTCGCTGTACCCGGTGGTGACCGCGCTGGCCGCGCGCGGCTTCCTCAGCGAGCGGCTGCGCGCGGTCCAGGCGGCGGGAGCGGGTCTGGCCCTGCTGGGCACGCTGCTGCTGGCGACCGGCTGACCCGGCCCCCGTCAGCCCTCGGGCTCCAGCGCGGCGAGCCGGGCCACCGCGTCCTCGTCCAGATCGGCGAGCACCCGCAACTGCCCCGGCGTCATGCCGTCCGGGATCGGCACCGGCGCGGGAGTCCGCAGCGGCGGCTGCCAGCCCTCGTCGGGCGTCCAGCGCCGTACGACCCTGGCGGGCGCGCCCGCCACCACCGCGTGGTCGGGCACCGTGCCCCGCACCACCGCGCCGGCCGCCACGACCACGTTCCGGCCGATCCGCGCGCCCGGCAGGATCACCGCGCCCGTGCCGATCCAGCAGCCCGGACCGATCTCGACCGGCTCCATCCGCGGCCACTGCCTGCCGATGGGCTCGTGCGGGTCGTCGTAGGAGTGGTTGGTGGAGGTGACGTAGACGTACGGGCCGAAGTAGCAGTCGCTGCCGATGGTGACCGTGGTGTCCGCGATGACATGGCTGCCGCGGCCGAGGACCACGCCGTCGCCGATGCGCAGGATCGGCTCCGGGCCGAGGTCCAGGTCGGGCATCAGGCCGGCGGTGAGGGTGACCTGCTCGCCGATGATGCAGTGGGAGCCGAGCCGGATCCAGGGTTCGCCGAAGACCGTGCCGAGCGGGAAGGCCAGCCGGGTGGCCTCGCCGATGGAGCCGAAACGGAAGCCCGCGGGGCGCTCGGCCGTGACGGACCCGTTGCGCTGCATCCAGGACCAGGCCGCGTGTACGGCTCGCTGGGCGAGGCCCTGTCGCCAGGACGAGAACGTGTTCTTGCGCTTCGGCACGGGGTCACGTTACTCATCGGTTGCTTCCGGCGGAGAGTGCGGGCTGCTGTGATCTTTGCCCCACCGGGTGCCGTACGGTGCCGTGTACCGCTGACACAAGGAGACGGTGATGACGCACAAGGCGCTGATCGTGGCTATCGGGGGCAAGGAGCCGCAGGTCGATCCGGAGGCGTTCGTGGCGCCCACGGCATCCGTGATCGGGGACGTCGTCCTGCTCCCGGAGGCCAGTGTCTGGTACGGGGCCGTGCTGCGCGGTGACGTCGAGCGGATCACCGTGGGGGCGCAGGCCAATGTGCAGGACAACGTCACCCTGCACTCCGATGCCGGGTTCCCCGTGACCATCGGGGAGCGGGTGTCCATCGGGCACAACGCGGTGGTGCACGGGGCGACCGTCGAGGACGACTGCCTCATCGGGATGGGGGCGACCGTGCTCAACGGGGCGGTGATCGGCGCGGGATCGCTGGTCGCGGCGCAGGCGCTGGTGCCGCAGGGGATGGTGGTGCCGGCCGGCTCGCTGGTGGCGGGGGTGCCGGCGAAGGTGAAGCGGCCCCTTACCGAGGAGGAGCGGGAGGGGGTCACCCTCAACGGCACCCTGTACGCGGAGTTGGGCAAGGCGCACAAGGACGTGCACCAGTAGGAGCGGGCGCGGCGGCGGGTGCCGGGTGCTTCACTCCCCGGCGCCCACCGGTTCCGCTTCTCGCTGGTCCGGCTGGGCCTTCCTCGCCTTGCGCCTGATGATCAGCATGGAGGCCAGGCCGATCAGCACCGCCACTCCCAGGCCCACGTACGAGAAGCGCTTGAGCCAGTCCTCGGCGACGATGCCCACGTAGTAGATGACGGCCGTCGTGCCGCCGGCCCAGCAGATGCCGCCGAGGACGTTGGCGACGAGGAACTTCCAGTACGGCATGTGCAGGACGCCCGCGAGGGGACCGGCGAAGATGCGCAGCAGGGCGACGAAGCGGCCGAAGAAGACCGCCCACATGCCCCACTTCTCGAAGGACCGCTCGGCAGTGGCCACATGGCCCGCGCTGAAGTGGCGTGGCAACTTCTTCCCGAGCCACGCCAGCAGCGGGCGTCCGCCCTTGCGGCCGATGGCGTAGCCGATGGAGTCGCCGATCACCGCGCCCGCGGTCGCGCAGGCGCCGAGGACGACCGGGTTGACACCCGAGTGCTGGGAGGACAGCAGCGCCGCCGAGACCAGGATGATCTCCCCCGGCAGCGGGATGCCCAGGCTCTCCAGACCGATCACCAGAGCCACCACGGCGTAGACGGCGACCGCCGGCACCGAGTCGAGCCATTCCTGGACGTGCACCGCCGGTCCTCCCCTGTCGCTGTCCCTGCCCGTCGGGTCGCCGCATGTAAAGCGCGTCCCAAGGGAAGGCTACCTGGTCGGCGGTGAACGGCCGCTTGCCCGCGCCCGGTCCGCGGCACCGTCCCGCCCCCGCCTCTTACGTTTCCGGCCATCCCGGTGTCACTGGGGAGGGGAAGGCTCTCCGCGGTTCCGCCCGGCCCGCCTCCCCCCAGGCCCCCCGTGGGGCCCGCCGCGGAAGGACGACGTCCCCGTGCCCTCACCGTCCCCGTCCGGCTCGCTGCCCCCGGGCGCGGCTGCCCGCCCCGAGGGCGCCGCACCGGCCCCGTCGGTCACCGGGGCGTGTCCCGGGTCCACGGCCACGGCCCGGCCGGCGTCCCGCAGGTCCGCCCGGCCGGTACGGCTGGCCCTGTGCCTGGCTCCTCTGCTGCTCGCCGCCGGCTGGGCCGTGGCCAACCGGCCCATGGTGTACGAGGGGGTGCGGCGGCTGGTCGCGGCCGACCCGGGGTGGCTGCTGGCCGGAGCCGGTTTCACCTGTCTGACCTGGGTGGCCGCCTCCTGTGTCCGGCAGGGCGCCCTGCCCGACCGGCTGCCGCCGGGGCTGCTGCTGGCCTCGCAGTTCGCGGCCGGCGCCGCCAATCACGCGCTGCCCGCCGGGCTCGGCGCCCACGCGGTCACCTTGCGCTTCCTGCGCGGGCGGGGGGTGCCGCTGGAGCGGGCGACCGCGTCGATCGGGCTGTACTCGCTGGCCAGGTCCACGGCGAAGACGTTGGTCCTGCTGGTGTTCCTGGCGGTGTCCCCGGCCTGGCGGCGCCTCGGGGACCTGGTCCCGGACGGCCGGCTGGTGGTGCCGCTCGCCGCCGTCGCGGGCGGGGCGGTCGCGGTGGCGGGGGTGCTGCTGACGGTCGTACGGCCGTTACGGCGGCCGGTGACCGGGCTGCTGCGCTCCGCCCTGGCCGACGTGTGCGCGGTGCACTCCCGGCCCTGCCGGGTGCTCGCCCTGTGGGGCGGGGCGGTCGCGATGCCGCTGGTGCAGGCGGGCACGCTGGCCTGCGTCGGGGCCTCGCTCGGGCTGGGGCTGCCGTGGGAGCAGGTGGTGCTCGCCCATCTGGCGGCGGGCACGGCCGTCGGGGCGGTGCCGGCGCCGGGCGGGCTGGCGGTCGACGCGGCGCTGGTGTGGACGCTGGTCACGTTCGGCGCGGCGCCTGCGGCGGCGACGGCCACGGTGATCGGGTACCGGGTGCTGTCGGACTGGATGCCGTTGCTGCCCGGGGCGTTGGTGCTGTCGGCGCTGATCCGGGCGAAGGTGTTGTGAACCGGCCTTCCCACTCAGGCACCCTCCGGGCCGGCTCACCTCGGCACGAGAATTGCCGTCGGTATTTCCGAAGCCCCGAAGGCAAGGTCGTCAAGAACCGGGTGCATCTCGACGTGCGGGTCGGTACCGGGCTCGGGTGAAGAGCGCCTGGCCGCGCTTGAGGCGGAGTGTGCACGACTGGTCGCGCTCGGCGCGGTACGCGAGCGGCTCCTGTACGACGGCACCGACGCGTGCATCGGCATGCGGGACATCGAGGGCGACGAGTTCCGCCTCGACTGAGCGGCTTGCATCAAGGGTCTGAAGAGGCCCGCGCCCCTCCGCGGCAGCACGTCCACCCGGCGCTGGGCACGTCGCCCAGCGCCTGCCGCGCCACCTTCCGCGGGGGCGCGGTGCTCACTTCTGCGGGTCGGCCGGGCGCAGCGTCCACACGACGGTCATCTCGCCGGTCACGGCGCCGTCCGCGCGCCGGATCTCGACCGACACCGGGAACTCGGGGCGCTGCCCGGCGTCCAGTTCGGCGACGACCTCGGCGGCCGGGCGGCCCAGCGTCGCGGTCGCGGTGACGACGCCCATGGCCAGCTTCTTGTAGGCGATGTCGGCCCGCACGGCGAGCGGCACGGCACGCGAGAGCTGGTCTCCGAAGGCGGCCAGCACGATGGCACCGCTGGCCGACTCCCCGAGGGTGAACATCGCACCGGCGTGCGGGCCGCCCACGTGGTTGTGGTAGGCGCTCTGGTCCGGCAGGGAGACCACGGCCTTGTCGGGCGCGGTCTGAAGGAACTCCAGGTTGAGGGTCCGGGCCATGGGCACGGTGGCGGCGAGCATGTCGCCGATCGACATCTGGTCTGCGCTCATGGCCGTCATGTTACTCATGAGTAGCCGAGCCTGACCAGGGAAGCCACTAGGGTTACTGGCCATGTGGCCAGATCAGCAGCCGCCAGGGGGCGCGCCCAACCCGCAGGACAACCAGCAGAACAACCCGTACCAGCAGCCTGGTTACCAGCAGCCGAACCCGTACCAGCAGCCCGGCTACCAGCAGTACCCGCAGGCCGGCCCCTACGGACAGCAGCCGCAGGGCGGCCCGTACGGACAGCAGCCGCAGTGGGGGCAGCCGGGGCAGCCCCCCGGCGCGCCCGTGCCCCAGCCCCCGCAGGGCGGTGGCGGTCGCACCAAGCTCGTCGCGATCGTCGCGGCCACGGCGGTCGTCGTCACCGCCGCCGTGACCGGCTACCTGGTGCTGGGCGGTTCGAAGGACGACGAGGCGGACGACGGCAAGGGCGGACAGCACACGAGCCCGTCGCCGACGGCCACCGGGTCCGGCTCCCCCGCGTCGTCCGCGACCGGCGACCCGCGCGGCAACGAGACCGAGAAGCCGACCGTGGCGGGCTGGAAGGTCGTGGTCAACCCCAAGTACGGCACGGCCTTCGACGTGCCCGCCGACTGGGAGGTCGAGCGGCCCGGCGTCTTCTCCTTCTTCGAGGACGAGACGAAGGGCGACGGCTCCGCGTACATCGGCTTCTCCGGCTCCACGTTGCTGAAGCCGGACTACTGCACCTCCGACGACAGCGGCACCAAGGAGTCGCACGCGCTCGCGGCCGGCGGCACGAAGGGCGAGAACGGCGCCAAGGACACCGCGAGCATCGCCCGCGGCGACTCGGCCGCCTTCGCCTTCGGCGGCTACACCGACCAGTCGGAGGCCGCCAAGAAGTACCTGCGCATCGGCAAGGCGAAGTCCTTCACCACGGCGTCGGGTGTGAAGGGCAGCGTCGCGACGTCGTACGTCATCGGCGTGCCGAAGAAGAACGAGTGCGACACCGACGGCAAGGCCACCACCTTCGCCTTCAAGAACTCCACGGGCAGCTTCGTCTCGTGGACGTTCTACGGCGCGAAGGGCGTCAAGGACGAAGTGCCCGACGCGACGATGAACAAGATCCTCAGCACGGTGCGGCTGCACGGCGACCCGATCGTGGACTGACCACCACGCGGTCCGCGACCCGCCTCACGGCGTCCGCGAAACCACTTGGCACGGCAAAGGCCGGGCGGGGATAGTCGGCCGGTGACGAAGACCTCCGGCTCCCCCGCCCGCCCCCGCGGACCCGCCTGGGCGGGGCGCAACTACTCCCTGCTGACCGCGGCGGCCATCGTGACGGGCCTCGGTGCGAACGGCTCGCTGATCGCCGCCGCGTTCGCCGTGCTGGAGGCGGGCGGCGACGGCGGGGACGTCGGCCTGGTCGCCGCCTCCCGGACCCTGCCGCTGGTGGTCTTCCTGCTCATCGGCGGCGCGGTCGCGGACCGGCTCCCCCGGCACCGGGTGATGGTCGCCGCCAACACGCTCAACTGCCTCTCCCAGGCGGCGTTCGCGGCCCTCGTCCTCGCCGGTGAGCCCCGGCTGTGGCAGATGATGCTGCTCACCGCGCTCGGCGGCACCGGTCAGGCGTTCTTCGGCCCCGCCGCGGAGGGCATGCTGATGTCCTCCGTGGCGGGCGAAGAGGCGGGCCGGGCGTTCGCCGTGTTCCGCATGGCCACCCAGGGCGCGGCCCTCGGCGGCGCGGCACTGGGCGGCGCCCTGGTCGCGGCCGTCGGCCCCGGCTGGGTGCTCGCCCTCGACGCGGCGGCCTTCGCCGTCGCCGCGGCACTGCGCTCCTTCCTCGACGTCAGCCACATCCCGCCGCGCGCGCCGGGCGGGGGCATGCTGGCCGATCTCCGCGAGGGCTGGCGGGAGGTCACCGGCCGACCCTGGCTGTGGGCCATCGTCGTGCAGTTCTCGATCGCCAACGCGGTGGTCGGCGCCGCCGACGCGGTCTACGGCCCCCTCGTCGCCCGGGACAGCCTGGGCGGCGCGGGCCCGTGGGGCCTGGCCCTGGCCGCGTTCGGCGCGGGCACGGTGGCCGGGGCCCTGCTGATGACCCGCTGGAAGCCCCGCCGCCTGCTGCTCGCCGGCACGCTGTGCGTCTTCCCGCTGGCCCTGCCGGGGGCCGCGCTGGCCGTGCCGGTGCCGGCGGGCGTGCTGTACGGGGTGATGTTCGTCGCGGGTACGACGGTGGAGGTGTTCGGCGTCTCCTGGATGACCGCGCTGCACCAGGAGATCCCCGAGGACAAGCTCTCCCGGGTCTCGGCCTACGACTGGTTCGGCTCGGTCTCCCTCATGCCGCTCGCCACGGCCCTGGCCGGCCCGGCCGAGGCCGCCGTCGGCCGCACGGCCGCCCTGTGGGGCTGCGCCGGTCTGGTGGTCCTGGTGACCGCCCTGGTGCTGCTGGTCCCGGACGTCCGCGACCTCACCCGCCGCACGCACCCGGTCGCCGGCTCCCCGGCGCCGTCAGCCGATGCCGAACGCCCCGTCGGGGGGCTCGGGTGACGGCACGGCGTCGATGTCCTCGACCGGCCGCGCCGCGCCGATGAACTCCCGCACCGCCGCCCCGTGTTCGACCCGCGCCGGAAATGCGTCCGCCGCGGCGCGCCGGGCCGGTGTGGCGGTGTCCAGCGGCCGGTGCGAGGCCACGACCACCGCGTTCCCGAACCGCCGACCGCGCAGCACGCCCGGCTCGGCGATCAGCGCCAGCTCCTCGAACACGGCCGCCAGCGCCGCCAGTTGGGACCGGAGGAACGCGAACGGCGCCGCGTCCGCCAGGTTGGCCAGATACAACCCGTCGGGCCGCAGCACCCGCTCGGCCTCACGGACGTAGGCGAGCGTGGTCAGGTGCGCCGGCACCCGGGAGCCGCCGAACACGTCGGCGATCAGCACATCGGCGTGGTCGTCCGGCGCGCCCTCCAGCCAGGCCCGGGCATCGGCGGCGTGCAGCGCGATGCCCGAGCCGTCCGGCAGCGGCAGCCGCTCGGTGACCAGCTCCAGCAGCCCCCGGTCGGCCTCGACGACGTCCTGCCGGGAACCGGGGCGGGTGGCTGCGAGGTACCTCGGCAGCGTGAGCGCGCCCCCGCCCAGGTGCACCGCGTCCACCGCCCGCCCGGCCTCGGCGACGGTGTCCAGGACGTACCCGAGCCGGCGCGCGTACTCGAACTCCAGGTACCGCGGGTCGTCGAGGTCGACGTACGACTGCGGTGCCCCGTCGACCGTGAGCAGCCAGGCCCGCTCACGGTCGACGTCGGGCATCAGCTTGGCGGTGCCGTGGTCGGTGGTGCGGGTGACGGGTATCGATGCGTTCACTTCTCCATTGTCGGTGTCCGCGTCCCCGTCCCTTCACCCCACGGCGACGACGGTCCCCGCTCCCACGGTCCGCCCGCCCTCACGGATCGCGAAGCCGAGCCCCGGCTCCAACGGCACCTCCCGTCCCAGCTCGACGCTCATCACGACCGTGTCCCCGGGCCGGGCCACGGCCACCTCGCCGAGGTCGACGCAGCCCACGACGTCCGCCGTCCTGATGTAGAACTGCGGCCGGTAGCCGCTGACGACCGGCGTCGTACGGCCCCCCTCGCGCGCGGACAGCACGTACACCCGCGCCGTGAACCGCCGGCCCGGCACCACACTGCCCGGCGCCGCGACCACGTGTCCGCGCCGGACGACGTCCCGGGGCACCCCGCGCAGCAGCAGCGCCACGTTGTCGCCGGCCTGCGCCTCCTCCATCGGCTTGCCGAAGGTCTCGATCCCGGTGACCACGGTCTCGGTGTCCGCGCCCAGCACCGTCACCCGGTCGCCCAGCCGAAGGGTCCCGCGCTCCACGGCGCCGGTCACGACCGTGCCCCGCCCGGTGATGGTCAACACGTTCTCGACCGGCAGCAGGAACGGCGCGTCCAGATACCGCTCCGGCACCGGCACGTAGGTGTCCACCGCGTCGAGCAGCGCCTCGATGGACGCCGTCCAGCGCGGGTCGCCCTCCAGTGCCCTCAGCCCGGAGACGCGGACGACGGGGACGGCGTCGCCCGGGTACCCCTGGGCGGTGAGCAGGTCGCGGACCTCCAGTTCGACCAGGTCGGTCAGCTCCTCGTCCCCCGCGTCGGCCTTGTTCAGCGCGACCACGATGTGGTCGACGCCGACCTGCCGGGCGAGCAGGACGTGTTCGGCGGTCTGCGGCATGATCCCGTCGAGCGCGGAGACGACCAGGACGGCGCCGTCGAGCTGGGCGGCGCCGGTGACCATGTTCTTGACGTAGTCGGCGTGGCCCGGCATGTCGACGTGGGCGTAGTGCCGGGTGTCGGTCTCGTACTCGACGTGGGCGATGTTGATGGTGATGCCGCGGGCGGCCTCCTCCGGGGCGCGGTCGATGCGGTCGAACGGTACGAAGGTGCCGGTGCCGCGCTCGGCGAGGACCTTGGTGATGGCGGCGGTCAGGGTCGTCTTGCCGTGGTCGACGTGACCCATGGTGCCGATGTTCAGGTGCGGCTTGGTGCGCACGTAGGCCGTTTTGGACATGGCTGTACCTCGAAGCCTCTCAGCCGTGACAGAAGACGCGGGACCCCGGGAACCGGCCGACCCTCCCCCTGCGGGGTCCGCCGGACGATCCGGAGAGGGTCAGCTTCGGGCGCCGTCGACGGCGGCCACGAGGTGCGGGACGGCAGCCTTCGGAGCATCCGCGACGGCGGACGCAGCGACGAGGAAGGCGTACCGGAACATGCCGTCGATCATCGCCGACGGCCACGTCCGGCGTCGAATGGTTTTCCCATTCGTTCGCGGTCCGCGATTTCGATGCCCGATACACCGGTCATTCTCGACGTGGCTTGCAACCCCTTCCGGACGGGCGTTCCCTGGAAGAGGGGGTGGCGCTCGACGCGGAGGTGACAGACGTGAAAGCCGTCGTCTACGAAGAGCCTTTCAGCGTGACGGTGAAGGAGGTCCAGGACCCTCAGATCCAGCACCCCAACGATGTCCTCGTACGGGTCACCTCGACCGCCATATGCGGCTCTGACCTGCACATGTACGAGGGACGCACGGCGGCCCAGGCGGGTATCGTCTTCGGACACGAGAACCTGGGCATCATCGAGGAGGTCGGCGACGGCGTGACCTCCCTGTCCCAGGGCGACCGCGTCGTGATGCCGTTCAACGTCGCCTGCGGATTCTGCAAGAACTGTCTCGTCGGAAAGACCGGTTTCTGCCTGACGGTCAACCCCGGATTCGCCGGCGGGGCCTACGGCTATGTGGCGATGGGGCCGTTCATCGGCGGCCAGGCCGAGCGGCTGCGGGTGCCGTACGCCGACTTCAACTGCCTGAAGCTGCCGCCGGGCGAGGAGTTCGAGACGGACTTCGTGCTGCTCGCCGACATCTTCCCGACCGGCTACCACGGTTGCGAACTCGCCCAGGTGTCCCCCGGCGAGTCCGTGGCCGTCTACGGCGCCGGACCGGTGGGCCTGATGGCCGCCTACTCGGCACTGCTGCGCGGCGCGGCGAAGGTCTTCTCCGTCGACCGGGTGCCCGAGCGGCTGGCCAAGGCGGAGGAGATGGGAGCCATCCCCATCGACTTCACCAAGGGCGACCCGGCGGAGCAGATCAAGGAACAGACCGGAGGTGAGGGCACCGACAAGGGCGTCGACGCCGTCGGCTACCAGGCCCAGAGCCACGACGCCAGCCACGAGGAACCCGCCATCGTCCTCAACGAGTTGGTCGAGACGGTACGGCCGACGGGCATGCTCGGCGTACCGGGTCTGTACGTGCCCTCGGACCCCGGCGGCCCCGACGAGCACGCCAAGCACGGCCAGCTGCTGGTCTCCATCGGCCGGATGTTCGAGAAGGGCCAGCAGATGGGCACCGGTCAGTGCAACGTCAAGCGGTACAACCGCCAGTTGCGCGACATGATCATCGCCGGGCGGGCCAAGCCCAGCTTCGTGGTCTCCCACGAGCTGCCGCTGGACCAGGCACCGCAGGCGTACGAGAAGTTCGACAAGCGGATCGAGGGCTACACCAAGGTGGTCCTGCACCCTGGTCACGCCCTGGCCGCGTGAGGCACGCGGTCCGGCTCGCCGCGTGAGGCACGGGTCCAGGCGTCACGGACGCCTGGACCCTTCTCGTGGGGACGCAGGTGCCGTGCTGTGACGGTCGTGGGACACAGCTGACGGCGATCACACACGTTCGTCGGTTACTGTCGACGGATGCTCGATGCCAACCGCTCTGGCACCGCCACGGCCTCTCCCCGGGCCGCCGCCCAGGAGCTCGTCGCCCCCGTTCTCCCCCTTCCCCCCACGGGGTTGGCCGCCCGCTGCACCCGCGTGCTGCTGTCCCCGTACGCACGGCTGTCGCTGCTGGTCGCCCTGCTCGTGGGTGCCGCCGCGTGCGTGCTGCTCTTCGAGCCGCAGCGGCTGCTGACGCACGGCTGGCCGCCGCAGCTCGGCGGGGCCGCGGCGGCCGTCGTGTTCGCGGCGGCGTACGGGCTGTGCACCGTGGCGTTCGTGCCGCGCCCCTTGCTGAACCTGGCCGCGGGCGCGCTGTTCGGCTCGCAGGTGGGGCTGGCGACGGCGCTGACGGGCACGGTGCTCGGGGCCGGGGTGGCCTTCGGGCTGGGCCGGCTGCTCGGGCAGGACGCGCTGCGCCCGCTGCTGCGGGGGCGCTGGCTGCGCGCGGCCGACGGGCAGCTCAGCCGGCACGGACTGCGGTCCATGCTGGCCCTGCGGCTCTTCCCGGGGGTGCCGTTCTGGGCGGCGAACTACTGCGCGGCCGTCTCCCGCATGGGCTGGCTGCCCTTCCTGCTGGCCACCGGTCTCGGCTCGGTCCCGAACACCGCCGCCTACGCCGTGGCCGGCGCCCGCGCCTCGGCGCCGACCTCCCCCGCCTTCCTGATCGCGATGGCCTGCATCGCCGTACCGGCGCTGGCGGGCACGGCGCTGGCCTGGCGCAAACGCCACCAGCTGCGGGGACGGTGAGCACGGCCACCCGTCCACCGAGGAGGGCCCCTCATGTGGTCCGGCGTCATCGCCGTGCCCGGCAGGCCGCTCGGCGGCGTGTTCACCGCACTGCCCCGGTCCCGGCGTGAGCGGGCCGCCCGCGCCGGGCGAGGGCCGAGGCACTGCACGGGGCGCCGGACGAGCTGGTGGCGGCCCCGGGTGACCGCCGGCGGCCCTGTGGCGCCGCGAGGACCTTCGTCGCCTCTGAACGGCGCGAGCCAGGACGCCACCGAGGCGGCACGGCCGGCGTCCCACGCGGCCCGCTCCCCGGTGACCGCTCCCTGGTCGCGGTCCGCCCCTCGGCGCGCCCCGGACCGACCGGCGGGGCAGGCGGCCCGCCGTGTTCGACCCCGTGACTCCGTTCGCCGCACCGCGCCGTGACGGTGGCCGCCGCCGGGCGGGTCATGGCCCGGTGGCCAGCACGCCGCCCGGCGGCGCCGGGACACCGCTCGGCGCCGCCCTGCGCCCGTCGGGTCCCCCGGCCGGAGTCCCGGTTCAGACGCCTTCCAGGATCATCGCGTTGGCGAGTCCGCCCGCCTCGCACATGGTCTGGAGGGCGTAGCGGGCGCCGCGTTCGCGCATCGCGTGGACCAGGGTCGTGGTCAGGCGGGTGCCGCTGGCGCCGAGGGGGTGACCGAGGGCGATGGCGCCGCCGTGCACGTTGACCTTGGCGAGGTCGGCGCCGGTCTCCTGCTGCCAGGCGAGCACCACGCTGGAGAAGGCCTCGTTGACCTCGAACAGGTCGATGTCGTCCAGCGTCAGCCCGGCCCGGCGCAGCACCTTCTCGGTGGCCGGGATGACCCCGGTCAGCATGAGCAGCGGGTCGGAGCCGGTCACGGCGAAGCTGTGGAGGCGGGCCAGCGGGCGCAGGCCGAGCCGGGCCGCGGTGTCGCTGGAGGTGATCAGGACGGCGGAGGCGCCGTCGTTGATGGGGCTCGCGTTGCCCGCGGTGACGTTCCACTCGATCTGCGGGAAGCGCTCGGCGAAGCCGGGGTCGTAGTAGGCGGGCTTGAGCCCGGCGAGGATCTCCGGCGTGCTGTCCGGGCGGACGCACTCGTCGCGGGCGACGCCGTCGAGCGGGGCGACCTCGGCGTCGAAGAGCCCGGCCCGCCACGCGGCGGCGGCCTTGTGGTGCGAGGAGACGGCGAACTCGTCCATCCGCGCGCGCGTGAGGGACCACTTGGCGGCGATGAGTTCGGCGCTGATCCCCTGCGGCACCAGGCCGTCCGGGTAGCGCTCGGCGACGCCGGGCCCGAACGGGTCCTTGCCGACGGGGACGTTGGACCACATCGGCACCCGGCTCATCGACTCCACACCGCAGGCGACCACGAGGTCGTACGCGCCCGAGATCACGCCCTGCGCGGCGAAGTGGACGGCCTGCTGGGAGGAGCCGCACTGGCGGTCCACGGTGGTCGCGGGGACGGACTCGGGGAGGCCGGCGGCGAGCACGGCGTACCGGGTGGTGTTCATGGCCTGCTCACCGACCTGGTCGACGGTGCCGCCGATCACGTCGTCGATCAACGCCGGGTCGACGCCGGAGCGCTCGACCAGGGTGCGCAGGGTGTGGGCGAGGAGTTGCACGGGGTGGACGTGGGCGAGGGAGCCGTTCGGCTTGCCCTTGCCGACGGGGGTGCGTACGGCTTCGACGATGACCGCGTCTCGCATGGCGCCGGCCTCCAGCTTGATCGGACGAGCTACCGGTGAGTAGGAAATGCGAACTCACCATAACCCCTTGGGTTGGAAATTCAAACCCTCCTCTAGACTGGGGCCCATGGCCGCCACGAAGGATTCGCGCCCCTGCTCCATCGCCGACGCCCTCGCGATCGTCGGCGAGAAGTACTCCCTGCTCGTCCTGCGGGAGGTGTGCCTGGGCAACGGCCGCTTCGACCAGCTCGTGCGCAACACCGGCGCCCCGCGCGACATCCTGTCCACCCGGCTGCGCCGCCTCGTCGAGGCCGGCGTCCTCACCAAGCGCCTCTACAGCGAGCGCCCCCAGCGCTTCGAGTACCTGCCCACGCAGGCCGGGCTGGAGCTGGAGCCCGTCCTGATGACCCTCAAGGAGTGGGGCGACCGGCATCTGCGCCAGGGCGTCGACCTGCCCATGGTCGTCGAGCACCGCTGCGGCGAGGAACTGGTGCCGGTGGTCACGTGCCGGGCCTGCGGCGATCCCGTGCGCCACGAGGACCTGACGGCCCGTCCGCAGACCCCGGGCTGGAGCGTCACCGGGCCGTCGGCCGCATAGGAGGGACCTCGCCGCCGCGCTGTCGGCGGGGCCCGCTACGCTTCCTCCGTCACATGATCACCTCTTCTCCCCTCAGCGCTTGGACGCCATACCTCCATGTCTTGGTTTGAATCCCTCGTCCTCGGACTCGTCCAGGGGCTGACCGAGTTCCTGCCCGTCTCCTCCAGCGCGCACCTGCGGCTGACCGCGGCGTTCTCGGGCTGGAAGGACCCGGGGGCGGCCTTCACGGCCATCACGCAGATCGGCACGGAGACCGCGGTCCTCATCTACTTCCGCAAGGACATCGGCCGGATCATCTCGTCCTGGTTCCGCTCGCTGTTCGACAAGGCGATGCGGCACAACCACGACGCGCAGATGGGCTGGCTGGTGATCGTCGGCTCCATCCCGATCGGGGTGCTGGGCGTGACGCTGAAGGACCAGATCGAGGGGCCGTTCCGCGATCTGCGGATCACCGCCACCATGCTCATCGTCATCGGCGTGGTCATCGGCATCGCCGACCGGATGGCGGCCCGCGACGAGACCGGCGGCCGGCACCGGGCGCCCAAGCAGCGCAAGACCCTGGAGAACCTCGGCGTCAAGGACGGCCTGATCTTCGGCCTCTGCCAGGCCTGCGCCCTCATCCCCGGCGTCTCCCGCTCCGGCGCGACCATCAGCGGCGGCCTGTTCATGGGCTACCGGCGCGAGGCCGCGGCCCGGTACTCCTTCCTCCTCGCCATCCCGGCCGTCCTCGCCTCCGGCGCCTTCGAGGTGAAGGACTCGCTGGGCGAGGGCCATGTGGACTGGCCGCCCACCCTGTTCGCGACGGTGATCGCGTTCGCCTCGGGATACGCGGTCATCGCGTGGTTCATGAAGTGGATCTCCAACAAGAGCTTCATGCCGTTCGTCTGGTACCGCATCGCCCTCGGCGTGGCGATCATCGCCCTGGTCGGCGCCGGCGTGCTGAGCCCCCACGCGGCGGAGTCGGCGGGCTGACGGCCCGCGCCACCACCTCTGTTCCGGACATCTTCGCGCCCGCGGCGGCCCGCCCAGGACCTGGGCAACTCCCCGCGGGCGCCGGGCTGTTCGCGGCCACGGACGGATGACCGGGCGGCGCTGGTGACCAACCCCATACCTTCTGCGTAGCCGCGCGGTAGCGCACGGTCAGACCTTGCCCCTAGGCTGGTCGGCATGTCCCCCGAATCCCTGACCCCTGGTTCCGTGCGCTCCGCTGCCGAGGTGAACGAGCAGATCCGGGCGCTGTGGCTGCGTGCGGGCGGCACCCTGTCGGCCCAGGAGCGCGCGGAGTACGAGCTGTTGGTGATCGAGTGGGCCGAGGCGATCCGCGGTCAGGTCATCGAGGCGGCCTGACCCGGCCCCGCTCCCCCGTCCGGCGCCCCACCCCGCGGGCACCCCGCCACCGGCCTACGCCCGCAGGTGCGCCAGCACCTCGTCGGCCACCGGATACGGCCGCTCCTTCGGCAGCAGCCCCTTCGCCCGCTCCGGCTCCCCCGCCCGCACCAGCCCGTGGATCTCCGCGGCCAGCGGTGTGACGTCCTCGATGCCGACGATCCACTCGTCCGCGTACCGGGCCGCCGCCTCCCCGGCGAGGCCGAGCTGCAACGACCGGTACGGCAGCGGGGCGAAGCGCAGATCGCGCTCCGGGTCCCACTGCACCCGGGCCGGGCAGCGCGCCAACTCCGCCTTCCAGGCGGCCTGGTCCGCGTGGAGCGCGGGAACGTAGTGGGACAGGCAGGCGTGGCGCAGGGCCCACTCGAAGCCGTCCCGGCCGATCTCGACGGCCAGGACGGTCTCCTGGTTCTCCTTGGTGCCCCAGCCGCAGCGGTACATCATCCACAGGAACGACGGCTTGATCCACGTCATCCGGTCCCGCTTCCAGGCGGACGGAAAGCGTCCGGTGCGGACGGCGGCACGGCCGATCTCCGGGCGGTAGGCCTGGTAGACGGTGACCGTGCTCTCCGTGTACCGGGCGCGGACGCGGAACCTGGGCTCGGTGCCGGCGAGTTGTTCGTTCTGTTCGTTCACCGGGACAGGTTCGGCCGAGCGGCCCGCCCGGCACCACCGAATATTCACCCCGCACGCCCTCTTGGCTCCGCGCCCGCCGTGCCCAACACTGTGCCGATGACGCAGCGTGCGGAGTTCGCGACCGTGAGGGACCGCCTGGCCGTGGACGACCTGGTCACCGCGTACGCGGTGGCGATGGACGACGGCGACTGGACGGGGTACCGAGGGCTGTTCACGACGGACGGACGCGCCGACTACCGCTCGGCGGGCGGAATCGAGGGCGACGCCGGGAAGGTCGCCGTCTGGCTGGCCGGAAGCCTGACCCAGTTCGCCGTGCGCCAGCACCTGATCGTCAACCGGCAGGTCCGCTTCGGCGTCCTGGACCAGGACACCGGCGACACCGCCCGCGTCCGCGCCGACTACCTCAACCCCATGCGCTTCACCGGCCCCGACGGCTTGGCCGCCCCGGACCTGGTGTGCGGCGGCCGTTACGACTTCGGGCTCCTGCGCACCGCCGAGGGCTGGCGCCTGAGCGAGGTCGTCGTACACGAGAAGTGGCGCCGGGGGCCGGGCGCCCCATAACGCCGGGAGCCCCCGAGCGGCGCGGGGCCGCACCGCCACGCGGCCCGGCGGCGCGCCCCCGCCTGCCCACGGACGCCGTACGACCGCCCCACCCTGGCCGGAAGACACACGGCCTCCCACTCACCGCGCACACTGGACCTATCGCTGGGTAGGGAGGCTCCCTATGAGGACGATCAACCGCTGGCTGACCTCCCCCTGGCGCCGCTCGGCCGCCGCCGCCCTCGCCGGTGCCCTGCCGGTGCTCTCGTTCCCGGCTCCCTCGCTGTGGTGGTTCGCGTACATCGCGCTGGTGCCGTGGATCCTGCTCGCCCGCTCCGCGCCGACCGGACGGCGGGCCGCGTACGACGGCTGGTGGGGCGGCATCGGCTTCCTCACAGCCGTCCACCACTGGCTGCTGCCGAGCCTGCACGTGTTCATCTTCCTGATCGCCGCCCTGCTGGGGCTGCTGTGGGCGCCGTGGGGCCGGCTGGTGCGCCGGTTCCTGGGCGGGGTGCCGTCGGCGGGCCGATGCGCCGCCGCGCTGGTGGTGCTCCCGTCCGCCTGGCTGGCGGTGGAACTGGTCCGGTCCTGGCAGGGGCTCGGCGGGCCGTGGGGCATGCTCGGCGCCAGCCAGTGGCAGGTGGGCCCGGCGCTGCGGCTGGCCTCGGTCGGCGGGGTCTGGCTGCTCAGCTTCCTGGTGGTGGCCGTCAACGTGGCCGTGGCGGTGCTGCTCGCCGTCCGCGCGTCGCGGGTGCCGGCCGTGGCCTCGCTGGCCGCCACGGCCGCCGTGGCCTCGGCCGCGTGGGCCTGGGCGCCGCGCCCGGACGTCGACGGGCGGGTGCGGATCGCCGTCGTGCAGCCGGGGATCGTGGCCGGGCAGGACAGCGGCGACAAACGCTTCGACCAGGAGGAGCGGCTGACCCGGCGGCTCGCCGGGCAGGGCGCCGACCTGGTGGTGTGGGGCGAGTCCAGCGTCGGCTTCGACCTGGACGACCGCCCCGACCTGTCCCGGCGGCTCGCCGCTCTGTCCCGCGAGACCGGCGCCGATGTGCTGGTGAACGTGGACGCCCGGCGCTCCGACCGGCCCGGCATCTACAAGAGTTCGGTGCTGGTCGGCCCGGACGGCCCGACCGGCGACCGGTACGACAAGATGCGGCTGGTCCCGTTCGGCGAGTACATACCGGCCCGTTCGCTGCTCGGCTGGGCCACCTCGGTGGGCCGGGCGGCCGGCGAGGACCGGCACCGCGGCACCGAACAGACCGTGATGAACGTCGGGCACGGGCTGCGGATCGGCCCGCTGATCTGCTTCGAGACCGCGTTCCCCGACATGAGCCGGCACCTCGCCGAGGACGGCGCGGACGTCCTGCTCGGCCAGTCGTCCACCTCGTCCTTCCAGCACAGCTGGGCGCCCGAGCAGCACGCCTCGCTGGCCGCGCTGCGCGCCGCGGAGACCGGCCGCCCGATGGTGCACGCCACCCTCACGGGCGTCTCGGCGGTGTACGGCCCGGCCGGGCAGCGCCTCGGCCCGTGGCTCACCGCCGACGCGAGCGCAGCGCGCGTGTACGACGTACCGCTCGCGCACGGCGTCACGCCGTACGTCCGCTACGGCGACTGGCCGGTGGACGGGGCGCTGCTGGTGCTGGCCACGCTGTGCGTGACCGAGGGGGCGCGGGCGCTCAGGCTGCGCCGCAGCGGTCCTGCACCGCTCGGACCACCCGCTCGCACAGTTCGTGAGTCGCCAGCGCGTCCCGGGCGCTGAGCAGCTTCCCGGCCCGCACGGCGTCGAGGAACGCGAGGGCCGCCTGCTCGATGCCGCGCTGGCGGGCCACCGGCACCCAGTCGCCGCGCCGGCGCACGGTCGGCTGCCCCTTGTGGTCGATCACCTCGGCGAGGTTGACCACCTGGCGCTTGGTGTCCTGTCCGGACACCTCCAGGATCTCCTCGGTGGAGCCGCTGAGCCGGTTCATCACGCCGAGCGCGGTGAAGCCGTCGCCGCCGAGCTGGAGCACGACGTGGTGCAGCAGCCCGCCCTCGGCACGGGAGCGCACGGTGACCTCGTCGACCGGGCCCGGCACCAGGAACCGCAGGGTGTCGACGACATGGATGAAGTCGTCCAGGATCATCGAGCGCGGTTCCTCGGGCAGCCCGACCCGGTTCTTCTGCATGAGGATCAGCTCGCGCGGGTGGTCCAGGCACTGGGCGTACCCGGGGGCGTACCGGCGGTTGAAGCCGACGAACAGCGAGACGCCCCGCCGCTCGGCGAGGGCGACCAGCCGCTCGGAGTCGGCGAGTTCGTAGGCGAGGGGCTTGTCCACGTACGTCGGCACGCCGGCCTCCAGCAGCCGGGTGACGATCTCGGGGTGGACGGTGGTGGGCGCGTGCACGAAGGCCGCGTCGAGGCCGGCGGCGAGCAGGGAGTCGAGGGTGGTGTGCCGCTGCTCGCGGGGCAGGTGCAGGCTGTCGCCGACCCGGTCCAGGGTGGCGGGCGTGCGGGTGTGCAGGTGCAGGTCGACCCCCGGCTGCGTGCCGAGCACCGGCAGATACGCCTTCTGCGCGATGTCCCCGAGTCCGATGCAGCCGACCTTCACGTGCTCTCCCCTACGGCTTGCCCGCGTGTTTCCTGCCGGAAGCATACGGGGGCCACCGGGCGGCGCTCCCGGCGATGCCGTCGATGCCCCGAGGGAGGAGCGACCGGGTTCGGTACGGCGACGGCGGTGGCTGAACGTCAGCTCCGGTACGGCGCGTCCCCCGGCGGGGGGCATGCGGTCACCCGTACGGGCCTCGGATCCGGCTTCCCCGGTGCCGAACCGGCTGCCGGCCCAGCAGAGTTGCGCGGGTGCATCGAACGACGACGACCACCGCAGCGCTTCTGGTCACCGTGGCCGTCTCGGCCCTCTCCGGCTGTGTGACGGTGCGGGACGCGGCGCCGACGGGGTCGCCCTCGCGGCCGACGGCGACCCGGCCGGACGGCAGCGCGGAACCCCGGGTGGTGCAGGCACCGGCCCGCGAGGCGCTGGAGAGGACCGGCCCGTCCGGGCGCCCGGAGCCCTCCGGACCGCCCGCTCGGCACCGGACCCCGGCCGCACCCGAGGTCACCCACCGCCCGCCGGCCCCACCCGGGCCCCCGCTCCCGGCGCCCTCTCGCCGGCCGCACACCCCCGTGCCGCTCCCACCCCCGGCGGTGACCGGTCCTCCGGATGTCTGCGCCCTGGGCAGGACGTACGGCGGCTGGCGGAAGGACAGTCCCCAAGCCCGGATCTGCGCACAGGCATACGGCCACTGACCGCCGCCCCGAAGGCGGGTGAACTCCCGGCCCGGCCCTAGCCCTGGCGCGGCGGTCTCCAGCCCTCTTCGCCCGGCGTTCCGTCCTCCCCCAGCCGCAGGGCCAGACGGCTGATCTCGGACCGGACACCCGCGCCGTAGCCGTCGTCGGCGAGGCACCGGGCGGCGCTGCGGGCCCGGCGCAGATGGCTGCGCGCGGCCTCGGCGCGGCCCAGCTTGGCGTAGTCGGCGGCCAGGTTGAGGTGCAGGGAGGGGAAGAAGCCCCGCACGCTCGACGGGCCGGCGCCCACGCGGCCGTCGGCGGCCTCCTCCGCCGCCGACAGCGCCCGCAGGTCCCAGGCGAGTTCGTCCGCCGGGTCGTCCTGGGTGTCGGCCAGGTAGTGGGCCAGGGTGCAGCGGTGCAGCGGGTCGCCCTCCTCGCCGACCTCCGCCCACAGGTCCAGGAAACGGCTGCGGGCCTCTTCGCGGTCGCCTCCGTGGTGCAGCATCACGATCTGCCCGATCCGCGTCAGCACGGCGTCCGGCGCCGCCTGTTCCTGTCGCTCCGCCACGGGGTCCCTCCGGGCCGTCGGCAATGGTCCGCTGCTGACGCTAACCGGCGCGCACCGGATTCCCGGACAGGCGGCGCCGTCGTGCCGACGGCCGGTGGCCGACCGCGGGCCCGTGGTGGCGGGTCGCTCCCGCGCGGCGGAGCCGCACCTCGACGCGGCCCCGCGCCCCGGGCCCCCGGCCGCCGTCAGCCCAGGTTCGGGATGCGCCAGTCGATCGGCTCGTGCCCCTGCGCGGCGATCGCCTCGTTGATCTGCGTGAACGGGCGGGAGCCGAAGAACTTCTTCGCGGACAGCGGCGAGGGGTGCGCGCCCTTGACCACCACGTGCCGGGTCTCGTCGATCAGCGGGAGCTTCTTCTGCGCGTAGTTGCCCCACAGGACGAAGACGGCCGGGTCGGGCCGGGAGGCCACCGCGCGGATCACCGCGTCCGTGAACTTCTCCCAGCCCTTGCCCTTGTGCGAGTTGGCCTCGCCGGCCCGGACCGTGAGGACCGCGTTGAGCAGCAGCACGCCCTGCCGGGCCCACGGCATCAGATAGCCGTTGTCCGGGACGGGCAGGCCCAGCTCCTCCTGCATCTCCTTGTAGATGTTCCGCAGGGAGGGCGGGGTCTTCACGCCGGGGCGGACCGAGAAGCACAGGCCGTGGCCCTGGCCCTCGCCGTGGTACGGGTCCTGGCCCAGGACCAGGACCTTCACCCGCTCGTACGGCGTGGCGTCCAGCGCGGCGAAGACCTCCTCGCGCGGCGGGTAGACGGGACCCCTCGCCCGCTCCTCCTCGACGAACTCGGTCAGCTCCTTGAAGTAGGGCTGCTGCAGCTCGTCGCCCAGAACCCCGCGCCAGGACTCGGGCAGCATGGCGATGTCGGTCACGTCAACGTCCTCACGATGTCGATCAACTACGGCGTGCGGTCACTTCAGGTCTTCGAACCTACAGGCGCCCACTGACAACCGGTGCCGCGAGGACCGTACGCCGAGCCCGGCAGCCGGGCTCACCAGCTGGTCTTGCGGTGCAGCGTCCACATCATCATGATCGTCGAGGGGTCCAGGGCCTGCTCGCCGCCGGAGATGTCGACGCTGGCCGCGAGGAACTGCCGGCCCTGCCACAGCGGGATCAGCCGGGCGTCGTCCACCATGATCCGCTGGGCCGCCTCCACGTCCTTGACGGTCTGGGCGCGGTCGCTCTCCGCGCGCGCGTGGGGCAGCAGCCGGCCGGTGATCTCCTTGGCCGGGTAGGGCGTGCCGAGCGCGTTGTGCTCGCCGACGAACGGGGCGATGAAGTTGTCGGCGTCCGGGAAGTCCGGGAACCAGCCGCGTCCGAACACCGGGTACTCGCCCTTCTGGTAGCCGACCACGTAGCTCTTCCAGGGGCGGCTCTTGAGGGTGATGCTGAACAGCCCGGAGTCGTCCAGCTGCCGCTTCAGCTCCCGGAACATCAGGGCCGTCTCGGAGCCGTAGCGGTCGGTGGTGTACCAGAGGGTGAGCGGGACGGGCCGGGTGATGCCGGCGTCGGAGAGGATCTCGCGGGCCTTGGGGACGCTCGGTTCGCCGTAGTCGTCGAAGAACGGGGTGGCGTGGCCGGTCAGGCCCTTGGGGACCATCGAGTACAGCGGGTCGACCGTGTCCTTGTAGACCTTGTGCGCGATGGCGCTCCGGTCCACGATCTGGGCGATGGCCTTGCGCACGGCGGGCTGCTTGGCCCAGGGGTCCTCGGGGTTGAACACCAGGTAGCTGATGTCGGTGCCGGCCCCGTCGACCAGTTGCAGGTCCGCGCCGGCGTGCTCCTGGAGGGCGAGGATGTCGTCGGCGGCCAGGCCGCGGTAGGTGACGTCGATCTGCTTGTCCCGCAGCGCCTTGACCATGCCGGCGGAGTCCTTGAAGTACCGGATGGTCACCGCGTCGTTCTGCCGCTTGGCGAAGCCCTGGTAGGTGTCGTTGCGCACCAGGACGGCCTTGCCGCCCTCCTCGTAGGACTGGAGCTTGTACGGCCCCGAGCCGTGGACCGTGGTGTCCTCGCGCAGGGAGTCGGCGGGGTAGTCGTCCGGGTCGACGATCGACATGGCGGGGGTGGCCAGCACGAACGGGAAGGTGGCGTCGGGCTGGTTGAGGTGGAAGACGATCTCGCGGTCGCCGCTGGTCCGGACGTCGTCCAGGCTGCCGAGCAGCCCGGCGGGGCCGCCGGGGGCGTCGATGGCGCGGATGCGGTCGATGGAGTACCGGACGGCCTCGGCGGTCAGCGGGTCGCCGTCGGCGAACTTCAGGCCGGGGCGCAGCTCGCAGCGGTAGGTGCGGCTCGTGGAGTCGGTGAAGGAGCAGCTCTCGGCGGCGTCGGGCTGGGGGGTGGTGGCGCCGTTCGGGTAGGCGAGGAGCGTCTGGAAGATGTTCCGGTACAGCTCCCAGGAACCGTCCCAGGCGCCGGCCGGGTCCAGGGTGCTGGGGGCGCTGGTGGTCCCCACGACGATCGGTCCCTGGCTGTCGGGATCGCCGTCGGACAGCAGACTGCATCCGGCCACCAGCGACAGGGACGCGATCGCCGCGACTCTCCGCAGGAATCGGTTCCGGTTGAACACGCGCACGCTCCTCGATCCGCCGTACCAAGGGTCGGCAGACCATACCGCAGCGTCCCGGAGCCTCAACCTGCCCGATTTCGGACCGTGTTGATCGTCTGAGCGGTGACGACGTTGTCATTCCGCTGTGCGGACTCCGGACGGCCTTCCGGGCGCCGATCCGTCCGAAAATCGGCGCCCGGAAGAGATGCGCGGCTCAGCTCACGCCGGCGTTGAGGAAGATGCCGCCGTCCACGACGAGGGTCTGACCGGTGATCCAGTCGGACTGCTCGGAGGTGAGGAACGCGGCGGCTCCGCCGATGTCGGAGGGCACCCCGAGCCGGCCGAGCGGGTAGGCCGCCGCGGCCTCCTCCTCGCGGTTCTCGTACAGGGCCTGGGCGAACTTGGTCTTGACGACGGCCGGGGCGATCGCGTTGACCCGCACCTTGGGCGCGAACTCGTGCGCGAGCTGCTGGGTCAGGTTGATCATCGCGGCCTTGCTGACGCCGTAGGCGCCGATGAAGGGCGAGGGTGCGAGGCCCGCGATGGAGGCGATGTTGACGATCGCGCCGCCGTTGTCCTTCTGCCAGGCGTGCCAGGTCTTCTGGGCGAAGCCGAGCGCGGAGATCACGTTGGTCTCGAAGACCTTGCGGGCGACGTTCAGGTCGAGGTCCGCGATCGGGCCGAACACCGGGTTGGTGCCCGCGTTGTTGACGAGGAAGTCGACCCGGCCGAAGGCCTCCATGGCGCGTTCGACGACCTCGCTCTGGTGGTCGAGGTCGTGGGCCTTGCCGGCGACGCCGATGACCCGCTCGGCGCCGAGCTTCTCGACGGCTTCCTTCAGGGCGTCCTCGCCCCGGCCGGTGATGCACACGCGGTCGCCACGCGCGATCAGCGCCTCGGCGACGCCGTAGCCGATACCGCGGCTGGCGCCGGTGACGATCGCGACCCTGCCGGACGGCTCCGGGAGTTCAGTCATGTCCGTGTTACCCCTGGGTCCTTAGTTGAGCGGTCCGCCGGCGACGTACAGCACCTGGCCGGAGACGAAGCCGGCGGCCTCGCCGGTGAAGAACGCGATGGCGTTGGCGATGTCCTCGGGCTCGCCGACGCGCTGCACCGGGATCTGGGTGGCGGCGGCCTTCTTGAAGTCCTCGAAGCCCATGCCGACCCGGTCGGCGGTGGCCTTGGTCATCTCGGTGGCGATGAAGCCGGGGGCGACGGCGTTGGCGGTGATGCCGAACTTGCCCAGCTCGATGGCGAGGGTCTTGGTGAAGCCCTGGAGACCCGCCTTGGCGGCCGAGTAGTTGACCTGGCCGCGGTTGCCGAGCGCCGAGGAGGAGGAGAGGTTGACGACGCGGCCCCAGCCGGCGTCGACCATGTGCTTCTGGACGGCCTTGGTCATCAGGAACGAGCCGCGCAGGTGCACGTTCATGACCGTGTCCCAGTCGGAGGCGCTCATCTTGAACAGCAGGTTGTCGCGCAGCACGCCCGCGTTGTTGACCAGGATGGTCGGGGCGCCCAGCTCCTCCACGATCCGGGCGACGGCCGCCTCGACCTGCGCCTCGTCGGAGACGTCCGCGCCGACCGCGATGGCCTTGCCGCCGGCCGCGGTGATCTTCTCGACGGTGTCCTTGCAGGCGGCCTCGTCCAGGTCGATCACGGCGACCGCGCGGCCCTCGGCCGCCAGTCGTACGGCGGTGGCGGCGCCGATGCCGCGCGCCGCGCCGGTGACGACCGCGACCCGCTGTTCAGTGGTGGACATTGCTGTGTCTCCTCGCCCTTGAGAGAACCTGTCGGGCCCTCGGAGAGGACCCCTTGGTGCGGTGAGCGACCGCTTAGTACCTTCAGCACCCGTGACGCTAGAAGCCCCGGCACCCGGTGTCAACGGCACATCCGCCCGGTGTGATCCATTACCTCACCAAGAGGTCCAGCAACCGCTCCGTCTCGGCCGCCGGGTCGGCCGTCAGGCCGGTGTGCACGGGGCCGGGCTGGACCACGGTGGAACGGGGCGCGATCACCCAGCGGTAGCGGCGCCCCGCGTCGTCGCCCGCCGCCTGCCCGGCCTGGTCACCGCCCGCGCAGTGCCGCTCGATCGCACGCAGCGCGGCCCGCACCCCGGCGACGTCGGCGGCCGGGTCCAGCGCGCGCAGCCGGGCCTCGTCCAGATGGGTGCGGGCGCCGACGTAGTCCCGGGCGCGGCAGTACACGACCACGCCCGCGTTGATGCACTCCCCGCGCTCCACCCGGGGCACGACCCGCAGCAGCGCGTACTCGAACACGTCCCGGTCGCCGCCCTGGCCCGCCCGGGTGATGTGCCGCTCGGTCACATGGCCGGCCATGTGGATGTGGCGCTCGCTCACTTGCCCTCCCCCGTTGCGGAGCCGCTGACGGTGCCGATGCCGGTGATCCGCTCGGCGATGCCGGCCGCCCGCGCGAGCAACGGCCGGGCGTAGGCCCGGCGCAGGTCGTCCGGTGCGTCGAAGCCGGGCTCGTCGGCGAGCCAGACGTCCGGGATCTCGGCGGTGACCTCGGCGAGCAGGTCCTCGGTGACCCGGGGGGCCAGCTCGGCCGCGGCGGCCGTGACGTCCGGGGCGAAACCGGCGAGGGCGTGGTCCGAGGCGTCGTAGGGACGGGCCGCCGAGGCCTCGGCGCCGGGCCAGTTGTGGTGCCAGATCATGGTGGCGCCGTGGTCGATGAGCCACAGCTCGCCGTGGTGCACGAGCAGGTTGGGGTTGCGCCAGGAGCGGTCGACGTTGTTGATCAGTGCGTCGAACCACACGATCCGGCCGGCCTCCTCGGGGCTCACCGGGAAGGCGAGCGGGTCGTAGCCGAGGGCGCCGGACAGGAAGTCCATGCCGAGATTGGTGCCGCCGCTGCCCCGGAGCAGGTCCTGCACCTGCTGCTCCGGCTCGCCGAGCCCGAGGACCGGGTCCAGGCGGACGGTGACCAGGCGGGGCATGCGGAATCCGAGGCGCCGGGCGAGTTCGCCGCACACCACCTCGGCGACCAGCGTCTTGCGGCCCTGTCCGGCGCCGGTGAACTTCATGACGTACGTCCCGAAGTCGTCGGCCTCGACGAGCCCCGGCAGCGAGCCTCCCTCACGCAGGGGCGTGACATAGCGGGTCGCGGTGACCTCTTTCAGCATGTTCCCAGGCAGCCCGTCTCTTCAGCCTTGCTTCAAGGGCCGTTCGCCCTTCGCTTCCGGCCTCCGGCATGAAGTGAGCATAGTAACCGAGGGTGATCGTCGGTGAAGAGCGTCAGGCCTGGTCCCGCAGTCTCCGCCAGGCGCGGGTGCGGTGCAGGACGTAGAGGGAGACGAGCAGGACGCCCGCCTGGAGCCCTATGGCCAGCAGCCAGAAGACCACCCTGCTCTCCAACTCGTCGGTCATGAAGGCGAAGTTCATGCCGAAGAAGCCCGTCAGGAACGACAGCGGCAGGAAGATCACCGACACGATGGCCAACCGGTTGATCACGCCGTTCTGCTCGCCCGCGACCAGGGACCCGTAGCTGGCGAAAGCCCGGCGGGTGGCCTCCTGCAAGGACTCGATGTCCGCGAGGACGAGCCGGGCCGCGCGCTGGAACTCCTGGGCGAGCCGCTGCCGCTCCACCGGGAAGTCGCGGCTCATCATCCTGCGGGTGATCATGTCCTCGACCACCTGCAAGTACGGCAGCAGCGAGTGGTGCAGGAGGGCGGCCCGGCGGCGCAGGTGGGACAGACGGTAGAGCTGCTCGGGGCGCCGCTGCGCGAACATGGCGTCCTCCAGCTCCTCCACCTGGAGCCGGGCGTCCACCGCGGCCCGGCGGAACGTCGTCAGCGCCTCCTGGAGCACCAGGAACAGCGTGGCCACGGCATCGTGCGGCTTCTCCCGCCGCAGGTACGTGGTCCAGTCCGCCGCCAGGGCGGCCCGGCCCCGGTGGGAGACGACCAGGTGACGTTCACCGGCCAGCATGTGCAGATGGGCGACCCGGCCGCCATGGACCACCGGCACGACGAACGTGGCGATGTCACCCAGGAATTCGGCCCGCGCGGACTCCCCCTTCCTGCCGAACCAGGCCAGTTCCTCGGCATCCAGTCCGAGCCGGTGGGCCAGTGGCTCGCTCGCCGGGCCCTCCTCCGCGGGCAGCTCGACGTCCAGCAGCAGGAAGGGGTCGAGGGCGAGCCGCTGACGCGCCTCCGCCAAGGAGAGGCGCGTGGTGGCCCCCTCCGGCATCGACACCCTCCTTATGATCATCGCGCCCTCACCGCGGTCCTCGCCCACGCCCGGCGTGCGCGGCCCTCAGTCGAACACGCCGGAGGCGCCTTGCCGCCCCACGCACAGGGCCCAGATGACGAATCCGGAGAAGGCCATCAGAACGATCGACCAGACCGGGTAGTACGGCAGGGACAGGAAGTTGGCGATGATGACCAGCGAGGCGATGACCACCCCGCCGGCGCGCGCCCACAGGGCACCCCCGAAGAGACCGAGGCCCACCAGCAGCGCGACGGCGCCGAGGATCAGATGGATCCAGCCCCAGCCCGTGAGGTCGAACCGGAAGACATAGCTGCGTGTCGCGAGGAACACGTCGTCGTGCGCGATGCCCATGATGCCGCGGAAGATGTCCAGCATCCCGGCGAGTACGAGCATGACGGCGGCGAAGGCCGTGAGGCCGGTGGCCCATTGCTGTTTGGCGGTCTGTGTGGAAGCGGTGTGTGCGGCGGGCATGGTGCGACCTCGTTTCTGTGCTGTGCGCCGTGTTCAGCGCGTTGAGGCGGAGGGGGCTGCGTCCGGACGCCCGGACGGCCCGCTGCCGGCGAGGACCAGTTCCTTCGCGCGCCGGAACTCGTCGTCGGTGATGTCTCCGTGCGTGCGCATCGCGGACAGTTTCGCGATCTCGTCGGCACTGCTCAGGGGGGCGTCCGCCCGGGCGGTGCGGCGGATGTAGTCGTCGACCGCCTGCTGCTGCGCGCGGGCCTGCTGCACCTCCCGGCGGCCCATGTTCCTGCCGCGGGCGATCAGGTAGACGAAGACGCCCAGGAAGGGCAGGACGACGACGAACACCAGCCACCCCGCCTTGCCCCAGCCACCCAGGTCGTCGTCACGGAAGATGTCGGTGACGACCCGGAAGAGCAGGATGAACCACATGATCCACACGAAGAACACCAGCATGGACCAGAAGACGCTCAGCGCCGGATAGTCATAGGCGAGGCGGATGTGCGTGCTCATGTCTCAGCCTCCGTCCCGGGTCCGCGCCCGGTAGCCGTTCCGTACGCTCAGCGTGCGCGGAGCGGACCGCGGCCACCTCACCCGGTACGGGTGAACGTCCGTCATGGGACCGGTCGGTCCACCCGGTCGGGCACCGGCCCCGTCGCCGCGGACAGGACCGCCGTGACGGCGAGCACGACCACGACCAGGACCAGGACGAGCACCACCGCGCCCACCGTGGGGTGGTTCCACAGCACGAGGGACAGGGCGCCGGCCCCGATGATCACACCGGTGGTCCAGGACCGGTGAACGGCCAGCCACTGTCCGAAGGGGCCGGTGCGCACCCCGGCGCGGCTCAGCTGCCGCCCCGCCGCCGTGGTGCCCTTCTGCGCCGCGGACCGCACGCCCCGGGCCGCGCGACTCGGCCCGTACAGCCAGGCCGCCAGTGCCGTGATCAACGAGACGACGATCAGCGTGCGGACACTGTCGCGCAGGAAGCGGACAAAGGTGTCGAAGATCGCCGCCGCCGCGTCGGGGGGCAACGTGGCCGGCGGGACCGAGTCGAGATAGACACGCCGTACGACGACCAGTGCCACGAGCAGGACGACCATCATGGCGCCGACGCCGAGGGCGGTGACCATCAGCATCACCCGGTGTCCCGGAGCGGTCCACACGGCCGCGACGGCCGCGACGAGGGCCAGGACGGGGACCCAGACGCCGAGGATGTCGAGCAGCCGCATCGCGTTCTGCGCCTGGTGCAGCTTCTCGGTGTGGAACAGGGTGATCGAACGGTCGATCCGCGGGATCGCGGAGGCGTGCTTGAACCCGGCGTCCACCAGGCGCTTCTGCACCTGGTCGATCACCACACCGATGTCCAGCTGGACCGTGTCGCCCTGCGCCCGGAGCGCTCCCTGCCCTTCTCCGGTGAGCATGCCGACCACCGAGGACTGCGCCCGCCGGTTGCCCGCCACCCATGCCTGCTCGAAGACATCGCTGGTCACGACGCGGTGGACGACCCGGTGCACGACCGACCGCAGGGCGGAGCGCAGGGGGCCGGTCAGCTCCCCGGCCGCGTCGACCACACGGGGCGGCGCTCCGCTGTCCGCCAGGACCTTGGCGAGCGAGGACGTCACGGCCTGGACGTCGACCTGGCTCACCACGCGGTCGGTCAACCGGTTCACGACGGCGTTCTGGACGGCCGGCTCCGAGGCGAGCGGCGCCACGGTCTGCACGTACCGGTCGGTGTCGGCGACCGTGTCGTGGACCCAGACCGCGACCACGGCCAGCGGCGCGAGCACGAGCGTCAGCACCAGGAGGACCGATGCGCCCAGGCGACGCAGACGCCGGTGGCGTACCCGCGCGGCGCGCTGGAGCCGCAGGTACTCCGCGTGTTCGTCGGGGGTCAGGGCATGACCGGCCGGTTCGGGCGAATCCGGGCCGACGGGTCCGGAGGCGGTGCCGGAATCCATGGTCCTCCTTCGGACGGGGTGTCGTCGGTGGCGTCGGGGACCCGGCCCGCGGAGGGTTCCTCCTCCGTGAGCTCGCGGACGGCCGGGTGCGCGGCGTCCGTGCCCGGCTCGCGCCGGCCAGGGAAGCCCGGTCCGGGCCGTACTCGCCGGGCGAAGGGACGCGTGGCCTTCGCGGGCCCGGCCACGTGGGCCGGCGGTGCTGAGGGAGGGGCCCCGCCGGCGAGCCGCCGCGGTCGGACATGCGGCTCGTGACCGCGGGAGCAGGTCATGGCTCCTCCTCACGCGATCGGCGGATCTCTTCCGCAGGGCCGACGGGGCCGTGTGCGGGCACCTCACCGGGCCAGAGTGCCGCCGACCGGTCGCCGGGGGGTCACCCGCGGCGGGTGATCCGTGCACAGGACCGGGACGATGAGGTGGTGCGGAGGGCCGGCGACCGGCCCGTGGCGGAGCGGACGAAGAGGCACGAGATGACCGATCCAGTGGCTGCGGGCGAGCAGCCGGACCCACCGGAGGGGACGGCGCGTCCCCTCCGGCCGGGTGCCTGGGCGATGGCCGTCTCGATCACCCGCTCGGCCGGTGTCGCGGCCGGTCTCGTCACCGCGTACTACCTGTTGCCGCTGGACCGGTACCAGGAGGGCCTCGCCGCACTGACCCTCGTCGGTGGCCTGCTGGCGACCGCCCTGTTCTTCGGCTGGGAGATGTGGCTCATCAGGCGCTCACCCTGGCCGCGGCTGAAGGCCGTCGAGGCCGTGGCGGCCACCGTGGCGCTGTATCTGGTCCTCTTCGCGAGCGGCTACTACCTGCTCGAACGCACGGTGCCCGGATCCTTCAACGAGCACCTGAGCAGGACCGACGCGTTGTACTTCACGCTCACCACGTTCACCACCGTCGGCTTCGGTGACATCGTCGCGCTCTCCGAGACGGGAAGGGTGCTGGTGATGTGCCAGATGACGTGCACCCTGCTGATCGTGGGTCTTGCCGTCCGGGTGCTCGGGGCCGCCGTCCGCGCCGGTCTTCGGCGCCAGGGGCGGGGCACGCCGGAGTGAGGCCGACGGCCGGGTCAGGACGGCATCTGGCGCATCTCCAGCACCCTCAGCCCCAGGGACTGGCAGCGGGCCAGCAGCCCGTACAGGTGTGCCTCGTCGACGACCGCCCCGAAGAGGATGGTCTGGCCGGCCATCAGGACGTGGTCCAGCTCGGGGAACGCCTTGACCAGCGTCTCGGTCATCCGTCCGTCGACGCGAATCTCGTAGCGCATGAGCTGCTCTCCCCACGTCTCCCCGAGGGGACCGCCGGTCCCTGTCCGTGCGATCCTCCGGCTCCGTCCCTCGCACCGCTTCGCCCGTGGGAGGTGATACCGCCGGTCGCGCGGGCGGTACGACCGCGCGCGTCCCGCCCGCCCGCTCGCGCAGCCTGCCGTCACAGGAGCCCCAGTTCGCGCGCGCGGCGCACCGCGTCATGGCGCCGGTTCACGGCCAGCTTCCGGTAGGCGCTCTTGAGATGGGTCTTCACCGTGTTCACCGAGACGTACAGGTCGGCGGCGATCTCCTCCGTGGACATCATCTGCGCCAGCCGGCGCAGGACGTCGCGTTCCCGTCCGCTCAGTTCCTCGACCACCGGCGGCGCCGGTTGCTCCCCCGTGCGCGCCGGAGAGCCGCGCCTCGTGGGTCCGCAGGGGAGCCGGCCCTCGGCCAGTGCTCCCAAGGGCAGGGTGCGCAGCCACGGCCCGGCCTCCGCGAAGGGGCGTCGCAGCCGCTCGCGGCGGGCCTCCCGGAGCGCCCGCGCGACGAGCCCGCGCTGGGCGGCGTGGTCACCGTTCTCGCCTGCCAGCCGGGCCCTGACCAGTGCGGCCCGTACGGTGATGGCGGGACCGAGGTCGCCCTGTGGCCGCATTCTGTCGAGCAGTTCGGCCGCGGCCTCGAACCTGCCCGCGGCCAGTTCCGCCTGCGCGGCCCCCACCAGGCACACCGGCTCGTCGCCGGGCGCGTCCTGCAACAGCTTGACGGCCATCTCCGGCCGGCCCTCGGCGAGGTGAGCGGCGGCGGCCACGGACGCCGTGTGCGCCTCGGCCCAGGGGGACGCCACATCGGCCGCGACGGCCCGGTCCGCCGCTTCGAGCGCTGCCTGCGGGTCGCCGCGGGCCAGCAGGATCCGCCCGGTGACGATGGCCCGCCCCGCTTGCGTCACCGGGTCCGGCGGCGGGTGCCGCGCGTCCACCGCGGCGTCGAGGAGCGCCTGCGCCCGGTCGAGCTCGTCGCGTTCGACGGCCACCGCGGCCAGGACCAGCGAGGCCAGCCCGGGACCGGGCGCCGGGGGCGGGCCGCCGCGGTCCGCCGCGGTGACCGTGGCCAACGCCGTGCGCTCGGCTCTGCCCGGCCAGCCCCTCAGATAGTCGATCAGGGCCAGGTGGCCCAGACACTCCCGGCGTGCCTGTTCCGTCGCACCCGTCCCGCTGGAGTCGACCACCGTGGTCAGGGCCGCTCGGGCGTCCCGGACACGGCCCGCCCACAGCCGTGCCGAGCCGAGGTGGGTGAGCAGGAGGGCGATCAGCTCGGGGTGCGCCTCAAGAAGCGCGTCCGGGACGTCGCGCCGCACCTGTTCCGCCAACTGTGCCGCCCTCTCGGCCTGGGCCGGCGCACCCGTCAGGCGGGCCACCAGAGTCTCCAGGAAGGCGCAGCTCAGCCGGGTCGCGGCCAGGTCGGCCGGATCGCCGTCCGCCGGTCCGGCCTGTGCCGCCAGGGCCTGTGCCGCCCGCCGCAGACGGGAAGAGCCGCGCGCGACCTCGCAGCGGGACAGCTCGCAGGCGGCGCGGACGAGGTCCGTGGCCGCGCTGGCGGGCTCGGGCCCCATGCGGGAGAACAGCCGGGACAGATCGTCGCAGTGCAGGCCGGTGAAGACCTCCCCCAGGGCGAGGTCGCCGATGACGGCGCGGGCTGCGGTCTCCCAGTCCTCCGCCGCGGCCGCGTGGCCGAGCGCTTCGCCGAGGGACCCCGAGCGCCGCAGCCAGCGTGCCGCGCGGCGATGGAGCTCGGCTTCCAGTTCCGGGGAGCGCACCCGGAGGTGGGCGCGGAGGATCTCCCCGAACAGCGGATGGAGCCGGAACCAGGCGTGCCCGAGGTACTCGACGAAGGCGTTCTGGCCGTGCAGAGCGGTCAGGACCCGTTCGGCGTCGGTGCGCCCGGTGAGGGCGTTGGCGAGATCGGGGCAGAAGCGTTCGAGGACGCTGACCCGCAGCAGCAGGTCCTGCGTCCCGGCCGTCTGCCGCTTGAGCACCTCGGCCAGCAGGAAGTCGGCGATCGTGGTGCGGTCGGCCTCGAACTCCTTGAGGAACGTCCGCGGATCCGTCTCCCCCTGTGCCGCCAGGGCGCACAGGCGCAGCCCGGCTGCCCAGCCACGGGTGCGCTCCACCAGCGCGCCCACGTCGTCGGCCGGGAGACGCAGGCCGTGCAGCGCGAGGAGAGCGGCCGCTTCGCCCGGGGTGAAGGCCAGCTCGGCGTTCCTGATCTCCGTGATGGTGCCGGCCGCCCGGTAGCGGTGCAGCGGCAGGAGGGGCTCGGTGCGCGTGACGAGAACCAGGCGCATGCCGTGGCCCGCCTGACGGAGGACGAATTCGAGCTGGTCCGCGATCTCCGGGTCGGTCACCCGGTCGTATTCGTCGACGACCAGGATCACCGGGGTGTTCCGGGTGCTCAGTTCGGCGGCGAGCCGCGTGAGCAGCCTGTCGTCCGCGCGGCCCGCTTCGGCGGGGAGGCCGGCGTCGGCGGACGTCGTCACGCCGGCCAGGCGCAGGGCCTCCAGGAGGTACGCCCAGAAGGTGCCGCCTCCCTTGTCCGCCACCTGGGCGGTGAGCCAGGCGACGGGCTCGTCCCGGGTCGAGGCCCAGTCGGCGGCCAGCAGGGTCTTGCCCGCTCCCGCGGCTCCGTGGACCACCGTCAACGGGGTCAGCAGGGCCTCGTCGAGGTGCCCGGCCAGCCGGTCGCGCCGCAGGAACGTCACGGGACGCGCCGGTACGGCGAACTGCGTGCGGAGGAACGGGTCCCCTCGGGGATCGGCATGTGATGTGGCCGGCGCCCGTCCGTTCCCGCCCGGTTCGGCCATGCTCCTCACCACCTCGGTCGTCGCCCTGTGGACGACGCAGGAAGGGCAGAACTGCCCTGGGCACAGCGGGGACCGGATGTCTCCGGCGACGCCGGCTGTGACGAGCGCCGGTGGACAGTGAGGACGGCGCCCTGTGATGTCAGCTTACCTTCCGGATCGCCGGGGCTCGTGGTGACCGTCGGCCTCGCCGCCCCTCCGAAGGCGTGTCAGTTCGGAAGGCCGTGCGCCGAGACGGGTCGTCAGCCGGTGCTTCGCGGCGGCCGTCAGCTCGTCCAGACGCTGCTGAAGCCGGTTCATGTCCGGGGCGAGGTTCCCCTTGGCCACCTGGCCCAGGACGGTCGCGACTTCCCGTTCGAGACCGGCCATGGCCGAGCGGACCTCGCCGCTGTCGACGTCCGCTCGGGCGCTGTCCCAGACGGTGCGGCACTCGTCCCTGAGCCTGACCGCTTCGGCCCTGGTCCGCTGCCGGTGCTCAGGCGAGTCCGACGCGCTGATGGACTGCGGTAGCCCAGCCACCCAGTCCCTTGCCGCGCACACCTGCCTGAACTGCTGGTGGACGGCTTGCCGCTGGGCCTGAAGTCCCGATCGCTCGTCCCTGCGGCGCTGTCCCAGCGTCCTGACCACGTAGTGGGCCGTCGCTCCGAGGAAGCCTCCGCCGAGGGCTCCGCCGAGGCCCACGAGCGCCGTACCAAGCCTGATCACACCTGTCAGTGAACGGCTCCCGGCGGCGGGTACGGCGGTCCACGCCGAACGCGTCACCCGTTGTGCCCGCAGACGGGCACGCGGTCGGTCGAGTGGCGAGGGGTCCGACGCCCCCGTGGGGGACCCCAGTTCGTCCGGCAGGGTCCCCGGCCGTGGTGACGTGTTCCCGCGAACGGACCGGCGACGCGGCTCTGCCGGGGGCCGGGCTTCGAGATGCGGTCCTCCGCGGCGGCTGGTTACGCTCGCTGAGTGGCCGGGTGGAACGGCCCATGGCCTGGCGCAGCAGTCGCCCCGCCCCGCCCAGCGGAGAACTTCCGCGGTCCACACCGTCGCAGTGCTCACACCTCCACGGGAGGAAGGTTGCGATGAGGTTCACCCGCATGCGTACAGCAAGGGCCACCTGGGCGGCTCTGGTCGCCGTTCCGCTGGCACTCGGAGGTCTGACGTCGCAGAGCCACGCACAGGACGCGTCTCCCAGCCCGTCGGGGACGTTCGGTCCCGGCTGCTCGTCGCTCTCGCAGAAGGCCGACACGGCCAGGGACAAGGTCGTGGAGGCGGCAGCCGCCTACCCGGAGCTCAGCCAGCTGGTGGCGGCCACGGTCCGGGCCAGGCTGGGCGGTGCCCTCGACGGGAAGCCCGACGTCACCGTCTTCGCCCCCAACGACCAGGCGTTCAAGAAGGTGACCGCCTCGCAGCTCGCCTCGCTGCTGAGGAACGAGGGACAGCTGAAGAAGGTGCTGACCTACCACGTCGTGGACCAGCGGATCGCCCCGGACCAACTCTCCAACGGCTCCTTCACCACGGTGGAGGGCGGCAAGCTGACGACGTCGGGCTCGGGCAGCCACTTCAAGGTCAACGGCAAGGCGAACATCGTCTGCGGCAACATCAAGGCCGCGAACGCCACCATCTACGTCATCGACGCGGTCCTCCAGCCCCCGTCCTGACCCAAGGCTCCCGCTCCCCGGCTCGGTGCGCCCCCCAAGGGCCCGCCCGGGGGCGGGAGCCCCCTCGCGCGGCTTCCGGTCGTCACCGGACGGGAAGGATCCGGGCGCCCGTCTGAACGGCCGCCCTCTCCCGGCCGTATCCCCTGACGGACCACGAGAAGCTCCGCGGAAGGACACCCTCAGATGACCAGCCCATCCCTCCCCGCAGCGGGACCGGCCCGCCGTACCGTCATGGCGGCGGCCGGAGCGGCGGGGCTCGCCGCCGCGCTGACCGCCTGCGGTTCGGGCGACGACTCGTCCGGCACCGCCGACACCGGCTCGGCAACCGGCGGGTCCGCGCAGGACGGCGCCGGCGGCACCGCGCTGGCCAGGACCGCCGACATCCCCGAGGGCGGCGGCAAGATCTTCAAGGACCAGGGCGTCGTGGTCACCCAGCCGTCGGCGGGCACCTACAAGGCGTTCTCGTCCAAGTGCACCCACCAGGGCTGCGCGGTGGGCAGCGTGGCGAACGGCGTGATCGTGTGCCCGTGCCACAACAGCGAGTTCTCCGTGACGGACGGCAGTGTGAAGAAGGGGCCCGCGACGCAGCCGCTGCCCGCGGCGAAGATCACCGTCTCCGGCGACGAGATCACGCTGGCCTGAGCGGGTTCAGCGCCGTCCGCGCGCCCGCCCGAAGCAGCCGAGCAGTTCGTCGGTGGTCGCGACCGTGGCGACCAGGGCGAGGGTGTTGCGGATCAGCGCGGGGGTGTAGTCGGCGGGCACCCCCGCGATGGCGTCGGCCGGGACGACGGCGGTGTAGCCGAGGTTGACGGCGTCGAACACCGCGTTGGGCACGGACACGTTGGCCGAGACCCCGCTGACGATCAGCGTGCGGCAGCCGAGGTTGCGCAGCAGGGCGTCGACCTCGGTGCCGTGGATCGGCGACAGCCCGTGCAGCCGCCGTACCACGAAGTCCTGCTCGGCGACCTCGACCGGCGGCGCGACGCGGACCGCCGTGCTGCCGGTCAGCTGCTGCACGGGAAGCCGTTCGGCGGCCCGGAACAGGCGCGCGTTGCGGTTCGCGCCCCGGCCGTCGGGGCGGCGTTCGGCGACCGCGTGGATCACCTGCACACCGGTCTCGTGGGCGGCGGCGACCAGCCGGGCCACGTTGTGCAGGGCACCGGAGGAGCGTGCGACGCGGGCGAGTTCGGGCAGGGCGCTGTCCGGGCCGACGACCCCCTGCTGGCACTCCACGGTGAGCAGCACGGTGCTCGCGGGATCGAGGAGGTCGTCGAGTCGGTCGTACGACGGCATGGCAGCGCCCCCTTGAAGACGACGGCTTCTCCTTTCTGACGTGATGTCAGAGGATCACCATAGTTTTCCGACACGACGTGGGAGAAAGAGGGGGCCGCATGACCGTCACACAGCAGCGCCGGGGCCGGAAGATCATGATGACGCCCGGGGAACTGGACGAGTTCCTCACCGCCCAGCGCACCTGCCGGGTCGCGACCGTCTCGGCCGACGGCGCACCGCACGTCAGCGCGCTGTGGTTCGCCTGGGACGGCACGTCGCTGTGGCTGTACTCGGTGGTGCGCAGCCGGCGCTGGGCGCAGCTGCGCCAGGACCCCCGGGTGGCCGTCGTGGTGGACTCCGGCGAGGAGTACGACCAGTTGCGCGGGGTCGAGCTGTCCGGCCGGGTGGAGTTCGTCGGCGAGGTGCCGCGGCGGGGCGAGCTGTGCGCCGAACTGGACACGGCCGAGACGCTGTTCGCGCGCAAGAACTTCGGTCTGGACGAGATGCCGCACGACGGCCGGCACGCCTGGGCCCGGCTGACCCCGGACACGGTCGTGTCGTGGGACTTCCGGAAGCTGGGCGGGGCGTAGCCCGGACCGCGGGTCTCAGCCCAGCTTCCGGGCCGCCGTCCGCAGCGCCTCGACGGCCGCGCGGATGGAGGGCCTGCGGTCGGCGTCCGCCCGCCAGACCACGTACACATGGCGGCGCACGCGCTGCCTGAGGGGCACCAGGACCACGCCCTCGGGCACCGGGTGCCGGCCCAGCAGCGGTGCGATGCACACGCCCAGCCCGGCCGCGACGAGCCCGAGCTGGGTGTGGGTCTCCCCCGCGCGGTGGCCGACGATCGGCTCGACGCCCTTGGACCGCAGGGTGAACATCAGCCACTCGTGGCAGAACTCGCCCTCGCCCCAGGTGATCCACTCGTCCTCGGCGAACTCGGTGAGGTCCACCTCGTCCCGGTCCGCGAGCCGGTGCGCCGCGGGCATGGCGACCTCGGCCGGGTCGTCCAGCAGGGGCGCCTTGACCAGGCCGTCGGGCACGGGCATCGGCTTGTTGTACCAGTCCAGGACCACCGCGAGGTCGAGATCGCCGCGTACGACCCCGGCGATGCCCGCTTCCGGCTCCAGCTCGCTGGAGCGCACGCGCAGTCCCGGGTGCTCGGTGCGCAGGGCGCCGAGCGCGGCGGGGAACAGGCCGCGGGCGGCGGTCGGGAACGCCGACAGTCTCAGTTCGCCGACGACCTGGCCGCGCTGTGCCTCCAGGTCGGACTGGGCGAGCTCGACCTGGGACAGGATGCGCGCCGCGTGCTCCGACAGCAGTCGGCCGGCGTCCGTGAGCCGTACGCCCCGGCCGTTCTTGGCGAGGAGCTGCTGGCCGACCTCCCGCTCCAGCTTGCCGAGCTGCTGCGAGACCGCGGAGGTGGTGACGTGCAGCGCGTCGGCGGCGGCGCTGACCGAGCCGTGCCGGGCCAGGGCGTCGAGGGTGCGCAGGCGTTCCAGGTTCAACATGTAAGCGATTCTAAGAGGTACCAGGTGAGAAATCTCGATTGTGCTACGAGGTGGTCTCCCGCATCGTGAAGACCATGAGCACGGTCACCGCATCGACCCGAACCCGGTCCCAGTCCCCCGCACCCGCCCGGCCGCGCGCCCGCCTCGACTGGCGGCTCCGCTTCGGCGTCCTGTCCCTGATCTGGGGCTTCAGCTTCCTGTTGATCAAGGTGGGGACCGAGGGGTACGCGCCCTTCCAGGTCACCCTCGGGCGGCTGGTGTTCGGCACGGCGGTACTGGTGGCGGCGATGGCAGTGAAGCGGGAGCGGCTGCCGCGCGGGGCCCGGCTGTGGGGGCACATGGCGGTCGCCGCGTTCCTGCTGAACGCCCTGCCGTTCTCCCTGTTCGCCTACTCCGAGCTGACGATCCCGTCCACCCTGGCCGGCATCTGCAACGCCACGTCCCCCCTGTGGGGCATGGCCCTGTCCCTGGTCGCCCTGTCCGAGGATCGGCCGACCCGGGTGCGCGTCGCCGGGCTGGGCCTGGGCTTCCTGGGCGTCCTCACCGTGCTCGGCGCCTGGCAGGGCTTCCACGGGCTGGACGCCACGGGTACGGCGATGGCGCTGCTGGCCTCGCTGAGCTACCCGGTCGGCTGGATCTACGTGCGGCGGACCCTGGCCGGCACGGGGAACTCCCATCTGTCGATGACCGGGGGCCAGTTGCTGCTGGCGACCGTGCAGCTGGCCGTCGTGACGCCGTTGTTCACCAGCGTCCCGGAGCACTTCGCCGTCGTTCCGCTGCTGGCCGTCGCCGCCCTGGGCGCGCTGGGGACCGGGCTGGCGGTGCTGATCCAGTACGGGCTGGTCGCCGAGGTCGGGCCCACCACCGCCCAGATGGTCACGTACTTCATCCCCGTCATCGCCACGGCCGCGGGGGTGGCGATCCTCGGGGAGACCCTGCGGTGGACCACGCCGGTCGGGGCGGTGATCGTACTGGCGGGGGCCGCGCTCACGCAGGTGCGGGGCAAGGGCGCGTGAGGGGCGGGGCGCGGGTCCATGGTGGCTCACCGCGCCCCGCGCCCCGTCACCGTCAGCCGTAGGCGCGGGCCAGGGACGGGCGCACCGCCGCCGCCACCGCGTCGGCCAGCGGGGCGATGTCCTCCTCGGCGAGCGGTGAGACCGTGATGCGGACCGCCTGCGGGGAGGCCAGGCGGAAGCGAGCGCCCGGGGCGACCGCCCAGCCCCTGTGGAGCAGGCGGGCGATGGCGCCCGTCTCGTCGGGGACCGGGACCCAGACGTTCATGCCGCTGCGGCCGTGCGCGACGACGCCCCGCTCCGCCAGCGCGTCGACCAGGCCGGCCCTGCGGGCCCGGTACGCCTCCGCCACCGCCGCCCGGTCGACCGCGCCGTGGGTCCACAGGTGGGCCACGGCCCGTTGCAGCAGGAGGCTCACCCAGCCGGGGCCCAGGCGCTGACGGCCGCGGACCCGGTCGACGGTGACGGGGTCCCCGGTGAGGACGGCGAGGCGCAGGTCGGGGCCGTAGGCCTTGGCGGCGGAGCGGACGAAGGCCCAGTGGCGGGTGACGCCCGCGAGAGGGTGCAACGGCAGGTCGACGATGCCGTGGCCGTGGTCGTCCTCGACGAGCAGGGTCCCCGGGTGGTCCCGCAGCACCGCGCGCAGGGCACGCGCGCGCGTGGCGGTGACCGAGGCGCCGGTCGGGTTCTGGGCCCGGTCGGTGACGATCAGGGCGCGGGCCCCGGACTCCAGGGCGCGGCGCAGGTCGTCGGCGCGCGGTCCGTCGTCGTCCACGCCGACCGGGGCCGTGTGCAGACCCAGGGCGGGGACGAGGTCGAGGAGGCTGCCCCAGCCGGGGTCCTCGACGGCGACCGTGTCGCCGGGCCTGAGGTGCGCGGCGAGCACGCGTTCGACGGCGTCGAGGGAGCCGGAGGTCACGGTCAGCGGGCCCGCCGGGACGCCGTCGGCGTCGAGTTCGGCGCGGGCGAGGCGGGCGAGTTCCGCGTCCACGGGGTCGTCGCCGTAGCGGACGGGCACGCGGTCGCCCTGCTCCGCCGCCGCGGCGAGGGCCGGGGCCAGGAGGGGCAGCAGGGCCGGGTCGGGATTGCCCGTGGACAGGTCCCGGCCTCCGGGGGGCACCTCCACGCGCAGCTGCTCGCGGCCGGTGGTGGCCGGCTTGGGGCGGATACGGCTGCCCCGGCGGCCGGCCGTCTCGATCACCCCACGTTCGCGCAGGATGCGGTAGGCGGCGGCGACCGTGTTCGCGTTCACTCCGAGCCGGGCCGCCAGCTCCCGCATGGGGGGCAGGGCCTCGCCCGGTCGCAGCTCGCCGGTGCCGACCGCCTGCTCGACGCCGGCCGCGATCTCGGCTGCGCCGCGCCCGGTGATCCGATATTCTCCTAGCACAAACAGCATTATGCACTAGTGCAAAACTCGCCGCCACTGGAGGGGACGCCATGCAGGGCACGACCGAGGACACACGGACCGCCGCCTACACGCCGACCGACCGGACCGTGCCCACGCGCTCCGCCGAGCGGGCGTCCTACGACAAGGAGCTCGTCCACGCGATCCTGGACGAGGGGTACGTCTGCCACCTCGGCTTCGTCCGGGACGGCGCCCCGGTGGTGCTGCCGACGCTGTACGGCCGGGTCGGCGAGCGGCTCTACGTGCACGGCTCGACCGGCTCCCGGCCGCTGCGGATGACCGGCCAGGCCGACCCGGGTCTGCCGGTGTGCCTGACGGTCACCCACGTCGACGGGCTCGTGCTGGCCCGCTCCGCCTTCCACCACACGATCAACTACCGCTCGGTCGTGGTGCACGGCACCGCGTACGAGGTCACCGACCCCGAGGAGCGGCGGCTGGCCCTGGACGCGCTGGTCGACCACGTCGTCCCGGGCCGGGCCGCCGACTCCCGGCCCGGGAACAAGAAGGAGCTGGCCGCCACCGCGGTCATCCGCCTGGACCTGGAGGAGGTCTCCGCCAAGGTCCGCACCGGCGACGCCAACGACGAGCCCGAGGACATGGACCTGCCGCACTGGGCCGGGGTCGTCCCGCTCCGCAAGGGCTACGACACACCGGTCCGCAACGCCGACCTGGCGCCCGGCGTCGAGCTGCCGGACTACCTGGCGGCGCGGTAGCGGCCGAGGCTCACACCGGGGCGGGTTCCCGCCGGCCGGCCCCGCGGACCTCGCCCACCGCCAGGCCCGCGACCGCGCCGAGCATCAGCAGGGTGCCGGCCGCCGTGGCCGCCGTGAGCCGCTCGCCGAGCAGGACGACGGCGAGCACGGCCGCGGTCACCGGCTCCAGCAGCATGATCACGGAGACGGTCGCGGACCGGACGACGGCGGCTCCGGCGAAGTAGAACGCGTACGCGAGGGCCGTGGGTACGGCGGCGATGTACAGCAGCAGCCACAGCAGCCGGGCCGGGTGGGCGGTGTGCGGGAGCAGCCCTTCCCCCGCCGCGAACGGCAGCAGGCACAGGCTGGTCACGGCGAAGGCGCCCACCGTGGTGCCGGCGGCGTCGGTGCCCCCGCCCCTCCCCCACCAGCGGGTGAGCAGGGTCATCGCGCCGTAGCCCGCCGCCGAGGCCAGGGCCAGCAGCACCCCGGCCGGCCGTACGGTCGCCGCCGAGCCGCCGAAGGTGAGCACGGCCAGCCCGGCGAGCGCGCCGGCGACCGCCGCGGCACCACCGGCGCCGAGCCGTTCCCCGAGCAGCAGTCGGGCGCCGAGCGCGATGAGCACGGGACCCGCGCCGAGGGTCACGACGGTGGCCACGGCCAGCCCGGTCGACGCCACGGCCGCGAAGTACGCGGTCTGGAAGACGGCCAGGCCGAGCCCGGTGGCCAGCGCCCTCGTGAGCGTGCGGCGCGGGGGCCGGGCCGGGGCCGGACGGCGGACGCGCGGCCGCAGCAGCCGGCCGGCCGACAGGAGGGCGAGCCCCAGCGCGCAGCGCCAGAAGGAGAGGGCGAAGGCCCCCATGTCGCTGGTGCGGTAGACCAGCGAGGCGGCGGCGCCCGCGGTGCCCCAGGCGGCACCGGTGACGATCAGGTAGAGCAGGCCACGCCCGACGGGCAGGCCTGGAGCGGGGTGCGAGAAGGTCGACAAGGGAATCTCTCCGCAGAAGCGCACGTGGACGTGCGGAAGTACGGGAGCGTCCCGCTCGGGCGGGGCGCGCGGACTTCGTCTGCGGGCAGCACCGTCCGGCCCGGCGCGCACGCGCCGGGCGGGACCCGGGGGCCCGCCTCAGGCGGCCAGGGGCGAAAGGACGAGCGCGCGGCGCGACATGATCCGGAGCCTAGGCGGCCGTACCCCGCGCGGACAACTCCCTTTCCGCGCCGCCCGAGGCGACCGGCGTGGAGGAGCCCTCGGCCGGGGTGGCGGACTGCGCGATGAACGCGCCCACCAGGACCACCGCGCCCCCGGCGACCTGCGGCGCGGACAGGTGCTCGCCGAGCAGCACCCAGGCCAGCACGGTGGCGATGACCGCCTCCAGACAGGCGACGACCCCGGCGACCTGCGGCGACAGCCGGCGCACGGACAGCACCCCGGTGACGTACGCGATCACCGTGGCGACCAGCACGATCCACGCGAGCAGGGCGACCGCCGGTACGGCGGTGCCGTTCAGTCGGGCGGAGCCGGCCAGCACCGGCCAGTCGATGCTCCAGGGGCGGGCCACCGCGGTCAGCACGGCGGCGCCGACGAGCAGCCCGTAGGCGATGACACCGAGCGGGTCCGGCGCCGCCTCACCCGCGTCGCTGCCCTGGTCGGACAGCACGAAGTAACCGACCTGGCAGCAGGCGGCGCCGAGCGCCAGCACCAGGCCCAGCGCGTCGAAGCTCAAGCCGGACCAGACCTCGACCACGCAGGCGAGGCCCCCTGCGGCGAGGACGACACCGAGCGCGGCGGCGCGGCTGACGGGCCGCCGCTGCACGAACCGCACCCAGCCGAGCACCAGGGCGGGGGCCAGGTACTCGACGAGCAGGGCCACGCCGACCGGTATGCGGGAGAGCGCGGCGAAGTAGCAGGCCTGGACACCGGCGACGGCGAGCAGTCCGAACCCGGCGAGCAGCGCGGGCCGGCGGCGCGGCAGCGCCCGGTGCCGGATCGCGACCGGCAGCATGACCAGGGCGGCGCCCGCCACCCGGAGCCACACCACGTGGAGGGGGTCGAGCCCCGCCTCGATCAGCGGCTTGGCGGCCACTCCGGACCCGCCGAAGGCCAGCGCCGAGCCGAGCGCGAGACCGAGCCCGGCTCCCTTGCCGGGGCTGTCCTGACTGCTCACAGACGTACGCACCGGCACATGATGACAGGCGACGACAGGAGCGTCACCCCAGATGACACCTGTCTCAGCTGATGGACGGCGGCCGGAGGAAGGGCCCCGGAGGAAGGGCCGGGGGCTCAGCGGGCCGCCCCGCCGTCGTCGGCGTACACGTCCGCCACCGCCTCGATCCGCGCGGACAGTTCGCGGGCGGGGACGCCGGCGCGTTCGAGGACCTCGACCGCCCGGGACCGCGGGTCCGCGGCGAGCGCCGCGAGCAGGTCCGTGCCGCCGACGCGGGGCGCGCCCCGCCGCCGGGCACGCGCGCGGGCGTCCGCGAGCGCGGCGGACGCGGCGGGGGACCAGCCCTCGGCGTGCTTGCCCGGACCCCCGAGAACACCGGGACCGGCGGGACCCATGGGGTCGGCAGGCCCACTCGCGGCGTCGGCGGGGCCGGCCGGCGCGGGGACGAGGGGCATGGCGCCGGAGTCCTCCACCCTGCTCTGCCAGCGCAGTCCATAGCCGATGCTGCGCTGCACCAGGTAGCCGAGGACCCGGGCGAGCCGTTGCGGGCCCCCGACGGCGGCGCGGGCCTCGGGATCGTGTTCCAGCAGGGCGTGCAGCAGATGGGCGGTGTCGGTGTGCCGGTCCCTGTCCCGGACGGCCCTGCGGCGGGCAGCGGAGACCACCGCCGCGAGCTCGGCACCGAGCCCGGCAGCGCCGTCCGGGTGCGGAACCGCTCCGTCATCGGCGGTCCGGTGGGCTGTACGGGGTTGCACATCCCCTACCTCATCAGCCGCAACGGGACGGGACATCCACGAGGGGAACCATTTTCGCGTCCCACGCGGAGTGGACATCACCGAGCCGGATCTCATCCTTACGGAGGAGATCAGACCGGTACGGAGGAGATCGGACCGATCCCGCGCACGGACGGCACGCCCCCGCAACGGTCCTGACGGTTCATCAGTATCGAATGTTCGCGCCACCGCGGCTACGTTCCGCGACACCGTAGCCCGATACGCCCGATCCGAAGGGGTGGTCGCATGGCCGAAGTCAGCGCCGAGGCACGCATCCAGGCGCCGGCCGAGAAGGTGTGGGCCCAGCTCACCGACCGGCCCTCGTACGGGGCGTGGAACGCGACCCACACCGGCTTCCCGCGAGGCGGCCTGAAGACCCTGGCCGTGGGCGGCACGTTCCAGGAGGACATGAAGCCGATGGGCTTTCCGGCGGAGGTCGACTGGACCATCGAGGCGCTGGAACCGGCCCGGGTGTTCGCCATCCGCGGCCAGGGCCCGATGGCGGTGACCGTCGCCACCCGCTACACGCTGACCCCGGACGGGGACGCCACGACACTCCGGATCGACGGGGAGTTCACCGGGGCCGCGGTGTCGCTGATGGCGGGCAAGCTCAAGGACTCGGCGACGGCCGCCCTGAACGAGTCGCTGCGCAAGCTGGACGGCCCGGCGGCCTGAGCCGGGACAGGCGAAGGCGCCCCGCGCGGACGGCGCGGGGCGCCACGGCCCTCGTCCAGGAGGCTCAGTCCTCGTCGGCGAGGATCAGGTACAGCTTCTTGCGGGCGTCGTTGATGACGGCGAGCGCCTTCTCGCGCTGCTCCTTGCTGCCGGTCTTCCACACCTGACCGAAGGCCTCCATCAGCCCGAAGCCGGCCTGGCGGATCTCGGTGAGCGCCTCCCAGTCGACCCCGCGCGAAGCCTCCTCCCAGGGGGCGTCCGGCCCCTCGTCGGCGGCGGCGCGTCCGCTCTCGGTCAGGGCGAACAGCTTCTTGCCGCCCTCGCTCTCGCTGGCGATCAGGCCCTCGTCCTCCAGCAGCTGGAGGGTCGGGTAGACCGAACCGGGGCTGGGCTTCCAGGCGCCGCCGCTGCGTTCGGCGATCTCCTGGATCATCTCGTAGCCGTGCATGGGCCGGTCCTTGAGCAGGGCCAGGATCGAGGCGCGTACGTCACCGCGCCGCGCCCGCCCTCGCGGGCCGCCCCGTCCGCGCGGCCCCCAGGGGCCCGGTCCGAATCCGGGTCCACCGGGGCCGAAGTCCGGACCGCCCGGACCGAAGGGCCCGAAGGCGGCCCGGCGCCCGTCGAACCCACCGAAACCGCCCCTACCCCGTCGGCCAGGGCCCTCGTGCCGGTGTCCACGCTCGAAACCGTGGGTGCGCATCGCGATCACTCCATTCCATCGTTGATCTGTCGCGTCTGCATCGCTTATCGTTCGCGATGCCTCAACGATATATCGGAACCGATCGCCTGACAATCCCCTTCCCATGCGGCCGACCGGGCCGGGAATCAGTCCGGCATCCCGTGATTGGCCTTGGCCCGAGGGCCGAAGCAACCGCTAGCGTCGGGCCATGCGCATCCGAATCGTCGACGCCTTCACCGACCGCCCCTTCGCCGGCAACCCGGCCGGAGTCCTGCTCCTGGACGACGTCTTCCCGGACGACGACTGGCTCCAGAACGTCGCCATGGAGGTCAACCACGCCGAGACGGCGTTCGCGCACCGGTTGCCCGAGGGCGGCGAGGCGGACTGGGCGCTGCGCTGGTTCACGCCCGTCACCGAGGTCGCGATGTGCGGCCACGCCACCCTCGCCACGGCCCACGTCCTGCACACCACCGGCGCCCACGAGGGCCCGGTGCGGTTCGCCACCCGCAGCGGCGTGCTGATCGCCACACCCGGCGCGGACGGCTCGGTCACCCTGGACTTCCCGACCGCCCCGCTCACCCCGGTCGAGATCCCGGCCGGGGTCGCCGAGGCGCTCGGGGCGCGGCCGGTCGCCGCGTTCGACACCGGGCCGAACGTCGGCGACCTGCTGGTGGAACTCGCCGACGAGAAGACCGTGCTCGGCCTCTCCCCCGACCACCGGGCCCTGGGCGCCTACTCCTCACGCGGCGTCATCGCCACCGCCCGCGCCGACGAGCCCTCACGTGGCCACGACTTCGTCTCCCGTTGCTTCTTCCCGAACGTCGGCATCGACGAGGACCCGGTGACCGGCAGCGCCCACACCGCGCTCGCCCCGCACTGGTCCGCCCGCCTCGGCCGCGACGACCTCACCGGGCTCCAGGCCTCCCGCCGCACCGGGCTGGTCCGCACCGGCCTGCGGGGCGAGCGCACCCTGCTCACCGGCTTCGCGGTGACGGTCCTCGACGGCGAACTGTGCGCCTGAGGGCTCGCTCAGGCGGTCGGCAGCCAGCCCACCTTGCCCGCGAGGAGGGCGTAGCCGACGAACGCGCCGATGTCGAGCAGGGAGTGCGCGACGACCAGCGGCCCGACCCGGCCCCAGCGGCGGTAGAGCCAGACGAACACCACGCCCATGACCATGTTGCCGAGGAAGCCGCCGACGCCCTGGTAGAGGTGGTACGAGCCCCGCAGGACCGCGCTGGCCGCCAGCGCGGCCCCCGGGGTCCAGCCCAACTGCCCCAGCCTGCGCAGCAGGTAGCCGACGACGATGACCTCTTCGAGGATCGCGTTCTGCACCGCGGAGAGGATCAGCACCGGGTACTTCCACCACACGTCCGGGAGTGCCTCGGGTACGACGGTGAGGTTGAAGCCGAGTCCGCGGGCGGCGAGGTAGAAGGCGATGCCGGTGCTGCCGATCACGGCCGCGATGCCGGCACCGCGGGCGAGGTCGGGCCAGGGACGGGTGCGGTCGAAGCCGAGGGTGCGCAGGCCCGCGCCCTCGCGCAGCAGCAGGTGGGCGACGAGCGCCACGGGGACCAGTGCGGTGGCGATGCCGAAGAGCTGCCAGGCCAGGTCCAGCCAGGGGCGGCCCGGTGCGGCGGAGGCGTTGAGGGTGGCCGCCTGGTCCTTCAGCCCGCCCGGCTTGGTGACCGAGCCGATGAAGCTGATCAGCGCGGACACCCCGCTCGCCCCGAGCGAGAGCGCCAGCACGAGCAGCGTCTCGTCCCGCAGCATCCGTCGCGGGTCGCGCTCCCGCGCCGCGGAATCGGCCACCGAGTCAGCCTCCACCTGCACCCCTGCCTCCAGCCGGCTCACGGGCCCCTGGCCCACCTTTCGCCTGGCAAGGATCGCAGAAGGAGCTGTGGAGGGCGCGGCATGCCCCGGAGGGCAGGGCCCTCTCGTGGCCTTACGACAGCCCGCCGTAGCCTTACGCCCCCCTCCCGGCGTGGCCTTACGATCCCCTTCCGCCGTGGCCTTGCGACAGCCCGGCGGAGCCCGGTGCTCAGCCCAGCGGTACCGGCTCCGGCAGCCCCACCGGCCACGTGTGCACCGGCTCCCCGACGTGCATCAGCTCGGCGTACCTCCGCGTCGTCGCCGCCAGGGCCGCCTGCCGGGACAGCCCCTGCTCCAGCGCCCGGTGGAAGGTGGCCGCCTGCCAGGACGCCCCGTTGACGCGGCGCCGGCAGCGTTCCTCGATCACGCCCAGGTAGAGATCCCGGTCGGCGGCCTCCACACCCCACGCGTCCAGTCCGGCCGAGGCCAGCGGCAGCAGCTCGTCGCGGACCAGCGTGACCGCGTCGACCTCGCCCGTGCCGCCGTACCGCCCCCGTCGGGGCCACACGAAGCGCGCGTCGATGCCGTACCGGCACGCCGCGTCGAAGTTCGCCTCGGCCGCGGCGAACGGCAGCCGCGTCCACACCGGCCGGGACTCCTCGGCGAGGGCGCGGACGAGGCCGTAGTAGAAGGCCGCGTTGGCGATCACGTCCGTGATGGTGGGCCCGGCCGGCAGCACCCGGTTCTCCACCCTGAGGTGCGGGACGCCGTCCGCGATGCCGTACACCGGCCGGTTCCAGCGGTAGATCGTGCCGTTGTGCAGCACGAGTTCGGCGAGTTTGGGCACCCCGCCGGCCTCGACGACCTCCAGCGGCTCCTCGTCGTCGCAGATCGGCAGCAGGGCCGGGAAGTAGCGCAGGTTCTCCTCGAACAGGTCGTACGCGGAGGTGATCCACCGCTCGCCGAACCAGGTGCGCGGCCGTACGCCCTGTGCCTGGAGCTCGGGCGGCCGGGTGTCGGTGGACTGCTGGAACAGCGGGGGCCGGGACTCGCGCCACAGCTCGTGCCCGAAGAGGAACGGTGAGTTCGCGCCGACGGCGATCTGCGCGGCGGAGGCCGCCTGGGCCGCGTTCCACACGTCGGCGAACCGGCCCGGGGTGACTTGCAGGTGCAGTTGCAGGGAGGTGCACGCGGCCTCGGGCACGATCGACTTCGAGGTGCACACGAGGTGCTCCACGCCCTCGATGTCGAGCCGGAAGTCCTCTCCGCGCGCGGCGACGATCTGGTCGTTGAGGAGTGTGTAGCGGTCGACCTCGGAGAGGTTGGAGGAGACCAGGTCGTCCCGGTCGAGGGTGGGCAGGATGCCGATCATCACGATGCCCGCGTCCACCTCGCCGGCCTTCCGGTCGGCATAGGCGAGCGACGTGCGCAGTTCCTCGGCGAGCCGGTCGAAAACCCGGCCGCCCAGTCGGTGTGGGGCTATGTTGACTTCCAGGTTGAACATGGCGAGTTCTGTTTGGAAATCGCGGCTCGCGATGCGCTCCAGTACCTGCCCGTTCAACATTTTCGGCATACCGTCCGGCCCCGCGAGATTCAACTCGATCTCGACTCCCATGAGATTCTTGGGCCGGTCGAATCGCTTCTCGCGCAGCAGCCGCTCCAGTCCCGTGAGGCACTGCTGGAGCTTTTCACGGTAGCGCTGGCGATCGGACAGGTCGAACTGCCCTGCCACGACCTTCTCCCCCATCGAAGTGTCCCTCCTCGGATGGGCGGGCCGACGATCCGGCCGCCTGGCTCCCGGGTCAGGTGGGATGATGCCCAGCCGAAGCGATCGATAACGTCCCGCGCGGGCCCGCCGCCCGCTAGTCTGTCGTAATGTTCCCGGCGGCACATTCACGGGGCATGCCGCACTCGCACCTTCGGGTGCCCCGCACACCTCGTGAAAAACGCCGACGACATTCGGCCGACCGTTACCGGTGCGTAGGGCGAGGTCAGCGACGGGGGCCCGGTCCGGAAATCGGGATGATTTCCGTAAATCGACGGCCTAATTCCGCCTTGCCGGTCCGACCGGAATCGGATAGCCGAAACACCGACCGAACACACGTCGTATAAACTTCCTCCACAAGGCAGAAGGTTGGCGCCCTCGGTCCTGGTTTTCCGCGGTGTTCCTGCCGTCCCCGTTGACGGGCGGCAGACCGAGCCGCACTCTCTTTCACACCGACCTGGGCCCCCACCTCTCCGGCCTTCCGTGAGCTGACAGCGCCGTCCGCCCCACCCTCCTCGCGCCGCCGCGCCTGTCGAATGAGAGGCGACCCACATGCCGCTGCACGTGCCCCCTGCCCCCGCGCCTGCCCTGCGCTCCGTCCTCACCGCCCTCGGTTCCCCCACCGCGGTCCGTGAGGCGCGCACCCCCTCCCTGCGCGCCGCGCAGGGTCCGGCGACGCCGGAACTCCCGCTGCCCGTCCATGTGCTGGACCGGATCACCGCGCAAGGCCTGTCCGCGACCCGGCTGGCCGGCTGGCGCTTCCTGATCCGGTGCGGTGACAGCGCGGTGGCCGCGGCCGACACCATGCTGACTCCCGACGGCTGGGCCTTCTCGCACTTCTTCGAGGGCCCGTACGTCGCCTCCACCGAACGCGCCCTGCAACAGGCCGAGGCCCTGCAACAGCCGTATCAAGCGCGGCTGCTGTCCGTGCCCGGGCTGTACATGCTCACCCTGTGGCTGCACGGCGACTGCTCCGGCGACGGCAGCGAGGGCCATCCCGCCGCCACCGATCTGCTCGTGCCGCTGGCGCCCGCACCGCCCGGCATACCGACGCACCGTCCGTTCCCGGTCGCCGAGTTGCTTCCGGTGCTGACCCATCGGGCGACTCCTCTCCCGCTGCTCGGCTCGCCTGCCTGACCGACGCCCGCGTACCCCGCTTCCCGCGAGGGAAGCGGGGTACGACTGTCTTTCGAGCACTCCGCCGCCCGGAGCCATCCGGACTAGTCCCATCCGGCCACTGCGAACCACCCGAAGGGACAGTGCAGTTGGACTGAACCGTCCGCGCGGGTGACGCGTCCTGAACCTGTGAGAAGCGGTGCCGTGAAATCCCTGCGGAACGACGCCCAGAGGACAACACTGGTTTCCCAACGACTCATCACCACGGGGGACGGACATGATCACGACAGAGCGAAAGATCCCGCCCATGTGCCAGCACCAACCACCGTGCCCGCCGGCCGAATCCGCCGACCGGGAGTCCGCCCGCCTCGTGGCGCACCACCCGGAGCAGGGGTGGAGCCTGCTGTGCAACGGCGTCCTGCTCTTCGAGGACACCGGTGAGCTGCTGCCCGACGGCCGCGTCATCGCCCCGCACCGCCCGCTCGGTGCGGAGCAGGTGATGACCGCCGCCTGAGGGCGACGGGGCGACCCGATCCGGGCACGCACACCGACCTGACCTGAACAGGGGCACAGTGCCCCGAGGGGCCGGCCGCACATGACCCGCGCGCACCGGCCCCGACGCGTGTCCGGGGCGCGCGGGCCGGGCAGCCCCGCGCCCACCCTTCCGAAACTTTCGACATCGCTCGGCGCGCCGAGGTCTCGCTTACGGCGTGGCGGGCGCGTACTCGAACCAGTCGAAGGCCGCGCGGCCCTCGGTGACGTACATGCCGATGACACGGCCAGTGAACCCGGCGGCCACCTCCGTGGACAGATAGCGGCCGTCGAGTTCGGCGAGCCGGACGGTTCCCTCGGCGGTCGCGACGGAGAAGACGAGGGTGTCGGGGCCGTGCTGCGTCCCGGGGTCCCGGGTGGCGCGGATCTCGACGGCCAGGGTGACCGGCCCCGCCGGCACCGGATATTCGGCGACGCGCTGCCGCAGCGGGCCGATCCGCGCGATCACGGCCGCGGTACCCCCGCTCACCTCCAGGTCGTAGTGGTGGGCCTCGTCCAGGCGCACCGACAGCCCCGCCCGCGCGGCGCCGGGCTCCAGCGACGCCGCCGCCCGGCAGTCGTGGTGCTGCTGGCGGCGGCCGACGAAGGTGTGCCCGGGCCGGTCGAGGCTGTCACCGGTGGCGGCCAGGGTGAGATGGCCCGGCCGCTCGGTCAGCGACCAGCAGCCCTCGGGCCGGCGCCGCGGGGATATCCAGTGCGGTGCGAGCGCCGGGCCCGCGAAGTCGTCCCGCGCCGGCGGCTGTTCGACGGGTGCCCAGGCGGCCGGCGCCGGATGCCGCTCCTGGACCGGACCCGTCCGCGGCCAGCCGTCGGCCCACTCCACCGGGACCAGGAACGTCTCCCGGCCGAGGACGTGGAACTCCGGGAACCAGCCACGGGGCCGGGTGCCGAGCAGCACCATCCACCAGGTGCCGTCGGCCGCCTGGACCAGGTCGCCGTGTCCGGTGCACTGGATGGGCAGGCCGGTGCCGCGGTGGGACAGCAGCGGGTTGCCGGGAGCCGGCTCCCAGGGGCCGCGCGGCGAGCGGGCGCGCGCCACGGAGACCCCGTGCCCCAGGGCGGTGCCGCCCTCGGCGAGCAGCAGGTACCACCAGTCGCCGATCCGGTACAGGTGCGGGGCCTCCGGGTCGCGCAGGCCGGTGCCGGACCACATCGGCAGCGGACCCTCCAGCACCCGTCCCGTGCGCGGGTCGATCCGGGCCACGCTGACCCCCGCCATCGCGACCCAGCAGGAACCGTCCTCGTCCCACGCCAGGTCCGGGTCGATGCCGGGCAGATCGATCCACACCGGGTCGGACCAGGGACCCTCGGGGCGCTCCGCGGTGACGAGGAAGGTGCCGCCGGCGCCGGCGCTGGTGGTGACGACGTGGAAGAGTCCGTCGTGGTGCCGGATCGTCGGCGCGTAGATGCCGGCGGACGCCGGGAGGTCCTCGGGCAGGTCCAACTGCCCCGGCCGGTCGAGCACGTTGCCGATCTGGCGCCAGTGCACCAGGTCCCGGCTATGGAACAGCGGAACGCCGGGGAAGTACTCGAAGCTGGAACACACCAAGTAGTAGTCGTCGCCGACCCGGCACACGCTGGGGTCGGGGTGGAAACCCGGGATGACGGGATTGTCGTACGTTCGCATGCTCGCCCCCTGGAGGTTTCGAAAGTTTCGTCATGAGCGCCGAATCTTAATGATCCCAGGGGCGTTCGCGGGAGTGGTCGCGGGAGTGCTCGTACCGCCCGGCTGGTCGAATCACCGGCACGGGAGTGGGATGGAAGGAAGCGAGGAATCGCGGCGGGCATCCCCGCGGGTGTCACGGGCGTCAGGGGCGTCACCCCCTCCGGTGCCCGTCCGGAACGGTGGAGCATGAGTCATGTCCGGTTACGACGGCTCGGCGGCCACGCGCGTGGTGGTCGGTGTGAGCGGCTCCCTGAACAGCGTCACGGCCCTGCGGCGGGCCGCCGCGCTGGCCCGTCGGCTGAGAGCCCGGCTCTGGCCCGTGCTGGCCTGGGAACCACCGGGCGGTGACTCCGCCGCGCGGCGCTCCCCCACCGCCGGACTGCTGGTCGAGGAGTGGCAACGGCTCGCCAAGCAGCGGCTGGCCTCGGTGCTGGAGGAGACCTTCGACGCGGAGGGCCCCGGTGTGCCGATGCAGCCCGTCGTCGTCCGCGGCGCCCCCGGCCCGGCGCTGGTGGCGACCGCGAACCGGGAGGACGACGTCCTGGTCGTGGGTGCCGGGCGGCGCGGACTGCAACGGGCCTTCTCCGGCCGGGTCTCCCGGCACTGCCTGGCCCACGCGGTCTGCCCGGTCCTGGCGGTGCCCCCGTCCCCGCTGGAATCGGAGCTGCTGTCCGTCCACCGCCGCAACACGTGGCATCTGCGCATCGACACCCGGGGGTTGTGAATCGGCACCCCGGGGGTCGTGAAGGGGGCGACCAGGTCACGCACCGGTGCGCGGGGCGAGGACGGCACGCCGGGCCGCTGCCGTCCCGTCAAGATCCGGCCCCCGGCCGTCAGAGCACCGTCAACGGCGAAGCCGGGGCACCGTCGACGGACTACCGTTTTCCCCATGGAGCACGGCAACGACACCCGCCCCCAGCCGACCGGCGCCCACCCGTCCGGCGCCGGGACCGTGGTGCACGACCGCGGCTGGACCCAGGACGCGCGCACGTCGGCCGGCTGCGCGGGCGCGCTGTTCGGCCTGCTGCTGTGCGTCGACTGGGCGGCCGGCTCGCTGACCTGGTGGCGCGGCGCCCTGTGGCTCCTGCTGGCCCTGCTCCTGCTCCTCGTGCTGTTCCCGGTGCGCGTGTCCGCCGGGCGGAACTGGCTGGCCACCCGGCGCCTGTACCGCACCCGCCGCGTCCGCACCGATCTGCTGACCGCGGTGCGCCCGCTGGACGGTGTCACCCAGCGCCTGGTGCTGCGCGACGCCCTCGGCAACCGGATCGAGATCGACCCGGAGGTCCTCGTCCGCAACCCGGAACTGTGGTACCGGCTGCACGAGGGCACCCGCGGCTCGGAGGCCGCCGGCACGCTGCTGAGCGGTGCGACGGAGCTGCACCACCTGGCCCGCCGCGTGGACCGCGAGACGGCCCTCGGTGTGTTCCGGGCGTCGGGCCTGGAGTGACGCTCGGTGGCCGCCACCCGGGCGGCTCCCCCGCCGGCTCCCCCGCGCCCACCCGCTCCGCCCGACCCCGGACGAACCCGCCCCCGCCTCCCCTTCTCGGTGCGGCTCCGCCCCGCGCGGGCCATTCTTAACGCAAGCTTGACGCCGCCCGAGCCGTGATCCATGGGCCCAGGCGTCACTCTCTGCTTACGCTGGTGCCGCCGTCCGCGTGATGGCCGCAAAGAGCTGAGCCGCACACCAGGAGCACGCCGATGGTCACGACCGAGCGCCCTCCCAGTACCAGCCGCCTGCGCGCGTGGATGCTGGAGGGCCTGTCCGACATGGGCAAGGGCGGTGGCCACACCGGACCCCACGCCGAGCCGGAGCCCCCGCACCAGGGACAGCGCTGGTGGCGGGTGATGTGCCTGACCGGCGTCGACTACTTCTCCACCCTCGGCTACCAGCCCGGCATCGCCGCCCTGGCCGCCGGTCTGCTGTCGCCGGTCGCGACCATCGTGCTCGTCATCGTGACGCTGGCCGGCGCGCTGCCGGTCTACCGCCGGGTCGCGGAGGAGAGCCCGCACGGCGAGGGCTCGATCGCGATGCTGGAGCGGCTGCTGTCGTTCTGGCAGGGCAAGCTGTTCGTGCTCACCCTGCTGGGCTTCGCGGCGACGGACTTCCTCATCACCATCACGCTGTCCGCCGCCGACGCCTCCACCCACCTGGTGGAGAACCCGCATCTGACGCAGGCCCTCCAGGGCAAGCAGATGCTGATCACCCTCCTGCTGGTGGCCCTGCTCGGCGCGGTCTTCCTCAAGGGCTTCCTGGAGGCGATCGGAGTCGCGGTCGCCCTGGTGGGCGTGTACCTCGGCCTCAACCTCGTCGTCGTCATCACCGGCCTGTGGCACGTCGTCACCGCCGGGCACGTGGTCACCGACTGGTCCAGCGCCCTGACGGCCGAACACGGCAACGTCTTCGTGATGATCGGCGTGGCACTGATCGTCTTCCCGAAGCTCGCCCTCGGCCTGTCCGGCTTCGAGACCGGTGTCGCCGTCATGCCGCACGTCAGGGGCGACGCCGGCGACACCGAGGAGCACCCCGCGGGACGCATCCGCGACACCAAGAAGCTGCTGACCACCGCCGCGCTGATCATGAGCTGCTTCCTGATCGCCACCAGCTTCATCACCACGCTGCTGATCCCGGAGAAGGAGTTCGAGACGGGCGGCCAGGCCAACGGCCGCGCCCTCGCCTACCTCGCGCACGAGTACCTCGGCAACACCTTCGGCACGGTGTACGACGTGTCGACGATCGCCATCCTGTGGTTCGCGGGCGCCTCCGCCATGGCCGGGCTGCTCAACCTGATGCCCCGCTACCTGCCCCGCTACGGCATGGCCCCGCACTGGGCGCGGGCGGTGCGGCCGATGGTCATCGTCTTCACCCTGGTCGCCTTCCTGGTGACCTGGATCTTCGACGCCGACGTCGACAAGCAGGGCGGCGCCTACGCCACCGGTGTGCTGGTGCTGATCAGCTCGGCCGCCATCGCCGTGACCATCGCCGCGCGCAAGGCGGGACAGCACGGCTGGACCGTCACGTTCGCGGTGATCTCGGTGGTGTTCCTCTACACGACCGTCGTGAACGTCATCGAGCGCCCGGACGGTGTGAAGATCGGTGCCTGCTTCATCGCGGGCATCGTGCTGGTGTCCCTGTTGTCCCGGCTGGCCCGTGCCTTCGAGCTGCGGGTGACCAGCGTGTCGCTCGATCCCATGGCGGAACGGTTCATACGGGACATGGCCAGCCGCAAGATGCGGTTCATCGCCAACGAGCCGGACCGCCGGGACAAGGCCGAGTACCGCGACAAGATCGAGCAGATCCGCACCGACAACGACCTGCCCGAGCAGGAGGACTTCGTCTTCGTCGAGGTCACCGTCACCGACCCGTCGGAGTTCGAGGCGGGCCTCACCGTCCGCGGCGAGGTGCTGCACGGCCGCTACCGGGTGCTGACGCTGGAGTCCGCCTCGATCCCGAACGCCCTCGCCGCGCTGCTGCTGCACATCCGCGACGTCACCGGCTGCACCCCGCACATCTACTTCGAGTGGACCGAAGGCAACCCGTTCGCCAACTTCCTCCGCTTCTTCCTCTTCGGCCAGGGCGAGGTCGCCCCGGTCACCCGCGAGGTCCTGCGCGAGGCGGAACCGGACCGCGAACGCCGGCCACGGGTGCACACGGGCTGACCCCTGGCCGCGCGGCCGGACGTGCATCGCGGCTGAGCCGGGCCGCGCGTTCGGGCGTGGATCGCCTCGGCGCTCCGGCCGTCCCGCACCGCGACGACGTACGCCCGGCCCCGCAGCCGCCGAACGCTTCCGCCGGGACCGGGGCGCGGTACGGCCGCATCACGGCACCTCCGGCGGCCGACCCGTGTCCATGGTTCCCGGGGGCGTGGCCCTATCGTGACCGGCATGCAGTCCTACACCATCGGTCAGGCCGCGCGGCTGCTCGGCGTCAGCCCGGACACCGCCCGCCGCTGGGCCGACGCCGGCCGGGTGGCCACGCACCGCGACGAGTCCGGGCGGCGGCTCGTCGACGGCAGAGACCTCGCCGCGTTCTCGGTCGAACTGGCCAAGGCGGGCGCCGCCGAGGAGGACGCCTCGTACACCTCGGCCCGCAACGCCTTCCCCGGCATCGTCACCGCGATCAAGCTCGGCGACGTCGCCGCCCAGGTGGAGATCCAGGCGGGCCCGCACCGGCTCGTCTCGCTGCTGACCCGCGAGGCGGTGGAGGAACTGGGCCTGGAGGTCGGCATGGAGGCAACCGCGCGTGTGAAGTCCACCAACGTGCACATCGACCGGACCTGACCGGGCACGCACGACCGTCACACCTCGGACCGACGAGCGCCGTGCAAACGCACATGCAAGCCGCAAGCCCACAGTTGCCAGCTCATGCGAGGCAACAGATGACTTCTGCCTGGTACATGCGGCAAAATCATCACGGCATGGCCAACTGGGCCGTGCCCGGGCGCGACGTCGTTCGACAGAACCGAGGAGTAGATCCGTGATGACCCGTTCCGTGCGCCGGACCCGGCGGATGCTGCGGCTGGCCGGCGCGGGAGCCGCCGCCGCGCTGGCCCTCAGCGCCTGCTCCTCCTCGTCGGGCTCCACCGACTCGTCCAACTCCTCCGACTCGTCCGCCTCCTCCGGCACATCGACGTCCCCGAAGCTCTCCGGCACGGTGACCGTGTTCGCGGCGGCCTCGCTGAAGGAGAGCTTCACGGCCCTGGGCAAGGAGTTCGAGAAGCAGCACCCGGGCACACAGGTCAGCTTCAACTTCGGCGGCAGCGACACCCTCGCCGCGAACATCACCGGCGGAGCCCCGGCGGACGTGTTCGCCGCGGCCAGCCCCAAGACCATGGCCGTCGTGACGGACCAGAAGGACACGGCCGGCACCCCGGTCACCTTCGTCCGCAACCAGCTGGAGATCGCCACCGTACCGGGCAACCCGCACAAGGTGGCCTCCCTGAAGGACCTCACCAAGGCCGGTCTGAAGGTCGTCCTGTGCGACAGGACCGTGCCGTGCGGCGCCGCCGCCCACAAGGCCCTGGACGCGAGCGGTCTCAAGCTCACGCCGGTCTCCTACGAGCAGGACGTCAAGGGCGCCCTGACCAAGGTGGAGCTGAAGGAGGCCGACGCGGCGGTGGTGTACAAGACCGATGTCAGGGCCGCCGGTGACAAGGTGGAGGGTGTGGAGTTCCCCGAATCGGCCCGGGCCGTCAACGACTACCCGATCGCGCTGCTGAAGAACGCGCCGAACACCGAGGCCGCCAAGGCGTTCGTCGCCCTCGTACGCTCCGCCGAGGGCCAGAAGGTGCTGAGCGAGGCCGGGTTCCTCAAGCCGTGACCTCGCTCGACAAGCCCGGTGCCGCGACCGGCCCCCGCACGGGCCGACCACGGCGCCGCCGCGTCGGCACGGGGGGCCGGCGCGGAGTGCCGTTGCCGCTGCTGCTGCCGGGCGTGCTGGCCCTGGCGTTCCTGCTGCTGCCGCTGCTCGCCCTGCTCGTCCGCGCGCCGTGGCGCGGCCTGCCGGGCCGGCTGGCCGACGCGGAGGTGTGGCAGGCGCTCCAGCTGTCCCTGGTGAGCGCCACGGCGGCGACCGCCGTCAGCCTCGTCCTCGGTGTGCCGCTGGCCTGGCTGCTGGCCCGAACGGAGTTCCCCGGCCGGGGTCTCGTGCGCGCCCTGGTGACCCTGCCGCTGGTGCTGCCGCCGGTGGTCGGCGGTGTGGCCCTCCTGCTCGCCCTGGGCCGCAACGGCGTCATCGGCCGGTGGCTCGACGCGTGGTTCGGCATCACGCTGCCGTTCACCACCGCCGGGGTCGTGATCGCGGAGGCGTTCGTCGCGATGCCGTTCCTGGTGATCAGCGTGGAGGGCACGCTGCGCGCCGCCGACCCGCGGTACGAGGAGGCGGCGACCACGCTCGGCGCCTCTCGCTTCACCGCGTTCCGCCGGGTGACGCTTCCGCTGATCGCGCCCGGCATCGCGGCGGGCGCGGTGCTGGCCTGGGCCCGCGCGCTCGGTGAGTTCGGCGCGACGATCACGTTCGCGGGCAACTTCCCCGGCCGCACCCAGACCATGCCCCTGGCGGTCTACCTGGCCCTCCAGAACGACCCCGAGGCCGCCATCTCCCTCAGCCTGGTCCTGCTGACCGTGTCGATCGCGGTACTGGCGGGCCTCAGGGACCGCTGGATGACAACGTCATGACGACTCCCCGCCCCCAGGCCGCCGACGGCACCGAGCCCTCCCGGGACCCCGCGGCACCCACCGACCCCGCCCCGACCACGGACGGCACCGCCTCCGCACAGGAACCCGCCGCAGCCGCCGAAGGCGCTCCCGTCCCGCAGGGGCCACCCGGACCCGGCGGCGAGACCCGCACGGCCGGTGCGGGCGGGAACCCGGAGCCGGCCGGGGGCCGGCCGCGCACCACCGACCCGCAGCAGCCCTCCGGTCTCGACGCCCGCCTCGTCGTCGACCGCGGCGCCTTCCGCCTGGACGTGACCCTGAAAGCCGCTCCCGGCGAGGTCCTCGCCCTGCTGGGCCCCAACGGCGCCGGCAAGACCACCGCCCTGCGCGCCCTCGCCGGCCTCACCCCCCTCAGCGACGGTCACCTCCGCCTGGACGGCACCCCCCTGACCCGCACACCCGCGGAGTCCCGCCCGGTCGGCGTCGTCTTCCAGGACTACCTGCTCTTCCCCCACCTGTCCGCCCTGGACAACGTCGCCTTCGGCCCCCGCTGCCAGGGCGTGCGCAAGGCGGAGGCCCGCGCCCAGGCGGCGGCCTGGCTGGAGCGGATGGGTCTGACGGCCCACGCGGGCTCCAAGCCGCGCGGCCTGTCCGGCGGCCAGGCCCAGCGCGTGGCCCTCGCCCGCGCCCTGGCCACCCGTCCCCGGCTGCTGCTCCTGGACGAGCCGCTGGCGGCCCTGGACGCCCGTACCCGGCTGGAGGTCCGCGCACAGCTCCGGCGCCACCTGGCCGAGTTCGAGGCGGTCTCCGTGCTGGTCACCCACGACCCGCTGGACGCCATGGTGCTCGCGGACCGGCTGGTGGTCGTGGAGCACGGCCGGGTCGTCCAGGAGGGCACCCCCGCCGACATCGCCCGTCACCCGCGCACGGACTACATCGCGCGGCTCGTCGGCCTCAACCTCTACCGCGGACAGGCCGCGGGGCACACCGTACGGCTCGACACCGGGCCCGCGATCACGACCACGGAGGAGCTGTCGGGCCCGGCCTTCGTGGCCTTCCCGCCGTCCGCCGTGACCCTGTTCCGGGACCGGCCCTCCGGCGCCAGCGCCCGCAACCTGTGGCGCTGCGAGGTCGCCGGCCTGGAGACGTACGGCGATCAGATCCGCGCCGACCTCACCGGTGAGCTGCCGCTCGCGGCGGACCTGACGACGGTCGCCGCCGCCGAGCTGGACCTGCACCCGGGTGCACCGGTCTGGGCGACGGTCAAAGCGACGCAGACCCACGCATACCCGGCCTGAGCGGACCGGCCCTCTACGGTGGGTGCCCATGACCCTGAGCATCCGCAACCAGCTGCCCGGCACCGTCACCGAGGTGCGCCCGGGCGAAGTCATGGCGACCGTCAAAGTCCGGCTCACCGGCGGCCAGGACCTCACCGCGGCCGTCACCCTGGAAGCCGTCGAGCAGCTCGGCCTCGCCTTGGGTTCCCCGGTGACCGCCCTGGTGAAGGCGACGGAGGTCTCCCTGGCCGCCAACCGGGTCGAGGGTCTGTCGATCCGCAACCAGCTGCGGGGCACAGTCATCCGCCTCTCGCTCGGCGAGGCCATGGCCACCGTCCGGGTCGCCGTGGAAGGCGGCGAACTCACCGCCGCGATCACGAAGGACGCGGTCGGGGACCTCGGCCTGTTCGTGGGCTCCGACGTCGTCGCCCTGATCAAGGCGACGGAGGTCTCGCTGGCGACGGCGTAGGACATCGCGAAGGCCCCGCCCGGAGATCCGGGCGGGGCCTTCGTCAGCGGTTCGCTCAGTCCTCGTAGGCGTCCAGCGGCGGGCAGGAGCACACCAGGTTGCGGTCGCCGTAGGCCTGGTCGATGCGGCGCACCGGCGGCCAGTACTTGTCGGCGGCCGAGACACCGGCCGGGAAGACGGCCTCCTCGCGGCTGTAGGCGTGCGTCCACTCACCGCCGAGCGCGGCGGCGGTGTGCGGGGCGTTGCGCAGCGGGTTGTCCTCGGCGGGCCACGCGCCGGAGCCGACCTTGTCGATCTCCGCGCGGATGGCGATCATCGCATCGCAGAACCGGTCCAGCTCGGTCAGGTCCTCGGACTCGGTCGGCTCGATCATCAGCGTGCCGGCCACCGGGAAGGACATGGTCGGCGCGTGGAAGCCGTAGTCGATCAGGCGCTTGGCCACGTCGTCCACGCTCACGCCGGTCGCCTTGGTCAGCGGGCGCAGGTCGATGATGCACTCGTGCGCGACGAGGCCGCCGGGGCCGGTGTAGAGCACCGGGTAGTGCGGCTCCAGGCGCTTGGCGACGTAGTTCGCGGAGAGCACCGCGACCTGCGTGGCCCGCTTGAGGCCCTCGCCGCCCATCAGACGGACGTAGGCCCACGAGATCGGCAGGATGCCCGCGCTGCCCCACGGGGCGGCCGAGATCGGGCCCACGCCCGTCTGGGGGCCGGCCTCCGGCTGGAGCGGGTGGTTCGGCAGGTACGGCGCCAGGTGCGAGCGGACCGCGACCGGGCCGACGCCCGGGCCGCCGCCGCCGTGCGGGATGCAGAACGTCTTGTGCAGGTTCAGGTGGGAGACGTCACCGCCGAAGTGGCCGGGCTTGGCGAGGCCGACGAGCGCGTTGAGGTTGGCGCCGTCGACGTACACCTGGCCGCCCGCCTCGTGCACCTGGGCGCAGATGTCGGCGACGTGCTCCTCGAACACACCGTGCGTGGAGGGGTAGGTGATCATCAGCACCGCCAGCTCGTCGCGGTGCTGCTCGATCTTGGCGCGCAGGTCCTCGACGTCGATCTCGCCGTCCTCGGCGGTCTTGACGACGACGACCTTCATGCCGGCCATCACGGCGCTGGCCGCGTTGGTGCCGTGCGCGGAGGACGGGATGAGGCACACGGTGCGCTGCTCGTCGCCGTTGGCGCGGTGGTAGCCGCGTACGGCGAGCAGACCGGCCAGTTCGCCCTGGGAGCCGGCGTTCGGCTGGAGGGAGACCTTGTCGTAGCCGGTGACCTCGGCGAGGCGGTCCTCCAGCTCGTGGATGAGCGCGAGGTAGCCCTGGGCCTGCTCGACGGGTGCGAAGGGGTGCAGCTGCCCGAACTCGGGCCAGGTGACCGGCTCCATCTCGGTGGTCGCGTTGAGCTTCATGGTGCAGGAGCCCAGCGGGATCATGCCGCGGTCGAGCGCGTAGTCGCGGTCGGCCAGCTTGCGCAGGTAGCGCAGCATCGCGGTCTCGGAGCGGTGCTGGTGGAAGACCGGGTGGGTGAGGTAGGCGTCGGTGCGCAGCAGCGCCTCGGGCAGGGTGTCCTCGGCGGTCTCGTCCAGCGCCTCGATGTCGCCCTCGACACCGAAGGCGGCGAAGACGGCGGCCAGCTGGGCCCGGTTGGTGGTCTCGTCGCAGGCCGCCGAGACGTGGTCGGCGTCGACGAGGCGCAGGTTGACCCCGTTCTCCCGGGCGGCGGCGACGACCGCGGCGGCCTTGCCGGGCACCCGCGCGGTGAGGGTGTCGAAGTACGCGCCGTGCACGATCTCCACGCCACCGGCCTTCAGCCCCTCGGCGAGGATCGTGGCGTACCGGTGCGTGCGCCGGGCGATGGTCCGCAGGCCCTCCGGCCCGTGGTAGACGGCGTACATGCCGGCCATCACGGCGAGCAGCACCTGGGCGGTGCAGATGTTGCTGGTGGCCTTCTCGCGGCGGATGTGCTGCTCACGGGTCTGGAGCGCCAGGCGGTAGGCCTTGTTGCCGTCGACGTCGACGGAGACGCCGACGAGCCGGCCGGGGAGGCTGCGCGCGAACTTCTCGCGTACGGCCATGTAGCCGGCGTGCGGGCCGCCGAAGCCCATCGGCACACCGAAGCGCTGGGTCGTGCCGACGGCGATGTCCGCCCCGAGCTCGCCCGGCGAGGTCAGCAGGGTCAGCGCGAGCAGGTCGGCGGCGACCGTGACCAGGGCGCCCAGCTCGTGCGCCTGGTCGATGACGGGCTTGATGTCCCGTACGGCACCCGAGGCGCCCGGGTACTGGATCAGCACGCCGCTGATCTCGCGCTCGGCGATGTCCGCCGGGATGCCGTCGCCGAGGTCGGCGACGACGACCTCGACGCCGGTCGGCTCGGCGCGGGTCTGGATCACGGCGATGGTCTGCGGCAGCGCGTCCGCGTCGACCAGGAACAGGCCCTTCTTGTTCTTGCCCATGCGCAGGGAGAGCGCCATGGCCTCGGCGGCGGCGGTGCCCTCGTCCAGCAGGGAGGCGCCGGAGGTGGGCAGACCGGTCAGCTCGGCGACCATCGTCTGGAAGTTCAGCAGGGCCTCCAGGCGGCCCTGGGAGATCTCCGGCTGGTACGGCGTGTAGGCCGTGTACCAGGCCGGGTTCTCCATGACGTTGCGCAGGACGACGGGGGGCGTGAAGGTGCCGTAGTAGCCCAGGCCGATCATGGAGCCGAGGACCTGGTTGCGGTCGGCGAGCGAGCGCAGCTCGGCGAGCACCTCGGCCTCGGTGCGGGCGCCCGGCAGGTCCAGGGCGTCGGCATTCTTGATCACATCCGGCACCGCGGCGGCGGTCAGCTCGTCGAGCGAGCCGTACCCGACCTGCGCGAGCATCTTGGCCCGCGCCTCCTGGTCGGGCCCGATGTGGCGCTGCTCGAACGGGGTGCCCGCTTCGAGTTCGGAGAGCGGAATGCGATGGGCGGTCATTGCGGAGGCCTCCTGGTCTGACGCGACCTGCGAGGGGCACCACGGCGCGGGTACCCCGACGGCCTCCCCCTCTGTCATCTCGACCTGAGAGCTTCACCGGACGCCCGTGGGCACCGGCTTTCCCCGTCGGTGAGAGCGGAAGCCGTCGACATCCGCCCTGCTTTCCAGAGTGACCTCGTCCGTGCGGTACGTGAGCCTGAGAGATTCCGGGGAGGATTTGCTCCTTCGGCGCCTCCGAGGTGGTCGGAGGACTCTCCCGCACGGGGTCGACAGCCGCTGTCAGCCTACCAGCGAGGTCAACACCGGGGCCTTCGAGTGGCCGCCTCCTTGAATGTGCTCTTTTGTAGTGCTTACGGATGAGTTGCGACCACGTGGAGGGAGAGGGACCGTGCAGACCGACATCGATCCACGCAACCTGATCGGCCGCAAGGCGTTCGACCGCAATGGCACCAAGATCGGCACCATCGACGAGGTGTACCTGGACGACGCGACCGGCGTGCCCGAATGGGCGGCCATACGCACCGGCCTGTTCTCCCGGGACGCCTTCGTGCCGCTGGAGCCCAGCGAACTCGTCGAGGGCACCCTGCACGTCCCCTTCGACCGCTCCCTCATCAAGGACGCCCCCGACTTCGGCGTGGGCCGCCACCTCTCCCCCGAACAGGAGCTCCAGCTCTACCACCACTACGGCCTCGACGTGGCCTCACCCCCCAAGGTCCCGGACCGCGACTTCGGCAAGCTGGCGGGGTCGGAGGAGGCCTGAGCCGCGAGGTCCTCCGGGGGCCGGGACGGAGCCGTGCGACGGCCGCGGTCGGGCGGACCGGGACGTTCGGCCGGGTGGGAGGAATCCGGGACCAACGGCAGCGGATCGGCGGACTCCAGCGCGGGATCGTCGGAGAAGAACGTCCGCACCCGCCCCGGAGGGGAGTGCGGCGTCTCGAACCGCACGGTCACCCGCCCCAGCCCGCTCCCCTGCACCCACCCGTGCCCGTGCTCCGCGTGCCGCACGTCCTGTCCGGCCCGCCACTGCCGCTCGACCGGCTCCGCCCGCTCCACGACAGCCTCCACCGCATCCTTCTCCGGCTCCTTCGCCGCGGGCACGGGTATCGCCTGCGCGAACAGGTCCTCCTGCGTGTAGTCGGCGAGCCCGGACACCCCCACCCCGAGCAGCCGCACCCCGCCCGTGGTGTCCACGGAGTCCAGCAGTCGCGCCGCCGCCTCGCGGATGACCACGGGGTCGTCCGTGGGCCCCCTGAGCGTCTCGGAGCGGGTCAGGGTGGAGAAGTCGTACCGCCGCACCTTCAGCACGATGGTCCGCCCGGACAGCCCGGCCTGGCGCAGCCGCCCCACACACCGGTCGGCCAGCCGCTGCACCTCCAGACCGACCCGCAGCCGGTCGTGGATGTCCACGTCGTACGTGTCCTCCACCGACACCGACTTGGTCTCCCGCTCGGCCACCACGGGCCGCTCGTCCCGGGCCAGGGCCATGGCGTACAGCGCGTGCCCGTGCGCCTTGCCGAGCAGCCGGACCAGCTCGTCCTCGCCGGCCTCCGCCAGTTCCTCCACCGTGGTGATCCCGGCCCGGCGCAGATGGTCCCCGGTGGCCGGTCCGACCCCCGGCAGGGTGCGCACCGGCATCGGCGCCAGCAGCGCCCGCTCCGTGCCCGGCTCGATCAGCCGCAGGCCGTCCGGCTTGGCCTGCTCGGAGGCGATCTTCGCGAGCATCTTGGAGGCGGCGAGCCCCACCGATCCAGTGAGCCCGGTGACCGCCCGGATGTCCGCGCGCAGCTTCTCCCCGGCCCGCCGCGCCGACTCCCCGTCCCAGGCCGCTCCCCCGGCCTCCAGGTCCACGAACGCCTCGTCCAGGCTCAGCGGCTCCACCAGCGGTGACAGCTCCCGCAGCAGCGCCATCACCTGCTCGCTGATCGTCCGGTACAGGGTGAAGCGCGGCACCAGGTACGCGGCGTTGGGTGCCAGCCGGCGCGCCTGGGACATGGGCATCGCCGAGTGGACCCCGAACACCCGTGCCTCGTACGACGCGGTCGCCACCACCCCGCGCGGTCCGAGCCCGCCCACGACCACCGCTTTCCCGCGCAGGCTCGGCTTGGACGCCTGCTCCACCGAGGCGAAGAAGGCATCCATGTCGAGATGCAGGATCGTGGGCGCGTTTCTCACATCTCCGATGCTGCACCACGGCACTGACAACGCCGTGCGGCCGGGGCGCCCCGCGAGAGGGCCGGCGGCCGGAGCCGGAGGTCAGACCGCCCGGTTGCGGCGCCGCGCCAGCTCGTCCGCGGGGTTGTGCCCGACCAGGGTCTCGCCGGTGTCGATGCGCTCGCCGTGCAGCTGGGAGAGGGCGCTTTCCACGTCCCGCCACACCACGCCGACAGCGATCCCGAAGATGCCCTGACCGCCCTGGAGCAGGGCGTGCACCTCGTCCGGCGAGGTGCACTCGTACACGGTCGCGCCGTCGCTCATCAGGGTCATCCGCTCCAGGTCGCGGAAACCGCGTTCCCTGAGGTGCTGGACGGCCGTGCGGATGTTCTGCAAGGACACCCCGGTGTCCAGGAACCGCTTCACGATCTTCAGGACGACGACGTCCCGGAAGCTGTACAGACGCTGGGTGCCCGACCCGTAGGCGGGCCGTACGCTGGGCTCGACCAGACCGGTGCGGGCCCAGTAGTCGAGCTGCCGGTAGGTGATGCCGGCAGCCGCGCAGGCCGTGGGCCCGCGGTAGCCGATCTCCTCGGACGCCATGGACGCCACCCCTCCGCCGTTCGGCACCGCCGTCGGCAGCTGCGGAGCGTGCTCCACCGCGCTGCCGGGATGGGCATGACCCCCGCCTGAGCGCGGTCGCGAGCTCGGGGGCGGGTACGGACCGCTCTCCCCGAAACCGCGTCCGGGGGCACCCCCAGCCGTACCGTCGCCGCTGGTTCTCACGCCGACCTCCGTCCTTGACCTGCCTTCTCGACGGTAGGCAGTCACCAGGGGTGCGTCAACGATCGCCACACTCGGCACGCCGAGTGATAATCACCCAAGGAGTGGTTTCCCGTGTCCCACCGCGGGGAAAGGCTAGCCGAATGCGCTGACGGGGGGCCGTAGGACGCTCTCACTGGCCGGGGGCAATTGCCGGGGCGAGGGCCGTGCGGGGCCGCCGTCCGCCCCGGTGGACCACCGGGGCGGACGGGCCGGTCCCAGGGCTCACTGGCTGCTGGTGCCGAAGTCCTCGGGCGAGATCTGGTCGAGGAACTCGCGGAACTTCTCCACCTCGTCCTCCTGCTCGTCCGGAATGGCGATGCCGGCGTCGTCCAGCACCGTGTCACTGCCGTAGATCGGCGTCCCGGTGCGCAGGGCTAGCGCTATGGCATCGGAGGGGCGGGCGCTGACCTCGACCCCGCTGGCGAACACCAGCTCCGCGTAGAAGACACCTTCCCGCAGATCGGTGATGCGCACTTCGGTCAGCTCCTGGCCGACGGCCTCCAGCACGTCCTTGAACAGGTCGTGGGTCAGCGGTCGCGCGGGGGCCATGCCCTGCTGGGCGAAGGCGATCGCCGTCGCCTCCCCCGGCCCGATCCAGATGGGGAGGTAACGGTCGCCTCCCACTTCGCGCAGGAGCACGATCGGTTGGTTGGAGGGCATTTCGACCCGGACACCTACGACATCGAGCTCGTTCACACAGCAACCCTAGGCCGTGCCCGGGACGTTTGGGTAGTCGGGCCGGGAACAGGTGCCCGATCCGGCCGCTCCACGGCCCGCCGGATCAGGGCAGCCGCACACCGAGAGCGGTCTTCACCAGGGCCGCGTGCAGCTTCACCGTCAGGGCCGCCAGCTCCTTCGTACGGGCCTCGGCGTGCGCCCTGGTCTGCGGGTTGCGGTGGCGCTTGAGGGGGGCCACGACCTGGTCGACCAGGCCCGCCTCGCGGTCGGCGGCGGCCTTCATCACCCGCAGGTGGCGCGGCTCGATCCCGAACCGGCCCAGCTCGGCGATGAGCGAGGCCACGGTGACGGCCTCGGCGTCGTAGGCCCCGTCCTCCAGCGCGGTGATGAGCCCGTAGGACTCCCACTCCTTCAGGTCGTCCTCGTCGATGTCCGCGGCGGCCAGCAGCTCGGCCCTGCCGATCCTGGCCACCGTCGGCCCCTCCACGCGCGCGGGCACGTCCTCCGCGGTGCGCTGGCGGCCCACCACGGGCAGCGGGACGGCCTCACCCCGCTCCATGGCGTCCAGATGCTCACGGATCACCTTGAGCGGCAGGTAGTGGTCCCGCTGCATCCGCAGGACGTGACCGAGGCGCTCGACGTCCCCGGCGCTGAACTTGCGGTACCCCGACGGGGTCCGCTGCGGCTCGATGAGCCCCTCCGACTCCAGGAAGCGGATCTTGGAGATGGTGACTTCGGGGAACTCGTCGCGCAGCACGTTCAGCACCGTGCCGATGCTCATCAGCCCACTGTCCCTGGCGGCGGTACCGCTTCCGGCACCGCCGCTCGGTGTTTGCACCATGGACCTTCCCTGGGGGTCCCCCCGGACATCAGTCCGGGGGCGGGTCAGATGCCCTGCCGGCTCGCGTAGAACACCAGCCGGTACTTGCCGATCTGCACCTCGTCACCGTTCGACAGAGCGACCTGGTCGATGCGCTCCCGGTTGACGTACGTGCCGTTCAGGCTGCCCACGTCGGCCACCGTGAAGGAGCCGTCCGGGGAGCGCCGGAACTCCACGTGGCGCCGGGAGACCGTCACGTCGTCCAGGAAGATGTCGCTCTGCGGATGACGGCCGGCCGTGGTCAGGTCGCTGTCCAGCAGGAAGCGGCTGCCCGAGTTCGGCCCCCGGCGCACCACCAGCAGCGCCGAGCCCATCGGCAGGGCGTCCACCGCGGCCTGTGCCTCCGGGGAGAGCATCGGCAGCGGCGTCTGACCGGTCGCCTCGGAGTCGTAGGCCTCCAGGCCCGAGATCGAGATCGTGGACGTCGTCTCCGTGGCCCGCTCGGGCGTCAACCCGGGACGCAGCGGCGCCCCGCAGTTGGAGCAGAACCGGGCGTTCTCCGCGTTCCGGTTACCGCACCTCGTACATACCAGGACCGACATCGACGGATCCTCCTGCCGCGGCTGCCCCGCCGGGGCGTTGGACGCGTACGGGCCGGAGGCGAACCCTCCACCCGTACCTGAGGTTGACGGTTGCCCGAAACCTATGCCGCCGGACTGGGCAGGGTCAACAGACGCCGCGCCCTGACCTCCCGAAATGTCACCGCCCGGACCAGCGACCTGGTCCCGGAACAGCGGGCGCTGGCCCTCCGCGTCAGGCTGTGCGCGATGACGAGCGGTCGCGTTGCCGCTGCCCTCTCGCGCGCTCTTGCCGAACAACTTCGCAAACAACTTCACGGGCGATTCCCCTTGACCGAAACAGACCCGCCCGTGGGGCAGGACGAACCCTGATTGCCTACACCGGCCGAGCCGGACATTCTCACAACGTCCGTAACCACCAGACAGTTTCCACCACGCACCACCCCTTCGGTGCGCCGACCCCCCGCAACCTCATGCCCCTGCCGGACGGCCCCCATGCACCGCCGGTTCACTGGGAGGACGACCGAGCGTAGTCAGGCCGCTTCGCCTGTCGCAAGGCGTCCACGACGATCTTGTCCGACCGCTCGACGGTCACCGTGGCCTGCTCCTTCTCCAGAGTCTGCACCACGCCTCCAGGGATGTTCAGCGCGGGCTCAAGATCCTGCGGCTTGCCGATGACCTTGAAACGATAGGGGGCGTTGATCTTGTTCCCGTCGACGCTCACGCTCTTGCCGGCGTCGGTGAAGTAGGTACCCGTCACCACCCGGACCCCGTTGACCTGGATCGCCTCCGCACCGGCCGCGCGCAACTCCTGGATCGCGTCGAGCAGCATGTCCGCCTGGACCGTCCCCTTCGTGTCCTCGATCGTCATGGTGATGCCGGGACCCTGCGCCGCCACGGTGCCCGCCAGGACGCCGAGTTGCCTCTCTTTCTCGGCGGTCTGCCGGCGCGCCTCCGCGGCCTGGTCGGAGCTGCTCTGAAGCTCCTGACGCTGCTTTTCGAGCCCCTGCTTCTCGTCCTGAAGACGCTGAGTGCGCGAATCCAGTTCATCGAGGATGCGTACAAGATCTTCTTGGCGGGCTCCGCGCAGCGCGCTGTCGGTGTCGCTGTTGGACGCCACCTGCACGGCCAGGCCGAAGCCCAGCCCGAACAGCAGCACCGCGACGATGAGTTGAGCACGCGTGAAGCGCGGGGGCCACAGCCCCTTGACGAGCCGCTGCCGGCCCGTCAGCGGCTGCTGGGGCTCCCCCTCGGCCGGCTGCCCGGCCTCGGGCGCGGGCGCGGGCACTTCCGCCGGCAGTTCCCTGCGCAGCCGGTTCCCCGGCTGGTCGTTCCGGCCGTTGCCGTCGTTGCTGTCGTTCTGCTCGCTCATCGGTGTCACGCCCGGAACACGTGCCGCCGGATCGCCGCGGCGTTGGAGAAGATACGGATGCCCAGGACCACGACGACGCCCGTGGACAGCTGCGCGCCCACGCCCAACTTGTCGCCGAGGAACACGATGAGGGCGGCTACGACCACGTTCGACAGGAACGACACCACGAAGACCTTGTCGTCGAAGATGCCGTCGAGCATGGCCCGCAGACCACCGAAGACGGCGTCCAGCGCCGCGACGACGGCGATCGGCAGATAAGGCTCGACGACCGCCGGAACCTCGGGCCGGACCAACAGGCCGGCCACGACTCCCACGACGAGGCCCAGTACGGCGATCACGATGTGCCCTTCTCGGTTTTCTCGGACTTCGGCTGTGCTGTGCGTACGGTCACACTGGGTGCGGCGGGCAACCGGACGTCGCCCTCCGTCGAAATGGTGGCGCGGATGCCGTAGCTCTCCTCCAGGGCATGCAGATACAGGCCGTCGGCGCTGTTCTGGAACCCGGTGCTCAGCCTCTCCCCGTTCCCCACCGCCAGCACCGTGTACGGCGGCACCAGCGGCCTGTTGTCGACCAGTATCGCGTCACCCGCCGCCCTGATCGCGGACAGGGCGGTCAGCCGCTGTCCGTTGACGGAGATCGCCTCGGCGCCGGAGGCCCACAGCCCGTTGACCACGCGCTGCATGTCGCGGTCCCGTACCCGGCCGGTGTCGGAGAAGTCCGACGTCTCGCGGGGATTGGAGCCGTCCCCGCCGCCGCCCGCCTCCTTGGCGTCGTTCACGACGAGCTTGACACCCGGACCGTGCACCGCGGTGGCACCCGACAGCAGACCCACCAGGTCCGCCTCGGCGCTGCCCCCGCTCGACTTCAGGGCCGCCCGCTGGCGCGCGCTGACGTCGTCGCGCAGCGTGTCGACGGTGCTTTCGAGCTTGTCGGCGTCCGCCGTCTCGCTGTCGATGCGGTCGATCAGCTCCTGGCGCTCCTTGGCCACGACGGGCGCTGTCACGCGCGCCTGGGCCGCCCCCACGGTCACGACGAGCGCCGTGAGGACGAGGCCGGCGGCCAGGCCCAGCTTGGCCCGGAGCGTCTTCGGCAGGCCGCCCTCGCCCTCGGACTTCCTCCGGGCGGCGGCCTCGGCGTACCCGTCGTCGAGGCTGTGGTCCATGACGTTGGTGATCAACGACATGGAGGCGTCCGGGCGCTGCGGCCGCGTGGGGCTGCTCCGAACGGGGGGTTGCTGCGGCATGCCGCACATCGTCGCATGTCGCGAGCAGTACCTCCGAACGGCCCCACCGGCGTGCCGGACAGGCCCCCTTGGGGACACTTGTCCGGCACGCACGCGTGCAGCGGGTTTTGCCGTTCTCAGCCGCCGACCGTCACCGGCCGGCGCTGTCCACGACCGCCGACCACTCGTCCAGCAGGGCCTGCGCGGAGGCGTCGTCCGGCCCCTCCGCCCACAGATGGGTGACCGCCTCGGCCGGGTCGGGCAGCACCATCACCCAGCGCCCGTCGGTCTCCACGACCCGCACACCGTCGGTCGTGTCGACGGAGCGGTCTCCCGCCGCCTCGACCACCCGTCGCATCACCAGGCCCTTGACGGCCCACGGCGTCGCCAGGTCCCGCTTGAGGACGTGCGCCCGCGGGATCCGGGCGTCGATCTGGCTCAGCGTGAGCTGCGTCCGCGCCACGAGCCCGATCAGGCGCACGAAGGCGGCCGTGCCGTCGTACACACCGCTGAACTCCGGGACGATGAACCCGCCCTTGCCGTCGCCGCCGAAGATGGTGCCTTCCTCGCGCCCCACGCGCGTGAGGTCGTCGGGCGAAGTGGTCGTCCACTCGACCTGGGTACCGTGGTACGCCGCCACCTGCTCGGCGATCCGGGTCGTGGTGACCGGCAGCGCCACTCGTCCGCTGCGCCGCTCGGCGGCCACCAGGTCGAGCATGACCAGCAGCGCCCGGTCGTCCTCGATGATCCGGCCCTTCTCGTCCACGAGCGACAGCCGCTCGCCGACAGGGTCGAACCGCACACCGAACGCGGCACCCGAGGACGCCACGATCTCACCGAGCCGCACCAGCCCCTTCCGCCGCATCTCGGCCGTCTCCGTGGGCCGGGACTCGTCCAGACCCGGGTTGATGGTCAGCGAGTCCACACCGAGCTTGCCGAGCAGGCTGGGCAGCACGAGCCCGGCGCTGCCGTTCGAGGCGTCCACGACCACCTTCAGGCCCGACTCGGCTATCCCGGTCGTGTCGACGTTGCGCAGCAGCGATCCGGTGTACGAGTCGAAGACGCTGGCCGGGAAGTGCAGGTCACCGATCTCACCGGGGAACGCCCGCCGGTACTCCTGGCGTGCGAACACCCGGTCCAGCTTGCGCTGGCTGCCCTGCGAGAGGTCCGCGCCCTGTCCGTCGAAGAACATGATGTCGACCGAGTCCGGGACACCCGGCGAAGTCCGGATCATGATGCCGCCGGCACTGCCACGCGCGGTCTGCTGCCGGGCCACGGGCAGCGGTACGTTCTCCAGGTCGCGCACGTCGATGGCGCTGGCCTGGAGTGCGGAGATCACCGCCCGCTTGAGCGCCCGGGCGCCGCGGGAGTGGTCGCGGGCCGTGGTGACGGTGGAGCCCTTCTTCAGGGTCGTGGCGTAGGCGCCGGCGAGCCGGACCGCCAGCTCCGGCGTGATCTCCACGTTCAGGATGCCGGAGACGCCCCGGGCTCCGAACAGATGGGCCTGCCCCCGGGACTCCCAGATCACCGAGGTGTTGACGAAGGCACCGGCCTCGATGGTCTTGAACGGGTAGACGCGGACGTTGCCCTGAACGATCGATTCCTCACCGATCAGGCACTCGTCACCGATGACCGCGCCGTCCTCGATCCGGGCCGCACGCATGATGTCGGTGTTCTTGCCGACGACACAGCCGCGCAGATTGCTGTGCTGGCCTATGTACACGTTGTCGTGCACGACAGCCTTGTGCAGGAAGGCACCGCTCTTGACGACGACATTGGAGCCGACGACGGTGTGCTCCCGGATCTCCGCGCCGGCCTCGACCTTCGCATAGTCACCGATGTACAGCGGCCCGCGCAGCACGGCGTCGGGATGCACCTCGGCGCCCTCGGCCACCCACACGCCCGGGGAGATCTCGAAGCCGTCGATGTCGACGTTGACCTTGCCTTCGAGGACGTCCGCCTGGGCCTTGACATAGCTCTCGTGTGTGCCGACGTCCTCCCAGTAGCCCTCGGCGACATAGCCGTAGATCGGCTTGCCTTCCTTCATCAACTGCGGGAAGACATCGCCGGACCAGTCGACGGGCACATCGGCTTCGACGTAGTCGAAGACCTCGGGCTCCATGACGTAGATGCCCGTGTTTACCGTGTCGGAGAAGACCTGCCCCCAGGTCGGCTTCTCCAGGAAGCGTTCGACCTTGCCTTCCTCGTCGACGATGGTGATGCCGAACTCCAGCGGATTGGGCACACGGGTCAGGCAGACCGTGACCAGAGCGCCCTTCTCCTTGTGGAAATTGATCAGCTCGGTGAGGTCGAAGTCGGTCAGGGCATCGCCGGAGATGACGAGGAAGGCATCGTCCTTCAACGCCTCCTCGGCGTTCTTGACGCTTCCGGCGGTACCGAGTGGCTTCTCCTCGTTGGCGTACGTGAGCTCCATGCCGAGCTCTTCGCCGTCACCGAAGTAGTTCTTTACGAGGGACGCCAGGAACTGCACGGTGACCACGGTCTCGTTGAGCCCGTGCTTTTTGAGCAGTCGCAGCACATGCTCCATGATCGGGCGGTTCGCCACGGGCAGGAGCGGCTTGGGCATGCTGGAGGTCATTGGGCGAAGGCGCGTGCCTTCGCCGCCGGCCATCACGACGGCCTTCATGTCGGAAGCGTCCTCCTAAAGAGATGACTGTCTAGCCGACTTCACCCGTCCAAAGTGTCCCGCATTTCACGGCGGGGGGCCATCGGACGACTTTGTCCAGACAAGAGACGGGCTCAATCGGCCACGGCGTCCGCGCGCACCAGACGGCGGACTTGTACTACGTACAGCACTCCTGCCCACCAATAGAGGGTTGTACCCCATCCGGCGAAAGCCCACCCGAAAACTGCGGCGAGTGACGCGATCCATCCGTTTCCGTCGCTGAGCAGCAGGAGCGGGAAGGCGTACATGAGGTTGAACGTCGCGGCCTTGCCGAGGAAGTTCACCTGCGGCGGCGGATAGCCGTGCCGGCGGAGGATGCCCACCATGACCAGGAGGACGAGCTCCCGGGCCAGCAGGAGGGCGGTGAGCCAGAGCGGGAGGATTTCCCGCCAGGTCAGTCCGAGCAGCGTGGACAGGACGTAGAGCCGGTCGGCCGCGGGGTCGAGCAGCCGGCCGAGGCTGCTGATCTGGTTCCAGCGGCGGGCGAGCTTGCCGTCCAGGTAGTCGCTGACCCCGCTGAACGCGAGCACGAGGAGGGCCCAGCCATCGCTCTTGGGGCCGCCGAACTCCGGCCTGAGGATCAACCACAGGAAGAGGGGTACGCCGACGAGCCGCGCCATGCTGAGGATGTTGGGGATGGTGAGGACCCGGTCTGTCTGGACGCGGGTCTCCTGGACCTCCACCCGGGGGCCTCCTGTGCGAAATGAACCAACGATGCCCCCTGACCTTACCTCAACGCAAAAAAGCTCCGGCCCCTGGGCAGTGCCCAAGAGCCGGAGCTTCAAAAGGAG
>NZ_KQ948363.1:89840-278223 GCF_001514055.1 Streptomyces corchorusii | reverse complement strand
CGTTTCAAACTCTACCAGGGTTTTTCTGTCTCTCTGACCACCCCCCTGCGAGCATGCAGAAGGAGATCCAGAGATAGGATCTGATGAGTTTGGTTGCTGTCGGAGGAGGAAGCGTTGCACGCCTCACTGCCCCCCGGCAGGAGTACGACTGTACACGCAGCCTTGAAGGCCGTGCAAATCCGGTGAGCTGGTGGTCTAGACCACTAACTGGTAGCTTCCGTCCGGAACCGCCAGTTCACATGACATACGCTGCTGCTCAGTGCGCCGTCCGGGACTGCCAGTGACGGCCCGTGAACAGCTCCACTCCTTGGGAGGCTTCCCATGACCACCGTGACGTCCCCTCTTGCCGGGCGTGCCATCGGACTGGCCGCAGTGCCGGATCCGGTCTTCTCCGGGGCCATGGTCGGCCCGGGCACCGCGATCGACCCCGTGCGTGAGGTCTCCGATGCCGTGGCGCCGGTCGACGGCATCATCGTCTCCCTTCATCCGCACGCGTTCGTCGTGGTCGACGAGAGTGGGCACGGTGTACTCACCCACCTCGGCATCGACACTGTCCAGCTCAACGGCGAGGGTTTCGAGGTGCTCGTCAACAAGGGCGACACCGTGGCCCGGGGCCAGGCCGTCGTGCGCTGGAACCCCGCCGCGGTCGAGGCCGCCGGCAAGTCGCCGGTGTGCCCGGTCGTCGCGCTGGAAGCCACTGCCGAGTCCCTCTCCGACCTCCGTGAGGACGGAGACGTGAAGGTCGGCGACAGCCTCTTCTCCTGGAACTGACAGCACTGCCGTCGTAAGGCGGCGCACAGGACAACCACCGCGGCGGCGGGACCCGCCGCACTATCCGGAGACGGGTGAGATGGAGACAACGCTGCGAGGCGTCGGCGTGAGCCATGGCGTGGCGATCGGCGAGGTACGGCACATGGGCACGGCGGTGCTGGAACCGCCGGCCAAGCAGATTCCCGCCGAGGACGCGGAGCGGGAGCAGGGGCGCGCCCGTCAGGCCGTGGACGCTGTGGCCGCCGACCTGATGGCGCGCGGCAATCTGGCGGGGGGCGAGGCCCAGGCCGTGCTGGAGGCACAGGCCATGATGGCGCAGGACCCCGAGCTGATGGCCGACGTGGACCGGCGGATCGCCGTCGGCAGCACCGCCGAGCGTGCCGTGTACGACGCCTTCGCGGCGTACCGGGAGCTGCTGGCCGGTGCCGGTGAGTACCTGGCCGGGCGGGTGGCCGACCTCGATGACGTGCGCAATCGCATCGTCGCCCGGCTGCTGGGCGTGCCGATGCCGGGTGTCCCGGACAGTGACCAGCCTTATGTGCTCGTGGCGCGTGATCTGGCTCCGGCCGACACCGCGTTGCTGGACCCGTCGCTGGTCCTCGGTTTCGTGACCGAGGAGGGCGGTCCTACCAGTCACAGCGCCATCCTGGCGCGGGCTCTGGGCGTGCCGGCCGTGGTGGCGCTGCCCGGTGCCGGTGAGCTGGGCGAGGGCACGTTGATCGCCGTCGACGGCAGCACCGGGGACGTCTTCGTGAACCCGAGCGAGGAGAAGAAGGCGGAGCTGGAGGCCGCGGCTGCCGCCCGCAAGGCCGCGCTGGCCGCTTCGACGGGTCCGGGGGTGACCGCGGACGGGCACAAGGTGCCGCTCCTGGCCAACGTGGGCGGGCCGGCGGACGTGCCGGCGGCCGTGGAGGCCGGGGCCGAGGGTGTCGGTCTGTTCCGTACCGAGTTCCTGTTCCTGGACGACAGCAAGAACGCTCCTTCCGAGGAGAAGCAGGTGGAGGCCTACCGGCAGGTGCTGGAGGCGTTCCCCGAGAGCCGTGTGGTCGTGCGGGTGCTGGACGCCGGGGCGGACAAGCCGCTGGACTTCCTGACGCCGGCGGACGAGCCGAACCCGGCGCTCGGCGTGCGGGGGCTGCGAACGCTGCTCGACCACCCTGAGGTTCTGCGCACTCAGCTGACGGCGCTGGCCAAGGCCGCCGAGGGGCTGCCCGTCTACCTTGAGGTCATGGCGCCCATGGTGGCGGACCGCAGGGACGCCAAGGCCTTTGCCGATGCCTGCCGTGAGGCGGGGCTGCGGGCGAAGTTCGGCGCGATGGTCGAGATCCCCTCGGCCGCGCTGCGGGCACGCTCGATCCTCCAGGAGGTCGAGTTCCTGTCACTGGGGACCAACGACCTCGCGCAGTACACGTTCGCGGCGGACCGGCAGGTGGGTGCGGTGTCGCGCCTCCAGGACCCGTGGCAGCCGGCGCTGCTCGACCTGGTCGCGCTGTCCGCCGAGGCGGCCACGGCCGAGGGCAAGAGCTGTGGGGTGTGCGGCGAGGCCGCGTCGGATCCGCTGCTGGCGTGTGTGCTGACCGGTCTGGGTGTCACCTCCCTGTCCATGGGTGCGGCATCGATTCCGTACGTTCGCGCCACGCTGGCGAAGTACACGCTGGCGCAGTGTGAGCGGGCCGCGGCGGCGGCGCGTGCGGCGGACAGCGCCGAGGAGGCGCGCAGCGCGGCTCAGGCGGTGCTGTCCGGCGAGTAGCCGTACCGGTCACGGCCGGTGTGCCGGAATCAGGGGCGTCCCGCCTTCGGGTGGGGCGCCCCTGATGCGTTCGGGTCGCCGGGTGTGCGGGCTCTCAGTGGCGGTGGCCCGGGGAGATGCTCTCTTCTCCGAGGGCGGGGGGCTCGCGGTAGTCGACGCCGGGCTCCGGGGAGATGAGTTCGCCGGATTCGACGTCGGTGCAGTAGGCGTCGAACACCTCGGATGCCGTCAGTGGTTCGAGGGCGCCGCCGCGCAGTCGCCAGCCGTAGACGCGGTCGGCCGTTCCGGTGGCGCTGACGCGGATGACGAGTCCGCCGGGGCTGCGGGTCGCGAGGCCGAGGGCGAGGACGCTGGTGAATTCCAGGGCTTCGGCCTCGTCCAGGCGGGTCGCGCCGTGGGGGTCCTGGTCGCCGTGCAGGACGGAGACGAGGGTGTCCGGGGGTCCGGCGACGGTGCACACGAGGTGCCGGTCGCCGGGTGGAGCGGTGTCGAGGATGCGGACCAGGAGGTCGGAGGCGCGGGTGAAGGCTGCCCTGCCGATGTCCTCACCGCAGGTCGGGCAGGGGCCGAGGCGGGTGAGGAGGGTGGTGGCGTACTCCCAGGTGGCCTGGCGTACGGCTTCGTCCACGAGGGCGGGCAGGAGGACGGCGAGCGGGCGGCCGTCGTAGGGGATGGTCGTGCCGGTGGCCGCGAGTTCCGCGGCGAACCGGGTCCGGCTGGCCGGGGCTTCCGGGTCGAGGCCGGTGTCCGCGCAGTACGCGGCGTAGTCCTCGGGGTCGAACAGGGCGAGGGTGGTGTGGTCGCCCTGTGCGGCGCGGTCCTGGAGGACGGCCTCCAGTTGCCGGAGGTAGGTGGTGTGGTCGTCGAAGGTGAAGCTGCGGTAGCGCCGCATGGCGCGGAAGTCGTGGTCGTCGGTGAGGACGCCGATGGTGCCGGCGATCTCGCGGTGCAGGGCGCGCCGCATGGTCCGGTGGTCGGTGTGCGCCATGAATTTCCCCCAGTGCGCGGTCGATCAATGCTCACTCACCGTAACCGGCGGCACTGACAATGGCGGTGCCGCCGGTGGTCGCGGTCGGGTGGTGAGGTCGTCTGCGCAGGTCACAGCGCATGGGCCGTGCAGAGGCCCATATGCGGAGGGTGATCGTCCGGGGGTCAGGCGCGCTTGCGGGCGAGTTCCTCGTAGAAACCGAGCAGGGCGAGGTCGTCGATGGAGCCGGGGTTCACCGCCTTTTCCAGCGGTGTGCCCTGGAGCAGGCGCTTGACCGGGACCTCGATGCGCTTGCCCGTGAGGGTGTGCGGGACGCCGGGGACCTCGATGATCTCGTCGGGGATGTGCCGGGGGGAGAGCTGCTCGCGGATGGCCTGCTTGATGCGGTTCAGGAGGGCCTCGTCCAGGACGGCGCCCGGTGCGAGGTGCACGAACAGCGGCATCCAGTAGCCGCCGTCGGGCTGCTCGATGCCGATGACCAGGGACTCCTTGATCTCGGGCAGGCGCTCGACGACCTCGTAGATGTCGGCCGAGCCCATGCGCACGCCCTGCCGGTTCAGGGTGGAGTCGGAGCGGCCGTGGATGATCACGGTCCCGCGTGAGGTCAGGGTGATCCAGTCGCCGTGCCGCCAGACGCCGGGGTAGGTGTCGAAGTAGCTGTCGTGGTAGCGGCTGCCGTCGGGGTCGTTCCAGAAGCGGATCGGCATGGACGGCATGGGGTTGGTGACGACCAGCTCGCCGACCTCGTCGACGAGGGGGTTCCCGCTGGGGTCCCAGGACCGCAGGTCGGTGCCGAGGCCGGGTGCCTGGAGTTCGCCGGTGTACACCGGGAGGGTGGGTACGGCGCCGGCGAAGCAGGAGCAGACGTCGGTGCCGCCGCTGACGGAGGCGATCCACAGGTCGTCGCGGACCTCGTCGTGCAGCCAGCGGAAGCCGTCGGGCGGCAGCGGGGAACCAGTGGTGGCGACGCACTTCACCGTGGACAGGTCGTAGTCGCGGGCGGGGTGGACGCCGGCTTTGCGGCAGGCCATGACGTAGGCGGCGGAGGTGCCGTAGAGGGTGGCTCCGGTGCGTTCGGCGACGCGCCACTGGGCACCCGTGTCCGGGTAGCCGGGGCTGCCGTCGTACAGGACGACCGTGGTGCCCGTGAGCAGGCCGGAGACGAGGAAGTTCCACATCATCCAGCCGGTCGAGGTGTACCAGAAGAAGCGGTCCTCGGGGCCGAGGTCGCAGTGCAGGCCGAGCTGCTTGAGGTGTTCGACCAGGATCCCGCCCTGCGACTGGACGATGGCCTTGGGCAGGCCGGTGGTGCCGGAGGAGTAGAGCACCCACAGCGGGTGGTCGAACGGGACCTGCTCGAAGACCGGCTCGGTGTCCCCGGCGGTCAGCGCGGACCACTCCAGCGCTCCCTCGGGGGGCTCGGTGCCGAGCAGCGGGATGTGGACGACGGCGCGCAGGGTGGGCAGCTCCCGGCGCAGCTCGGCGACGACCTCCCGGCGGTCGTGCTCCTTGCCGCCGTAGCGGTAGCCGTCGACGGTGAACAGGACGACGGGTTCGACCTGCTGGAAGCGGTCGAGGACGCTGCGGGCGCCGAAGTCGGGGGCGCACGAGGTCCAGACGGCGCCGACGGCGGCCGTGGCGAGGAGGGCGACGACGGCCTGGGGGATGTTGGGGAGGTAGCCGCTGACGCGGTCGCCGGGGCGGACGCCGAGGGCGCGGAGTTCGGCGGCGAGTGAGCCGACCTGGCGGCGCAGCGCGGACCAGCTCACCGGCCGCGGCTCCTGCGTCTCGTCCACGTGCAGGAGGGCGGGTTCGTCCGCGCGGTCGGCCGCGGCGCGCAGGGCGTGTTCGGCGTAGTTGAGGGTAGCTCCGGGGAACCATTGGGCGCCGGGCATGGCGCGGTCGCCGAGCACGCGCGTGTAGGGCGTCGAGAACCGTACGTCGAACCACTCGGTGACGGCTTTCCAGAAGGTGTCCAGCTGATCGACGGACCACCGGTGCAGGGCCGGGTACCCGCCCTCGGCCGGGGCGCCGTGGTGTTCGGCGGCCCATGCCTGGAACCGGGTGATGCGGGCCTGGGCGATCCGCTGGGGATCGGGCTGCCAGAGCGGCTGGGGGTTCGCGGTCGACATTGGTGCGGCTCCCGGGCTGTGCGCGTCGTGTGCGTCGTCCGCGCACGGGCTGGGGTGTGCGCGTGACGCGGCTGACAGGGACGATGCCATGTGATCGACTTCTACACCAGGGTGCGCTCCACACAGTCCATGTCATGAAGATGTGGTCCGGGCACGGGTGAACGGCAGTTGAACGACACACGCGCGTGGGGCGCTCAGTGGCAGGGTGAGCAGCATGGACGGTCGTGACCTGGTGCGTTCGGTAAGTGTGGTCGGTTCGGGGAGGGCGGCTCAGGGGTTGCGTACCGTACGGGCGGCGTGGCGCAGGAGGCGTATCGATGCCGCCGGGCTCCCGCGGCGGGGGCCCGAGCGGGCCCGGGTGCCGGGTCAGGTGCGGGGCGCGGAGCCGGGTCCCGGGGGTGGGCTGATCCGGTTCGGCCGCTCGGAGCTGCGGATCGTCGTGGCGGTGAACGGGGCGGTCTTCTGGGGGTGGGACGGGGCTGGTCCGCAGCCGTCGTACGCGCTCGCGGGGAGCGGCCCCGAGCCGGATCCGCGGGCGGTGCTGGAGCCGGACAAGGACGGCGGCTGGCGCGTGGTGGCCGAGCGGGCGACGGTCGTCGTGTCGCGGCACGGCGCGGTGGAGGTGTGCACGCCGGGCGGGGTGATGCTGCGGCGGGATCTGCCGCCGCGCTGGTGGGAGCCGGTCGGCGGAGGAACGGCGCGGTGGATGCAGCGGTCGGAGGTCGCCGCGGACGCCCGGTTCTTCGGTCTGGGCGGGCGCGCGGGCGGGCCCCGGCTGCGCGATGGCCGGTACCGGTTGTGGAACACCGATCCCGGCCGGGCGTTCGGGCCCGGCGACGATCCGCTGTATCTGACGATGCCGGTGCAACTGGTGGTGGCGGACGCCGGCACCCATCTGGTGTTCCATGACACCACCTGGGACGGCACGGTGGTCCTGCGCGAGGGCGGGGAGGGTGCCGGGTCCGGGCACGACCGGGCGGGGCACTGCGAGGTGCGGATGGACGGCGGTCCGCTGCGCTGCTGGGTGATGGTGGGGACTCCCGCGCGCGTGCTGCACACGTGGGCCTCGCTGACCGGGGCGCCCGCCCTGCCGCCCGCGTGGGCGCTGGGCCACCAGCACGCGCGGTGGGGATTCGGCAGCGAGCAGGAGGTGCGCCGGATCGTCGCGGGCTATCACGAGCGCGGGCTGCCGCTGGACGCCGTGCACCTCGACATCGACCACTACGACGACCATCAGGTGTTCACGGTCGACCAGGAGCGTTTTCCCAAGCTGCCGGTGCTGGCGGAGGAGCTGCGCCGGGACGGGATCCGGCTGGTGTCGATCGTCGATCCGGCGGTGCGGGCGGAGCCGGGCAGTGCCGTGTACGAGAGCGGCAAGGCCGTGGACGCCTTCGTGCGGGACGCGCAGGGCCACACGGTGCGGGGTGTCGCGTGGGCCGGCGAGTCGGTCTTCCCGGATTTCACGGACGCACGCGCGCGTGCGTGGTGGGGCGGGCTGTACGAGGAGCGGCTGGGGCAGGGCTTCGCCGGGTTCTGGCACGACATGAACGAGCCCACGTCGTTCAGCGCCTTCGGCGAGCCGACGCTGCCGCGTTCGGCCCGGCATGCCCTGGAGGGGCGCGGCGGCGACCACCGGGAGGCGCACAACGTGTACGCGCTGTGCATGGCGCAGGCCGCCTACGAGGGGTTGCGCAAGCTGGCGCCCGAGGAGCGGCCCTTCCTGTTCTCCCGTTCGGGCTGGGCGGGGCTCCAGCGGTACGGGGGCACGTGGTCGGGGGACGTGGCGACCGGCTGGCCGGGGCTGCGGGCGTCGCTGTCGCTGGTGCTGGGCCTGGGGTTGTGCGGGGTGCCGTACTCGGGTCCGGACGTGGGCGGCTTCGACGGCAGTCCGTCGCCGGAGCTGTATCTGCGCTGGTTCCAGCTGGGCGCGTACCTGCCGCTGTTCCGCACCCACGCGAGTCTGCGGGCGGGGCGCCGGGAGCCGTGGGAGTTCGGTGCCGAGGTGCTGGAGCACGCGCGCGTGGCGTTGCTCGAACGGCGGCGGTTGCTGCCGTACTTCCTGACGCTGGCGCATCTGGCCCGGCGGACCGGCGCTCCCTATGTGCGGCCGCTGTGGTGGGGGGCGCCGGAGGACCGCGCGCTGCGCGACTGTGAGGACACGTTTCTGCTGGGCGACGGTCTTCTGGTGGCCCCCGTCCTGGATCCCGGTGTCCGCCGGCGCGCGGTGCGGCTGCCGCGGGGCCGCTGGTACGACACGCTGACGGAGGAGGTCCATGAGGGGCCGGGGCGGGTCCTGGTGGACGCGCCGCTGTCCCGGATACCGGTGTTCGCGCGCGCGGGAGCGGTGCTGCCCGTGCGTGGCGCCGACGGCGGGCTGGAGCTGGAGGTGTGGGCGCCCGCGCGCGGACGCACCGGGGCCGGCCTGGTGGTGGCGGACCCGGGCGACGGGTGGGAGGAACCGGAGATCGAACGCTACGTCGCCCGGCGGCACGGCGGGCGGGTGGTGGTCACCCGGGACCGGGAGGACGGCGTTGCGGTGCCGCCCTACCCGGTGCGCGTGCGCGGGCTCCGCTGAGCCGCGCGCTCAGACGTAGCGGCCCTCGAACCATGCCTTGACGGCGATGCTGTGCAGCGGGAAGGCGAGTTCCTCGGGCCTGCGCAGCAACTGCCAGCCCTCTGTCTCGTCCGTGGGACCGGAGGGCGGCAGTCCGTCGGCCGGGCGTTCCGGCAGCACTCCGAACAGCAGCAGGTGCCCGTCGGGTGAGCTCATGACGTCCACGAGCCGCACGTCACGGGCGGCCGCTTCGATGCCGGTCTCTTCCTTGAGTTCCCGTACGACGGCCTGCTTCCAGTCCTCGCGGTCGTCGATGTACCCGCCCGGCAGGGCGATGCCTCCGCGCGCGGGGGCGACGGTTCGGGTGATGACGACCAGGGCCGTGCCCTTGGTGTCGTACACGGGCTGGAGAGCGATCGCGACCGGCAGCGGATTGCGGTAGGCGGTGGTCCCGCAGGACGGGCAGGTGCGCGGCCATCCGGAAACGCCCTCTCCATAGGGCGCTCCACAGCTCGAACAGTGGGAGTTCGGCGCGGAGTTGGCAGTTGGTTGCTGAGTTTCGGACACGCGCGGACTGTATCCGATCAGAGGAGGGACGTGTTCCGCTAGTGAGGCATCACGAACGAGCGGATCCGAAGGGGCGGATCCGAAGGGGCGGCCGGAATCACCCCCGTCGGTCCCGGCCGCCCCTCGTGTACCACGACGCCGTGCGCCGCCGTTCGGTTCACCGCATCGGCCTGCCCATTTCCGGTTGCCCGTGGCACACTCCTGACGCTCCGTCAGGTACGCCCCACGGGAAGGCCCTTTGCCGCACACACGCAAGCCCGCGGTCGCCGGCTGGTTCACCGGCGAGGGCGGCGACTTCCGGCTCCTGGGCCGGCTTCGTGGAGTACGGCACGGCGGCGGCTCGCGCGGCTCTCGCGGACGCGGGCCTCGACTGGCCGGCCATCGGCTCCATCGCGGGCGCGGACACGGTGCGCGGCGGGTATCCGGGCCATGTCGCGGGAGCGGCCTTCGCCAAGGCCCTGGGCTGGCAGGGCGCGCGGGTGACGAGTGTGTACGCGGCCTGCGCGTCGGGGACCCAGGCCATCGCCGCGGCGCGGGCGCAGATCCTCGCCGGTCTTACGGACGTCGTCCTGGTGGTGGGGGCGGACGCCGCGCCCAAGGGCTTCTTCCGGCCCGCGGGCGGGGACCGTCCCGACGATCCGGACTGGCTGCGCTTCCGGCTGCTGGGGGCGGCGAATCCGGCCTGCTTCGGGCTGTACGCGCGGCGGCGGATGGCGGTGCACGGTGACACACCGGAGGACTTCGCGCTGGTCAAGGTGAAGAACGCCGGGCTCGCGGCGCTCAACCCGTACGCCCGCTACCGCAAGCGGGTCACCGCCGAGGAGGTGGCCGCCTCAGCGGTGGTCGCCGATCCGCTGCGGCTGCTGGACATCTGCGCCACCTCCGACGGCGGGGCCGCCCTGGTGCTGTCCAGCCTGGACTTCGCGCACCGGCACGGTGTCGCCCGTCCGGTCCGGATCCGGGCGGTGTCGACGGTGACGCCCCGTTTCCCGAACACGGTGCTGGACCTGCCGGACATCGCGACGGACTCGGCGGCCACGGTGACGCCGCCGGCGGAGACCTTCCGTGCCTCCATCGCCCGCGCCGCCTACGACGAGGCGGGCATCGGACCCGAGGACCTGTCCCTGGCCGAGGTGTACGACCTGCCCACCGCGCTGGAGTTGCAGTGGTACGAGGATCCGGGGCTGTGCGGCGAGGGCGACGGCGCGAGGCTGCTCCGGGAGGGCGCGACCGCCCCGGGAGGGCGGATACCCGTGAACACCAGCGGCGGACTGGCCTCGTTCGGTGAGGCGGTGCCGGCCCAGGCCATCGCCCAGGTGTGCGAGCTGACCTGGCAGTTGAGGGGTACGGCGGGTGACCGCCAGGTCGCCGGGGCGCGGGTGGGCATCACCGCGAACCAAGGGCTGTTCGGGCACGGGTCGTCAGTGATCGCCGTGCGGTGACCACCGTGAGTCAGGAGGCCGCTGTGCCGCAAGGAAGCCGATGAGGCTGACCACTGTCCGTGATCAACCAGGAATCCTGCGTGAACGTCTCATGAACTGCGCCTGGGCGTGCGCGGGCAGCGCCATCATGCTCCCGTGCACTCCTGGACGGATACTCTCCGCTTCGCCTTCCAGCCGGTGGTCAACCTGAGGACGGGCGCGGTCGCCGCACTGGAGATACTCGCCCGCCCGGAGACCGGCGACGTCCTGGCCGAGGCCCGCCGGGATCCCGAACTGGACGGCAGGCTGACCGTGTCGGCGCTCCGCGCCGCGGCCCGCAAGGAAACTCTGCTGCCGTTGCACCTGAACGTGTTCGCGGCCACGCTCGCCGATCTCGGCGGCCTGACACCGCTGCACGACGCCGTCCGCTCGGCGGGGCGCATGGCCTGGGAGGTGACGCTCGACATCGTCCCGCCGTACACGCATGTGCCACAGCGGGCCCTGCTGGAGGCGGTGTCCGCACTGCGCGCGCAGGGGTTCCGGATCAGCGCGGACGGCATCGGGGACGGCGACGTTCCGCTCAGGCTGCTCACCGACCTCTCCCCCGACCTGGTCAAACTCGACGCCTCGCTGTTGGCGCGGCCGGCCGCGGTCCGGGCGATGCGGACGCTGTGCGAGGAGCTGGGCGCCCTGGTCGCGGTGGAGGGGGTGGAGACGGAACTCCAGTGCGCGGCGGCGCTGTCGGCCGGTGCGCAGCTGGCCCAGGGCGAGCTGTTCGCTCCGCCGGCCCGCATCCCCGCAGCGGACGTATACGTTCCGTCCCTGGCGCCCGGCGCGGGGACCGTGCCCCGCTCCGGGCCTTCCGTACGGGAGTTCGTACGGCCGGCCGCCGTCCTGCCGCTGACCGCCTCGGCCGGACAGGTGCGGGCGCTGCTGACCGGTTCCCCGGACGTCTCCGGCGTACTGCTGGTGGACCAGTACGGCAGGCCCGTCCGGTCGGTGCACCGTTCGCGTTTCCTGCTGTCGATGTCGGGGCGCTACGGGCACGCCCTGTACGCCGACCGGCCGGCCTTCAAGCTGGGCGACGCGCCCCGCACGGTCGGCGTCGACGCGACGGCCTGGCAGGTGCTGGACGTGGTGGCGGTCGGCGGCCGGGACCGGACCTCCGACGACGTGGCGGTGGTCGACGGACACGGCCGGTGCGTCGGTGTCGTACGGCTGGCGGATCTGGTGCGCGCGCTGGCCGAGAGCCGGGTGGAGGAGGCCGCCGGGCTCAACCCGCTGACCCGGCTGCCCGGTTCGGACGCGATCGTGAGCGAGGTGGACCGGCGGATCTGCGACGGGCGGGCGTTCGCCCTCAGCTGGCTGGACATCGACCACTTCAAGCAGGTCAACGACGGTGCCGGGTTCGCCGCGGGCGACGAGTTGATCCGCGCGGTGGGCCGCGCGCTCCAACAGGCGGTGCTCCAGCAGGCGGTCACGGAGCACGCGCGCGTCGGGCACATCGGCGGAGACGACTTCCTGGTGCTGGCGGAGGAGGAGGCGCTCGATCCGCTGGTCACCGCCGTGCTGGACGTTCCCTGGGCGGCGGGCGGCCGGCCGGTCACGCTCTCCCTGGCGACGGTCGTCTGCGGTCCGGGCAGCGTGAGCGACCATCACCAGGCCGCCGCGCAGCTGGCCCCGCTGAAGAAGGCCGCCAAGGCGCTGAACGGCGGCAGCTGGGTGCTCGGGCGCGCCGGGCTCCCCGGTCACGAGGTCCGGCGCGGGAGGCCGGGCCCGGCCCCGGCGGGGACCGGCTACGCGACCGCCGAGCCACGGTGGTGAACGGCCGTCTCGTATGCGTCCGTTGCGGCGCGCCCGCTCCGCCGAGGCCGACGGAGCGCCCGTGTCACCGTCGCCGTCGGCAACCTTGACGCCCCCGGGACACCGGTGAACACTTCCCGGTGTCGGCCGACATCGCCGTACATTCTTGGCGTTATCAGGCACTGCGGCACGGGTCTGTCCTGCTCACGGCCCGGCGCTCCAGGGCGATCCGGCTGCGACGGCACGCTCGTCACCGACGCCGGGCGGGGCTCGGGGCCCTCCCTGCCTTCGGCTGAAGTCGCCAAGGGAACCGTCCTGCACGCCAGGGCCGGGGGCCGATCGCCCCTGCCGGCGCCAAGGGAGCCGCCATGAGCAACGGAGACATATTCGTCGGCGAGGTCATCGGCACCGCGATCCTGATCCTGTTCGGCGCGGGCGTCTGCGCCGCCGTCACCCTCCGACACTCCAAGGCACGCGCCTCGGGCTGGATCGTGATCGCGTTCGGCTGGGGCTTCGGTGTCCTCGCGGGCGCGTACACCGCCGCTCCCCTCTCCGGTGGCCAGCTCAACCCCGCGGTCACCATCGGCATCGCCGTGGACACCGGCAAATGGGGCAAGGTCTGGGTGTACCTGCTCGGGCAGATCGTCGGCGCGATGCTCGGCGCCGTACTGGCCTACCTCGTCTATCTCGCCCAGTTCCAGGCCAACGTGCGCACCGAAGGGACCACGGACGGCACCGCGGAGGAACCCGTGCCGACCCTCGGCATCTTCTCCACCATTCCGGAGATCAGGAACCCGGTCGCCAACCTCGTCACCGAGATCATCGCGACCGTCGCGCTCGTCCTGCCGGTCCTCGCCTTCGGGCTCACCCGAGGGCTCGGCGAGTCCGGCACCACCGTGCTCATCGTCTCCCTGCTGGTCGTGGGCATCGGCCTCTCCCTCGGCGGTCCCACCGGCTATGCCGTCAACCCGGCCCGCGACCTCGGCCCGCGCATCGTGCACACCTTCCTGCCGATCCCCCACAAGGGCGGGTCCGACTGGGGATACGCCTGGATCCCGGTCGTCGGGCCGCTGATCGGCGGAGCACTGGCCGGCCTCGTCTACAACGCGGCCTTCTGAACCCCCCGCTCCCGCCACCGCGATCCACCATCAGCACCCGGCCTTCCGACCAGCGATCCGACCCAGCGACCCAGGGGCAGCCATGACGGACACCGCCGACACGTACGTCGCCGCCATCGACCAGGGCACCACGTCCAGCCGCTGCATCGTCTTCGACCACAGCGGTGCGATCGTCGCCGTCGACCAGCGCGAGCACCGGCAGATCTTCCCCAGGCCCGGCTGGGTGGAGCACGACGCCACCGAGATCTGGTCCAAGGTGCAGGCCGTGGTGGCCGGGGCGCTCGCCCGGGCGGGACTGCGCGCCGACCAGCTGAGCGCCCTCGGCATCACCAACCAGCGGGAGACCACGGTCCTGTGGGACCGCGCCACGGGCAAGCCGGTGCACAACGCGATCGTCTGGCAGGACACCCGTACCGCGGCCCTGTGCGGCGAACTGGGCGGCGCGGACGGCCAGGACCGGTTCCGCGAGACGACCGGGCTGCCGCTGGCCAGCTACTTCTCCGGGCCAAAGGCAGCCTGGCTGCTGGACCATGTGCCCGGTCTGCGGCAGCGGGCGGAGCGCGGTGAGATCGCGTTCGGCACCATCGACTCCTGGCTGATCTGGAACCTCACCGGTGGCACCGACGGCGGCCGGCACGTCACCGACGTCACGAACGCCGGCCGCACCATGCTGATGAACCTGGACACCCTCCAGTGGGACCCCTCCATCCTGTCCGCGATGAACGTGCCCGAGGCCGTACTGCCCGAGATCAGGTCCTCCGCCGAGGTGTACGGGACCGCCGTCGGGCAGCTGTCCGGGGTGCCCGTCGCCTCGGCGCTGGGCGACCAGCAGGCCGCCGTGTTCGGGCAGGCCTGCTACGACGTCGGCACGGCGAAGAACACCTACGGCACCGGCAGTTTCCTGCTGCTGAACACCGGCAACCGGCCGGTGCCGTCCAAGAACGGGCTGCTGACGACGATGGGCTACAAGATCGGCGGGGAGGCGCCGGTGTACTGCCTGGAGGGGTCCATAGCGATAACGGGCGCGCTGGTCCAATGGTTCCGCGACCAGCTCGGGATCATCCGGACCGCCGACGAGATCGAGACCCTGGCGGCGAGCGTCGACGACAACGGCGGCGCCTACGTCGTGCCCGCCTTCTCCGGCCTGTTCGCGCCCTACTGGCGCTCCGACGCGCGCGGCGTCGTCACCGGCCTCACCCGGTACGTCACCAAGGCGCACCTCGCGCGCGCGGTGCTGGAGGCGACGAGCTGGCAGACCCGGGAGGTCGTGGACGCGATGTACCAGGACTCCGGGGTGCGGATCAGCACTCTGAAGGTCGACGGCGGCATGACCCGGAACAACCTGCTCATGCAGCACCAGGCGGACGTCCTCGGCGTCCCGGTGATCCGGCCCCGCGTGTCGGAGACGACGTGCCTGGGCGCCGCCTACGCGGCCGGGCTGGCCACGGGCGTGTGGAACGACCTGGACGAGCTGAGGTCGCACTGGCGGAAGGACGCGGAGTGGACGCCCCTCATGGAGGCCTCGGTCCGCGACCGCGAGTACCGGAACTGGCGCAGGGCCGTGGAGAAGAGCTTCGGCTGGCTGGAGGAGGACCGGGCCTAGGGTCTTTCGTTTGGATCAGGCCGGATCAGGGAGCGGGGTCTGGTGCCGTGCATCGCAAGGCGGAGGAGGGCGCCATGGCGGAGCCATGGCAACCGACGACAACGCGGCGAGGCGCGGTGCCAGGGCCCGCGAGCCCGGCATGATCCAAACGAGAGGCCCTAGCGGCGGGAAGGCAGCGGGAAATTCGCCGCACGCGCGCGTGGGCGCTCCGCACAGGACCACGGCCCGTACCCCGGTCGGCGGGGGTACGGGCCGTGTCCGGCGGTCAGCGCACGACGGCCTCGCGGCGGTCGGCCGCGTACTCCATCGCGTGCTGGACCAGTCGGACGAGTACCTCCTTGACCGACTCCCGGTCACGGGCGTCGGTCAGCAGGAGGGGCACGTCGTCGTCCAGGTCGAGGGCCTGGCGGACGGATTCCACGGGGTGACGGACGGCTCCCTCGAAGCAGTTGACGCCGACGAGGAAGGGGATGGACCGCCGCTCGAAGTAGTCGATGGCGGCGAAGCAGTCCTCCAGGCGGCGCGTGTCGGCGAGGACCACGGCTCCGAGCGCGCCCTCGGACAGTTCGTCCCACATGAACCAGAACCGCTCCTGCCCGGGCGTGCCGAACAGGTAGAGCACCAGGTCCTCGCGCAGGGTGATCCGGCCGAAGTCCATGGCCACCGTGGTCGTGTGCTTGCCCTCCACACCACTGGTGTCGTCGACGGGCCGCCCGGCCTCGGTGAGCAGTTCCTCGGTGCGCAGCGGTCTGATCTCGCTGACCGCGCCGACGAGGGTCGTCTTGCCCACGCCGAAGCCGCCGGCCACGAGGATCTTGAGCGTGACCGGCTCGACCGGGGCCTTGGCGCGCTCAGAACGCCCGAAGATCATCGATCTCTTCTCCTGCTTGATGGGGGTCGGGCGACGGTCGGCCGTAGCCGCCGCCACCGGGGGTCTCGATGACGAGCACGTCGTCGGGGCCGACGTCGGCCGAGCCGCTTCCGCCCAGGTCGGTGACCGTGCCGTCGGCGCGCTCCACCCGGTTGGCACCGAGCGCTCCAGGGGCGCCGCCGGCCATGCCGTACGGGGGCACGCGGCGGTGCTGGGAGAGCGTGGAGACGGTCATCGGTTCGAGGAAGCGGATGCGGCGCACGGCTCCGTCACCGCCGCGCCACCGTCCGGCGCCGCCGCTCCCCCGCCGGACGGCGAACTCCTCCAGCCGGACCGGTAGCCGCCATTCCAGGACTTCCGGGTCCGTGAGCCGGGAGTTGGTCATGTGGGTCTGGACCACGCCGGCGCCGGGGAAACCGTCGCCGGCACCGGATCCGGAGGCGACGGTTTCGTAGTACTGGTGGCGCTCGTTGCCGAAGGTGACGTTGTTCATGGTGCCGGAGCCCTCGGCCTGGACGCCGAGCGCGGCGTAGAGGGCGCCGGTGATGGCCTGGGAGGTCTCGACGTTCCCCGCGACCACGGCGGCGGGCGGCTCGGGGGCGAGCATCGAGCCGGGCGGCACGATGATGTCGAGCGGGCGCAGACAGCCGTCGTTGAGCGGGATGTCATCGGCGACGAGCGTGCGGAAGACGTACAGGACGGCCGCGTTGACCACCGCGAAGGGCGCGTTGAAGTTGGTGGCGAGCTGCGCGGAGGTCCCGGTGAAGTCGACGGTCGCCCGGCGCTCGGTGCGGTCGACGCGGACACGGACCCGGATGACGGCCCCGGAGTCGGTCTCGTAGGCGTACTCGCCGTCGTCGAGGGCGTCGATGACGCGGCGGACGGCCTCCTCGGCGTTGTCCTGGACGTGCCGCATGTAGGCCTGGACGACGTCGAGGCCGAACTCCTCGATCATGCGCCGCACCTCGTCGACGCCCTTGTGGTTGGCGGCGATCTGGGCGCGCAGGTCGGCGAGGTTGGTGCGCGGGTTGCGGGACGGGTACCGCGCCTCGGTGAGGAGGCGGTGGGTCTCCTCTTCCCGGAAGCGGCCGTTCTCGGCGAGGAGCCAGTTGTCGAAGAGGACGCCCTCCTCCTCGATGGTGCGGCTGTGGGCCGGCATGGAGCCGGGGGCGATGCCGCCGATCTCGGCGTGGTGGCCACGTGAGGCGACGTGGAAGAGGATCCGCGGCTCACTGCGCGTGTCCGCGGCCACGTCGGTCTCGAAGACGGGGGTGATCACGGTGACGTCGGGCAGGTGCGTGCCGCCGTGGTAGGGGTCGTTGACGGCGTAGGTGTCGCCCGGCCGCATGGCGGAGCCGCGCCGGCGGACGACCTCTTTGACGCTGGTGCCCATGGAGCCCAGGTGGACGGGGATGTGCGGGGCGTTGGCCACCAGGTTCCCGTCCGGGTCGAAGAGCGCGCAGGAGAAGTCCAGCCGCTCCTTGATGTTGACGGACTGGGCCGTGGACTCCAGCCGCGCGCCCATCTGCTCGGCGATCGACATGAAGAGGTTGTTGAAGACCTCAAGCAGAACCGGATCGGATTCTGTGTCCACGTCGGAACTCTGCGTAATCGCCGTGCGTTCCATGAGCAGATGCCCGTCATCGGTCGCGGCGGCCCGCCAGCCGTCGTCGACGACGGTCGTGGCGCCGGCCTCCGTGATGATCGCGGGGCCGGTGACGGTCTCGCCGGGAGGAAGGGCCTCCCGGCGGTGGAGGGGTACGTCGCGCCAGGCACCGCCGGTGTGGAGACGGACGGTGCCGGGTGCCTGGGCACGGCCCTCGTACGGGGCGAGGGCGGAGAGATCGGGGGGTGTGGTGATGCCGGTGGCTTCGACGGAGAGGGCCTCCACGACGACCGGGCGGTCGAGTGTGAAGGAGTACGTGGCGCGATGACGTTCCTCGAAGGCGTTCCGCATGGCGTCGGGTTCGGCCAGTTCGACGGTGAGGGTGGTGTCGGTGCCGTCGTAGCGGAGCTGGGCGCGGCGGGTGATCCGGATGCGGTCTTCGGGGACGTCCTCGGCGACGAGTTCGGCCCGTGCGGCGGCCTCCAGGTCGTCGGCCGTCTTGCGGATGCCGGGCATGGAGGCGGCTCGCAGGGGTGCTTCCACGGAGTGCTCGCGCATGGCCGTGGTGTCGGCGAGGCCGATGCCGAGCGCGGAGAGCACGCCGGCCATGGGAGGTACGAGGACGGTGCGGATGCCCAGCGAGTCGGCGACCCGGCACGCGTGCTGGCCGCCCGCCCCGCCGAAGGTGGTCAGGGCGTAGCGGGTGACGTCATGGCCTTTCTGGACGGAGATCCGCTTCACCGCGTTGGCGATGTTGGCCACGGCGATCCGCAGGTAGCCCTCGGCCACCTGTTCCGGGGTGCGGTCGTCGCCGGTGTGTTCGTGGATCTCGCGCGCGAGGGCGGTGAACCGGTCACGGACGAGGGCCGCGTCCAGGGGCTGGTCACCACCGGGACCGAACACGGCCGGGAAGTGAGCGGGCTGGATGCGGCCGAGCATGACGTTGGCGTCGGTGACGGTGAGCGGGCCGCCCGCGCGGTAGCAGGCGGGGCCGGGATCGGCGCCGGCTGAGTCGGGGCCGACCCGGTAGCGGGAGCCGTCGAAGTGGAGGACGGAGCCGCCGCCGGCGGCGACGGTGTGGATGTCCAGCATCGGTGCCCGCAGCCGGACGCCCGCGATCTGTGTGGTGAAGACCCGCTCGTACGCGCCGGCGAAGTGCGAGACGTCGGTGGAGGTGCCCCCCATGTCGAAGCCGATGACGCGGTCGAAGCCGGCGCGTTGCGACATGCGGGCCATGCCGACGATGCCGCCGGCCGGTCCGGAGAGGATGGCGTCCTTGCCGCGGAACTGCCCGGCCTCCGTCAGCCCGCCGTTGGACTGCATGAACATCAGCCGTACCCCGCGCAGTTCGTCGGCGATGTGCCGCACGTAGCGGCGCAGCACGGGCGAGAGGTAGGCGTCCACGACGGCGGTGTCCCCGCGCGGGACGAGCTTCATCAGCGGGCTGACCTCGCTGGACAGCGAGATCTGCGGGAAGCCGGTGCGGGCGGCGAGCTCACCGATGGCGCGTTCGTGGCCGGGGTGGAGATGGCTGTGCAGGCAGACGACGGCGACCGCGCGGATCCCGTCGGCGTACGCCTCTCGCAGCGGAGCCTCCAGGGCGTTCAGGTCGGGCGCGCGCAGGACGGTGCCGTCGGCGGCGATGCGTTCGTCCACCTCCACGACCCGTTCGTGGAGCAGCTCGGGCAGCTCGATGCGGCGGGCGAAGATGCGGGGGCGGTTCTGGTAGGCGATGCGCAGGGCGTCGCGGAAGCCGCGGGTGACGACGAGGAGGGTGCGCTCGCCCTTGCGTTCCAGCAGGGCGTTGGTGGCGACCGTGGTGCCCATGCGAACCGCCTCGACGGGCTCCTCGGAGCCGCCCAGGAGTTCGCGTACGCCCGCGACGGCCGCGTCGGAGTACCGTGCCGGGTTGTCGGACAGCAGTTTGTGCGTGAGCAGCCGGCCGTCCGGGCGACGCGCGACGATGTCGGTGAAGGTGCCGCCTCGGTCGACCCAGAACTGCCAGCCAGTCACGTCACTACCCCGCTTCCGCGCCGGTCACAGCGCCCGGAGGCCGTTGATCACGTCGCGCAGAATACTCTCGTCCGGCAGTTCGGCCGGGGGCACCGGGCGGGTCACGTGGACGAGTTCGGCGTGCACCAGGTCGCCGATGAGGACGCGGACGACGCCGATGGGCAGGTCGAGTTCCGCGGCCAGTTCGGCGACCGACTGGGGCACGTCCCGGCAGAGTCCGACGATCTCCACGTGTTCGGGGGACAGCGTCGGGTCCGATTCCGGGTCGCCGGTGTCGGGCTCCGTGACGACGACCGCGATCAGGTCGAGGCGGTGCTGGCCCTCGCTCGTGGTGCGGCCGCGCGTCATGGCGTACGGACGGACGACCGGCCCGGCCTCGTCGTCGAACCAGTGGTTTCTTCCCTGACCGTCTGCGCTCATGTCATCCCACTACCCGCCTGCGGGCAGATCGGTGCGCGGGGCGGTGCCCAGATGGACGCCGACCCGCTTGACCAAGAGCGTCATCTCGTAGGCGACCTGCCCGACGTCGGAGTCGGCGTCCGAGAGGACGGCGAGGCAGCTGCCGTCCCCGGCGGCGGTGACGAAGAGGAAGGCGTCGTCCAGTTCGACCACCGTCTGGCGGACGCTGCCCGCCTCGAAATGGCGGCCGACGCCCTTGGCGAGGCTGTGGAAGCCGGACGCCACGGCGGCCAGATGCTCGCTGTCCTCCCTGGTCAGGTCCTTGGAGACCCCCGTGGGCAGGCCGTCGCCGGACAGGATCACGGCCTTGCGGATGCTGGCGACCCGGTCGACCAGATCGTCCAGGAGCCAGTTCAGCTCGACCTTGTCCGTCGCCGTGTGGCCGGTCGCCTTCGGTGCGGTCATCGACCGTCCCCCTTAGTCGTTCCTTGTGCTGTGCCGTTCCGGGCCTCGTCGCCCGCGGCGTTCTCCTCCCGGCCGCGCTGCCAGCCGCGCTGGAGTGAGGCCATCCGGCTGCGGACCTCCTCGGCATCGCGGTCGGCGGGTGGCGTCGCGCGCTCGGCGCGCCGTTCGGTGTCGTGCTTGAGCTGGGGCGCCAGGCTCGCCTGGCGTACGCGCCGGGGCAGCGGCCCGGTGCCCGGCTCCGGGGCCGGGTCGTCGGCGGGTGCGGCGGTGCGGGAGCGGGGCGGGGCCGTGTCCGCCGGACGGCTCGTGCCGGCACGAGGAGATGCCGTTTCCGCCGGGATGCCGGTGCCGGGTGTCTCGGTCCGGGTGCGCCGGGGCAGCGCCGGAGCCCCGGAGACCGCTTCGGCACTCTCGGCCGGCCTCGCGGTGCCGTCCCCGGCGTGGTCGGTGCGTCCGGCGGGGCGCCGGGAGGACGCGCCGCGGCGGCGGGTGGGCAGCGGGGCAGGTCCGTCCGTGTCGGAGCGGCGCGTGGCGGCGGAGGGCCCGGGGTCCGGTTCGCCGCGACGGGGTCGCTGGTCGGTGACGGGCTTGCCGTGCGAGCTGACGAGCTTGGGGGTCTGCCGCCGGGGCAGCGGTACGGCCCCGTGCTCACGGGTCCCGTCGTGCGCCGGGCGGTCGGCCGGCGGGGTGGCTGCCTGCTCCTCGTCGTCCGGGCGGACCCGGCGGGGGCGGAACAGACCGCCGCGCTCGCTGTCCTCGTCCGGGAGGGCGCCGGGGAAGTCGTCCAGCGCGTCCAGGTCGACGGGTGCCTCCAGCTCGACCGGGCCGTCCAGCAGGGAGGTCGGCGGGCCGGGCAGCTGCAAGGGGGCCGGGGACCGCCCGGCACCGCGGCCCACTGCCTGCTCGGTGCTCTTCGCCGGGCGGTTCCGGTCGAGCCGGAAGCCGACGCCGTTGGTGTCCGGGACGTCGTCGGTGAGCAGCGCGTCGGGGATGAACACCACGGCGGTGGTGCCGCCGTACGGCGACGGCTGGAGGGAGACCCGGACGTTCTGGCGCTGGGCGAGACGGCTGACCACGAACAGACCGAGCCGGTCGGTGTCGGAGAGTTCGAACTCGGGTGTCTCGGCGAGACGCAGATTGGCGTCCAGGAGTGCCTCGGCCGTCATGCCGAGGCCCCGGTCGTGGATCTCCAGGGTGAAACCGTTGGCGACCCGCTCGCCGAGGACCTGGACGGCGGTGTGCGGGGGCGAGAAGACGGTGGCGTTCTCCAGGAGTTCGGCCACGAGATGGGTGAGGTCGGCGACGGCGGGCCCGGTGACGGCCACCCGCGGCAGGCGCCGGACCTCGATGCGCTCGTAGTCCTCGACCTCGGCGACGGCGGCGCGGACGATGTCCATGAGCTGCACGGGCCGGCGCCACTGCCGGGAGGGCGCGGCTCCGGAGAGGATCACGAGGCCCTCGGCGTGCCGGCGCATGCGGGTGGTGAGGTGGTCCAGGCGGAACAGGTCGGCGAGCTCGTCGGTGTCCTCGGTCCGGCGCTCCATGCTGTCGAGCAGGGTGAGCTGCTTGTGCAGCAGCACCTGGCTGCGGCGGGCGAGGTTGACGAAGACCTCGGAGACGCCGGCCCGCAGCTCGGCCTGTTTGACGGCGGCCTCGACCGCCGCGCGCTGCAAGGTGTTGAGGGCCTGCCCGACCTCGCCGATCTCGTTCTTGTCGTACTCCAGGCGCGGGACCTCGGTCTCGACGTCGACCTGTTCGCCCGCGGACAGCCGGCGCATCACGCTGGGCAGCCGGACACCGGACGCCTCGTGCGCCTCCAGGCGCAGCTGGCGCAGGTCGCGGATGAGGGTGCGGCCGACCCGGATGGAGAGCACCACGGAGAGCAGGAGCGCGACCAGGCCGAGGGCGCCGGCGACGGCCGCCTGCGCGATGACGCCGACGGCCACGGGGCGCATACGGTCCTGGAAGCGGTCGCCCACCTGGTCGTCCAGGGTGCCGAGTTCGTCCAGCACGGTCGCCGCCGAGGAGTCCCAGCTCTTCGCGGTGACCTCGGCAGGGGTGCCGGAGTCCGAGGCGATGACGGCCCGTTCGGCCTCCCGCAGCGGGGCCGTGGTGGCGTTCTTCCAGAAGCGCTCGTAGCGGTCGCGCTCCGCGGCGGGCAGCAGGGGGAGGCTGATGTCGTACAGGAGGGTGCGCTGGGCGACGAGGTCGGAGATGTCACGGGTCTCGTCGCGGGTGAGCCGCCCGACGACGAGGGAGGAGCCGAGCAGGGCGTCCTCGCGGGAGAGCAGCTCGCGGGCGCGGGTGACGTTCACCAGGGCGCGGGCCTGCTTGTCGACCTCCACGTCGTCCAGGCCGTCGAGGGAAGTGAGGAGCGCGTAGCAGGGGTCCACGAGACGGTTGTAGAGGTCGAACGCCTGGGCGCGGGTGATGGTGCCTCCCTCGACGCTGCGGCGCAGGGTCCCGAGACCGCCCAAGGCGTCCAGGACGGCGGTGAGGTGTTCGCTGTCGTCCGCGTCCATGCCGGCCCGGGTGTCCGGGTCCGTGGCGTTGTGGCGGATGGTGGCGACCACCCGGTCGGTCGCGGTGCGGGTGCGGCGCAGCGCCGAAAGGGCCTCGGAGGCCCGTGGGTCGGCGAGGTAGACGAGGGTCTGGCGGCGCTCCTGCTGAAGGACGCGAACCGTATCCTCGGTGGGGTAGCCGATGTCCTCGACGGCGTCGGTCACGCGGAACAGCTGGGTGACTTCGCGCCCCGTGAGCACCGTGGCGAAGCCCCAGACGGCGGTCAGGGACACCAGCGGCACGAGAAGCAGCGCCACGATCTTCCGGCGGATCGACTTCCCGCGAAAGCGCATGGCCTCCCCCAGCTCGACCCCCGCCGGCCGGGGGTGCTCATGTCCGTCAGCAAACGGCGCGAGCCTACTACCGCCCCGCAGTTAACTCGAAGACATGTCCGGAGGACGAACTCCCGCGCCGACGGCGAGACATGGCGAGTTGTCCGGGCATAGGGGGAGATCACCACCGCGATTTGGACACCCACGCGGTGCCTGCGACGGCCGCACGGTCGGGCGGTTGGCCGGAATTTTTCGCCAGTTGGGAATCTTCGGGGGATCTCGTACGTCCTTCTCTATGGGAAATGGGGGCGGAATGGGCCACAGGAGCCGCATCCCGCATCCCGGCGGCGTAAAGCAGCGCAAGCCGGGCAGCCCTTGGGGAGTCGGGGTCTTCGGATGCCGGGGCGAGCGGTCCGCCGGCGGTGGGGAGTGACACGGTGATGGGCACGGCGGAGCGGCACGGGACGCCCGGGGAGAGCGCGGCGGAGCGCTCACGGGCACGGTGGGACAGGCAGGCGCCGGATCGGGACATTCCGGAGCCGGAGCACGCCGGGGAGCCCGGCGGTGGTGAACAGCGGCAGAACTACCGCCCGTTGTGGATCGAGGAGCCCGCGCGCCGGCATCCGTTGCCCGATCCGGTGCGTACGGCGGCGGTGCGGGCGGTGCTCGTCATAGCCGTGACGCTGATCCAGGCGATGGTGGCGTTCCTGTGCACGCTGGCCGGGTCCTGGCTGGCGTTCCCCATGGTGATCAGCGGCGTGGCCAGCACGGTGGTCGCCACCTGGACCGTGGTCGACGTGTGGGTCACCCGCCAGGTGTGGAACCAGCGGTACGGCGTGGTCTCCGAGCCGAGCAGCACGGCCCGGTCCCTCCGCCGGGAGCGGCGCGCCCGCCGGCGCCAGGAGCGGGCGGGCGTGCGGGAACAGGAGCGGATACGCCACACCGGCGGCGCGGGGCGGCTGTCGCACTCCTGAGCACTGACACACGGCGCCGGGACCGCCGGCGGTCAGGCTCGCCGGGGCCCTGGGTGCCGGGAGCCTGGTGACCCGGCGGACGGGGCATACGGAAGCCCGGCCACTGGCCCCGGTCCGCCGTAAGCACCGGTAAAGCACAGGCCACCGGTTCGCGGCAGCACCCGACCCGTCACAGCGCGGCCGGCTCCGCCCGCGCCCCTCCGGTCCTGTGGCGTTCCTCTCGCTGGAGTTCGCGTCGGGCCCGCATGAACGCGCGGGGCCGGTCCACTCCGAGTACGGCGACGGTGCGGCCGTCCCGTTCGTAGCGGGCGAGGAAACCGGACTCACCGGGGGCGCCGTCGTCGGCGATCTCGCCCTCGGTGAGGTGGACGGTGTCGCCCTCGCGGTAGCGGCCCGCGAACTGGATGCGGGAGTCGTACTGGTCGGACCAGAAATACGGCAGCGTACGAGCGGTCGCGACGGTGTGGCCGGCGAGGAGGTTGGTCACGGCGGCGCGGGGCTGCTCGGTGGCGGAGGTCCAGTGCTCGGCCCGGGTGCCGCCCACCCGGGCGACGTCACCGACCGCGACCACCTGGGGCAGGGCGGTCACGCAGCCGTCGTCGCACAGCACACCGTCGTGCAGCGCGAGTGCCGAGCCCACGAGCCAGTCGGTGTGGGGGCGGGCGCCGATGCCGACGATGACCACGTCGGCGGGCAGCCTGCGGCCGTCGGCGAGGTCGACCCCGGTGACGGTGGCGGTGCCCCGGAGCGCGGCCACACCCGTGCCGGTGACCAGTTCCACTCCGCCGCGGCGGTGCAGGGCGGCGCAGACCTCGGCCATTGGGGCTCCGAGTTGGGGCACGAGCGGTAGCGGGGCTGCCTCGACCACCGTGACGTCGTGGCCGAGCCGGGCACATGAGGAGGCGGTCTCGGCGCCGATGAAGCCGCCGCCGATGACGACGACCCGGCGGTGCCCCCGGGTGAGTTCGGCGCGCAGGGCGCGGGCGTCGTCCAGGGTGCGCAGGGTGTGGACCCCGGCGAGGCGGTCGCCGGGCAGTCGGCGGGCGGCGGCACCGGTGGCGATGACGACGCCGTCGGTGGAGACCGTACGGCCGTCGCCGAGGAGGACGGTGCGGCCACGGGGGTCGAGTCCGCGGGCGCGGACGCCGAGCAGCCACTCGGCGTCGAGTCCGGCGGTCTCGTCGGCGTCGGTGAGGGCCAGTTCGCCCTCGCCGGCGCGGCCGATGAGGAAGTCCTTGGAGAGAGGGGGGCGGTCATAGGGGTGGTGGGGTTCCTCGCCGACGATCACCAGTCGGCCGTCGAAGCCCTGGGCACGCAGCTCACGGGCGGCGTAGAGCCCGGAGAGGGAGGCGCCGACGATGGTCACGGTTCTCATGCGGCACGGCTCCTGGCGTCGGGGGCGGGGCGGTGGGGGCGAGACCGGGCGGGGCGCGGACGAGCGCCGGTGCCGGCGGGCGCACGGCCGAGGACGGCGGGAGCGGGGCCGAGGACGGCGGGGGCGGGGTGCCGGTGCCTGTCGGTGGTCACGCGGCCGTGCCCTCCTCCGCGCCGAGGTGGACGTGTACGACGCCGTCCTCGACGGTGACGCGATGGGTGCGCACCGGGCGCCGGGCCGGCAGACAGGTCGGTTCGCCGGTGCGCAGGTCGAAGGACGCCGCGTGCAGCGGGCATTCGACCAGGCAGCCCTCCAGCCAGCCCTCGGAGAGGGAGGCGTCCTGGTGGGTGCAGGTGTCGTCGATGGCGTACAGCTCGCCGTCCTCGGTGCGGAACACGGCGATCGGCGGTGTGCTCGCGACGCGGACGGACTCACCCTCGGGGAGGTCTTCGAGGCGGCAGACGGGAATCACGGGCCCCCCTCTCGGTCCGGGACACTCGGTCCGGGACCTGCTCGATGCAGGCGTCAGGGATGCTGCCGGGAGCCCGGACCCACGTCGGTCCGGCCCGGTGAAGCGGCAAGGGAGTGACGGACCGTCAACGGTCCGGGTGGTCCGGCACCCTTCCGGGATCCGGACGCTTCGGTAACATGATGTTTCGCATGGCGCACGATCCAGCGCTATGCGCAACAGAATCCGGGCGGGACGACCGTCGCGTCAAGGGCTTCCCGCAGATGCGGCCCGAACCGGGCCCACAGGTGGTGAGAGTTGAGCCATGACCCGCACGCAGAAGCAGTCTGACCGCAGCGAGGAGACCACGGAGAACCGAGGGGCCCCGGAGAGGCAGAGCGGCCGCGGCGCGGCCAGCGCGGTGCAGTCGGTGGACCGCGCCGTGAGCGTGCTGGAGATCCTCGCGCGGCACGGCGAGGCGGGCGTCACCGAGATCGCCGAGGAGCTGGACGTGCACAAGTCCACGGCGTTCCGACTGCTCGGCGTCCTGGAGAACCGCGGCCTGGTGGCCCAGGCCAAGGACCGCGGCAAGTACTACCTGGGGGCCGGCGTACTGCGGCTGGCGGGGGCGGCGGCGGTGCGTCTCGACATCTCCCAGGAGGGCGTCCCGGTCTGCCGGGAGGTCGCCGACGAGCTGGGCGAGACGGTCAACATCGCCGTGCTCGACGACGACGCGGCGGTCAACATCATGCAGGCCCGCGGCACCGCGTCCGTGACCGCGCAGAACTGGCTGGGCAGACGCACCCCGCTGCACGCCACCTCCAGCGGCAAGGTGCTCCTCGCGCACATGCCGCCGACCCTGCGCGAGGGCCTGCTGGCACGGCCGTTGCCGCGGTTCACGGACCGGACGATCACCGGTGCGGCGATGCTGCGCGCCGAGCTGGAGGCCGTGGTGGAGCAGGGCTACGGCGTCACGATCGAGGAGCTTGAGCTGGGGCTCGCGGCCGTCGCGGCGCCGGTGCGCGCCCACGACGGCAAGGTGATCGCGGCGATCAGCGTGTCGGGTCCGGTCTACCGGCTCAACGCGGACCGGCTGCCGGAGGTGGCCAAGCGGACGGTCGCCGCGGGCGCCGAGCTGTCCCGGCGGATGGGTTACGGATTCTGACTCGCCCCACCCCCGCCGGCCCCCGCGGTCGGCACGCTCACCACCCGCACCACGGCGCGGGACCGGAGGCTTCCCGGTCCCGCGCCGCCGTGTGTCCGAGAGGTTTCGCCCCGCGGGTTCCGTTTGCCAAGGGTTAACGCGCACCCCTTGACGGCCCCGTGACGCCGTTCTCAGTATGTTCCCCATCACGCAACCCATCGTGCAATGCGCAACAGCAGAGGAGCTTGTCGTGCCACACGAGGTCCGTGCCGCAGTCGCTGTGAAGAAGGGCGCACCCGTGGAGGTGCGGACGATCGTCGTCCCCGACCCGGGACCCGGCGAGGTGCTCGTCAAGGTGCAGGCATGCGGGGTGTGCCACACGGATCTCCACTACCGGGAGGGCGCGATCACCGACGACTTCCCGTTCCTGCTGGGGCACGAGGCGGCCGGCACCGTCGAGTCCGTCGGCCCCGGCGTCACCGATCTGAAGCCCGGCGACTACGTCGTACTGGCCTGGCGGGCGCCGTGCGGCAGCTGCCGTTCCTGCCGCCGGGGCCGGCCCTGGTACTGCTTCGACTCCCGCAACGCCGCACAGCCCATGACGCTGCCGGACGGCACCCCGCTCAGCAACGCGCTCGGCATCGGTGCCTTCGCCGAGAAGACGCTGGTCGCGGCGGGCCAGGCGGTGAAGATCGACCCGGCCGCGCGGCCCGAGGCGGCCGGTCTCATCGGCTGCGGGGTGATGGCCGGGTACGGCGCGGCGGTCAACACCGGCAACGTCGGCCGGGGCGACTCGGTCGCCGTCATCGGCTGCGGCGGCGTCGGCAACGCGGCCATCGCCGGCGCCTGTCTGAACGGCGCCATGAAGGTGATCGCCGTGGACATCGACGACAGGAAGCTGGACCAGGCCGAGAAGTTCGGCGCCACGCACACCGTCAACTCCCGGGGCACCGACCCGGTCGAGGCGGTCCGGGAGCTCACCGGCGGGCACGGCGTGGACATCGCGATCGACGCGGTCGGCCGCCCCGAGACCTTCCTCCAGGCCTTCTACATGCGCGACCACGCGGGCCTGCTGGTCCAGGTCGGCGTCCCGGCCCCCGAGATGAAGGTGGAACTGCCGGTGATCGACGTGTTCTCGCGCGGCGGCGCCGTCAAGTCCTCCTGGTACGGCGACTGTCTGCCGAGCCGGGACTTCCCCTTCCTGATCGACCAGTACCTCTACGGCCTGCTCGACCTCAACGCGTTCGTGTCCGAGACGATCGCCCTGGACCAGGTGGAGGAGGCGTTCGGCAAGATGCACCGCGGTGAGGTGCTGCGCTCGGTGGTGGTGCTGTGAGCGTGCGCGGGGCCGTGCGGGTCGAGCGGGCCGTCACCTCCGGGAGCGGCGGCCTGGACGGTGGGACGTTCGACGTCGACACCAACGTCCGGCTGGTCGGCGACGACGAGGAAGTGCTCGTGCCGGGTGCCGCCCACGACGCCGAGGCGATCCACCGCGCCACCGCCGGCCGCCGGGTCTCCGCCATCGTCCGCACCCACGTCCCCTTCCTGGACGCCGTCTCCACCGGCGACACCCCCTTCCACGGCGGACCCGGCGCCACCGGCCGCTCCTGCTCCGACCGCCCGACGATCGAGCCGTCCATCCGCGCGCGGCTGCTGCCCCTCCCGGGTGACATCGTCGTCCACACCGGCCACGGCCGGAACACGCCGGTCACCGCCGAGCGGCCGGCCGTCCCCACCACCTGAGCACCCCGCGGCCCAGCCTCCCTCGCCGCCCGACACCCCGCGGCACCCCGCGGCCCAGCCTCCCCGCCGCCCGACACCCGCAGCACCCAGCGACCCAGCCTCCCCGGCCTCCCCCGCCCCAAGGTTCTCCCGCACCCGCGTCACAAGGACCCGCACCCGCCATCCCCGCCACCACAAGGAGGGGCATGTCCAGCACCCCCGAAAACCGGTCCCAAGGACCCCGTGTCGTCGTCATCGGCGCCGGCATCGTCGGCTGCTCCCTCGCCGACGAGCTGACCGCCCGCGGCTGGACGGACGTCACCGTCCTCGAACAGGGGCCCCTGCCCGCCCCGGGCGGCTCCACCTCGCACGCCCCCGGCCTCGTCTTCCGGACCAGCCCGTCCAAGACCCTCACGGAGTTCGCCCGGTACACCGTCGAGAAGTTCGGTGCCCTCGAAGTCGACGGCGTCCCCTGCTTCCTCCCGGTCGGCGGCCTGGAACTGGCCACCACCCCCGAGCGGCTGGCCGATCTGCACCGGCGGGCCGGTTACGCCGCCTCCTGGGGCATCCGGGGCGAGGTCGTGAGCACGGCCCGGTGCAAGGAACTCTGGCCGCTGCTGGACGAGTCGGTGGTCCTCGGCGGCTTCCACACCCCGGACGACGGCCTGGCCCGGGCCCTGCTCGCGGCCCGCGCCCAGATGGACCGCGCCACCGCGCGCGGGGCCCGCTTCCTGGACCGGCACACGGTCACCGGGATCGAGCAGCAGGACGGCCGGGTCACCGCGGTCGTCACCGACCGGGGCGCCTTCCCCGCGGACCACGTCGTCTCGGCGGCCGGTTTCTGGGGCCCGGTGATCGGCCGCATGGCCGGGATCGACGTACCGCTCCAGCCCCTGGCGCACCAGTACGCCAAGACCGGGCCGCTGCCCGGGCTGCGCGGTGCCACGGCCGAGGCCACGCGGCCCATCCTGCGATTCCAGGACCGCGACCTGTACTTCCGCGAGCACGGCGACCGCATCGGGATCGGTTCGTACGCGCACCGCCCGATGCCGGTGGATCCGTTCGCGGTCCCGGCGTACGACGAGGCGCGCGGCCGGGACATGGAGATGCCGTCCTCGTACCCGTTCACCGAGGAGGACTGGGCGCCGAGCTGGGAGGACTGCCGGCGGCTGCTGCCCGCGCTGCGGGAGTCCGCAGTCGAGAGCGGGTTCAACGGTGTCTTCTCCTTCACGCCGGACGGCATGCCGGTGCTCGGGGAGGCGCGGCGGCTGCGGGGCTTCTGGCTGGCCGAGGCGGTCTGGGTGACCCATTCCGCGGGTGCCGCCAAGGCGGTGGCCGAGTGGATGGTGGACGGGCGGCCCTCCGTCGACGTGCACGAGTGCGACCTCACGCGGTTCGAGGAGGCGCAGCGTTCACCCTCGTACGTCCGTGAGCGCGGCTCACAGCAGTTCGTCGAGGTGTACGACGTCCTCCACCCCCTCCAGCCCATGGAGCGACCGCGTCCGCTGCGCGTCAGCCCCTTCCACGCCCGCCAGCAGCAGCTCGGCGCGTTCTTCCTGGAGGGCACCGGCTGGGAACGCCCGCACTGGTACGAGGCGAACGCCCCGCTCGTGGACGCCCTCGGCGACCTGCCCGAGCGCGACGCCTGGTCGGCCCGTTACTGGTCCCCCATCGCCGCCGCCGAGGCCAGGGCCACCCGCGAGAAGGTCGCCCTGTACGACATGACCCCGCTGCGCCGCCTGGAGGTGGCCGGTCCCGGCGCCCTCGCCTTCCTCGACCGCATGACCAGCAACAACCTGCGCAAGAAGCCCGGCGCGGTCACGTACACCCTGCTCCTGGACGAGACCGGAGGCATCCGCTCCGATCTCACGGTCGCCCGCCTCGCCGCCGACCGCTTCCAGGTCGGCGCCAACTCCCCCGCCGACCTCGACCGGCTGCTCCGCCACGCCCCCGACGACGTCCAGGTCCGCGACATCACCTCCGGCACCTGCTGCATCGGCGTCTGGGGCCCCCTCGCCCGGGCCCTCGTCCAGCCCCTGACCGGCGACGACTTCTCGCACGAAGGCTTCGGCTACTTCCGGGCGAAGCAGACGTACGTCGGACACGTGCCGGTGACCGCGATGCGCCTGAGCTACGTCGGCGAGCTGGGCTGGGAGCTGTACACCACCGCCGACCTGGGCCTCAGGCTGTGGGACACGCTGTGGGAGGCCGGGCGGGACCTGGGCGTGATCGCCGCTGGCCGCTCCGCCTTCAACTCGCTGCGCCTGGAGAAGGGCTACCGGGCGTGGGGCACCGACATGACCGACGAGCACACCCCCTTCGAGGCGGGCCTCGGCTTCGCCGTCCGCATGGACAAGGAGGACTTCGTCGGCAAGGCGGCGCTCCGGCGGGCCGGAGAGCCCTCCCGCCGGCTCACCCCGCTCCTGCTGGACGATCCCGCCGCCGTGGTCCTCGGCAAAGAACCGGTCTATGCCGACGGCGTCCCGGCCGGTTACGTGACCAGCGCGTCGTACGGCTACACGCTGGGCCGTTGTGTCGCCTACGCCTGGCTGCCGGCCGGCCTCGCCACCGGCACCGGCGTGCACATCGAGTACTTCGGCGAGAAGGTCCCGGCGACCGTCGCCGACGAGCCGCTGTTCGACCCGGAGATGTCCCGCATCCGCCGCTAGGAGGCGACCGTGTCACCGTCTTACGACGTCATCGTCATCGGACTCGGCGGCATGGGCAGCGCCGCCGCCCACCACCTGTCCGCGCGCGGCGCCCGCGTCCTCGGCCTGGAGAAGTTCGGTCCGGTCCACAACCGCGGCTCCAGCCACGGCGGTTCGCGCGTCACCCGGCAGTCGTACTTCGAGGACCCGGCGTACGTGCCGCTGCTGCTGCGCGCCTATGAGCTGTACGAGGAGCTGGAGCGGGCCACCGGCCGGGACATCGCGATCCTGTCGGGTGGCGTGATGGTCGGTCCGCCGGAGTCCCGGACCGTCTCCGGCGCGCTGCGCTCGGCGACCGAGTGGGGCCTGCCGCACGAGATGCTGGACGCGAAGGAGATCCGCCGCCGGTTCCCCACGCTCTACCCGCACGACGACGAAGTCGCCCTGTTCGAGGCGAAGGCGGGCCTGGTGCGGCCCGAGAACATGGTCGCCGCGCATCTCCAGCTGGCCACCCGGCAGGGCGCCGACCTGCACTTCGAGGAGCCGGTGCTGCGCTGGGAGCCGTACTGGGACGGGGTGCGCGTGCACACGGCCGAGAACACCTACACGGCCGGGCAGCTGGTGATCTGCCCCGGCGCCTGGGCGCCGCGGCTGCTCACCGACCTCGGAGTGCCGTTCACCATCGAGCGGCAGGTCATGTACTGGTTCCAGCCGAAGGGCGGCACCGGACCGTTCCGGCCCGAGAACCACCCGGTCTACATCTGGGAGGACGCGGCCGGCGTCCAGGTCTACGGCTTCCCGGCCATCGACGGCCCGGACCTCGGCGCCAAGGTCGCCTTCTTCCGGAAGGGGCGGGTGACGACCCCGGAGACCATCGACCGGACGGTGCACGAGGACGAGGTCCGGGCCATGGCGGACCACATGTCCCGCTGCATCCCGGACCTGCCCGGCACCTTCCTGAAGGCCGCCACGTGCATGTACTCCAACACCCCGGACGAGCACTTCGTGCTGGCCCGGCATCCCGCACACCCGGAGTCGGTGACCGTGGCCTGCGGTTTCTCCGGGCACGGATTCAAGTTCGTGCCGGTCGTCGGCGAGATCCTGGCCGATCTGGCGCTGACCGGTGCCACCGCGCATCCCATCGGCCTGTTCGACCCCGCCCGCCTCCTGCCTCGGCTCCGTTCGAGCGGGGGGACCCCCACCGCCGCCGCGCCCGCCCGAGGAGCCCGCCCGTGACGACGACCCCGATCTCCCCGACCCCGGTCTCCCCGAGCCTCATCGCGACGCTGCCGGGCCACTACTACACCGACCCGGAGGTCTTCCGGCAGGAGCAGGAGAAGGTCTTCGAGTCCCTGTGGTTCTGCGCGGTGCGCGGCGCCGACCTGGACAAGCCGGGTGCCTTCCGCACGGTCCAGGTGGGGCGCGAGAACGTCGTCATCACCCGGACCCGCGCCGGCGAACTGCGCGCCTTCCTCAATGTGTGCCGGCACCGCGGGGCGCGGCTGTGCACCGAGGAGTCCGGTGAGGTGCGGCGCAGCCTGCAATGCCCGTACCACGCGTGGACGTACGACCTTGACGGCAGGTTGATCGCCGCACCCAACTTGATCAAGATGCCCGACGTCGATCGAGTCGAGTACGGGTTGATCAAGGTGGCTCTGCGCGAGTGGCTGGGCTACGCCTGGGTGTGCCTCGCCGACGAACCGCCGTCCTTCGAGGACACAGTGGTGCACGCGGCCGTGGAGCGGCTCGGCGACGCCGCCGCCATCGAGCACTACGGCACCGAGAGGCTCACCCTCGGCAGACGCGTCACCTACGACGTGCGGGCCAACTGGAAACTGATCGTCGAGAACTTCATGGAGTGCTACCACTGCGCGACGATCCACCCCGAACTGACCGAAGTCCTCCCCGAGTTCGCCGACGGCTACGCGGCCCAGTACTACGTGGGCCACGGCGCCGAGTTCGGCGAGGAGATCAAGGGCTTCACGGTGGACGGCAGCGCGGGCTTCGCCAAGCTCCCCGAGGTGACCGCCGACCAGGACCGCCGCTACTACGCGATCACGGTCAAGCCGACCGTGTTCGTCAACCTCGTCCCCGACCACGTGATCCTGCACCGCATGTTCCCGCTGGCCGAGGACCGCACGGTGGTGGAGTGCGACTGGCTGTACGCGCCGGAGGTCGTGGCCTCGGGCGCGGACGTGTCGAAGTCCGTGGAGCTGTTCCACCGCGTCAACGTCCAGGACTTCGAGGCCTGCGAGCGCACCCAGCCGGCGATGTCCTCGCGCGCCTACCGCCGCGGCGGGGTACTGGTCCCCAACGAGCACCACATCGGGATCTTCCACACGTGGCTGCTGGACCTGCTGGGGGACTCCCGTGCCTGACCTGTTCATCGACGGTGCGTGGCGGGGCGCCCTGGACGAGCGCACCCGGGAGATCCGCTGCCCCGCCGACGGCTCCCTGGTGGGCGTCGTGGACGAGGCGGGCGGCAAGGACACCGTGGAGGCCGTCGCGGCGGCCCGGCGCGCCTTCGACACCGGTCCCTGGCCGCACACGCCGGCCGCCGAGCGCGGTGACCTGCTCCTGCGGGTCGCCGGGCTCCTCGCCCGGGACAAGGACGCCCTGGCCCGCGCCGAGTCCCTGGACACGGGCAAGCGGCTGGTGGAGAGCGCGTACGACGTGGACGACGTCGTCGACTGCTTCCGCTACTTCGGGCGGCTGGTCGTGAGCGAGACCGGCCGGGTGATCGACACCGGGCGGGCGGACGTCGACAGCCGGGTGGTGTACGAACCGGTCGGCGTCTGCGCCCTGATCACACCGTGGAACTACCCGCTGCTCCAGACCGCGTGGAAGGTCGCCCCCGCGCTCGCGGCCGGCAACACCTTCGTCCTGAAGCCGAGCGAGCTGACCCCGCACACCGCGATCCACCTGGTCCGGCTGCTGGCGGAAGCGGGGCTGCCGCCGGGCGTGGCCAACCTGGTGCTGGGCGCCGGGCCGGAGGCGGGCGCCCCGCTGGCCGACCATCCGGACGTCGACCTGGTCTCCTTCACCGGCGGTCTGCACACCGGCCGCCGGCTGATGGCGGCGGCGGCCGGCACGGTGAAGAGGGTCGCGCTCGAACTCGGCGGCAAGAACCCCAACATCGTCTTCGCGGACGCCGACTTCGAGGCCGCCGTCGACATGGCGCTCACCGCCGTCTTCCTGCACTCCGGGCAGGTGTGCTCCGCCGGGGCCCGGCTGCTGGTCGAGGACGCGCTGCACGACCGGTTCGTGGACGAGGTCGTCCGGCGGGCTCGGCTGATCCGGCTGGGCGGGCCGTTCGACGAGCGGGCGCGGACCGGGCCGCTGATCTCCGCGGCGCACCGGGCCAAGGTGGAGGCCTGTGTGGCGCGGGGGCTGGCGGAGGGCGCGGTGCTGCGCTGCGGCGGCGCCCGGCCCGCCGGCCCCGGCTACGACGAGGGCTTCTACTACCTGCCGACCGTCCTGGACGAGTGCACGAGCGCCATGTCCGTCGTCCAGGAGGAGTCCTTCGGGCCGGTGCTGACCGTCGAACGGTTCACCGGCGAGGACGAGGCCGTCCGGCTCGCCGACGACACGGTCTACGGCCTCGCGGGTGCCGTCTGGACCGGCGACGAGGCCAGGGCCGCGCGGGTCGCGGCGCGGCTGCGGCTCGGCACGGTCTGGATCAACGACTACCACCCGTACGTGCCGCAGGCCGAGTGGGGTGGTCGCAAGCAGTCCGGGTTCGGGCGCGAACTCGGACCGGCGGGGCTCGCCGAGTACCGCGAGACGAAACACATCTGGCGCAACACCGCGCCGGCACCGCAGGGCTGGTTCGACTGACAGCCAGAGGAGTCCGCTCATGACGACCACCGAGCAATCGCCAGGCCCGCACCACCACCACGACGACGCCGAGCTCGCCGAGTTCGGCTACAAGCCCGAACTCAGGCGCACCCTCGGCCACTTCCACACCTTCGCCGCCGGCATCAGCTACATCTCCATCCTGACCGGCACCTTCCAGCTGTTCTACTTCGGTTACGGCAGCGGCGGCCCCGCCTACTGGTGGTCGTGGCCGATGGTGTTCGCCGGCCAGTTCACGGTGGCCCTGTGCTTCGCCGAACTCGCCGCCCGCTACCCGGTGGCCGGCTCGGTCTACAACTGGTCGAAGAAGATCGGCAATCCGCATCTCGGCTGGCTCGCCGGGTGGATGATGTTGATCGCGTCCATCGTGTCCATCTCGGCGGTCGCGCTGGCCTATCAGCTGACGCTGCCGCAGATCTCCTCCGTGTTCCAGTTCGTCGGGGACGGCACCGGCACGTACGACGTGGCGACCAACGCGGTCGTGCTCGCGGCCGTGTTGATCCTGTTCACCACGCTGGTCAACGCGTTCGGCGTCAAGTTGATGGCCACGATCAACACGGCGGGCGTCTTCATGGAGTTGATCGCGACGGTCGTATTGATCATCCTCTTCGCCGTCCACATCACCCGTGGCCCTCACGTCGTCATGCAGACGAACCACACGGGAGCCGGTTACTCGACGGGGTACCTCGGCGCCTTCCTGGTGGCCTCGCTGGCGTCCGCGTACGTCATGTACGGCTTCGACACCGCCTCCTCCCTCGGCGAGGAGTGCCTGGACCCGTCCCGGAACGCCCCGCGCGCGATCCTCCGCGCGATCGTCGCCTCCTTCGTCCTGGGCGGGCTGGTGCTGCTGCTGGCGCTCATGAGCGTCTCCAGCCTCAAGGGCGACAAGCTGTCCACCGACGGCCTGCAATACGTCGTGCTGGACGTGCTCGGCCCGACGGCGGGCAAGGCGATGCTGTGGTGCGTGCTGATCGCGGTCACGGTGTGCGCGCTGGCCGTGCACACGGCGGCGATCCGGCTGGCGTTCGCGATGGCCCGCGACAACAACCTGCCCGCGTCCTCGCTGATGGCCCGGGTCAGCCCCCGTTTCCAGACCCCGGTCCTGCCGGCCGTGATCATCGGCGTGCTGGCGCTGGCGATCCTCGTGGTCAACATCCGCCAGCCGCAGATCTTCACGGTCGTCACCAGCATCGGCATCATCATGATCTACCTCGCCTACCTGGGCGTCACCGGGCCGATGCTGGTGGCCCGGCTGCGCGGCACATGGCGGCCCGCGGACGAGGGCAGGTTCTCGCTCGGCCGCTGGGGACTGCTCGTCAACGTCGTCGCGGTCGTCTGGGGCGTGGCGATGACGGTCAACCTGATCTGGCCGCGCGCCGCGGTCTACAACGCGTCCGCGCCGTACCACTGGTACCTGCGCTGGGGCGCGGTCCTCTTCGTCGCGGTCATCGCGGGCGGCGGCTTCGCCTACTACTGGTTCGTCCAGCGGCACCGCACCGGTGTCCTCGCCGAGCACCGCCTGGACGCCGCGGCGACCGCCCCGCCCCCTCCCCTCGCCGCCCCCGCGGCCGAGTGATCCCGCCCGATCCGGCTGACCAGGAGGTCACATGAGCATCGATGAGTTCGACTACGTCGTGGTCGGTGGCGGCACCGCGGGCAACGTCGTGGCCGCCCGGCTCTCCGAGGACCCCTCGGTGACGGTGTGCGTGCTGGAGGCGGGCCCCAGCGACGTCGGCGACGACGACGTCCTCAGGCTGGAGCGCTGGATGGGGCTGCTGGAGTCCGGTTACGACTGGGACTACCCGGTCGAGCCGCAGGCCAGCGGCAACAGTTTCATGCGGCACGCGCGCGCGAAGGTGCTGGGCGGCTGTTCGTCGCACAACTCCTGCATCGCCTTCTGGGCGCCCGCGGAGGACCTGGACGACTGGGCGGCCCAGGGCTGTACGGGCTGGAGCGCGGCCGACCTGTTCCCGCTGTACCGGCGGCTGGAGAACAACGACGCGCCCGGCGACCACCACGGCCGCACCGGCCCCGTGAAGCTGCGCACGCTGAAGGGCGGGGACCCGTGCGGCGCCGCCCTGCTGGAGGCGTGTGCGCAGGCCGGTATACCGACGGTCCCCTTCAACACCGGGAAGACCGTGGTGCGCGGGGCCAACTGGTTCCAGATCAACTCCGACGAGAACAACGTCCGCCAGTCCTCGTCCGTCGCGTATCTCCACCCCGTCCTCGGCAAACGTCCGAATCTGGACGTCCGGACCGGTGTGCGGGCCAAGAAGCTGGTGCTGGAGGGGCGGCGGTGCGTGGGCGCCGCGTACCTGGACCCCGACCTCGTGCACACACGCACGGTACGGGCCCGGCGCGAGGTGATCGTCTCCTGCGGCTCGATCGACTCCCCCAAGCTGCTGATGCTGTCCGGCATCGGCCCGGCCGGGCATCTGCGCGAGGTCGGCGTCGAGGTGGTGGTGGACTCCCCGGGCGTCGGCGAGAACCTCCAGGACCACCCCGAGGGCGTGATCATGTGGGAGGCGGAGCAGCCGATGACCACCGCGTCCAGCCAGTGGTGGGAGGCGGGCGTCTTCTACGACACCGAGCCCGGCCTGGACCGGCCCGACCTGATGTTCCACTACGGGTCGGTGCCGTTCGACATGAACACCGCGCGCTGGGGCTACCCGACCTCGGAGAACGCCTTCTGCCTCACCCCCAACGTGACGAAGGCGAAGTCGCGGGGCACGGTACGGCTGCGGACGCGGGACTACCGGGACAAGCCGAAGGTGGACCCGCGCTACTTCACGCACGAGCACGATGTGCGGGTGATGACGTACGGCCTGAGGCTGGCCCGCCGTATCGCCGCGCAGCCGGCGCTGAGCGGCTGGGCGGGCGCCGAGCTGGCGCCGGGACCGGACGTCCGCACGGACGACGAGCTGCTGGACTACATCCACAAGACGCACAACACCGTCTACCACCCGTCGTGCACCGTGAAGATGGGCGCCGACGACGACCCCTCGGCCCCGCTGGACGCGCGGCTGCGGGTCAAGGGGGTCGAGGGGCTGCGGGTCGCCGACGGCTCGGTGATGCCCGACCTGATCGCCGTCAACCCGTGCGTCACGACGATGATGATCGGCGAGAAGTGTGCCGACCTGATCAAGGCGGATGCTTGATCAACGGACCGGTCGACCCATGGATCAGGCCGGCTTCCTGTACATCCGCGTCGCCGTGATCTCGCTGTGCACCGCCTCCCCGGCCTGGGGCTGCTGGGGCAACCCGGGCCGGAGGTGCTCCTCCACGCTGATGTACTTCAGGCCCGCCCTGAGGTCGGCGTCGTTGCGCAGGCGGATGACCAGCGGGAACTCGGCGAGGGCGGTGGTGTCGAACAGACCGGTGGTGTAGAGCAGCTGGACGCCCAGCGCGTCGGACACCGCTCGCTGGAGTTCGAGCAGGTAGGTCGCGTTGGCCCGGCCGATCGGGTTGTCCAGGAACAGCGTGCCGGCGTGCCGGTGCTTGTCCCGGCCCCGGTCGTTCGAGCGCAGCGCGGCCATCGTGCAGTACAGGGCGATGGCCGCCGTGAGGAGCTGGCCGCCGGAGAAGACGTCGCCCATCTGGCCGACGGGGACGCGTTCGGCGCGCAGCACGGCGTCGGGCTTGAGGATCTCGACGGCCACGCCCTTCGGCTGGAGCGCCGCCGCGACGCCGCGCAGCAGCAGGGACATGCCGTCACGGCGCAGGTCGGAGTTCTTCCTGACGGCCGCGCGCGTGGCCTCGTCGATGACCTCGCCGAGCCGTTCGATGAGCGTGGCGTGGTCGGGCTCCTCGAAGCGGATGCGCAGGAACTCCTGGCCGGACCACTCGCCGAGCCCCTCCGGCAGCCGGGAGAGGCGCTGGGCGGAGCGCAGGGTGGCGAGCGCCGACTCCACGAGACCGCGCAACCGGTCCACGATCGAGTCGCGGTTGCGCTCCAGCTGGGCCAGCTCGTCGGTCAGGACGCGCAGCCGGGGCGCGAAGGCCTCCGCCCACTTCTGGGCGTGTTCGGGCAGCGCGGAGGCGGGCAGTTCGCGGATCTGCTGCCGGGCGGGGGTGCGGACCTGCTCGTAGCGCGTGGAGTTGGCGTGCCGGACGAGGACGTCGCTCGCCTCGCGCACGGCCGCCTCGGCGGCGGACAGGTCGGCGGCACAGCCCCGCAGCGAACGGCGGGCCTCGGCGGCGGAGTGCCGGGCCTCCTCCAGAGTGCCCGGGTACGGCTCCGGCTCCTCCTGCTCCTCCTCCGGGGCGTGTTCGCGCAGCAGGTCGCGGAGCATGGCGGCGATCTCGTCGAAGCCCCCGGCCGCGTCCTCGGCGGCGCGGTGGGCGTCCAGCAACTCCGCGTGCGCCTCGCGGGCCCCGGCCAGCGCCTCGGTGCGCGCGGCGAGTTCGGCCGTGGCGGTGCGCAGCAGCGCCTGGGCGTGCTCGGCGTCGCGCGGGACGAGTTCCTCGGGCAGCTCGGTGTGCGCCTCGCCGTCCTCGGGCGCGTGCCGCTCGGCCTCGCCGCGCAGCCGGCCGAGCTGCTCGCTCGCGGTCGACATCCGGGTCTCCAGGAGCTGCACCAGCTCCTCCGCGCGGGCGGCGGCGGCCTGCCGGGAGGGCCCGTCGGCACCGTCGGGCGACTGGAGCAGTTGCTCGGCGCGGGTGCGGACCTTGTTGCTGAGCCGGTCCAGTTCGGCGCGGGCGGCGCTCTCGTCGCTCTCCGCGCGGGCCTGCTCGGCGCGCAGGTCGGCGCCGACGCCGACCTTCTCGTACACCTGGGAGGCGGCCCGGTAGGCCTCGCGGAGGGCGGGCAGGGACGCCTTCGGGGCGTCCTCGTCGTCGACGGGTACGTCGTCGGGGGCGCCGGCGATCTCGGCGCGCTCGGCGCGCAGGGCGCGCGCGGTGCGGCGGGCGTCGTCGGCGGCGCGCTGGGCGGCGCGGCGGTCCTCGTCGGCGGCGCGGGCGCGGTCCAGGCAGGTCTGGGCGCGGGCCTCGGACTCGGCGGCCTCGTCGGCGAGTTCACGGAGCCTCACCTGCCAGCCGGCGCGTTCGCGGAGCCGGAAGGCGAGGCCGGCGAGGGCGTCGGCGGCGCGCCGGGCCTTCTGCGCGGCCTCCTGCCGTTCGTCGCGGATCCGGGCGGCCTCGGCGGCGGACTCGTCGGCCTCCGCCCGTACCGTGCGTGCCTCGGCGAGTTCGGCCTCGGTCTCCTCGGCGAAGGCGCGGGCCTGCTCGGCGGCCCGGGCCAGCTCGGTGAGGTGCCCGGCGGGGCAGCCGGCGCGCCAGGAGGCGAGCCGCGCGGCCAGTTCGCGGTCCTTGCCGAGGCGGGCGGCGAGGGCGCGGATCTCCTCGTCGCGTGCGGTGGCCCGGGCGCGCAGTGCCTGGCGTTCCTCGTCGGCGGCGTGCTCGTCGTGCATGGCCGGGTTCGGCGGCACGAGGAACACGTCACCGGAGGCGGTGCCCTGGGCGGGGGGCGGGGCGAGCAGCGCGGCGGCGGTGCCGACGGCGACGGCGGAGCGGGGCAGCAGGGCGGCGTCACCGAGGGCCTCACGGGCACGCGCGTGCGTGTCCGGGTCGGTGATGATCACGCCGTCGACCAGTTCCGGGCGGGCGGCGAGGACGCGCGCGTGGTCGGCGGGGTCGACGGCCTGTGCCAGGTAGCGCCAGCCGGGCAGTGCCGGGATGCCGTGTTCGCCGAGGAACTCGACGGTGGCCAGCACGTCCGGGCCGGGCGGCAGCAGCCCGCCGTCACCGAGGGCGCCGAGGATGCGGGCGTCGTCGGCGGCGGCCGTACGCAGGTCGAACAGGTGCCGTTCGGCGGTGGACACGGCGTCGTCGAGGAGTTCGCGCAACTCGTCGGCGAAGCGGTCGAGTTCCTCGGGGGTGAGAGCGCCGTGGGCGGCCTCGGCGGCCGGTGCGCGCGTGGTGCCGGCTTCTTCCGTCCGGGGCGCGGGCACCCGTGCCACGCCCGGCGCGCCCGGCAGGCTCAGCAGTTCCGCGAGCCGTTCCTCGGCGGCCAGCGACTCGGCGAGGCGCCGCTCGGCCTCGTGGGCGCGCTCGGCGGCGGTCGCCGCGTCCGCCGCGCGGGCCGCCGTCAGCTCCGCGCGGGATTCGGCGGAGGCCGCTTCACGCGCGTGCTCGGTGGCCTTGCGGGCGGCCTCGCGGGCCGCGTCCCAGGCGGCCACGGCGGTCTTCTCGGCGTCGCTGGCGGCGAGCGCGGCCCGCGCCGGGTCGGCGTCCGGGGCGCTGTCGTCCAGCCAGCCCGCGCGCACGGCCTCGGCGGTCTCCTGCTCGACCTCGGCGAGCCGCTGGCGCAGGTGCCCGGCCTCGCTGCGGGCCCGCTGCGCCTCGGTGGCGGCGGCGGTGGAGTCCCGGTAGGCGGAGTCGCCGACCTCCTGGAGGGCCGCTGAGCGCTCCTCCTCCTCGTTGGCGAGGGCCTCGGCGCTGCCGGCGGCGGCGTGCAGGGCCCGTACGAGGTCCACGGCGGCCTTGGCGCGGGCGGCGAGCGCGGGGGCCGCGTCCCGTTCGGCCTCCTGGATGGCGGCGGACACGCGCGCGACACGGTCGGCGGCGGCCCGGTGGCGCAGTACGGCCTCGGCGGCCTGCCAGGCGGAGTGCAGGGTGCGGGCGTCGGCGAGCTCGCGCTTCTGCGCGGCGGCGGACTTCTCGGCGGCGGCCAGCGCCAGGGAGGCGTGCCGGTAGGCGAGTTCGGCGGCGATGAGGGCGCTGCGTTCGCGGGCGCCCTCGGAGTGCGTGACGGCGTACGCGGCGGCCGTCACCCGCTGGGCGAGGTCGGCGGCCCGGATCCGCTCGCGCACGGCTCGCGCCGACAGCCGCCGGGCCAGCGTGCGGGTGCGGCGCTCGGCGCCCGCGTGGACGTCGCGCGCGCGGGAACGCGCCTCGGCGGCTTCCACGATCCGGCCGAGCAGGTCGACCGAGCCCGCGGTGAAGTCCCGTTCGGCGATCAGTTCGGCACGCCGGCCGAGCTTGTTGCCGAAGCCGCTGACGAGGTCGGCGAGGCCGTCGGTGTCCCGGGTGTCGGTGACCGCGCGCAGCAGCAGGTCGGTGAAGTCGGAGTCCTTCTTGACCGCGAAGAGGCCGGCCGCCTCGCCCTCGTCGGCGTTCATCTCGCGCTGGTAGCGGAAGAGTTCGGGGTCGAGTCCGAGGTCGCCGAGGTGTTCGGTCCAGCGCTCGTGGATCTCCTCCCAGTGCACCTCCAGGTGCGGGTAGACCTTGCCGGCCTCCATGAGGGCGTCGCGGAAGCCCTTCATGGTGCGGCGGCGGCCGTGCGCGCCCGAGGTGCCCTCGACGGACGGGCGTACGGCGGTGGACTCGGCCACGGGCAGGTTGTCCAGGCTGAGGCCGGGGCCGGGCCGGAAGGAGTACCAGGCCTCGGCGAACTTGCGCGGGTCGTTGGAGACCTGCCGGCCGCGCCACTCGCTGACCTTGCCGACGACCACGCACTCGCCGGTCAGCACGTGCTGCCACTCCAGGGCCACGTGGCCGCAGTCGTCGGCGAGCAGGAACTTGCGCAGCACGCCGGAGCTGGCGCCGCCGAGCGTGTTGCGGTGGCCCGGCAGCATCACCGAGAAGATCAGCTTGAGCAGGACGGACTTGCCGCCGCCGTTCTCCAGGAACAGCACGCCGGCGGGCGCGGGCCGGCGCGGCGGACCGGACGGCTCCTCCTCGAAGAACTCCACCTGCGTGGGCGCCGGGTCGGGCACGGGCTCCCCGACGCCCCGCAGGTCCAGCACGGTGTCGGCGTAGCGCGCACCGGCGGGACCGATGGAGTAGAGGCGGACCCGGGACAGCTCGTACATGGCGGACTCTCGTAAGTCTGGTGAAAGGTGCGGTGGTTCGGGAGGGTCTGGAGCTACGGGAGCTTCAGCGCGTCAGGAGTGGAACGGCAGTCCGGCGTCGGCCACCAGGTCCAGGTCGTCGATGTCCTGGGCGGGCAGCAGGGTGGCCGTGCCGTCGGTGACCGGGACGATGCCCAGCTCCACCAGTTCGGCCAGGGCGGCGCTGCCGGCCAGGTCGCGGACCTGGAGCTGGTAGCGGGCCGTGGTGCGGTACGTGCCGCCGTTGTCGTCGCCGGTGCGCTGGAGGAAGCCCGAGTCGGTGAGGAAGGCCATGGCCTTCGCCACGATGCCGGTGGTGGAGGCGGCCGGCCGGCGGGCGTCCTTGGTGGCGCCCGTGGCGCTGCGTCTGGCCCAGATCCGCCAGGCCACCTCCAGGCCGGGCGCGTCGGTCGCCGGGTCGGTGTTCTCGCCCTGCTCCTCGGCGCGCTCCTCCAGGCGGCGGCAGGCCTGCCGGACGAAGGCGTCGACGCCGTTGACGGTGACCCGGCCGATGTAGGAGTCGTCGGCCAGGTCCTCGGGGCGCGGGAACGCCAGCGCGGCGACCGCGAGATGGGCCAGCCCGTGCAGGAAGCGGTCGCCGGAGTCGGCGGCGGTGCGACGCGCGTAGTCGCCCATGCGGACGGCGAACACCGAGTCCTCGGCGGCGGTCACGGCCATGCCCGCGCGCGGGGACACCTCCAGCACGACGAGCCCCAGACCGGCGGCGACGGCGTCGGCGAGCCGGGCGAACGCCGGGTCCTCGCGGTAGCGGCGCAGCAGTTCGGTGTACTCCTGGTCGCGTGCGGGCGCCAGCTTGGGCTGGAGTCCGAAGGCGACGAGCCGCGCCGCGTCGGCGGCGTCGGCGGGGGTGACGGCGGAGCCCGCCGGGGCGGCGGCAGGCTCGGGTTCACTCCGGTCGACGTGCTCGGTCACGGGTTCGGCTCCTTGTCGTGCTCTTGTCCACTCATGCCGCTCATGCTGCTTCCGTCCGGTCCGCGGCCATCCCTGCCGCGTCGAGCAGGGCGGTCCCCACGATCAGGTCCGCCCCGCCAAACTCGGGATCGTCCAGTTCGGTCCCGTCGTCCACGGCGAACAGCAGCTTCTCCTCGCCCTGCCGGTAGGCGGTGCCGACGGGCGGGCTGGCCGCGTGGACCGCCAGCAGCGCCACCAGGTAGGCGAGGTCGGGGTCCCCGGTCCGCCGGGCCTCGGCCAGCAGCCCGGACAGCCGCCTCGGGGCGTCCGCCGGCAGGTCCAGCAGGTCCCTCGCCGCGGCCAGCTGCTCCTCGCTGAAGCGGCTGTCGTCCGGCGTCGCGATCAGATCGGGCTCGGGCATCTCCGCGCCCAGGTGCTCCCGCTCCACGGGCGGGGTCAGCAGGATGTCCACGAGGTCCCCGACCCGGACGGACACCGGCGTGCGCAGTCCCGTGCCGTGCGCGAAGAAGGCGTCGGTGACCCGGATCGCCTGCTCCAGGGGCAGCGGCAGGACGGGGGCGAGGAGATGGCCGTACAGGTCCGTCCCGGACGTCGTCGCCGGTGTGGCGAAGGCCTGCCGGTCCTGTTCGGCGCGGAACAGCGGGCCCGCCTCCAGCAGCCGCGACTGGAGCTGGGTGTGGCGCCGGATGCAGTCCTTGACGATGTCGACGAGTTCGGCGGCGCGGCGCTTGTGCTCGGGGTCCTCGGTCTCGTCGCGGGCCTTGCGGATGTTGGTGAGGATCGCGTTCTCGTGGCGGTAGCGCTCGGCCACGTGGTCCAGGGCCTCGGCGATCATGTCGGGGACGGCGCTCAGCCAGTCGACCGCGCGGACGTTGCGCCGGGTGGCCTCCAGGGCCCGGCGCAGCGTCTCGGAGTACTGGACCGTGCGGTAGCGGGCCTGCTCGGCGGCGAGCTGGGCGTCGGCGAGCCGGCCGCGGCTGATCAGCACCTCCAGCTTGACCTCGGCGGCGATCTGGGCGCTGGTGACGTCGGTGTCGAGGGCGCCGACCAGGACGTTGACCGCCTCGTCCGTCGTCCGCAGGTAGACCGTGCCGCCGGGGCCGGGGACCTCCTCGATCAGCTTGAAGTCGTAGTCACGGCGGACGTACGTGCCGTCCGCGGCGAAGGTGCCGTAGACCGCGCGGAAGCCGCGGTCCGCGCTGCCGACGTTGATCAGGTTCTCCAGGACCCAGCGGGCCACGCGCTCGTGTTCGGCGGCGGGCCGGCCCGGGGCCTGGGCGGCGATGCGCGGGACGAGCCGGGACACGATCTGCTCGTGGTCGGCGCCGGTGTCGAAGTCCATGTTCAGCGTGACCAGGTCGATGGCGGCCAGCGCCACCTCGGCCATCCCGTACACCGAGTACTCGCCGGCCAGGTTGGCCTTGCGCGCGTCCAGGTCGTGCAGCGGAGCGGTGCAGGCGAGCGCGCGCAGCCGACGCGCCAGCCCCTCGTCGGCGGCCGGGCCCGGAGCCGGGCGCGGCCCCGCGCTGAGCTGGGGCGGAACACGGTCCGTCGATGCAGGCGAAGTCACGGTGCACAGACTAGGTCCTGGGTCTGACATCGGCCCAAACGAGCGGTCCCACCGGTCCGGCCGGCACGGCTGCGGGTCGTTTCCCGGCGCGGACCGTCCGGGCCGGTCGCGCGGTTCCCCGCGCCCTTACGGGGCGCCTTCCTCGCCCACCCTGCGCCGGTACACCTCCACCACCCGTTCCAGCGAGTCCGCCAGATAGGTCTCCAGGAGCCGTTCGGCGCCGTGCCGGTCGCCGCCCTGGAGCGCCTGGAGGATCTGGGCGTTGCGGGCGAGGTACGGCTCGTGCAGCCGGCGCGGGTCGTCCACGACGTGGAAGGCCAGGCGCAGCTCGGCGAAGACGCTGCGCATCAGCTCGTCGGTGCGTTCGCTGCCGGCGAGGGCGACCAGTTCCCGGTGGAAGTGGATGTTGGCCGTACCCAGCCCTTTCCAGTCACTCTCGGCGGCGGCCGTGCGGCCCTCCTCGACCGCCGAGGTCAGCCCGTCCAGCCGGTACGGCGGTTCGCCCAGTCCGCGGACGACGGCGCACTCGACGAGGGAGCGCGTGCGGTAGATGTCCTCCACGTCCTCGACGGTCAGGACCCGGACGAACACGCCCCGGTTGAGTTCGTGGATCAGCAGGCGCTCGTGGGTGAGCAGCCGGAACGCCTCGCGCAGGGTGTTGCGGGAGACGCCGAGCGCCCCGCCGATGCTGTCCTCGGACAGCCGGGTGCCCGGCGGGAAGTAGCCCTCGGAGATGCGGCTTCTGAGGATGTCCGAAACGCGCTCCGCGGTGCTCGTGCGGCCCAGAAGGACCCGGTCGCCGGCCAGTCCCGTCAGCTCCTCTGCCATGCCCGGAATTCAATCGCAGACACCAGGACGAAACAACACGGGTATTGAAGGATCGTTGAACGATCCTCTACGGTGCTCCGCACGGCTCACTTCTCCGCACCCTCCGTCCCTCTTCTGCGAGGTGCCCATGAGCACGACCCCACCACCACGGTCCGCGCCCTCCACCGATGTCCGCCCGGGACCGGCCGAACTCGCCGCCGAGGACGGCGCGTTCGCCTGGCTGCACGCTCTCGGCCCGCGCGGCCGACGGGCGTTCGCCGGTGCTTTCGGCGGGTATGCCCTGGATTCGTACGACTACTTCACCCTGCCGCTGAGCATGGTGGCGCTCTCGGCGTACTTCGGCCTCAGCAGCGGCCAGACCGGCCTGTTCACCACCGTCACCTTGGTGGTCTCGGCGGTCGGCGGCGCCGCCGCCGGCGTGATCGCGGACCGGGTGGGCCGCGTCCGGGCCCTGATGATCACGGTGGTCACCTACGCCGTCTTCACCGTCGCCTGCGGCTTCGCGCCCACCTACGAGACCCTGCTGGTCTTCCGCGCCCTCCAGGGCCTCGGCTTCGGCGGCGAGTGGGCGGTCGGCGCGATCCTGGTCGCCGAGTACGCGAGCGCGCGCCACCGGGGCCGTACGCTCGGCGCGATCCAGAGCTCCTGGGCGGTCGGCTGGGGACTGGCGGCGGTCGTCTACACGCTGGTGTTCTCCTTCGCCGGCGACGACCTCGCCTGGCGGGTGATGTTCTGGACCGGCGCGCTGCCGGCGCTGCTCGTGGTCTGGCTGCGCCGCTCGGTGCACGACGCCCCCACGGCGACGGCGGCCCGGGAACAGGACCCGCGCCGGGGCTCCTTCACCGCGATCTTCCGCCCGGCCGGCCGGGACGGCGCCCCCGGCCTGCTGCGCACCACGGTCTTCGCGAGCCTCCTCTCCACGGGCGTGCAGGGCGGCTACTACACGCTGGCGACCTGGGTGCCGACGTACCTGAAGTCCGACCGCGGTCTGTCGGTCGTCGGCACCGGCGGCTACCTGGCCTTCCTGATCTCCGGCGCCTTCCTCGGCTACCTGACCGGCGGCCACCTCACCGACCGGCTCGGTCGGCGGAACAACATCTGGCTGTTCGCGCTGCTGTCGGCGGTGTGCATCCTGGCGTACGCGAACATCCCGCATGGCGCCAACACCCTGCTGCTGGTGCTCGGTTTCCCGCTCGGCTTCTGCATGTCGGCCATCTTCAGCGGCTTCGGCTCCTACTTGAGCGAGCTGTACCCGACGGCGGTGCGCGGCACCGGGCAGGGCTTCACGTACAACACGGGCCGCGCGGTGGGCGCGGTGTTCCCGACGCTGGTGGGCTTCCTGGCGGACAGCTGGGGCGTCGGCGGGGCGCTGGTCTTCGGCGCGATCGGCTACGGCCTCGCGGCGCTGGCGCTGCTCGGGCTGCCGGAGACGCGCGGGAAGGAGCTGGCGTGACGCGGGTGAACCGTACCGAGGACCGGCCCGTCACCACCGTCGACGCGCACGCGCACGCGTGGAGCCCGCACACCGCGCGGGCCCGCTTCCGCGACGGCCTGGCCGGGCCGACCGCCGGGGTCGCGGCGGGCCACACACAGGCCAACCTGATCGCGGTGCCCGCCGACTGGGCCTACGACATGCTGCTGTTCTGCCAGCGCAACCCCAAGCCGTGCCCCGTGCTCGACGTCACGGACGCCGGTTCCCCGACGACCGTCCTCGCCGAGGGCGCCGACCTGCGCACCGACCTGCCGCGCTACCGGGTGTGGCAGGACGGCGAACTGGTCGACGAACCCACGGACGCGCGCGCGTACTGGCGGGAGGACCTGGTGTCGTTCCTGCTCGGGTGCAGCTTCACCTTCGAGTGGGCGCTGGCCCGCGCGGGCGTGCCGATCCGGCACGTCGAGCAGGGCCGGAACGTGCCGATGTACGTGACCAGCAGGGCCTGCCGGGAGGCGGGCCGGCTGCGCGGACCGATGGTCGTCTCCATGCGGCCGGTGCCGCCCGAGCGTCTGGGCGCGGCGATCCGGGAGAGCAGCCTGCTGCCGGCCGTGCACGGCGGTCCGGTGCACTGCGGGGACCCGGCGGCCCTCGGCATCGAGGACCTCGGTCGGCCCGACTTCGGCGACCCGGTGACCCTCGCCGACGGCGACATCCCGGTGTTCTGGGCCTGCGGGGTGACCCCGCAGGCGGCCGTGATGGCCTCCCGGCCGCCGTTCGCGATCACCCACGCGCCGGGCCAGATGTTCCTGACCGACGCACGGGACGAGCAGTACCGGCTGGTCGGTGTCGACTGAGCCCGGTCATACCGGAGCCCGGAACCGCGCACAAGAGAAGTCCACGAGAACCGGAGACGCGAGAACGCCATGACCGCGATCGATCTGAACGCCGACCTGGGCGAGGGCTTCGGCCGCTGGCGGCTGACCGACGACGAACAGCTGCTGTCCGTCGTCACCAGCGCCAACGTGGCCTGCGGCTTCCACGCAGGGGACGCGGCCACCATGCGCCGGGTGTGCGAACGGGCGGCCGAGCGCGGGGTGACGATCGGCGCGCAGGTCTCCTACCGGGACCTGGCCGGTTTCGGGCGGCGCGCGATGGATGTGCCGCCCGCCGAGCTGGCGGCCGAAGTGGCCTACCAGATCGGCGCCCTGGAGGTGTTCGCGCGGGCCGCGGGCGCGCGCGTGGCGTACGTCAAACCGCACGGCGCCCTCTACAACCGGGTCGTGCACGACGAGGAGCAGGCCCGCGCGGTGATCGAGGGCGTGCGCCTGGCGGACGCCTCGCTGCCGGTCCTGGGCCTGCCCGGCTCGCGGTTCCTGGAGCTGGCCGCCGAGGCGGGCCTGCCGGCCGTCACGGAGGCCTTCGCGGACCGCGCGTACACCGACGAGGGGACGCTCGTGCCGCGCGGCCACGAGGGTGCCGTGGTGACCGACCCGGACGACGTCGTGGAGCGCTCGGTGAGCCTCGCGCGCTCCGGCGCGGTCATCGCGCACTCCGGCGCGCGGATCCGGGTGCGCGCCCGGTCGCTGTGCCTGCACGGCGACACGCCGGGCGCGGTCGGCCTGGCCCGGCGGGTGCGGGAGCGGCTGGTGGCGGCGGGCGTGCGGGTGGAGGCGTTCGCGTGAGGGCGCTCGCCGTCGGCGACGACGCGCTGCTCGTCGAGGTGGCCTCAGGGGAGGAGGCGCAGGCCCTGCACGCGGAGCTGCTGCGGCGCCGCGCGGACGGCGCGCTCACCGTGCGCGAGATCGTCCCGGCGGCCCGTACGGTCCTGCTCGACGGGCTGGCCGAGCCGGCCCGCTGGGCGGCGGAACTGACCGGTGCACGGGTGCCGGAGGTGCCTGCCCACGCGCGCGAGCTGATCGAACTGCCCGTGCGGTACGACGGCCCGGACCTGGCCGAGGTCGCCGCGCACTGGCGGGTGCCGGAACGGGAGGTGGCCCGCGTGCACGCCGGCACCGAGTTCACGGTGGCCTTCTGCGGCTTCGCTCCCGGCTTCGGCTACCTCACCGGGCTCCCGGAGCGCTACCACGTCCCGCGCCGCGCCACCCCGCGCACGGCGGTTCCGGCCGGCGCCGTGGCCCTGGCCGGCCCGTACACCGGCGTCTACCCGCGCTCCTCGCCCGGCGGCTGGCAACTGATCGGCACGACGGACACGGTGCTGTGGGACCCGGCACGCATCCCGGCGGCCCTGCTGGAGCCGGGCACACGCGTACGGTTCGTACCGGTGGAGGGCGCATGAGCGGGGGACGGAGCACCGTACCGGCAGGGGTGCACACCGGGGGAACGACCGCGCCGGGACGGGTACGCACCGAAAGAGCAGGCGCACCGGAACGGGTACGCGCCGGTGGGACCGCCGCACCGGTAGCGGTACGCACCCGGCAGACCCGCGGGACCGGGCAGCGGACGGAAGCGCACGCGCGCGCGTGGCTCGTGCCGGCGGGACCCGTGACCTGGGAGGCCCCATGACCGACCGTGCGCTGGTCGTCGTGCGCGCCGGGGCGCTGACCACCGTGCAGGACCGCGGGCGGCCGGGGTACGCGCACCTCGGCGTGCCCCGCTCCGGAGCGCTCGACCCGCTCGCCGCGGCGCTGGTGAACCGGCTCGTCGGCAATCCGCCGGACGCCGCCGTCCTGGAGACCACGCTCAACGGCTGTGTCCTGCGCCCGCGTTCGACGGTGACCGTCGCGATCGGCGGTGCGCCCTGCCCGGTGACGGTGGGCGGTCGCCCGGCCGCGTGGGGTGCCCCGGTCGTGGTGCCGGCGGGCGAACTGCTGGACGTGGGCGCGGCCACGGCGGGCGTGCGCGCCTACGTCGCGGTCGGCGGCGGTGTCGCCGTGGAGCCGGTCCTCGGCAGCCGCGCCACCGACCTGCTGTCCGGCCTCGGTCCGGCACCGCTCACGGACGGCACGGTCCTGCCGCTGGGCACCCCGGCCGGTCCTCCCGCGCGCGTGGACGGCGCGCCGCAGCCGTGTCCGCCGGCCGAGCTCGTGCTCCGGGTGACGCCGGGCCCGCGCGACGACTGGTTCACGGCGCGGGCGGTCCGGGACCTCACCACGCGCGCGTACCGGGTCTCCGCGGCGAGCAACCGCATCGGCCTGCGCACCGAGGGGCCCGCGCTGGAGCGGGCCCGGACCGGTGAACTCCCCAGCGAGGGCATGGTTCTCGGCGCGGTCCAGGTTCCGCCGGACGGGCGCCCGGTGGTCTTCCTCGCGGACCACCCGACCACCGGCGGCTACCCGGTGATCGCGGTGGTCCGCGCCGCCGACCTCCCGGCCGCCGCCCAGGCCCTCCCGGGCACCCCGGTCCGGTTCGTACCGGTGCGGCGTCGCTGAGCCGCTACGGCCGGGACGGCCCCGGTGGCCCGGGGCGCCGCGCCGGGCCACCGGGGCCGTCCCCGACTGCCGCGCGTTCGACGGTGCGGGCGGCTTTGGGTCCCTCCCCCGGAAACAGCCCCCACCGCCCCACCTGCCGCATGTCACCGAAGGCGGCTCCGTCCCGCCTCAACCGGCCGCGACAGCCCCGGCGGAGGCGGCCGTCCCGACGGCCCCCGTCGCCTCAAGGCCCACCACCTCGGCCGTCCCCTGCGCCGGGACCGCCTCCCTGTCGTCGCCGCGCCACCGAGCCACCGCCTCCTCGGTGGGGGCCTCCGGCAGGGCCGCCAGGGCTGCCGACACCGCTGCCGACGCGCGGTGGTCCAGGCGGGCGCCGGTGCCCCGGACGCGGTGGCGCAGTTCGCCGGCGGCCAGGCACAGCAGCTGCGGCAGCAGGTCGTTGCAGCGGCGGAGCACCCAGCCGGTCCCCGCCGTGGCCAGCCACCACAGGCTCGCCGCGCGGGTCGGCGCGGGGAACTCCGGCTCGGGCGAGGGAGGTTCCCCGGTCGCACGGCCCGTCTCGGCGAGCAGGGCGTGGCAGCGGACGGCGAACTGCCGGTGACCGCGCTCGCCGGGGTGCAGCCGGTCCGCGCTCCACAGGCTCCGGTCGCTGATCCAGCCGTCGTCCGCCGCGTGCAGGTGGACGGCGCCGTACCGCTCGGACAGCGCGTGGACGACCGCGTTGACCGCCCGTTGCCGGCGGGCCAGCGGGCGGGCCAGGGCGTCCGGGAGCCGGAGCATGGCGCCGGGGTCGGGCAGGCAGGCGGTGAGCAGGGTGGCGCCCTGCCGGGTGAGGGAGCCGTAGACCTGGTCGAGGTGGGCGGCCACGGCGTGGATGTCGAAGGTGCGGCGCAGCGTGTCGTTGACGCCGACGACCACGGACACCAGGTCGGGGCGCAGCTCCAGGGCGGCCGGCGTCTGCCTCTCCCGCACGTCCCGGGTCTGCGCCCCGCTGACCGCGAGGTTGGTGAACCGCACCCGCTCGCTGTCCTCGGCGAGGGAAGCGGCCAGCAGCGCGGCCCAGCCCCGCCATCCGCCGCCGGCCGGGTCGCCCACGCCCTCGGTCAGCGAGTCCCCGAGCGCGACGAAGTGGACGGAGCCACTCCGCTGCGCCGCGGCACCGGCTCCCGAACCACCCCCTCCGCCACAGACGGAGCCACTGCGCCACGCCGCCGCGGCACCGGCTGTCATGCCACGCCCTCCGGTACGGCGGGCCGGGCGCCGGCGTGGCGCAGCACCTCCGTGTCGTGGGCCGCCAGGAAGGCCTCCACAGCCGTTCCCCAGCCGAAGCACTCCGCACGCGCGCGTGCCGCCTCCCGCCGCTCGGGCTCGGCACGGTCCAGCAGCAGTTCCACGGCGTCCGCGAACGCCTCCCCGCCGCCCGCCGCGGTGGCCCCCGCCGACCCGATGACCTCGGGCAGCGCGGAGGAGGCGCTCGCGACCACGGGCGTGCCGCACGCCATGGCCTCCAGCGCGGCCAGTCCGAAGGTCTCGGCGGGCCCGGGCGCGAGGCACACGTCGGCGGACGCCTGGAGCGCGCCGAGGGCCGTCCGGTCGGAGACGTGGCCGAGGAAGGTCACGGGGAGCCCTCGGTCCCGCGCGCGCTGCTCCAGCCGGGCCCGCAGCGGCCCGTCCCCGGCCACCACGAGCACCGCCCGCCGTCCGCGCCGCAGCAGCGCCTCCAGGGCGTCCAGGGCCGTGCCGGGGCGCTTCTCGACGGACAGCCGGGACGCCATCACGAGCAGCGCCTCGTCCCCGCGCGCGTAGCGGTCACGCAGCCCGGGGTCGCGCAGCGCGGGGTGCCGTTCCATCAGGTCGACGCCCAGGGGGGCGCGTACGACGTTGCGCGCGCCGATGCGTACGAACTCGCGCTCGGCGAACTCGGTGGTGCACACGACCCGCGAGTAGACGTGCGCGGTCCGGGTGTTGAGGGAGTCGGCGGCGCGCCGCGCCAGGTGCTCGGGCAGGCCCCAGGTGCGCAGCACGCCGTCGGCGGTCTCGTGGGAGACCATCACGGCGGGCACGCGCGCGCGGCGGGCCCAGCGGCCGGTCCAGCGCAGGGTGGTCCGGTCGGAGACCTCCAGGCGGTCCGGGGCCAGCTCCTCCAGGAGGGCGGCGACGCGCCGCCTGTCGGTGAGGACGCGGTAGCCGCCGGTGCCGGGCAGCGGCGGGCCGGGCAGGGTGATGACCCGCCCCTGCTCGGTGTCGCGGTCGGTGTGCCGTTCGCCGGGCACGATCAGGACCGGTTCGTGGCCCGCGGCCCGGAAGCCCTTGCCGAGTTCCCGCAGGGCGGTGCGCAGGCCGCCGGAGGCGGGGGCGACGAAGTTCGCGAGGCGCACGATGCGCAGGGACTGCCCGGTCATGCCGCCACCGCCGTCTTCCGGTCCGCGAGGACGTCGTCGTAGTGCGCGATCAACTGGTCGCCGACGGCGGCCCAGGTGCGGCCCTCGACCGTCGCGCGGGCGGTGGCGCCGTACGCGGCGCGCCGCGCGGGGTCGGCGGCCAGGGCGCGGACGGCCTCCTGTACGGCAGCGGCGTCGCGCGGCGGGACCAGCAGGCCGGTACGGCCGTGCTCGACCAGGTCGAGCGGGCCGCCGGCGGCCGGCGCCACGACCGGGACACCGCTGGCCATGGCCTCCTGGACGGTCTGGCAGAACGTCTCGAAGGGGCCGGTGTGCACGAACAGGTCCAGCGAGGCGAAGATCCGGGCCAGTTCGCCGCCGGTGCGACGGCCGAGGAAGACGGCGCCGGGCAGGGCCTCGGTCAGGTGGGGCTGGCTGGGTCCGTCGCCGACGACCACGACCCGCACGCCGGCCAGCCCGCAGACTCCGGAAAGCAGTTCGACGTGCTTCTCCGGGGCGAGCCGGCCGACGTAGCCGACGATCAGTTCGCCGTTCGGGGCGAGTTCGCGGCGCAGCGCCTCGTCGCGGTGCTGTGGCCGGAAACGTGCGGTGTCCACGCCGCGCGGCCAGAGCCGTACCCGCGGTACGCCGTGTTCCTCCAGGTCGGACTGGGCCGCGCTGGAGGGGGCCAGGGTACGGTCGGCGGCGCCGTGCACGGAGCGGATCCGCCGCCAGGCCGCGGCCTCCCCGGCGCCCATGTAGGTACGGGCGTAGCCGGCCAGGTCGGTCTGGTAGACGGCGACGGCGGGGATGCCGAGCCGGGCGGCGGCCGCCATGCCGCGGACGCCGAGGACGAAGGGGCTGGCCAGGTGGACCACGTCGGGGCGGTGCGCGACGAGGGCGGCGGCGAGGCGCCGGCTGGGGAGGGCGACGCGGACCTGCGGGTAGCCGGGGAGCGGGAGGGAGGGGATCCGGACGACCGGGCACGGGGCGTCCGTGTCCGGGCCGCTGCCGGGCGCGGGAGCGGGGGCGACGACGAGCGGGAGGTGACCGCGATCTACGAGGTGCCGGGCGGTCTGGAGCGCGCAGTGGGCCACGCCGTTCACATCGGGGGGAAAGGATTCGGTCACGATGACGACACGCATACGGGTGTTGTCGCCGCGCTGGACGTGCCCGCGTCAACTTCGATCTTTCGGCGCGGGGAACGTCCCATGAGCGTTGGGCTGCACACCCGAGCAGGTCAGGCGGCCGTCATGACCACCTGACCCGCGGGTCACCCGGCGTTCACCCGGCGGGCGCTCGTCCGCCGGGGCAGATGTACGGGTGGGGGCCGGCAGCCGCGCCTCAGCCGAGGCTCACGTCCGGTCCCGAGCGGCTCAGCCGAGGGCCGCGTCCGGCCGGAAGCGGCTCAGCCGAGGGCCGCGTCCGGTCCGAAGCGGCTGCGTACCGCGGTCTGCACCTCGTCCTCCTCGGCCGGATCGGCGGCCAGGCGGCGCAGGCGCTCCACGACCCGGGCGTCGCCGGTCTCGGCGTGCCGGGCGGCCAGTTCGCGGGTGGTCTCCTCGCAGTCCCACAGGCATTCGACGGCGAAGCCGGTGGCGAACGAGGGGTCGGTGGCGGCCAGCGCGCGGGCGGCGCGGCCACGGAGATGGGAGGAGGCCGTCTCACGGTAGACATGGCGCAGGACGGGGGCGGCGCAGGCGATGCCGAGGCGTCCGGCGCCGTCGACGAGGGTCCACAGGGTGGGCGCGTCCGGCCCCTCGCCCCGCACGGCCTCGCGGAGGGCGCCGAGGACGAGGTCGCGGTCCTGTGCGCCGCCGCGGCAGGCGAGCATGCGCCCGGCGGCGGCACCGAGCGCGTCGGGGCGCTGGGCCCAGCCGCGCGCGCGGTCGACGGCGGCGATGCTGCGCATCCGTTCGAAGGCGTCGACGGCGGCCTCCACGACGGGCGCCGTCCCGTCGACGACGGCGGCCTCGATCAGGCCGAGCGCGTCACGGTCGTTGCTGTCGGCGAGGTAGCGCAGTGCGGTGCAGCGGGCTCCGTCGGTGCCGGTCCGGGCGGCCTGGAGGATCTCGGGCCGGTCCTCCGGGCTGGCCACGGCCGCCAGGCAGCGCGCGGCGGGCACATGAAGGGCGGCGCCGCGCTCCATGCCCTGCTGGGCCCACTCGAAGACGGCGCGGACGCTCCAGTCGGGGCGTGGGCCGGTGGGCCGCATCTGCCGCTGCCAGCGGTCGAAACAGCCGGCCTCCTGGGCGGCACGCACCCGCGTGGCGATCGATGCGCGCGGATCCTCGGCCCACAGCCGCCAGGGCCGTGGCTCGAAGGCGTCGCGTACGGCGGCGGCCAGTTCGGCCTCGCCCTCGGGATCGGTGGTGAAGCGGGCCAGGACGGGGGCGGCGAGGGCGCGCAGGCCCGCGTCGTCGTCCCTGAGGGCCAGCTCGTCCAGGGCCCACGCCCAGTTGGAGCCGTGCGCGGCGTACCTGCGCAGCAGTTCCAGGGCGTCCCGCCTGCCGTAGGAGGCGAGGTGGCCGAGGACGGCCAGGGCCAGGCCGGTGCGGGACTCGTCCGTGTCGACGACGTCCTCGGGGTCGAAGAGGTGTGCCTCCACGGCGTCCAGCTCGCCGTTCAGGTCGAGGTAGAGCCGGGCGTAGTACAGGGAGCGGTTCTCCACCTGCCAGTCGTGGCGGGGGTCGCGCAGCACACAGTGGTTCAGGGCCGCGAGCGCTTCGGCGCGCGGGGCCGTGAGCGCGTGCAGCGTGCCGTCACCACGGCCACGCTGGAGCAGGCCGAGCAGCGTACCGCTGGGCGCTATGACCGGATCGAACATGGGAAACAGCCTCACATCAAGCGTCGACGCAACCGGGGAACACGCATTACCTGGCCGCGTGACACAACGTCGGAGCGCCCGCCGTCTCTTGCTTGCTGTAGACCATCTCTCTCTGCCTCTCGTCGGTGGCCCATGCGGACCGCATCACGGCCCGCGCGGTGCGGCAACACCTGCCCAGCCATCGCGTCCGTGAATCACGACGTCATGATGACCCGCGGTGTGTGCTGCCGCGACCGTATTTCCGGCGGCCCTGTACCGCCTCCCCCGTTTTCCGTGTCCTACCTGGTCAGCGCGTCGACGTCAGTGGACGCCGAACAGTTCCAGAAGCTCTGCCTTGCCGAACATCCGGGCCGTGTCGACGGCCGACGGCGTGCCTGCGGAAGGATCGGCTCCGCCCTCCAGGAGAGCCTTGATGACGTCCGTCTCACCCTTGAAGACGGCACCCGCGAGCGGGGTCTGACCCCGGTCGTTGACCTGGTCCGCCGCCGCGCCGCGCGCGAGCAGCGCGCGCACCGCGTCGGCGTGACCGTGGTAGGCGGCGAGCATCACCAGGGAGTCGCCGCGGTCGTTGGTGAGGTTGGCCGGAACGCCCGCGTCGACGTACGCCACGAGCGCCTCGGTCTGCCCCTGCCGGGCCAGATCGAAGATCTTGGTCGCCAGCTCCACGACCTCGGGGTCGGGAACTTCACTCATCGGCCGGACCGCCTCTCCATGCTGATTCGGGGACTGCTTCGTACGAGTGAATCGCCAGCGTACTGGCTCGCGTGGCACATGACCCGATCCGCCCGAGGTAAAGATCAGCAGCAGCGCCCACCCAGGGCGCCGCACCGACAACACGCCTGGTCAATCGCGTTCTGACACACTCGCCCGAGTGAGGGAAATCCACCGCTTTTCACCCAGTTGCACCTTTAATCGTATGGATACATCCTGTGATCCTGGAAGAACTCATGGTGACTGTCCCCCACCATCGACACCAGGAGGCCCCAAATGATCCTCTCGCTCTCAGGCGTGCTGCTGCTCGGCGTCGTCGTCTTCCTGTTCTTCCGCAAGGACGGACTGAAGGGCTCGCACGCCACGGTGTCGGCACTCTTCGGCTTCTACCTGTCGACCACAGGCATCGCCCCGAGCATCAAAGCCGGAGGAGAGAGCCTGGCCAGCCTCCTGGGCGGCATCAAGTTCTGACCCCTCCAGCCCCGCCCGCACGCACCATCAGGAGACAGCAGTGGCCCGGCGCCCCCTCCCCCGCATTCTGAGCAAGGACAGCGCCCAGATCGCCCGGACGCAGATCGCCCGGAGCAGGGAGCTGGCCCGGACGGCGGCCGACAGCGCCACCGACGTCCTCCAGCCGCTGATCACCGTGACGCGCGGGCTGCGCCTGCTGGCCTCGGCCGGCCGGCGCAGGTGGGCGGACACGCCCAAGGACAGGCGCGGGCCACTGCTGTTCTTCACGGCTTCCATGGTCCTGATCGTGGCCCTGATGCCGTACGGGCCGCTGCTCGCCGTCATCGCGGTGATGGCGGCGGCGGCCTGGCACGGCCGCGACCGCACCCCGTCGGCGCCCCAGGGGCCCGACGAGTCCCAGACCCAGCGGCTCCAGGCACTGTACGAGGCCCTGGTGCCGTACTTCTCCAGCTCCGACGACCCGGCGCCGCTGTACGCGCACGGCGGGGAGTGGGAGAAGGCCTACGCGGCCCACGAGTTCGACGACGCCGGGCGCATCGCCCACCTCGTGATCCGCTACCCCGCCTACTTCACGGACGGCGAGCCCGCGGCCCGCGCGCGGATCGAGCAGTTGCTCACCGCGAAGGCCGGGCGGAGCCGCGAGTACCACTTCGCGTGGGAGGAGGAGGGCAACCAGCTCACCGTCAACGCGCTCCCCCCGCTGCCCGCCGACATCCCCGCCCAGCGCTTCGTCACCGCGCCCGGCGAGACGGTCCTCGGCTTCACCGATCCCAGCGAGGTCCAGCGCACCCTCCCCCTCTCCTACGGGGAGGAACGGGTCGACGTGCCGCCGGTCGTCTGGCGCACCGGCATCCGCTCCACCGAGCCGCACCTGCTGGCCATGGGCCACCCCGGCAGCGGCACGTCCACCCTGTTGCGCTCCGTCGCCATCCAGGCCCTCCAGTACGGCGACGTGCTGATCGTCGACGGCGGCGGCACCGGCGAGTACGCCTGCCTGACCGGACGGGACGCCGTCCTGGCCGTGGAGTGCGCGCTGCCCGGGGCGCTGGCGAGCCTGGAGTGGGCCGCGCGGGAGACCGAGCGGCGGCTCATCGCGATCAACCTGGCGCGGCAGGCGGGCGACCCACCGCCCCCGGACACCCGGCGCCCGCTGTGGATCCTGGTGGACCGCCCGAGCGTCTTCGCGCACCTCGCCCTGGCGGACGGCCGCAAGGACCCGCAGACGCTGCTCCAGGTGCCGTTGCGGCACGGCCGCGCGGCGAACGTGACCGTGGTCGTGGCCGAGCAGTTCGACAGCGCGGAGGTGCTCGCCGACGCGGTACGGCAGCACACGCGCGCGCGGGTCGTGCTCGGGTCCGCCGCACCGGAGCAGGTGGAGGCGGTGCTGGGGGCGCCGCCGCACACGACGTCGATGGCGCACGTGCCGCCCGGGCGGGGGTACGCCCGGCTGGGGTCCGGTCCGGTGCACCGGCTTCAGGTGCCGCGTACGCCGGATCCGTACGACGACGCCACGAGTGACGCCGACCGGCAGGCGGTACTGGAACTGCTGCCGCCGCGGACCACCGCCGTGGAGGAGGAGCCGACGGCTCTCTCGAAACCGACGGCGGTGAAGGCACCGGTCCCCGCGGAGGCTCTGGCGGCGGAGCCCTCGTAGTGCCCTGGCGACAGCGGAACCCCGCGGCCGACGGGACCGCGCATCGCCAGGGGCGCGGGGAACCGCGCGACCGGCCACGACGGTCCCGCAGCCGGACACGCGCCCGAGCCACACGAACCGCCGAGGCCCCCCCGAACCGCGCACCGGAGGCCCCCGAACCCCGCCCCTCCTACGCCACGAACGTCCTCGGCGCCTCGCCCGCCATCGTCGCCCCCGACTCCACCAGCCGTGCCGCGGCGGCGAGCCGTGCCGCCGCCTCGTCCGCCACCGCTCCCCCGACGGTGAACGGAAGCCGGACATAGCCCTCGAACGCGCCGTCGACGCCGAAGCGAGGACCGGACGGGACACGCACGCCCGTCCGTTCGCCCGCCTCCGCGAGGCGGGACCCGGAGAGACCGCCCGCGCGGACCCACAGGGTCAGGCCGCCTCGGGGCACCTCGAACTCCCAGCCGGGCAGTTCCCGGCCCAGCGCGGCCACCAGCGCGTCCCGGTTCTCCCGGGCCTGCGCCCGGCGCAGCTCGACCGCCTGCTCCCAGCCCCCGGTGCTGAAGAGCCAGTTCACGGCCAGCTGCTCCAGCACCGGTGTGCCCAGGTCGGCGTAGGCCCGCGCGGCGACCAGGCTGCGGATGACGTCCGGCGCCGCCCGCACCCAGCCGATCCGCATCCCCGCCCAGAACGCCTTGCTGGCCGAGCCGACCGTGATCACCGTGGAGCCGGCCGGGTCGAAGCCGCACACCGGGCGGGGCATGCCGCCGTCCCGGAAGTCCTCCTCCAGCCACAGCTCGCTCATCGTCTCGTCGGCGACGAGCACCGTGCCGGCCGAGCGGGCCGCGTCCACCAGCCGGCGCCGCTGGTCCTCGTCGGCGAGCGCCCCGGTGGGGTTGTGGAAGTCGGCGACCACGTAGGCGATCCGCGGCGCGGCCTCGCGCAGCACCTGGCGCCAGCGGTCCAGGTCCCAGCCGGACAGGCCCTCGGCCATCGCGACGGGCACGAGCCGGGCGCCCGTCTCGCGCATCAGCTGGAGGATGTTGGCGTAGGACGGGGACTCCACGGCGATCCGCTCGCCCCGGCCCGCGAAGAGGTGGCAGATGGCGTCGATGGCGCCCATGGCACCGGTCGTCACCATGATCTGCTCCGGCATCGTGGGAATGCCGCGCGCGGTGTACCGCTCGGCGATCATCGAGCGCAGCGCGGGCAGCCCGGCCGGGTAGTCGCCGTGGGTGTGGGCGTACGGCGGGAGTTCCTCCAGGGCGCCCTGCACCGCCCGGGTGAGCCACGGCTCGGGTGCCGGGAGCGAGGCGCAGCCGAGGTCGATCACCGAACCGAGGGCCTCGGGCGGCAGGGGCTCCAGGCCACGGGCGGGGATGGGGTTGCCGGCCGGTACGGCGGTCCAGCTGCCGGCGCCGCGCCGGGACTCCAGGAAGCCCTCGCCGCGCAGCGCCTCGTAGGCCGCCGCGACGGTGGTGCGGCTGACGGAGAGGGCCAGGGCCAGTTCGCGTTCCGCGGGCAGGCGCGCGGCCACCGGGACCCGGCCCTCCAGCACGAGCAGCCGGACGCCGTCGGCGAGGGCGCGGTAGGCGGGGGGACGGCGGGTGCCGGGGCCGGCCGGGCGGTCCTGCTGCGAGTTGAGGAGCCGGGCGAGCTGCGCGGCCCCCACGGCCGAGGTCCACTGCGCCATGGAGATCAGTCCACCTTCCCCGAATTGGCCATGGATGACGATTCATCCCAAGCCACAGAGTGTCATGCGTCAGGCCACCGCCACCACCCAGGGGGGTATCTCCATGTCCGCTCCCGGCCCATCCGCTCCCAGCCCGTCCGCTCCCGGCCGCCACCTCGGACGGCGGCTGGTCCAGTTGTACGCGGGGCTCGCGCTGTACGGCGCGAGTTCCGCGCTGCTCGTGGCGGCGGGCCTGGGCCTGGAGCCGTGGAACGTGCTGCACCAGGGGCTCGCGGAGCTGACCGGGCTGAGCATCGGGGTGGTGTCGATCATCGTGGGCGCGGCGGTACTGCTCCTGTGGATACCGCTGCGCCAGCGCCCCGGGCTCGGCACGGTCTCCAACGTCTTCGTGGTCGGCCTCGCCATGGACGGCACGCTCGCCCTGCTCCCGGACGCGCATTCCCTCGCCGCCCGTGTCCCGCTGCTGGTCGCGGGGATCGTGCTGAACGGCGCGGCGACCGGCCTCTACATCGCGGCGCGCTTCGGGCCGGGCCCGCGCGACGGGCTGATGACGGGGCTGCACCGGCGCACGGGCCGCTCGATCCGGCTGATGCGGACGGCCGTGGAGGTCGCGGTGGTGGTCACCGGATTCGTCCTCGGCGGCACCATCGGGGTGGGCACCGTGCTCTACGCCGTGTCCATCGGACCGCTGGCGCAGGCCTTCCTGCGGGTGTTCGCCGTCCCGTCGGCACCGGCGGGCAGCACGGTCGTTGCCGCTGCGACACCCGGGCGCGCGATACTGCGACCGTGAGCCCCACGACACCGCGCCCGCGCCACCCGTTCCTGGACCACCCGGGGCCGATCGCCTTCGCCCACCGGGGCGGGGCGGCCGACGGCCTGGAGAACACCGTGGCCCAGTTCCGGCGCGCGGTGGAGCTGGGTTACCGGTACATCGAGACGGATGTGCACGCGACGGCGGACGGCCGGCTGGTCGCCTTCCACGACACGACCCTGGACCGGGTCACCGACGGCGCGGGCCGGATCGCCGACCTGCCGTGGGCGGACGTGCGCCGCGCGCGCGTGGGCGGCCGTGAACCGGTGCCGCTGTTCGAGGAGCTGCTGGAGACCTTCCCCGAGGTGCGCTGGAACGTCGACGTCAAGGCGGAGCCCGCGCTGCGGCCCCTGCTGGGGCTGATCGAGGGAGCGGACGCCTGGGACCGGGTCTGCGTGGGCTCCTTCTCCGAGGCGCGTGTGCTGCGGGCCCAGCGGCTGGCGGGGCCGCGGCTGGCCACCTCGTTCGGCACGCGCGGGGTGCTGAGCCTGCGGCTGCGCTCGTGGGGGCTGCCGGCCGCGGTGCGCCGGTCGGCCGTGGCCGCGCAGGTACCGGAGGCCCAGTCGGGCGTGCCCGTCGTCGACCACCGCTTCGTCCGCGCCGCCCACGCGCTCGGGCTCCAGGTGCACGTGTGGACGATCAACGAACCGGAACGGATGCACCGGCTCCTGGACCTGGGGGTTGATGGCATCATGACCGATCACATCGACACGTTGCGCAAGGTGATGGAGGACCGCGGCGTCTGGGTCTGACCACCCGGCCGCCTCGGCCCGGCCTTCGCGGTTGAGCGGGGAAGCGAGGGCACGGGTGAGCACCGGCACCGTGCGGGCGGAGGCGGCGGACGAGTCCGCCGGCCTCGGGCGCGAGCAGCGCGGCTGGTACGTCTACGACTGGGCGTGCTCCGTCTATTCGACGAGCGTGCTCACCGTCTTCCTCGGTCCGTACCTCACCTCGGTCGCCGAGCACGCGGCGGACGCCGGCGGCTATGTGCACCCGCTGGGCATCCCGGTCCGGGCCGGCTCCTTCTTCGCGTACGCGGTGTCCCTGTCGGTGATCCTGGCCGTCGTCGTGATGCCCCTGGCGGGCAGCGCGGCCGACCGCACGGGCCGCAAGAAGCCGCTGCTCGCGGCGGCGGCGTACACCGGCGCGGCGGCGACCACCGGGATGTTCTTCCTGGACGGCGACCGGTATCTGCTCGGCGGGGTGCTGCTCGTCGTGGCCAACGCGGCGCAGTCCGTCGGGATGATGCTCTACAACTCCTACCTGCCGCAGATCGCGCCGCCCGAGCAGCGCGACGCGGTCTCCTCCCGCGGCTGGGCCTTCGGCTACGCGGCGGGCTCCCTCGTCCTCGTCGCCGACCTGGTGCTGTACTCGGCGCACGGCTCCTTCGGCCTCTCCGAGACCGCCGCCGTCCGCGTCTGCCTGGCCTCGGCGGGCCTGTGGTGGGGCGCGTTCACGCTCGTGCCGCTGCGCAGGCTGCGCGACCGCCCCGCGCGCGTGGGCCAGGCCGCACCGGGGCTGCGGCAGCTGGCAGCGACGGTCCGGGACATGCGCCGGCATCCGCTGACCCTGGCGTTCCTGCTCGCGTACCTCGTCTACAACGACGGCATCCAGACGGTGATCACGCAGGCCTCGGTCTACGGCTCCGAGGAGCTGGGTCTCGGCCAGTCGACGCTGATCGGGGCGGTGCTGCTGGTGCAGGTGCTGGCCGTGGCGGGGGCCCTGGCGATGGGGCGGCTGGCGCGGACGTACGGCGCGCAGCGGACGATCCTCGGCTCGCTGGTGGCGTGGACGCTCACGCTGGCGGCCGGCTGGTTCCTGCCCGCGGGGGCGCCGGTGTGGTTCTTCGTGCTGGCCGCCGGGATCGGCCTGGTCCTCGGCGGCAGCCAGGCGCTGTCCCGGTCGCTGTTCTCCCACCTGGTGCCGCCGGGCAAGGAGGCCGAGTACTTCTCGGCGTACGAGATGAGCGACCGCGGGATGAGCTGGCTCGGGCCGCTGCTGTTCGGCGTGACCTACCAGCTCACCGGCAGCTACCGGTCGGCGATCGTCTCGCTGGTGGCCTTCTTCGTCCTCGGCTTCGTCCTGCTCGCGCGGGTCCCGGTGCGGCGTGCGATCCGTGAGGCGGGGAACCCGGTACCGGAAAAGATCTAGCGCCGATTTAGCACTCGACATGAAAGGGCGGTAGTGTACGCGTTTGGCCTGCCAGGCGTACCGTTACTGCGCGTCAAAGATGCCGAAACGCTGGGTGACATCTGCTAGCAGATGTGACAAACCGGGCGCCTGTGGGTAGAACAAGGGGCGGCTACGACGGCGACGCATGACCCGGAACGGGACTCGGAACGGGAATCTTTACCGCCGACCGGACGTTGACCGGATGACGACGACAGCGACACCTGTCCTGTGGGCGACAAGCCCGGGAGGCACGATTCATGAGTGAGCGAGCTCTTCGCGGTACGCGCCTCGTGGTGACCAGCTACGAGACGGACCGCGGTATCGACCTGGCCCCGCGCCAGGCCGTGGAGTACGCATGCGAGAAGGGCCATCGCTTCGAGATGCCCTTCTCGGTCGAGGCGGAGATCCCGCCGGAGTGGGAGTGCAAGGTCTGTGGTGCCCAGGCACTCCTCGTGGACGGCGACGGCCCTGAGGAGAAGAAGGCCAAGCCCGCGCGTACCCATTGGGACATGCTGATGGAGCGACGCACCCGCGAGGAACTCGAAGAGGTCCTTGAGGAGCGTCTGGCGGTGCTGCGCTCGGGGGCGATGAACATCGCGGTCCACCCCAGGGACAGCCGCAAGAGCGCATAACGCGCATACAGCGCAACGACCGCGGGCGCCGTACGTCTTCCACGTACGGCGCCCGCGGTCGTTGTCCGTGCCTGCGCCTGTGCCTGTGCCTGTGCGGGACGCTCAGCGAGTGAGCGGGGGCCTGCGCTCCCCCGGCTCGGGCCGGTCCTCCCTGATGACCTCGCCCTGCACCACCTTGCCGTCGGGCCGGTGGATGCGGACCTGCTGGAACGCGTCGCCCAGACTGCCCGGGGCGGCCTTGCGCAGACTCCGTTCCAGGGCGTTCTCCGCGAAGCGGCTCACCGCCTTCTGGACCGGCGGGAGCAGCAGGAGCAGGCCGGCCGCGTCCGAGACCAGGCCGGGGATCATCAGCAGCAGACCGCCGAGCATCGTCAGGCCGTTGCCGCCGCCGCGCGCCGGCGAGCCGCCCTGCCGCAGCGCCTCGTTCAGACTCCGGAAGGCGCGACGGCCCGCCCGCTTGATGACCACGGACCCCGCCACGAGGCCCGCGACCAGCAGCAGGAACACCGTGAGGCCGCCCGCCGCGCCCGCGACCATGGTCAGCAGCCAGATCTCCAGCACCAGCCACGCGGCGAGGCCCAGCGGCAGATACCTGCGCAGCCGGGAGCGCCGGCGGCGGGCGGTGTACGGAGAGGTCGGAGCGCCAGTCGTCATGGTCCCAGTGTGCCTGGGCGCGGCTCAGCGCGGGATAAGGGGGTGATCGGCCAGGGCGCGGACCCGCCGGCCGGCCGGGGCCACGGACCCGGCGCTACGCCTGCTTGTCCCTGCCGGTGAGCTTGCCGATGCGGTCCCCGACGCCCCAGGAGGTGACCCGCCACAGCGCCTCCACCACGATGTCCTTGCTCATCTTGGAGTCGCCCAGTGCCCGCTCGACGAAGGTGATGGGGACCTCGACGACGTGGTAGCCGGCCTTCACCGCGCGGCGGGCCAGGTCGACCTGGAAGCAGTAGCCCTGCGAGGCGACCTCGCCGAGGCCGAGGCCCTCCAGCGTCTCGCGGCGGAAGGCCCGGAAGCCGCCGGTCACGTCCCGGATCGGCACGTCGAGCATGAGCCGCGAGTAGGTGGAGCCGCCGCGCGAGAGGAACTCCCGGGACTTCGGCCAGTTCACCACCCGGCCGCCGGGCACCCAGCGGGAACCGAGGACCAGGTCGGCGCCCTTGAGGGCGGTGAGCAGCCGGGGCAGTTCCTCGGGCTGGTGGGAGCCGTCGGCGTCCATCTCGATCAGCACGCCGTAGTCCCGCTCCAGGCCCCAGCGGAAGCCCGCGAGGTAGGCGGCCCCGAGGCCCTCCTTGCCCTTGCGGTGCAGCACGTGGACGTGCTCGTCCCCGGCGGCCAGTTCGTCGGCGAGCTTGCCGGTGCCGTCGGGGCTGTTGTCGTCCGCGATCAGTACGTGCGCCTCGGGGACGGCCTTGCGCACCCGGCCGACGATGGTCTTGATGTTCTCCGCCTCGTTGTAGGTCGGAATGATCACCAAGGCCGTGCCGAGCGGGCCGAACTGCCTCCCCTGGGCCTTGGCCGCGAGGGTCCCGTCGCCGTCGTTCACTGCTGCCCCTTCATGTCGTACACAGGGGTCCACCATAGTGGCCGCCGCCTGGGAAGACGTGACAGCGCGTTCGTATGGTGGTGTCGGTTCCCCAAGAACGGGGTAAGAACGTTTTTTTCGGTACCTTCTCACCCCGTACCGAACACCTTCGTACCGCGACGGATGGGGGCCCGGCGCCCTTCGGTCCGACCCGGGACCCGCTGGCTGCGGGTCGACCGGAAGCCGTTGTCTACTGAGCGCCCGGGCCCCACCCGGGTCACACCTGGCCGACCCGTGAGAACGTTCCCCTCGTCGGCGCGGGCGCTGAGCCTGGCTCCCAGTGACGGTGCTCCGGTGCGGCACACCGTCCCTGACCCAGCGGCGCTGCGACGAGTCGGCTGAACGTCCCCCGGTCGGGCGTCCGGTGGTGGACTCGGACGAACCTACCGGCCCCCGGCCGCCGACTGTCAACAGCCCTGTGAACTGGGCGGACCGCACCGGCGGCCCGGCCGGTGGGGAGGATGCGCAGGTCGGGCGGCGGGGCCCCGGCGGCGGGGGCGGCCCAGGCCACCCCGGGAGATCACTCGCCCGGCCGTACGAACACCGTCCGCCCGCCGACCACGGTCCGCAGGCAGACCGGCAGGTCACGGCCCGGGGTGAGGTCGGGCAGGCCGGGCGTGCCGGAGCGCGGATCGGTGGACCAGCGGGCGACCCGGTCGTCGGGGGCCTGCACGACCAGCTCGTCGGTCCGCCAGACGGCGTAGTCGGCGGGGGCGCCCGGGACCAGGACACCCGCGTCGTCGCGGCCGACGGCCCGCCAGCCGCCGCGCGTGTGCGCGGTGAAGGCGGCGCGGACGGAGATCCGGTGCTCGGGCGTGCGGTGGAAGGCGGCGGCGCGGACCGTTCCCCACGGGTCGAGCGGGGTGACCGGGCTGTCGGAGCCGAACGCGAGCGGTACACCGGCGCGGAGCAGGGCGGCGAACGGGTTGAGGGTGCGGGCCCGCTCCGCCCCCAGACGCCGGGCGTACATGCCGTCCTCGCCGCCCCACAGCGCGTCGAAGGCGGGCTGGACGGAGGCGATCAGGCCCAGCTCGGCGAAGCCGGCGACGGTGTCGGGGGTGAGCATCTCGGCGTGCTCGACACGGTGCCGGGCGGCGCGGATGCGGGCGAGGCCCACCTCCTCGGCGGCGGCGCGCACGCCCTCCACCACGGCGGCCACCGCGGCGTCGCCGATGGCGTGGAAGCCGGCCTGGAGGCCCGCCTCGGTGCAGGCCACGACGTGGGCGGCGATAGCGGCGGCGTCCAGGTAGGCGGTGCCGCTGTGGCCGGCGTCGGCGTACGGCTCGTGCAGGCAGGCGGTGTGCGAGCCGAGGGCGCCGTCGGCGAAGAGGTCGCCCGCCGCGCCGGTGGCACCCAGCTCGCGGGCCTTCGCGGTGTCCTCCTCCGCCCAGTAGCCCACGACACGGGGGCCCGGCACCTCCGCGGCGAGCCGCAGCAGGCCGGTGAAGTCGTCCTCGGAGGAGATCCGCGGGCCGCCGCACTCGTGCACGGTGCCGATGCCGAGGGAGGCCGCGTGCGCCAGGGCGGTGCGCTGGGCCTCGGCGCGCTGGGCGGGGGTGATGGCGGCGAGGGCGGCCTCGCGGACGGCGTGGTGGGCGTCCTTGGTGAGCGGGGCGTCCTCGCGCGGGACGCCGGCGGGGACCAGGTCCAGCAGGGCGGTGCTGACGACCGCCGAGTGCACGTCGATGCGGGACAGGTACAGCGGGCGTCCGCCGGTGGCCTCGTCCAGCTCCGCGCGGGTCGGCGGCCGGCCGCCGGGCCAGCGGGCGGCGTCCCAGCCGTGGCCCAGCAGGACCCGGTCGTCGGGGCGGGCGGCGGCGAACTGGCGGACGCGGGCGAGGGCGGCCTCCAGGGAGGGGGCGCCGGACAGGTCGAGACCGGTCAGGGCGAGGCCGGTCGCGGTGGTGTGCACATGGGCGTCGGTGAAGGCGGGGGTGACCAGGGCGCCGTCGAGGTCGACCACCTCGTCCACGCCGTCGGCGAAGGCGTCGGCCGCGCCCTCGGAGCCGACCCAGGCGACGTGGCCCGCCTCGACGACCATCGCCGTGGCGAAGGGGTCAGCGGGGCTGTGGACCTCGCCACGGCGGAGCAGGACGGTCTCGGGGGGCTCGGCGGTGCGGTTGCTCATGGCCGACAGTTTCTCCCGGCGCCAGGCGGGAGCAGCACCGGGGGCGCCCGGAAGGCACCCGGCGCCGTCGGCGCGGCGGCTGTCAGATCTTCGGCGGCCGGGCCTCGTACGGGGTCGAGAGGACCACCGTCGTCCGCGTCGAGACCCCGGCCAGCGAGCGCAGCCGGGCCAGCAGTTCCTCCAGTTCGTGCGGGGTGGAGACACGCACCTTGAGGATGTAGTTCTCGTCGCCCGCCACGCTGTGGCACGCCTCGATCTCGGGGACCCCGGCGAGGCGGTCGGCGATGTCGTCGGGGGCGCTGGGGTCGAACGGCTTCACCGAGATGAACGCGGTCAGCGGCAGCCCGACGGCCTCGGGGTCGACCACCGCGGCGTAGCCGCGGATGACGCCACGCTGCTCCAGCCTGCGCACCCGCTGGTGCACGGCCGACGTGGACAGGCCCGTGGCCTTGCCCAGGTCTGTGTAGCTCATCCGCCCGTCCTTGACGAGCAGCTGCACGATCTGACGGTCCAGCTCCTCCATGCCGCCAAAACCTACAGTGCGCCTGATCTCCACGGATACCTCAGAGGTGCAGGTCATTCCCTGTTTCGGCAGAAAATGCACCGGGACGGGCACCCGCATGCGGCATGTGACGAAGGCCACACGCCTCGAACACAGGCTCCGTGATGTTCTCGTGATTACCGCCGAGACCGGACGGGAAGTGCTTGCTGTGGTCGAGGCCGCAGCGCCTTCACGGCCCAGCCTTAGGGGGAGAATCCCATGCAGAGTACCCATCGCCCTGGTCGATCCGCGTCCGCGCACCGGCAGTCGGTCGCCGAACCCGAGCCGGAGGGCGTCGGACCCGACGCCTACGACGAGGATCTGGACGCCTACGACACCTTCGAGATGTACCGGGTGATCTGCCCGGACTGCGCGCAGCCGATCGCGCTGCTGGCGGACGAGGAGGTGCTGCCGGAGCACGCGCTGTGCGCCTCGCCGTGGAACCCGTTCGGGCTCACGGTGTGCGCGGGCACGGGCCGTGCGGCGGCCGACGCCCGCCCGGCGGACGAGTCCTTCGAGCCGCAGGAGCAGGACACCGCCCTGCTGCTCACGCTGCCCCAGGGTCTGAACTGGCGGACGCAGCCCTTCTCGCACGTCGGCGGCCCGGGCTCGCGCCCGATGCGCGTGCCGTTGATGCGCCGCCAGGCCGCCTGAGCCGGCTCGCTCACCCCGCCCCGCGCGCGACGTCCTGGACGGTGTTCCCGATGCGCGCGTCACCTCGGGTGAGGGGTGGACGGGCCGGGCCGTCGATCTCCCAGGTGCCGTGGGCGCGTTGGGCCGTCGCACGCCGGCGCAGCGCGTCTTACCGACCCGGCAGGGCGGATAACTGCCCTGGGGACACGGGGACTTGGCCGTGCGGCCGGTCGGCGCGCCGACCATCGCCAACCGCCCTCGCAGCCGTGGTCGATGCTCGGCCATCCGGCCGCGTCAGCCGTCCGGGGGGCGCCCGAGGGGGAACCGGACGGGGATGAACTGAAGCTCGATTCCGCGGGAGGGTGACCTGTCCGGCCGTCGCCGCGTTGCCCTGGTATGACCCCCATGTACTCGGCAACCGGGCGTCAGCGCCGCATCTTCGTCCCTCGCCCCGGAGAATCGGTTCCGCCGGCCGCGCCGCCGGACCCGCCCATCTACCGCGACCTCATGCGGACCTGGGCCGACCGCGGTCGCACCCTGCCGGGCCGCCATGACCCGGAGTGGGTCAGACTGGCGGCCCCGACGGTGCTCACGGGCCAGTTCAGCGACCTTCTGGCCCCGCCACGTGACGGGCGATGACCATCCGCTGGATCTGGTTGGTGCCCTCGACGATCTGGAGGACCTTGGCCTCGCGCATGTAGCGCTCGGCCGGGAAGTCGGCGGTGTAGCCGTAGCCGCCCAGTATCTGCACCGCGTCCGTGGTGACCTTCATGGCGGTGTCGGTGCAGTGCAGCTTGGCCATGGCGGCCTGCTTGGCGAACGGCCTGCCCGCGTCCCGCAGCCGGGCCGCGGCGAGGTACAGCGCGCGGCCCGCCTCGATCTGGGTGGCCATGTCGGCGATCATGAAGCGCAGGCCCTGGAAGTCGGCGACGGGCCGGCCGAACTGGCGCCGCTGGGTGGCGTAGCGGACCGCCTCGTCCAGTGCGGCCTGGGCGAGGCCGACGGCGCAGGCCGCGATGCCGAGCCGGCCCGAGTCGAGCGCCGCCAGGGCGATGGAGAAGCCCTGGCCCTCCTCGCCGACGCGCCGGTCGTCCGGGACGCGGACGCCGTCGAAGTGCACCTGCGCGGTGGGCGAGCCCTTCAGGCCCATCTTCTTCTCCGGCGCGGCACCGCTCAGACCGGGGGCGTCGCCGGGCACGAGGAAGGCGGTGATCCCGCGCGGGCCGTCCTCCCCGGTGCGGGCCATCACGGTGTAGAAGTCGGCGATCCCGCCGTGGGTGATCCAGGCCTTGGTCCCGTCGATCACCCAACCGTCGCCCTCGCGGACGGCCTTGGTGCGCAGGGAGGCGGCGTCCGAACCGGAGGACGGCTCGGAGAGGCAGTACGCGCCGAGCAGGCCGCCGCCCAGCATCGCGGGCAGGTGCTCGACCTGCTGCTGCTTGGTGCCGTAGGTGGCGAGGGCGTAGGACGCGAGCGTGTGGACGCTGACGCCCAGGCCGACGGTGAGCCGGGCCGCGGCCAGCTCCTCCAGGACCTGGAGGTAGACCTCGTAGGGCTGGTCGCCGCCGCCGTACTCGGACGGGTACGGCAGGCCCAGCAGCCCTGATTCGGAGAGCAGACCGAAGATCTCGCGCGGGAAGCGTCCCGCGTCCTCCTCCTCGGCCGCCCTGGGCGCGATCTCTCGCTGGGCGATCTCCCGGACGAGGGCGAGCAGATCCCTCGCCTCTTCCGTCGGCAGTTGACGCTCCACCGGCTGCGGGTCGCGGTCGGACATGGCGTCGGGCTCCTCCCTGTTCGGGCACCGGCGGTCCGGCCCGGGGTGGGGGGCGGCTCCGCCTGGTGATCGCGCTTCGCCGAAGGCGCCCGCTCCCGGGTCTCGGAAGCTGCTGACCAGCGGCATGCGCAGTGAGTATGCCCGATCAGCGACCTCCCGTCACCAGTTAACGACCGCTTACTTCAGGAGTCCAGTCGGAGCCGTACGCGGGGGCGAGATTGGTCCGAACCATTGACCTAGTGGTCTAGTCCTCCTAGGGTGCATGACCAACGCTTTACCGCGTTCATGCCAATCGGCGCACGTCCCCCTCTCCCCCACGAGGAGACACCCGAATGCACACGTCCCACCGCTCCCTCGTCCGGGCCCTCGTCTCGGCCGCGTGTACCGCCGCCCTCGGCGCCGGCCTGCTGGCCCAAACGGGCACGGCGACCGCGGCGGCACCGAGCGCCCCGCGGGCGGCGGCCGGCTCCAAGGTCGTCGGCTACTTCACCGAATGGGGCACCTACGACCGCAAGTACTACGTCAAGAACGTCGAGACCTCCGGCTCCGCCGCCAAGCTGACCCACATCAACTACGCCTTCGGCAACGTCACCGGCGGCAAGTGCGCCATGGGCGACTCCTACGCGGCCACGGACCGGGCCTACACCGCCGCCGAGTCCGTCGACGGCGTCGCCGACACCTGGGACCAGCCGCTGCGCGGCAACTTCAACCAGCTGCTGAAGCTGAAGAAGAAGCACCCCGGGCTGAAGATCCTGTGGTCCTTCGGCGGCTGGACCTGGTCCGGCGGCTTCGGCGAGGCCGCGAAGAACCCGGCCGCCTTCGCCCAGTCCTGCTACGACCTGGTGAAGAACTCCAAGTGGGCGGGGGTCTTCGACGGCATCGACATCGACTGGGAGTACCCGAACGCCTGCGGCAACACCTGTGACACCAGCGGACGCGAGGCGTTCAAGAACCTGATGGCCGCCCTGCGCTCGAAGTTCGGCTCCGGGAACCTGGTGACCGCGGCGATCACCGCGGACGCCACCAGCGGCGGCAAGATCGACGCGGCGAACTACGCCGGCGCCGCCCAGTACGTCGACTGGTACAACCCGATGACGTACGACTACTTCGGCGCCTGGGACGCGACCGGCCCGACCGCCCCGCACTCCCCGCTGAACTCCTACTCGGGCATCCCCAAGGCGGACTACCACACGTCGGCGACGATCGCCAAGCTCAAGGGCCTCGGCGTCCCGGCCTCCAAGCTGCTCCTCGGCATCGGCTTCTACGGGCGCGGCTGGACGGGCGTCACCCAGGCGGCCCCCGGCGGTACGGCCACGGGCCCGGCGGCCGGGACGTACGAGCAGGGCATCGACGACTACAAGGTGCTCAAGACCAAGTGCCCGGCGACCGGCACCGTGGGCGGCACCGCCTACGCCAAGTGCGGCAGCGACTGGTGGAGTTACGACACCCCGGCCACCATCGCCACGAAGATGACGTACAAGAACCAGCAGGGCCTCGGCGGCACCTTCTTCTGGGAGCTGAGCGGCGACACCGCGAACGGTGAGCTGATCAAGGCGATCAACTGACGGTTCTTCCCGGGTCAGCCGTCCCGGCGGGCGGGCGGCGGGGCCGGGTGGGCGGGGTCCAGCTCCTCGATGGCGCGCAGGGCCCCGCCGAGCGTCTTCACCAGCAGCTCGCACATGGTCTCGCGGGACAGCCGGGGATGGCCGATCCAGTCCAGGGCGGCGCCCTCCACGCTGCACACCCAGGAGAGCAGACCCATCCGGGCCACCGGGGAGATGTCGGCGCGGCCGTAGGCCCCTTCGGCGATGGTGGCGACGATCGCCTCGCGCACACCGTCGCGGATCGCGTGCACCTCGGTGTCGAAGCCGACGCCGCCGCTGACGATGGTGCGGTAGGCGGCCTGGTGCTGCTCGGCGTAGCGCAGGTAGCCGTCGATCGTGCGGTGCACGCGGTCCACGGCGGGCAGCTGGACCCCGCCGGCGGCGGAGGTGACCAGGTCGGCGACGGAGTCCTGGATGATCGCCAGGTAGTAGCCGCGCTTGGACCGGAAGTAGTAGTAGATCAGGCCCTTGGCCACCTGGGCCTGGCGGGCGATGTCGTCCATGGACAACGCGTCGTAGGACGTGTCGGCGAACAACTTCCGCCCGATGGCGATGAGTTCGGCGCGGCGCGCCACGGAGCGCTCGGTGCCGCGCGGCTGGACGACGGCACCCTGGTGCGGCATGTTCAAGACCGGCCCTGATCTGGCTACGACGGGACAGCCGCAGTATGTCAGAACAAGCCGCACGCGTGAGCGGTGTGTCCAGAGGCGGGTGCGCGTCGGTTCAGAGCAGGCCGAGCTGGGTCACCAGCATCGCGAACACCGCGACGAGGACCCAGCCCAGGACGTGCTCGACGATCTTCGGGCCGTCTTCCTGCGGGCCGCCGGTGACGGCGCGGGTGGCGGTGGCCGGGTGTGCGGTCATGGTGTTACTCGCAGAGGTCGGACGTGTACGGCGGAATCCCCCCACCCATCCGTCCACCATGCCACCCGCGACGGCGTGCGCGGCGATGAGCTTGGTCACAGGCCGCGCGCACCGGGGCTTTAGTACACGCCCACCGCGGCGAGCGCCTTGCGCTGGTGCGGGGTCGGGTGGGCCGGGAAGTAGAGGTAGCAGACCCCTCCGGTGCCGGAGACGACCTTGCCGGAGGCGTTGTACCGCTTGGTCCGCAGCCAGATGTTCTCCCACTCGCGCCGCCGGTAGACGCGCCGCACCGCCTCGTCGCCCGGTGAGGCGGGGTCGTTGGCGATCACGTCCCCGTCCGCGGTGAAGCCGATGACGGTCATCAGATGGCCCGAGGTGCCGTAACCGGCCCCCGTCAGCTCCTCCTTGAGGAACGACTGGGACGTTATGGCCGGGATGCCGGCCGCGATCAGCGTCTCCAGGTCGGTGAGGGAGGCGAGCCGGGTGACCACGCCCTGGAGACCGTCGTAGGTGGCCGCGTAGGCGGCGTTGAACGGCCAGTTGCCGCAGCCCTGGTACTGGTGGTCGTAGGTGTACCGGGCCGCGTGGCAGACCTGCGGGTCCGCGTAGGACGGGTCGACCCAGGACAGCTGCTCGGGGGTGAGCCGGCCGCCCCAGTACTCGATGATCATCTGCGAGGAGGTGGGGCTGCACCAGGCCTCGCCGCCGTTGTCGTACTCGGGGTACTGGCCCTTGTGGATCTCCTGCGAGTAGCGCGGGACGGCGAGTTCCTGGGCGAGGCCGGGGGTGGAGGCCGGCACGGTGAAGCGGTCGGGGATGTCGGAGCCCATCGCGCCGAGCCGCCAGACCGTCGGGGTCAGGTGCGTGCCGGGCCGGCGGTAGAGGGTCAGGCGCAGCCGGTACGACGCCAGGCGCAGGCCGGTGCTCGCGTCGTCGATGGCGAAGGTGTCCGTCCAGATCGTGCTCCTGCCGTCGGTCTGGTCGTCCACCGAGGTCCGCTTGATGTCCTGGTCGCCGGCGGCCCAGCGGCCCATCACGTACCAGGGTGTCTCGGTGCCGTCGGAGTACGTGCCGTGCAGCTCGACCTGGATCCAGGTGCCGGCCGGGGTGTGCGCGTTCCAGGAGGCGATGACCTCGGTCGCGGGCACGGTGAGCCGGTGCACCGGGGAGGTCCAGGTGGCGTACTCCCAGGTGGCGGTGGTCCCGGTGTGCGGGTCGGTGTAGTCGGTACGGCCGGCGGGGGCGCCGATCACGACGCCGGGGCGGCTGCCGGAGACGGGCCGGGCGCCCTCGGCGGTGCCGCGGCGCCAGTCGCGGAACGTGGTCCAGGAGTGGTGGTCGATCGGGCGGGCCTGCGCCCGGCCGGGGTCGTCGGTGCCGGCGGGGCGCGGTGCGGCGGCGGCAGCGGGTGCCGCCGTGCCGGTCACCGCCGCGGCGACGGCCGCGGCCAGAACGATTCTGCGGGACGGCTGTTGGGCTTGGCTCATGGGCGCGACGACCCCCAGGGTGTCCGAGACGGGCTGATCCGGTGCGGTAACTATGAAGCAGGCCGGATCTCGCTGCCAGCACTTCGGCGCATGCCGCCGTACGAATATTGGTCTGGACCACTGGTGAGGGCGCCCGAAGGGGCGCGGGCCGTGTCGCGGCGCGGCTCCGCCGCACGAGCGCGACCGGCGCCCACGCACCCCGGCGGGCTCAGACGAGATCCATCGCGGCGACCTCGTCCGGGCGGCCGTAGCTGACCGGCCCCTGGAAGCGGCGGCGGCCGGTGGCGAACCACCACACCGTCGCCACCAGCAGGACGACGGCGAGCGCGATCGGCGCGTAGTTGAAGGAGTCGACGGTGATCGGGGAGGCCTGCGGCAGCATGAACAGGACGCTGCTGAGCAGGATCCAGGTCACCGCGAGCCAGCCGATCGGCCTGCCCCAGCGGCCCAGGTGCCAGGGACCGGGCTGGAAGGCGTCGCCGAGCCGCAGCCGCAGGAAGATCGGCACGGCGTAGGCCAGGAAGAGGCCGACCACGTTGACGCTGACGATGGCGGTGAACGCCGTGTGCGACCACCAGCCCGGCACCACCAGGGCCAGCGAGCAGCCGACCGCCAGCCAGACCGCCTTCACCGGCGTACGGGTGCGCAGCGAGACCGAGTGCCACCAGCGGGAGCCGGGCATGGCGCCGTCCCGGGAGAAGGCGAAGATCTGCCGGGTGTTGCTGGTGAGGTTGGCGAGACCGCAGAAGAGCATCGCGCCGATGACGATGAGGAGCATCACCTTGGCGGTGGTCAGGCCGAGGCCGTCGATGAGGATCTGGACCGGCGGCGCCGCGGCGCCGGCCACCTTGGCGTAGTCGCCGATGCTGTAGACGAGGGCCAGCATCAGGGCGAGGCCGGTGATCGCCGAACAGCCGATGGCGCGGGTGATGCCCTTCGGTGCGCTGACCGTCGCGTGGACCGTTTCCTCGGACATGTGGAAGCTGCCGTCGAACCCGGTGAAGGTCCAGCTCGTGACCAGGAGCCCGAGCATGCCGCCGTAAAGCCCGCTCGTGAAGCCGGTGTTGTTCTCGAAATGGGTGACGAAGGACGCGGACTGGTGGTGATCGGGCATCACGATGAGTGCGCCCACGATCACGACGAGTCCGATCAGCAGCCACCACACGGAAATGCGGTTGAGTACGGCGACGAGCTGGACGGTGTAGGTGTTGGCGAGCCCTTGGAGCACGATGATCAGGGCCGTGACGAGGACCGTCTGGTGCGCGGTCGGCCGGTAGGAGGGCCACTGCAACTGCACGAACACCTGGATGAAGGTGGCGGCGGCATAGCCGGTGGCGGCGGTGCCGCCGATCTGGCCGACGAAGTTCAGCCAGCCCGTGAACCACGACCAGGCGCCCTTGTGCCGCTTGGCGAGTTTACCGGCGGAGAAATACAGGGCACCGCTCGTCGGATAGGCGGAGGCGACTTCCGCCATGGCCGCGCCGATGAGCAGCACCATGAGCGAGACGCCGATCCAGCCGAACACGAGAATGCGGGGGCCGCCCGCGTTCATGCCGAATCCGAAGGAGGAGAAAATACCGGAGAGGATATTGATGATGGTGAACGAGATCGCGAAATTGTCGAACGCCTGGAAGCGTCGGGTGAGTTTCCGCGGATAACCCATCGCGTGCAGGGTGGCGTCGTCGTCGAGCACGACGGGGTCCGCCGCGCGGGCGCGGGCCCGGGGGGTCGACATCCGTTCCGACACAGATCGGCCTTTCTCTGGATGGGCGGGTTGGGGACGGGCGGGTCAGGCGGGGCCCGGGACGGGCAGGCCGCAGGCGCGCCGGGCCCGGGAGAGCTGCTCGGCGGGATCGCCGAAGGCGCTCCAGGGCATGCGCGAGGCGTACGGGCCCATCGCCGTGAAGACCGCCCGGGCCTCGAACGCGCGCTGGCCCATGACCAGCGCGTGCGCGAGGTAGGCCAGGTCGAGCACGGGGGTGAAGCGGTAGCCGGCCACGGTGGGCAGCCAGTGCTGGTAGATCGCCAGTGCGGTGGAGCGCCACTGGGGCTGTTCCCAGACCCGGTCGGCGAGGAGCTGGGTGGGGTTGTAGCTCTCCACCAGGGCCACCAGGGGCAGCAGCCGGAGGGCGGAGTCGGCGGGCGCCCGCTGGCTGAGGAAGGCGGCCACGTCCCAGGCCGCGGTGACCGAGCCGCCGTACCGCGTGAAGAAGCAGGACAGGAAGCGGTGGTGCGCCTCGCGGTGCCAGGGGTCCAGGGACAGGATGTGCGCGAACAGCCGCCAGGGGCCGGGCGGGGCGGTGAGCAGGCCGCGCGGGGCCGGGTCGCGGAGCCGGTGCAGCCGGGCCATGGCGAGCCGGGCGACCCAGGGGGTGGGGTCGGCGGGAGCTGCCTCGGCGGCCCGGTCGCAGGCGGTCAGCGCGATCCGCTCCAGCGCCTCGGCGCGCTCGTCACGGGCGTCGGCGGCGCGCAGGGCGCGCTGCACCGCGACCCGCGCCCACATGAGCGCGGCCTCGGGCGTCGGCTCCTCGGCGAGCCAGCGCTCCACCAGGTCGGTGCCGGCCGCCTCGGAGGCGAGGACGAGCGAGCGGTGGGCGCGCAGGGCGAAGTCGGAACGTGTCTCGACGAGCGCCTCGTGGGCGTACCGATGACGTCCGGCGCGCACATCGACGCACACGCTCGCCAGGACCCGGTCGTCGGCCGCCGGGTGCCACACATAGTGCCCTTCGAATAATTCCGCGGCCATGGTCCCCCTGCCGGTCCCCGTTCGACGCATCACGTTGCGCAGAAGGCACCTTACTCAGCGTGGGGCACACCCGGAACGTCGAATTCGACATATCGGTCAGGGGATGCGGACTGTTTATCGGCAGCTTTTGACTGGCCGCCAGCCGGTGGTTCAATGCGCGACAACCACTGGCCCTCACCCCCTGGCGGCACCGGACCCGCCACTAGACTGTTCCACGGAAAGCCCACAGGACCGGACCTCCTTCCCCCACACCGCACGACACCCCGGGAATCACCATTCACGACCTCGCCGCCCGGCTGCGCGGGCTCCCGCCCTCACTGGGACCGGTCCGGCTCATCGCCGTCGACGGGCACGCCGGCTCGGGGAAGTCCACCTTCGCCGGGCGGCTGGCGCACGCGCTGGGCGGGGCCCCGGTGCTCCACCTCGACGACATCGCCAGCCATGAGCGGCTCTTCTCGTGGACCGACCGGCTCGTGACCGAGGTGATCGAGCCCCTGGCGCGCGGCGAGAGCGCGCACTACACCCCGTACGACTGGCGGGCCCGCGCCTTCGGCACCCCGCGCCCGCTGCCGGCCGCACCCGTCGTGCTCATCGAGGGCGTCGGCGCCGGCCGCCGCGCCCTGCGGCCGTACCTGGCCCGGCTGCTGTGGATGGAGCTGCCCCGGGAGGAGTCCTGGGCGCGCGGCCGGCAGCGGGACGGCGCGGAGCAACGGGAGTTCTGGGACGGCTGGGTCGCGGCGGAGCGCGCGCACTTCGCCGAGGACCCCTCGCGCCCCCATGCCGATCTGCTGGTGCTCCAGCGAATCGCGGGATACGAGGTGCTGCCGGGACCGGCGACGACTCCCGGAGCCGGGCCGGAAGTGACGCTGAGTGACGGCCCGTCCCGGATGTGGTGAAGTCGTGAAGAGCCTTGCGGGACAAGTTCTCCCAGTGCCTCAACTCCGCTTGACCGGGGGCCCGTACAGGTCTTACGTTCTCAATGTGCGGCTTTCGGAGTCGCCCACCGACGCGAAGCCCCCGGTTGTTCCCCCGTGACCGGGGGCTTCGTTCTGCCCGCGACGACGCGTTCCGGGCTCCTCGCGCACCCGCGCTCTCACCCTCGGTCACGAAGCGCGGTGCGCCCCGTCCGCTCCCACCTCGCCGAACGCCCCGTGCGGCACCCTTCGGCACGCGCGGGTACCGCGGGTACGATGCCCTCGGTGCGACCTTCGAGCGGCTGCCTCGCGCACCGGCAACTCCGGTCCGCGGCACAGCGGTTCGACCGCGGCGGCCGTCGGGCGACCGCCCGGGGGGAACCACGGGGACACGGTCTGTGGGGGGACGTGATGGACTTCGGCACGCAGGGCCCCGAGGCCCCGGCCGACCTCGCCTGGCTGCGGGGTGTGGACGCCTACACGATGGGCGCCTACCCGCAGGCGGAGGAGGAGTTCCGCACCGCGGTGCGGATGGACCCGGGCATGGCGGACGCCTGGCTCGGGCTGCACGCGCTCCGGGTCGACACGACCACCGCGCTGCTGCGGATGTTCCGGCACCGCGACCGCTTCGGCGAACAGCGCGCCCGGCACCGCCGCAGCCTCAACTCCTGGTACTGGCTGGGCTGGTGGGTGCAGCCGGTGCTGGAGAGCCCGCGCGATCTGCTGCTGGCGCACGCCTCCCACTGGCTGGACGGCCGGCATGTGCCCGAGCTGGACCGCGCCCTCGCCGGGCTGCCCCCGGTCGACGCCGACCCGCAGGTCCGCTTCCTGCACGCCTGCCGCGCCTATCTGGTCAAGGACTGGGAACAACTGGCCCGGCACACCGATCCCCTGCTGGACGACTCCCTGCTCGGCATCGAGGCCGGCCTGTTCGGCGGCATGGCCCGGGTGCGGCTGGAGATGTACGGCCAGGCCGAGCCGCTGCTGTCGACGGCGCTGATGCGGTGCCGCAGCGAGCAGCCGCAGCGCAAGGAACTGCGCTACTGGCTGGCCAGGGCGCACGAGGGAACGGGACGCTCGGCCGCCGCACTCCCCCTGTACCGCGCGGTGCACCGGGTCGACCCGGCCTTCATGGACACCTCCGCCCGGCTCGCCGCGATCTCCGAGGGCGACGGGTACGACGAAACCGCCGACTACGCCGCGATCACGCTGACCGGCGCGGGGCAGGACGTGGTGGACGGACCGGACGGGTTCGATCCGCTGTTCGGCACGGAGGGCCGGGACCTGCGGCTGCCGGAGCCCGATCTGCCCGCCGGGCCGCTGCCGTCGGTGGCCGACCCCTCGGTGCGGACCAAGACGGGGGTGGCCGGGGTGTCCACCGCGCCGATCCCGGCCGGGCCCACCGACCCCGCGTTACTGGAGGAGGCGCTCGCCGAACTGGAGCGCATGGTGGGGCTCGAACCGGTCAAGCGCCAGGTCAAGGCGCTGTCGGCGCAGCTGAACATGGCGCGGCTGCGGGCCGGGCAGGGACTGCCGGTCCAGCCGCCCAAACGGCACTTCGTCTTCTCCGGCCCGTCCGGCACCGGCAAGACCACGGTCGCGCGGATCCTCGGCCGGGTGTTCTACGCGCTGGGGCTGCTGGGCGGGGACCACCTCGTGGAGGCCCAGCGCGCCGACCTGGTCGGCGAGTACCTGGGGCAGACGGCCGTGAAGGCCAACGAGCTGATCGACTCCGCGATCGGCGGGGTGCTGTTCGTGGACGAGGCCTACTCGCTGTCCAACTCCGGGTACGGCAAGGGCGACGCCTACGGCGACGAGGCCTTGCAGGTGCTGCTGAAGCGGGCCGAGGACAACCGGGACCACCTGGTGGTGATCCTGGCCGGCTACCCGGAGGGCATGGACCGCCTGCTCGCCGCCAACCCCGGGCTGTCCTCCCGGTTCACCACCCGGGTGGACTTCCCCTCCTACCGGCCGCTGGAGCTGACCGAGATCGGCAAGGTGCTCGCGGCGGAGAACGGGGACCTGTGGGACGAGGAGGCGCTGGACGAGCTGCGGTCCATCGCCGGGCACGTCGTCGACCAAGGGTGGATCGACGAACTGGGGAACGGGCGGTTCCTGCGGACGCTGTACGAGAAGAGCTGCGCGTACCGGGATCTCCGGCTGTCGACGTACGCGGGTTCGCTCACCCGGAACGACCTGGCGACGCTCCGGCTGCCGGACCTCATGCAGGCCTACGGTGAGGTGCTGTCGGGGCGGGGGCCGCAGGATCCGCCGGGCATGTGAGCGCCCCGGCGGGTGCGGGGAACCGCGCGGTCGGCCCGTCACCGGCCGCGCGGCTCCCCCTCACCATGCGGGCTAGCCGGCGAGCGCTTCCTCCGGCTCCCCGCTCACCCGAGGCTCCGGCATCTCCCGGTGCGCCGGGTCACGGACCTCGCCCACCAGCAGCTCCAGCACGTCCTCCAGGGCCACCAGCCCCAGCACCTTGCCGGTCGCGTCCGCCACCTGGGCCAGATGCGTGGCCGCCCGGCGCATGACCGTCAGCGCGTCGTCCAGCGGCAGCTCGGCGCGGAGCGTGGCCATCGGGCGCCACACGTGCTGCGGGACGGCCCGGTCGGAGTCCTCCAGGTCGAGGACGTCCTTCACGTGCACGTACCCCATGAAGGGGCCCTTCTCGCCGGCCGCGACCGGGAAGCGGGAGTAGCCCGTGCGGGCGGTCAGCTCCACGATCTCGCCCGGGGTGACCGCCGGGGTCACCGTGACCAGGGACTCCCGGCGCAACAGGACGTCCGTCACCGGGCGCGAGCCCAGCTCCAGGGCGTCCTCCAGGCGCTCCTGCTCCTCCGGGTCGAGGAGGCCGGCCTGGCCGGAGTCCTCCAGGAGCCGGTTGAGCTGCTCGGTGGTGACGACCGCCTCCACCTCGTCCTTCGGCTCGACCCGGAACAGCCGCAGGATGCCCTGGGCGCAGGCGCCGAGGGACACCGTGATCGGCCGGCACAGGCGGGCGAACCAGACCAGGCCCGGGCTGAGCCACAGCGCGGCCTTCTCCGGGGCGGCCATCGCGAGGTTCTTCGGGACCATCTCGCCGATGACGAGGTGGAAGAAGACCACCGCGGCCAGCGCGATGACGTAGCCCAGCGGATGGATCATGCCGTGCGGGAGGTGGATCCACTCGAACACCGGCTCCAGCAGGTGCGCCACCGTCGGCTCGGCGACCGCGCCCAGCGTCAGCGAGCACACGGTGATGCCGAACTGGGCGGCGGCCATCATCTGCGGCAGGTGTTCGAGGCCGTACAGCACCTGCCGGGCCCGGGCGGTGCCGAGCGGTTCGATCTGGCTGCGGCGGACGGAGACGAGCGCGAACTCGGCGCCGACGAAGAAACCGTTGGCGAGCACGAGCAGCGCCGCGAAGACCAGTTGGAGGACGCTCATCGGGCGGCCTCCATCACGTTCGCCACCGGGGCCGTCCTGACCAGGCGGACCCGTTCGGCGCGGTAGTGGCCGACCTGGCGGACCGAGAGCCGCCAGCCGGGCAGCTCGGCCCGGTCGCCGGGGGCCGGGATCCGGCCGAGCAGGTCGGCGACGAGGCCGGCGACGGTCTCGTACGGCCCCTCGGGCACGTCGAGGCCTATGCGCTTCAGGACGTCGACGCGGCAGCTGCCGTCCACGTCCCAGGCGGGCCTGCCGTCCTCGGGCGGGGCGGGGGCCAGTTCGGGCATGTCCTTGGCGTCGTGCTCGTCGCGGACCTCGCCGACCAGTTCCTCGACGATGTCCTCCAGGGTGACCACGCCGGCCGTGCCGCCGTACTCGTCCACGACGACCGCGATGGGCTGCTCGCTGCGCAGCCGGGCGAGCAGGGGCTGGACCGGCAGGGTCTCGGGGACCAGGAGCGCCTTGCGGGCGATCCGGCTGACCGGCGTACGCAGCCGGTCGTGCACGGGGACCGCCAGCGCGTCCTTGAGGTGGGCCATGCCGACGATCTCGTCGATCTTCTCCCGGTAGACGGGGAAGCGGGACAGGCCGGTGGCCCGGGTGAGGTTGACGACGTCCTCGGCGGTGGCCGAGTCCTGCAACGCGCTCACCTTCACGCGCGGGGTCATGACGTGCTGCGCAGTCAGTTCACCCAGCGACAGGGTGCGGACGAACAGGTCGGCCGTGTCCTGCTCCAGGGCACCGGCCTGGGCGGAGTGCCGGGCCAGGGAGACCAGTTCGCCGGGGGTGCGGGCGGAGGCCAGCTCGTCGGCGGGTTCGACGCCGAGGGCGCGGACCAGCCGGTTGGCGACCGTGTTCAGCGCCGAGATCACCGGGCGGAACAGTCGGGCGAAGCGGTGCTGGGGGCCGGCGACGAAGCGCGCGACTTGCAGCGGCCGGGACACCGCCCAGTTCTTGGGTACGAGTTCGCCGATCACCATCTGGATCGCGGAGGCCAGCAGCATGCCGACGACCACGGCGACGCCGGAGGCGGCACCCTCGGGGACGCCGAGCGCGGCGAACGGGCCGCGCAGCAGCGCGGCCAGGGCCGGTTCGGCGAGCATGCCGACGACCAGGGAGGTGATGGTGATGCCGAGCTGGGTGCCGGAGAGCTGGAAGGACAGCTCCTTCAGCGACTCCACGACCGTACGGGCGCGGGTGTCGCCGTCGGCGGCGGCCTTCTCGGCCTCCGGGCGCTCGACGGTGACCAGGCCGAATTCGGCCGCCACGAAGAAGCCATTGGCGAGGATCAGCAGGAACGCCGCTCCGAGGAGCAGCAGGGGGATGGTCACGCTGCCACCGCCTTCCCGTTCCGTCGGGCAGGGGTGGCGCAGGTACTACAGGACGATCCGTCCATCGCCGGAGGGAGTCACTCCTCGGGTAGCAGGAACCCCTGTGCACCGGGCGGCGCGCAGGGGCGGAGGCGCAGCGAAACGGCCTCCGCCCTCCAGATTAATCAAGATCTGGGCTCATGCGGCAGGGCGGAGGACGCCGAGTGGGCCTCGGCCAGCGCGCGCAGGGCCCTGGCGTCGGCGATGGCCCGCTGCTTGGCGATGCCCGGCTGGATGCCGAGCGCGGGCAGGCTGGTGCCGTCGCTGAGGTCCAGGAACACCCACGGGTCACCCGGCCGGAGGTTCACCCGGACGATCTCCGCCCAGGCCAGGCGGCGCTTGCCGGCGATGTTGACGACGGTGACGCCGGACTCGTCGGCGACGACCTTCACCCGGGCGAGCTGGGCCAGGGCCCAGAAGATCAGCGCCCCGGTGAGGATGAAGCTGAGCCGCGAGCCCGGACCGAGGTGCTCCAGCAGCATCGCGATCCCGGATATCACCAGGAAGATCACGACCCCGGCGGTGAGCAGGATCGCCCGGGTGTGTCCCGGCCGGAAGGTGACGGGGAGGCGGGGAGGAGGGGGCAGGTCGGACATCTCTCGGGCGTACCTCTTACAGGCGGCAGGCGTGGATGGCCGTGGTCAGGATGGCGCGGGCGCCGATGGCGTAGAGGTCGTCCATGATCCGCTGGGCCTCCTTGGCGGGGACCATGGCGCGGACCGCGACCCAGCCCTCGTTGTGCAGCGGGGAGACGGTCGGGGACTCCAGGCCGGGGGTGAGCGCGACGGCCTTCTCCAGCTGCTCGACCCGGCAGTCGTAGTCCATCATCACGTACGTCCGGGCCACCAGGACGCCCTGGAGGCGGCGCAGGAACTGCTGGACCTTCGGTTCCTCGGCGTCGGCGCCGGTGCGGCGGATGACGATCGCCTCGGACTTCATGATCGGCTCGCCGAAGACCTCCAGGCCCGCGTTGCGCAGGCTGGTGCCGGTCTCGACGACGTCGGCGATGACCTCGGCGACGCCCAGCTCGATCGCGGTCTCCACGGCCCCGTCCAGGTGGACGACGGAGGCGTCGATCCCCCGGTCCGCGAGGTGCTTGTCGACGATGCCCTCGTAGGAGGTGGCGACCGTCTTGTCCTTGAGGTCCTCGATGCCGCTCGCCGTGCCGGGCTTGGCGGCGAAGCGGAAGGTGGAGCGGGCGAAGCCGAGCGGCAGGATCTCCTCGGCGTCGGCGCCCGAGTCGATCAGCAGGTCACGGCCGGTGATGCCGATGTCGAGACGGCCGGAGGAGACGTAGATCGCGATGTCGCGGGGGCGGAGGTAGAAGAACTCGACCTCGTTCTCCGGGTCGACGATGCGCAGTTCCTTGGACTCCCGGCGCTGCTGGTAGCCGGCCTCATGCAGCATCTCCGCCGCAGGGCCGGACAGTGAACCCTTGTTGGGGACGGCGATGCGCAGCATGAGGTCGGCTTCCTTTGCGTGAAGGGGGTTTCTACGGCTGTGTGCGGCGGGCGGGTCAGAGGTGGGCGTAGACGTCGTCCAGGGAGATCCCGCGGGCGACCATCATCACCTGGACGTGGTACAGCAGCTGCGAGATCTCCTCCGCCGCCGCCTCCTTGCCCTCGTACTCGGCGGCCATCCAGACCTCGGCGGCCTCCTCGACGACCTTCTTGCCGATGGCATGGACACCCTTGCCGACCAGCTCCGCGGTACGGGAGGTGGCGGGATCGCCGTGGGCGGCCTTCTGCTGGAGCTCGGAGAAGAGCTCCTCGAACGTCTTCTTGGACATGGTGCTGCCCACCCTACGCGGTCGGGCCGGCCCCTCAGTGCCAGGGTTCGGATACTGAGCGGAGCGTGGCCGCGGTCGCGACGGCGGCGGTCACCGCCTCGTGGCCCTTGTCCTCGTTCGAGCCCTCCAGGCCGGCCCGGTCCAGGGCCTGCTCCTCGGTGTCGCAGGTGAGCACGCCGAAGCCGACGGGCACCCCGGTCTCGACGGAGACCTGGGTGAGGCCCTGGGTGACGCCCTGGCACACGTAGTCGAAGTGGGGGGTGCCGCCCCGGATGACGACGCCGAGCGCGACCACGGCGTCGTAGCCGCGGCCCGCGAGGACCTTGGCGGCGACCGGCAGTTCGAAGCTGCCGGGGACCCGGATCAGCGTCGGCTCGTCGATGCCCAGCTCACCCAGGGCGCGCAGGGCGCCGTTCACCAGACCGTCCATCACCTGCTCGTGCCACTGCGCCGCGATGACGGCGACCCGGAGGTCGCTCACATTGCGTACGGACAGTTCCGGTGCACCCTTGCCGCTCACGTCTCTCCTCAGTGCTTTCGTGCTTACTGGTTGCCGCAGGTGGCCGCGGACGCGGCCACCGGAGCCGACACGGCGGGCGTGTCGAGCCAGGGCAGGTCGTGCCCCATCCGGTCCCGCTTGGTGCGCAGGTACCGGAGGTTGTGCTCGCCGGCCTGGACGGGCATCGGCTCGCGGCCGGTGACCTTCAGGCCGTGGCGCAGCAGCGCCTCGGTCTTGTCGGGGTTGTTGGTCATCAGCCGCACGCCCCGTACGCCGAGGTCGGCGAGGATCCGCGCGCCGGCGCCGTAGTCGCGGGCGTCGGCGGGCAGGCCGAGTTCCAGGTTGGCGTCCAGGGTGTCGTGGCCCTGCTCCTGGAGCTCGTAGGCGCGCAGCTTGGACAGCAGGCCGATGCCGCGTCCCTCGTGTCCGCGCAGGTAGACGACGACGCCCCGGCCCTCGGCCTGGATGCGTGCCAGGGCGGTGTCCAGCTGGGGGCCGCAGTCGCAGCGCAGGGAGCCGAAGACGTCGCCGGTGAGGCATTCGGAGTGGACGCGGACCAGCACGTCCTCGCCGTCGCCGAGCTCGCCGTGGACGAGGGCGACGTGTTCGACGCCGTCGACGGTGGACCGGTAGCCGTAGGCGGTGAAGGTGCCGTGCCGGGTGGGCAGGCGGGTCTCGGCCTCGCGGCGGACGGTGGGCTCGCTGCCGCGGCGGTAGGCGATCAGGTCCTCGATGGAGATGATCGTCAGGCCGTGCTTGCGGGCGAACGGGATCAGCTCGGGCAGCCGGAGCATCCGGCCGTCCTCACCGGCGATCTCCACGATGGCGCCGGCCGGGCGGAGCCCGGCGAGCCGGGCGAGGTCGACGGCGGCCTCGGTGTGGCCGTTGCGCACCAGGACGCCGCCGGACCGGGCGCGCAGCGGGAAGACGTGGCCGGGGCGGACGAAGTCGGTGGGTTCCGCCGTGCCGCTCGCGAGCAGTTGGAGCGTCGTCGCCCGGTCGGCGGCCGAGATGCCGGTGCTCACGCCGTGGGCGGCGGAGGCGTCCACCGAGATGGTGAACGCGGTCTTCATCGACTCGGTGTTGTCCTGGACCATCTGCGGCAGCTTGAGCCGGTCCAGCTCCTCGCCCTCCATGGGGGCGCAGATCAGGCCCCGGCACTCGCTCATCATGAAGGCGACGATCTCGGGGGTCGCCTTCTCGGCGGCGATGACGAGGTCGCCCTCGTTCTCCCGGTCCTCGTCGTCCACGACGACCACCGGGCGGCCCGCCGCGATGTCGGCGATGGCCCGCTCGACCGGGTCGAGGACGAGGTTCTCGGTGTCGTCGGTTCCGTACAGCAGCGGTGCGGAGGTCATGCCGGGACTCCTTCCAGTGCGGGCCGCGGGCCCCGGCGGGAGCGCAGCCACCAGTCGCGCATGCCCCACAGGACGAGCGCGCCGTAGATGACGTAGACGAAGCCGGAGAAGGCGTAGCCGTTGGCGAAGTTGAGGGGGACGCCGACGAGGTCGACGAGCAGCCAGGCGATCCAGAACTCGACCATGCTCTTGGCCTGGGCGTACATCGCGACGACGGTGCCGACGAAGATGTAGGCGTCGGGCCAGGGGTCCCAGGAGAGCTTCGGGTAGGCCGTGAAGAGCAGGGCGACGGCGACGGTGCCGGCGGCTGCGGCGGCGAGCATGCCCGCGCGCTCCCGCCAGGTGGCGAAGCGAGGGGTGATGTGGCCGTCGTCGGACCGGTCCTTGGTGCGCTGCCACTGCCACCAGCCGTACAGCGCGACGGCCATGACGACGACCTGCTTGCCGGCGCTGCCGGTCAGGTGGCCGTAGAAGGCGGCGAACAGGACCAGGCCGGACAGGAACTGCACGGGCCAGGTCCACAGGGAGCGGCGCCAGCCGAGGGCGAGGGTGATGAGGCCCAGGATGTTGCCGGTCATGTCGGACCAGATGATGTGCTGGCCGAAGAGGGTGAACGCCTCGGAGTTCAGCCAGTTCACTTGCCGGCCCCCTGTCCGGCCGCGAGCAGCCGCTCCACGTACTTGGCGATGACGTCCACTTCGAGGTTGACCGGGTCGCCGGGCTGCTTCAGGCCGAGCGTGGTGAGGGCGAGGGTGGTCGGGATGAGGCTGACGGTGAAGTAGTCGGGGCCGGCCTCCACGACGGTGAGGCTGATGCCGTCGACGGTGATGGAGCCCTTCTCCACGACGTAGCGGGAGAGGTCCGCGGGGAGGGAGATCTTCACGATCTCCCAGTGCTCGGAGGGGGTGCGGGCCAGGATCTCGCCGGTGCCGTCCACGTGTCCCTGCACGATGTGTCCGCCGAGGCGGGCGCCGACGGCGGTGGGGCGCTCCAGGTTGACGCGGGAGCCGAGGGTGAGCGCGCCCAGGCTGGAGCGCTTCAGGGTCTCGGCCATGACGTCGGCGGTGAATTCGTCGCCCTCTTGCTCGACGACCGTGAGACAGACCCCGTTCACGGCGATGGAGTCACCGTGGCGTGCGCCCTCGGTCACGACGGGGCCGCGGAGCCGGAAGCGGGAGGAGTCGCCGAGATTCTCGACGGCGGTGACTTCACCCAGTTCTTCGACGATTCCGGTGAACACTTCCCGGGTCCTCCTGCCTCTTCGGGCACGGACTCCGGGGCTGTCGATGACGACAGAAAGGTACGGATGAGCACACACCGGGGGCGTCGCCGAAAGGAACACGCCCGCGCACGGACGCGTCCGGATACGGCGGCGCGCACACGGGAAACGCATGCCCGCCCGCCGCGCACTGCCTCCCATCCGGACTTTAACCGTCGGTCCAGGAATTTCACCTGGTCAACCGGCCGCTGGAAGCGACCGGGTCGCGGACTGTAACCGCCGGTTCGGACTTTCACCGACCCCGGAGTGCGCTGCTTCTGGTACAGGGCCAGTGTGCCACGCCTGGCGCGCGTCCATGCGGGTGAAGGGTGTGGGGTCGCTCACAGCACGTGCCACCGCCTTCGCGTCCCGCAGCCGCCCGTGCCAACTGGCCGGTACGCAAGGAGCATTGGCTCCGGTCCGGACCATTGACCGTACTGGTCTAGTCCTTTTAGGGTGCGGACGGGTCCGGCGGCGGTGACGACGGCCCTTGCCCGCCGCCGGGCCGCCACCGCGCCGCGTACAGTCACCCGCATGACGGCACCGGTGATCCGCGCGATCGAGTGGGACGGAACGGCGTGGGACGACCCCTCCGAGGACCAACTCCACGACCTGCTCGCGGACATGAGCCTGACCTGGCGCTTCGTCATCGTCGAGCGGCTCGACCGGGAGCCCGCCGGGCACCACTACATGCAGGTGTACCTCAACGACGACCTGAGCTACCAGGTGGAGTACCGCGAGGGCGGCCCGGAGCGGCACTTCCAGGCCCGGGTCCCGCGCGAGCACGAGGTGTTCGCCGTCGAGCCCGTGGCCGAGGTGGTACGGGCCTGGGCGTTCGGACGACCGGGCTGGCGGGAGGCCCTGCCGTGGGTGCCGTGGCGGCCTTCGGGGGAGCCGGTGCTGCCCTGATGTCCCAGGACGCGGGGTCGGGCGGCCGGCCGCTGCGGCGGCGCGTCAGCCGCCCATGCGGTCCGGTGGCGCGAACAGTTCGTCCTGGGCCCGGTCCCGGGCGGTGAGGAGCGCGCCGCGGAGTACGGCCGTCCCGCCGAGGCTGCTCGCCCGCACCTCGGTGACCAGCGGCGACATCCGGCGCAGCCGCTCCTCGACCAGCCCGGCGAGCACCGCGCCCCCGGCCTGGCCGACCTCCCCGCCGAGCACCACGCAGCCGGGGTCAAGAACAGCCACCACGGATGCGGCACCGACGGCGATCCGGTCGGCGAGGATACGGAGGAAGCGGGCGGCGGGAAGGTCGCCGGGCAGGGCCGCCGGGGGCGCGCCGCCCGGCCCCGCCTGTGGGGGCGCCCCGCATCCGGGACGCCCCGGTGCCGCTGCCGCAGCCGGCACCGACGCGGCGCCAGCACCGGGCCGTGCCACCGTTTCCCGCGCCACCGGTCCGGTCCCCGCCGACCCCGACTCCGACGCGGATTCCGACTCCGACTCCGACGCGGAACCCCGGCCCGGATCGATGCCGGGCGCCCGCGCAGCAGGTCCCGCCTCCCCCGAGGCAGACGCGGTCGTGGCATCCGGCTCCGCGCCCGCCGTCACGTCCGTCCCACCGGGCCGCTTCACATCCCCCTCACCCAACCGCGCATCCCCCTCACCCGGCCGCGCCACCGGCACCGCCGTCCTCGGCCCCGTCACGGGCACCGGCACCCCCTCCCCCGCCTTCTCCACCTCCGCCACCGCGCCCCGCACCGCCTCCGCCGCGCCGGGGCCGTCCGGTGTGGCAGGGGTCGGGAGGCCGCACTCGGCCGCGAGGGAGGTGACCGCCGCCGCGCCGGTGAGGGAGTGGAAGCCGCCGGTGCAGTCGGTGGCCGAGGGCAGCGCGGCCGTTCCCGGGACCGGCAGGAAGCCGATCTCGCCGGTGCCGCCGGAAGCCCCGCGGCGCAGGGTGCCGTCCAGGACGACCGCGGCGCCGACGCCGTGGCCGAGCCAGAGCAGGACGAAGGTGTCCCGGTCGCGCGCGGCGCCCTCGCGCTGCTCGGCCAGGGCGGCCAGGTTGGTCTCGTTCTCGACGGTGACCCGCGCGCCGGGCAGCCGGTCCTGGAGGGTGACGGTCAGGCTGCGGTGCCAGGCGGGCAGTCCGGCCGAGTCGCGGAGGTCTCCGGTGGCCGGGTCGATCAGGCCGGGCGCGCCGATGCCGACGGTGTGCAGCGTCCCCCACCCTCGAACGCCCTCGCGCGGGGGCGCCGCCATGGCGGCGGCCTCCTTCGCGGCGCTCTCCACCGCCGCCACCGCCTGCTCCACGGCGGGTCCGGTCCCGGCGTCGGGGCCGATCGGCACGGACGCCTCGGCGAGCACCCGGCCGAGCAGGTCGGAGACGAGGACGAAGACGCCCTCGGTGCGGACGTCGAGCGCGGCGAGGTGGGCGCGGTCGGCGACGATGCCGTAGAGCCGGGCGTTGGGGCCCCGGCGCTGTTCGCCGGACTCGCCGACCACCGTGATCAGACCGGAGGCCGTGAGCCGGTCGACCAGGTCGGCGACCGTCGGCCGGGACAGTCCCGTCAGCTGCTTCAACTGCCCTGCCGTGAGCGGGCCTTCCTGCTGCAACAGCCGCAGGGCCAGCCGGTCGTTGAGGGCCCGGGCGGTGCTGGGTGATGCGGGCATGGCGGGAATCCTCCCAGATCGCCGTGGCGGGACCTGGCCTGGTACGCGCTATCTATCAGGCAGGGTTCCTGATAGTTTACGGCGCGTCGCAGTGGAGCGGCGCCTACGGGGGCGGGCAGTCCCGGGGAGGGGACAGGATCATGAGTGACGTGACGCGTGCGGGCGACGAGGTCAGGCGCGCCCGGTACGCCGTGGCGGCCGTCTTCGCCGTGCACGGCGCCGTGACCGGCTCGTTCGCGACGCGTGTGCCGTGGATCCAGGACCACACCTCGCTCGGCGCGGGCCAGTTGGGGTTCGCGCTGGCCTTCACGGCGTTCGGCGCCTCGTGCGCGATGCCGCTCGCGGGCGGGATCACCCATCGTTTCGGCAGCCGTACGGCCCTGCGCGGGCTGCTCGCGCTGTGGACGCTCTCCCTGATCCTGCCGTCGATCGCGCCGAACCTGGTCACCTTGTGCCTGGCGATGTTCGTCTACGGCGCGAGCGCGGGCATGGCGGATGTCGCGATGAACGCGCTCGGTGTGGAGGTCGAGCGCCGGCTCGGGAAGTCGATCATGTCGGGTCTGCACGGCATGTGGAGCGCGGGCGCGCTGATCGGCTCGGCCGCCGGCACCCTCGCCGCGCACCTCGGCGCGGACGCGCGCGTGCACTTCGCCCTGGCCGCGACCGTCCTCACCCTGCTCGGCCTGGTGGCCTGCACCTGGGTGCTGGACCTCCAGCCCGCCGCGGACGAGGAGGCGCCCCCGCGGTTCGCGCTGCCGCCGCGCTCCGCCCTGCTGATCGGCGCGGTCGGCTTCTGCGCGGTGTTCGCGGAGGGCGCGAACCTGGACTGGTCGGCGGTGTTCCTGCGGGACCGGCTGGACAGTTCGGCCGGGCTGGCGGCGGCCTCCACGACCGGGTTCATGCTGACCATGGCGGTGGCGCGGATCGCCGGGGACGCTGTGGTGAACCGTTTCGGCGCGGTCCGCACGGTGCGGGCCGGCGGTGTCCTGGCCGGGCTGGGCGGCCTGCTGGTCGTGCTCGCCGGACATCCGGCGGTGGCGATGGCCGGGTTCGCGCTGATGGGGCTCGGCATCGCGGTGGTCGTACCGCTGTGCTTCGCGGCGGCCGGGCACGCGGGCCCGAACCCCAGCCAGGCCATCGCGGGCGTGGCGACCATCACCTACACCTCGGGGCTGATCGCGCCGAGCCTGATCGGCGGGGTGGCCCAGGCGACCAGCCTGATGGTGTCCTTCGTGGTGGTGACGGCCCTGGCGTGCGGGCTCGCGGTCTTCGCGGGCGTGCTGCGCACCGCCGAGCGCGGCGGCGGCGAGGTCAGCCGGCGGGCCGCAGCAGTTCCCGACCCACGGCCCTGAAGGTCTCGCTCCAGGGCGCGGGGCGCAGGGTCGCCGCGTCCAGCCGGACCAGCACGCGGGTGCCCCGGGCGTAGGTCTCACTCCCGTCGGCCGAGCAGAACCGGAAGCCGTAGGTGAGGCCGGTGGTGCCGAGCCGTTCCAGCCAGAGGTGGACGGCGTAGGCGCCGGGGCGGGTGACCGGTGCCTCGTAGCCGATGCGCAGCTCACGGACCGCGTTGCAGGCGTCGCCGGCCGCCGCCCAGTCGCCGTCGAAGCGGACGCCGTGCTCGCTCCACAGTTCGGTCCAGGCGCGCTCGACCATCAGCGGGTAGCGGGCGTTGTGCAGCAGCCCGAGCGCGTCGAGGTCGTCGAAGTGGACGGTGACGGGGATCAGCCGGCCGTAGGAGACGGCGGGGGCGGTCGGGGCTTCGGCGGTCACGGGAAGGGCTCCTGAGCAGCGCTGTTGGGGTGGCGACACCCCCGTACAGCACCATACTAAGCGACCGCTCAGGAGCCCGGCCGGGAAGCCCCCGGGTCGGTGAGGGGGTCAACCCGCTATCGAGTCCAGTTGCTCGGCGGCGGGCCGCAGCGCCCAGAGGTCTCCCCCGGGCGGCGCCTCCAGCTTCGGCAGGGCCGCCTTGGCCGACGGGTCACCGGCGTCGGCCGCCGCGTGCACCACGTCGGCCGCCGCGTAGCGGTGGAATTCCAGCTCCGGGTGCGGCCAGGCGGCGGCACCGGTCGCGGCGGGCAGCAGGTAGTCGACCGCCTTGAACAGGCTCTGCCCGTCCGGCCCCGCGTAGTCCCACAGGTTCACCCCGACGTGCCGGCCGATGGCCGCGAGCCGGGTGTAGGCGACCAGGTCGAAGGTCGAGTAGTGCCAGCTCCGGGTCCGGGTGAGCTCCTGGGGCTGGCTGCCGTCGGCCGCGATCTGCGGGTCGATCCGCTTCGCGCGCGCGTCCAGCACGGTCCGCCGGGCGAGCGCGGTGTCACCGGTGGCGTAGGCGAGGGCGGCGAGCTGCATGTCGTAGAAGGTGCCGTGGTTGTTGGCGGCGGCGCCCTCCTGCCGGCCGAAGTCGCTGTTCGTCAGCCAGTCGCGGAAGTCCTCGTTCCACCGGGTCATCGCGGTGCGGTCGGCGGCCGTCCAGCCGGGTGCCCCGGTGGCGAGGATCGCCTGTGCGTCCAGGACGCTGGTGTAGGACTGCGAGAAGTCGATGATGCCGATGGCCCGGCCGTCGTACTTGCACGGGATGAACTGGGCGTGGTCCAGGTCGGGGTTCATCCGGGTGGCCGGGTCGAGGAACCAGGTGCGCAGGATCTGCCCGGCCTTCTCGGCGTAGCTGCGCCTGCCGGTGTAGTACCAGGCGAGCGAGAGGTCGTACGTCGCGTCGAAGACCTTCTCCACGTCCTGCCGGTCGGTCCCGCTGTCGACCTCCGGATTGCGCCGGCCGTCGCGCTGGACGTACGGGCAGCCCCAGGGGTTGTCGGCGGTGGGGGCGGTCGTGGGCCACCAGTAGGGGGCCTGGCTCAGGTAGTCGTGGACGTCGCCGCCGGGGGCGGGCTTCGGCTTGTCGACGACCGCCCAGGGGCCCTGGTCCAGCCAGGTGTCGGCGCGGGTGGTCAGGTCCGCGAGGGAGTGCCGGAGCCGGGGGTCGTGGGGCAGCCGGGCCCGGGTCTGCCGGAGGCGGACGCCGTCGAGGACCGCGGTCCGCGGAGCCGCCTTGGACGGGGACGGTGCGGCGTGGGCGGAGGGGACGAGCAGGGCTCCGAGGGCCACCACGGCGGTGAGGAGCGCGGCGGCACGGGGTCTTCCACTCATTCGGGCACTCCGATCTTCGCTCGACCCGATCAGACGCTCGATCAGGTATGTGAACGCAGTTCATGAGGAGGACCGTGTGAGCGTAGAGCCGCCAGGTACCCCTGACAATGGTGCGGAACCTCTTCACGTACAGAAAGCGAAACCCCTCATGGATCTCGGCGTGCGCTGGAAGCTGCACGGTGACGGGCGCACGCCCGCGCCCGGAGCGGTGGTACGCCCCGACGAACGGCTGTCCTGGCCCCGCACCGTGGGCCTGGGCGCCCAGCACGTGGTGGCGATGTTCGGCGCCTCGTTCGTGGCCCCCGTGCTCATGGGCCTGGACCCCAACCTGGCGATCATGATGTCGGGCGTGGCGACCATGATCTTCCTGCTCGCCACCCGCGGCCGGGTGCCGAGCTACCTCGGCTGCTCCCTGTCCTTCGTGGGGGTGGCCGCCGTCATCCGCGCCCAGGGCGGTACGAGCGCGACCGTGACCGGCGCGGTCCTCGTCGTCGGTGCCGTGCTGTTCCTGGTCGGCCTCGCGGTGCAGCGCTTCGGGGCGCGGATCATCCACGCCGCCATGCCGCCGATCGTCACCGGCGCCGTCGTCATGCTGATCGGCTTCAACCTGGCCCCGGTGACCGCGTCCACCTACTGGCCGCAGGACCAGTGGACGGCCCTGCTGGTGATGCTCTTCACCGGTCTGGCGGTCGTCTGCCTGCGCGGTTTCTGGTCCCGCGTCGCGATCTTCCTGGGCCTGGTGTTCGGCTACGGCGTCTCCTGGGCGTCCGACCGGATCTTCGGCAAGATCCACTCGGTGGACGCCGGCGGCAAGCTCACCGACCACTGGCGCCTGGACCTCTCCGGCGTCTCCAAGGCCGACTGGATCGGCCTGCCGTCCTTCCACGGCCCGACCTTCCAGTGGTCGGCGGTCCTGGTCGCGCTGCCGGTCGTCATCGCGCTGGTCGCCGAGAACGCGGGCCACGTCAAGGCGGTCGGCGAGATGACCGGCGACCCGCTGGACGACAAGCTCGGTACGGCGATCTCCGCGGACGGCGTCGCCTCCGTGCTGTCGACGGCCGTCGGCGGCCCGCCCAACACCACCTACTCCGAGAACATCGGCGTGATGGCCGCGACCCGTGTCTACTCCACCGCCGCCTACTGGGCCGCCGCCGGCTTCGCGCTGCTCTTCGGCGTCTGCCCCAAGTTCGGCGCGGTCGTCGCCGCGATCCCCGGCGGGGTGCTCGGCGGCATCACCGTCATCCTCTACGGCATGATCGGCCTGCTCGGCGCCCAGATCTGGCTGCACGCCAAGGTGGACCTGCGCAACCCGCTGAACCTGGTGCCGGCCGCCGCGGGCATCATCATCGGCGTCGGCAACGTCACCATGAAGTTCACCGACACCTTCTCGCTCAGCGGCATCGCCCTCGGCACGCTGGTCGTCATCACCGGCTACCACGCGCTGCGCGCCTTCGCCCCGGCCCACCTGAAGAAGCAGGAACCGCTGCTGGACGAGGGCACGTCCTCCTACGACACCGGCGCGGACACGGCCGCCCCGCGCGCCGAGTCGTAGTCCGGCGTTCCCCCGTTCCGGCGAAGCACCGGGCCGGTCGGCACGCCGGCCGGCCCCGGGCTGGGACCCTTCCCCCATGGTGCAGTTGGAACACCTCACCGCCCCCGTCGACGCCGTCGTCGCACGGATGCGCGCGCTGGACGCGGCCCTGCCCCCACGGGACGGAGTCGCCGTGTTCAACCGGGTCTACCTCGCCGTCACCGAGGAGGTCGACCGGCGCCTGGACGCCGGGGAGTTCCCGGACCCGCGCGCGGCGACCGCGCTGGACGTGCGGTTCGCCGAGCGCTATCTGTCGGCGGTGGACGCGGTCGCCGCGGACCACCGCCCGCCCGCCTGCTGGCGGCCCCTGTTCCAGTTCCGCCGCCATCCCGGAGTACGACCGCTCCAGTTCGCGCTGGCGGGCATCAACGCGCACATCGGGCACGACCTGGCCCTGGCCGTGGTCGACGCCTGCCACACGCTCGGCTGTGAACCGGCCGACCTGGAGGACGAGTTCGACCGCGTGGGCGACCTGCTGGTGTCGCTGGAGGAGCGCATCCGCGAGGATCTGATGCCGGGCCCCGACCTGTTCCAGATCGCCGACCCGCTCACCCATCTGCTGGGCTCCTGGAGCCTGGAGCGGGCCCGGGAGGCGACCTGGGCGGCGGCCCGGGCCCTGTGGGTGCTGCGGCACTGCGCCGACGTGGCCGAGGAGTTCACCGAACGGCTGGACGCGGCGGTGGGGTTCGCGGGCCGGATGCTGCTGACACCGCTGGCCGACTGAGGTCCCGGCGCACGGGAAAGGGCGCGGGGGCCAAAGTCCGTGGCCGGCCGCCGCGCCCTGGTCCGCCTCCCGGGTCAGTCCTCGGGAAGCTCCACCGGCGCGATCTCGTCGTAGACGTCACCCGGACCGGCGTTCGCCGCGTCGGTCGCGCCGCCGAAGTGGTGCATGACGCCCCAGACCGCGTTCAGCGCGGTCTGCACGGCACCCTCGGCCCAGCCGGCCGTCCAGGAGATGTCGTCGCCGGCGAGGAAGATGCCCCGCTTGTCCTCGGGCAGCCGGTCCTGCACGAAGTGCGTGAACAGGCGCCGCTGGTAGCGGTAGTGGCCGGGCAGGTTGGCCTTGAACGCGCCCATGAAGTAGGGCTCGTTCTCCCAGGAGACGGTCACCGGGTTGCCGATGATGTGCTTCCTGATGTCGACCTTCGGGTAGATCTCGCCGAGCGACTTCAGCATGACCTCCATCCGCTCGTTCGCGGACAGCGGCAGCCACTTCAGGCTGTCGTCGCACCAGGTGTAGGACAGGCAGATGACAGCGGGCTTGTCCGGGCCGTCGTCCAGCAGGTAGGTGCCGCGGGTCATGCGGTCGGTGAGCGTCATCGACATGACGTCCCGGCCGGTCTCCTCGTCCTTGTCCAGCCAGAACGGCCGGTCCACGGGCACGAAGAGCTTGGAGCTCTCCATGTAGTGGGTGCGCTCGATCGCGGTCCAGTGGTCGATCGGGAACAGCGAGTCGTCGCAGTCGATCTTGGACAGCAGCATCCAGGACTGGGCGGTGAAGATCGCCGCCCGGTAGGTGCGGATGTCGCCGTGCGCGTCGGTGACGGTGATCTGGTTGCCGGCGGTGCGGTGCAGCCGGGTCACGGCCGGGCGCGGCTCGCCGTCCACGTGCAGGGACTTGAGCGAGGTGCCGTACGGCCAGTGGACGATCTTCTCGGGCTCGCGCTCCCACAGGCGCAGCGGCAGTTGCTGGGAGCCGCCGACGATGCCGCGGTGATGGTCGTCGGCCTCGGTGTAGACGACGCGGAGGATCTCCAGGATGGAGTTCGGGAAGTCGGTGTCCCAGCCGCCGGTGCCGAAGCCGACCTGGCCGAAGATCTCGCGGTGCCGGAAGGACTTGAAGGCCTCGGAGTCGCAGAGGAAGCCGTAGAAGGTCTGGTTGTCCAGCTTCTCGACGAGCTTCGCCCAGATCTCGCGGATGCGCGGGACGTCCCGCTCGCGCATCGCGCGGTTCATGTCGGAGAAGTCGGCCCCCTCCTCCAGGCACCTGTTCCAGGCGTCGGCGACGTCCCGGTACACCTGGGGCAGGTCGTCGATCGTCTCGGCGTAGTGCGACTCGCCCTTGAGGTCGACCACGGTGGACGGGGTCGCCTCGGCCAGGGGGTTCGGGAACGGCCTGGTCTCCAGGCCGACCAGGTCGATGTAGTGCTGGAGCGCGGTGGAGGACGGCGGGAAGCGCATCGCGCCCATCTCGGCGGTCAGCGAGTCGTCGCAGCCCTCGAAGCCGACCGTGCGGAGCCGGCCGCCGATCTGGTCGGCCTCGTAGACGACGGGCTTGAGACCCATCTTCATCAGCTCGTACGCGGCCACGATGCCGGACAGGCCGCCGCCGATGATCGCGACCTCGGTGCCGTGCTCGGTCGCCGGCACCTGGCCGAGGCCCGCCGGGTGGGCGAGGAAGTCGTCGTAGGCGTAGGGGAAGTCCGGGCCGAACATGGTGATCGGCGGCTGCTGCTCGTCGGTGTGCTCGACGGCGTTGGGCACCGTGGACGTCATGGGGTACGGACTCCTTGCACGGGTGGTTCGGGGGAATGCTCGGGTGTTCAGACGAGGGACCCGTACAGACCGGGGCGGCGGTCCTTCAGGTACGGGTTGTGCTCGCGGGAGGCGGCCAGGAAGGCGGGGTCGGCGTCGGCGAGCACCAACTGCTCGGCACGGCCGGCGCGGGTGCGGGCGACACCGTCGGGACCGGCGAGGACGGAGAGGCCGACGAACTCGAACTCGCCTTCCTGGCCGACCCGGTTGACGTAGGCGACGTACATCTGGTTCTCGAAGGCGCGCACCGGGATCATCGACTCGGCGACGAACTGGAAGGGGTGCATCTGCGCGGTCGGCACGACCAGCAGGTCGGTGCCGGCCAGGGCGTGGGCGCGGACGTTCTCCGGGAACTCGACGTCGTAGCAGATCAGCAGGCCCACGGTGAGGCCGTTCAGCTCGGCCTGGACGACCTGCTGCCCGCCCGGCGTGAAGTGGTCGCGCTCGAAGCAGCCGAAGAGGTGGGTCTTGCGGTAGTTCGCGAGCCGGGTGCCGTCGGCGGAGATCAGCTGGGCGGAGTTGAAGACGGCGTCGCCGTCGCGCTCGGGGTAGCCGTAGGCGAGGGCGAGGCCGTGCCGGGTGGCGATCTCGGCGATCGCGTCGGCGGAGTCGCCGTCGGCGGGCTCGGCGAGGCGGGCGATGCCGTCGCCGATCGCGTACCCGGTGAGGAACATCTCCGGTGCGGCCAGCAGTCCGGCGCCCGCGGCGGCGGCCCGGCCCGCGGCCTCGTCGAGGACCTTGAGGTTCTCGGTGACCGAGCCGGGGCGGCCGGAGCTCTGGAGCAGGGCGGTGCGCATGCGTGATCCTCACCGGAACGGGGGGTTTGGGGGGCCAGGAAGAAGGTACGTTCGGCGCGCTCGGCCGGACAAGAAGGAGCCGTTGCGCGCCGGTGCGCGGTTTGTTGCGCCGATGAGGGGCTGGGCGGCGATTCGTTGCGCGGGACCGGTGAGGGCGGCGGGAGGGGCGCGGAAAAGGGCTCGGGGCGCCTTGCCGTCGGCCGGGTGCGGGTGGTCCGGGGCGCTCGCGCGGTTCCCCGCGCCCCTTCAGGGGCTGATCCGCACCCGGTGACGACGAGGCGCCCCGAGCCGTGGTCCGCTCCTACCCCGGCGCCCCGGAGGAGAAGCGGCGCAGCAGCGGCGACAGCACCAGCACCGACTTGGTCCGCTCCACGAACGGCTCCCCGGCGATCCGCTCCAGCACGCGCTCGAAGTGGCGCATGTCGGACGCGAAGACCTGCGCGACGGCGTCCGCGTCCCCGGTGACGGTGGACGCGGCCACGACCTCCTGGTACCGCTCCAGCCCCCGCTGGATCGTCTCCGGCGAGGTGTTGCGCCGGCAGTAGATCTCGATGAACCCCTCGGTCTCCCAGCCGAGCGCCGCCGGATCCACCCGCACGGTGAATCCGGTGATGGCTCCGGTGGCCCGCAGCCGGTCCACGCGCCGCTTCACCGCGGGCGCGGACAGGCCGACCATCTGCCCGATGTCCGCGTAGGAGCGGCGGGCGTCCTCGGCGAGGGCGTGCACGATGCGTTCGTCGAGATCGTTCAGCACTGGGGGTCGTTCACTTCTTCGGTCCGGTCACTTCTCTGCCGTCGCCGCGAGAGCGTCATCGGCCGCGAGACGGGAACGGCGGTAGCCGTACAGGAAGTAGAACACGAGCCCGGCGGCCATCCAGCATCCGAAGACCACCCAGGTGACGGTGTCGAGGCTGAACATGTTGTACGCGCAGAACAGGAAGCCCAGCACCGGCAGGACCGGGCCGAACGGCACCCGGAACGCGCGCTCCAGCTCCGGGCGCCTGACCCGCAGCACGATCACCGCGATGTTGACCAGACCGAAGGCGAACAGCGTGCCGATGCTGGTGGCGTCGACGAGCTTGCCCAGCGGGATGAGGGCGGCGAGCGCACCGCAGAAGAGGGACACGATCACCGTGTTGAGGCGGGGCGCGCCGGTCTTCGGGTGGATCCTGCCGAGCGCCTTCGGCACCAGGCCGTCGCGGGCCATCGCGAAGAGGATGCGGGTCTGGCCGTAGAGCACGGTGAGCACCACGCTCGCGATGGAGATGACCGCGCCGAGCGCGAGCAGCGTGCCCCAGAAGGTCTGACCGCTGACGTCGTTCATGATCCCGGCGAGGGCGGCCTCGGAGCCGTCGAACTTCTTCCAGTTCCAGGCGCCGACGGCGACGGCCGCGACGAGCACGTACAGCGCGGTCACGATGATCAGCGACAGCATGATCGCCCGCGGCAGGTCCCGCTTGGGGTCCTTCGCCTCCTCACCGGCGGTGGAGGCGGCGTCGAAGCCGATGTACGAGAAGAACAGCGTGGCACCGGCGGCGCTGACCCCGGTGATGCCCAGCGGCATGAAGTCGGCGTAGTTGCCCGACTTGAAGCCCATGACGCCGATCGCGCAGAACAGCACCAGCGCGGCGATCTTCACACAGACCATGATCGTGTTGGCGCGGGCGGACTCCCGCGCGCCGCCGAGCAGGAGCACCATCGCCAGCAGGACGACGACCAGGGCCGGCAGGTTGATGACACCGCCCTCGCCCGGCGCCGAGGACAGAGCGGCCGGGATGGTGACGCCGATGGTGCCGTCCAGCAGTTCGTTCAGGTACTCGCCCCAGCCGACGGCGACCGCGGCCACCGACACGCCGTACTCCAGCACGAGACACCAGCCGCAGACCCAGGCGACCAGTTCGCCCATCGTTGCGTACGCATACGAGTAGGAGGAGCCGGCGACCGGGATGCTGCCGGCCAGTTCGGCGTACGACAGGGCCGAGAACAGCGCCGTGAGACCGGCGATGACGAAGGCGAGGGTGACCGCGGGACCGGCCTTGGGGACGGCGTCGCCGAGGACGACGAAGATGCCGGTGCCGAGGGTGGCACCGATGCTGATCATGGTCAGCTGCCACAGCCCGAGGGAGCGCCTGAGCTGCCCTCCCTCACCGTGGCCGCCCTCCGCGACCAGGTGTTCCACGGGCTTGCGACGCATGAGGCGCGCGGCGACGCCCGGGGACGCGGGGGCCGCCGATGGCCGGTGGTGCGGGGGTGCGCCTTGGTCGAGCACGCGCTGGCTCCTTATCGCTGCCGGTGGTTGCGGGGCGGGCCGGCAGAAGGGCCGGCCCTCGTGGGCGGGAACCGGCGGAGCCTGCGAGGGCAGGGACCCGCCGAGCGGGGTCCCCGCCACGCCACGTACTAGCGCAGCACCCTACGAGGCGGGCCTTCACGGGCGTAATGCAGCAACCTTGCGTATGCCCGCATGATCATTGCGTTCATCGGGACGGAATGACAAATCGTTGCGCGCGCCCTGTCGACCTTTGCGCACGCGTCCCGGGCGTCCCGTCTCCCCGACCGGCTTCCCTCTCGGTGCCGGACACGCCGACGGCCCCTGTCGGTCCCGGGCACGGGATCGACAGGGGCCGTCGGAGGCGGAGCGGAGGTCAGTTCCAGCTGGCGTGCAGCGGCTTGCCCTCGGCGTAGCCGGCCGCGCTCTGGATGCCGACGACGGCCTTCTCGGCGAACTCCTCCAGGGAGCCGGCACCGGCGTAGGTGCAGGAGGAGCGGACGCCCGCGATGATCGAGTCGATCAGGTCCTCGACGCCCGGGCGGGCCGGGTCGAGGAACATGCGGGAGGTGGAGATGCCCTCCTCGAACAGCGCCTTGCGAGCGCGGTCGTACGCCGACTCCTCCGACGTGCGGTTGGCCACCGCCCGCGCGGAGGCCATGCCGAACGACTCCTTGTAGGCGCGGCCGCTCGCGTCGTGCTGGAGGTCACCGGGCGACTCGTAGGTGCCCGCGAACCAGGAGCCGACCATCACGTTGGACGCGCCGGCGGCGAGCGCCATGGCGACGTCACGCGGGTGGCGGACACCGCCGTCGGCCCACACGTGCTTGCCGTACTTCTTCGCCTCGGCGGCGCACTCCAGGACGGCGGAGAACTGCGGGCGGCCCACGCCGGTCATCATGCGGGTGGTGCACATGGCGCCCGGCCCGACACCGACCTTGATGATGTCCGCGCCGGCGTCGATCAGGTCCTTGACGCCCTGGGCGGAGACGATGTTGCCCGCGGCGATCGGCACCCGCGGGTCGAGCGCGCGCACCACCTTGATGGCGTTGATCATCGACTCCTGGTGGCCGTGCGCGGTGTCGATGACGAGCGTGTCCACGCCCGCGTCGAGCAGCTGCTTGGCCTTGCCCGCGACATCGCCGTTGATGCCGACGGCGGCGGCGATCCGCAGCCTGCCGTTCGCGTCCACGGCCGGCGTGTACAGCGTGGCGCGCAGCGCGCCCTTGCGGGTGAGGATGCCGGCGAGCTTGCCGTCCTTGTCGACGGCCGGTGCGTAGCGGCGGTTGTGCTGGTCCAGGGTGTTGAAGGCCTCGCGCGGGTCGATGTCGGCGTCCAGCAGGAGCAGGTCCTTGGACATGACGACTTCGAGCTGGGTGAAGCGGTCGACACCGGACAGGTCGGCGTCGGTGACGACACCGACGGGCCGGTGGTTCTCGTCCACGACCACGCCGGCGTTGTGCGCCCGCTTGGGCAGCAGCGCCAGGGCGTCGGCGACGGTCTGGTGCGGGGCCAGCACGATCGGGGTGTCGAGCACCAGATGGCGGCTCTTCACCCAGGAGATCACGTCGGTGACGACGTCGATCGGGATGTCCTGCGGGATGACCACCAGGCCGCCCCGGCGGGCCACCGTCTCGGCCATGCGGCGGCCGGCGATGGCGGTCATGTTGGCGACGACGAGCGGGATGGTGGTGCCCGTGCCGTCCGGCGAGGCCAGGTCCACGCCCTGACGCGAGCCGACCGCGGAACGGCTCGGCACCATGAACACGTCGTCGTACGTCAGGTCGTACGCGGGCTGGATGTCATTGAGGAAACGCACGTGCTGCACATCCCAGTCGATCAGAGGCGACCCCCTGACAGGTGTGCCAGGGGGAAAGAGCACGTACTTCATTGTCCCATGTCGGGGCCGCTGTCATGCCCTGACGGATCATCCAGGGTCGGCGCCGATCAGCTAGGAGGTTCCTCCAAGGGCGAGGGCGACGGTGAGCGCCGGCATCACGCGCATGGCCTGCGTGAACACCTCCTGGGCGGTCTCCCACTCCCGGGGCCGCTCCTTCGCGTAGCCCTCCCAGCCCCGCACGACGACCAGGAGCCCGCTGCCCTCGGCCTGCCGCGGCCACACGGACGGGTCGGACAGGGAGTCGGCCAGCGCGTCCCAGTTCCGGCCGAACCAGTCGGGCAGCGACAGGGCCCGCGCGGCGCGGTCCATCAGGCCGGCCTTGTCCGTGACGCCGTCGAGGTCGAGCGCGACCACGAAACGGCCGGTCAGGTCTTCGCTCATCTCAGTACCGCCCGGAACGACTCGTAGTGATCATCGCTGTAGTAGAACTCCCCGCCCTGCCCGGTGACGATGCGCCGGGCCCCGCGGTCGTGCGAGCCGGGGGTCGGCACGGTGTACTCGTGGTAGTAGCCGCGCCGGTGCTCCGGCAGAAGTCTTTCGAAGTTCCCGAAGACGGTCCCGTCCTTGGCGTAGGGGAAGGGGCCGCCCTTGTCGATGAGGGCGAGTGTCCCGCGGGCCTCGGCCGGGAGGCGGGACTCCTGGACGGTGGCCATGCCCCGCGCCCAGGCCGGGGACGCCTGGGAGACGGGGCCGGAGGAGGCGCTGGAGCACCCCGTCAGGAGGACGGCGAGGCAGACCAGCAGCCCGGCGAGAGCGCGGGGGACGAACCGTGGCAGCATGCGGACGATGCTGCCACGGCCGTCCCGCCACGGCCCGCCACCGGACCCGGCCGGACCCGACGGGACTCGGCCGGACCCGGTCAGACCCGGCCGGACCCGTCAGATCCCGTCGGGGTCCTGACGGCTGAGCGCCGGCTTCGGGGTCGGGCCCGCCGTCATCAGGTAGTCGGCGGCCGAGGTGTCGGTCACCAGGCTGGTGACCAGCCCGGAGCGCAGCACCGCGTCGATCGCGGCGGCCTTGCGCTGCCCGCCCGCGATGGCCACGACCTCCGGGACACGGCGCAGCTGGTCGGCCTTGACCGTGATGCACCGCTCGCCCAGGTCCCGCCCGATCCGGCGCCCCTCGGCGTCGAAGAGGTGGGCCGACATCTCGGCGGCGACCCCGAGCGAGGCGTAGTGCGCGCGCTCCTCGTCGCTGAGCATGTCGTGCACGGTCGAGATGCCCGGCTCCCAGGAGCCGATGGAGACACAGGCGACCGTGACCTTGTCGAAGTACTCGAAGGCGCGGGCGATCCCGGTCTGGTGGCGCAGCGCGCCCGCGGTGGCCGCGTCCGGCAGCAGCATCGGCGCGTAGATGGGGTGCGCGTCGCCGCCGGACACCTGAGCGGCCCGGCGGACGGCCTCCACCGAGCCGCGCTCGGCGGTCCCGGCGTCGTACACGCCCGTCAGCTGCACCACCGTGCACGGCGGCAGCCGGTCGAGCGCCGCCGCCATGTGGATGGTGGACCGGCCCCAGGCCAGCCCGAGCACGTCCCCCTCGTTGACGAGTTCGCCGAGCAGGTCGGCGGCGACCTCGCCGAGGTTCTCGGGGTCGGGGGTCTCCTCGGCCTCCGCCGGGGATTCGACCACGACGGCGTGCCTCAGGCCGTAGCGGGCGCGGAGCGCGTCGGAGCGCTCGGCGTCCAGTTCGGCCGGCACACGGATCTCGATGCGTACGAGGTCCCTTTCGAGGGCAGTCTCCAGTACCCGGGCCACTTTGAAGCGGCTGACGCCGAACTCCTCCGCGATCTGGATCTTGGACTTGCCTTCGAGGTAGAAGCGGCGGGCCATGGCCGCCGCCTGCACCAGCTCAGCGGGTCCCATCCGCATGGCTGACCGGCCCGCCGACATACCCGACACGGCGATCTCCTCACTGCTGTTCACACTCTGGATTCGCCGTTCATCCTTGCAGATTCGGGGCGACTGATCTGCCCTGATGGGCGCCGTTCACTTAACCGTTCACTTGGCCGTGGCTCAGTGGTCGCATGCCCAGGACGCCTTGGCGGTGGCCGTCTCCGCCTGGGCGCGCAGGGCACGTACCGCCTCCGCCGGGTCCTTCGCACCGTAGACGGCCGAGCCGGCGACGAACACGTCCGCTCCCGCGTCCGCGCACCGCTCGATCGTCGAGGCCGAGACCCCGCCGTCGACCTGCAACCACAGCTCCAGACCGTGCTTCTTGATCAGCTCACGGGTGCGGCGGATCTTCGGCAGCATGATGTCGAGGAACGCCTGGCCGCCGAAGCCGGGCTCCACCGTCATGACGAGCAGCATGTCGAGTTCCGGCAGCAGGTCCTCGAACGGCTCGATCGGCGTCGCCGGCTTGAGCGCCATGGAGGCGCGGGCGCCCTTGGCGCGGATCTCCCGGGCGAGCCGCACCGGTGCGGCGGCGGCCTCCACGTGGAAGGTGACCGACGACGCCCCCGCCTCGACGTACTGGGGCGCCCACCGGTCGGGGTCCTCGATCATCAGGTGGCAGTCCAGCGGGGTGTCCGTCGCACGGGCCAGGGACTCCACGACCGGCACGCCGAGCGTGAGGTTCGGGACGAAGTGGTTGTCCATGACGTCGACATGGAGGAAGTCGGCGCCTTGGACCGCCTCGGCCTCCTCCGCGAGGCGGGCGAAGTCGGCGGACAGGATGCTGGGGTTGATCTGCACGGCCATGCCCCAAGCCTGCCATGTCGCCGCGCCGGGCTGTAGCGGCGGTCCTCGGGTTGTGGTTCGGCCGCGGGACCGGCGGGGGCTGCTCGCGCAGTTCCCCGCGCCCCTTTCCGGACGCCGGGTTATCCGGTTCTGCGGATCAACGCCAGGTACATCGCGTCCGTGCCGTGGATGTGGGGCCACAGCTGGATGTCCGGGCCCTCGCCGAGGTCGGGTACGCCGGGGAGGAGGGGGCGGGCGTCGATCAGCTCCGTGTCCGGGCACTGCTTGAGCACGTCGGAGACGACCGCGCGGGTCTCCGCCAGATGCGGGGAACAGGTGGCGTAGCCGACGACGCCGCCGACGCGGACGGAGTCGAGGGCGGTGCGCAGCAGGCCGCGCTGGAGCGGGGCGAAGGTGTCCAGGTCCTCGGGGCGGCGGCGCCAGCGGGCCTCGGGGCGGCGGCGCAGGGCGCCGAGGCCGGTGCACGGGACGTCCACCAGCACCCGGTCGAAGCTGCCGGACCGCCACGGCGGGCGGGTGCCGTCGGCCGCGATGACCTGGTACGGCCCCGGGTTGCCGTGCAGGGCCCGGGCCACCAGCCCGGCCCGGTGCGGCTGCTTCTCCGAGGCGAGCAGCGTGGCCCCGCGCTCGGCGGCGAGAGCGGCCAGCAGCGCTGCCTTGCCGCCCGGTCCGGCGCAGCCGTCGAGCCACTTCCCGTCGGGGCCGTCGAGCGGGGCGTTCGCCAGCGCGAGGGCGACCAGCTGGCTGCCCTCGTCCTGGACGCCGGCGCGTCCCTCGCGCACCGCCTCGACCGCGCCCGGCTCGCCGCCCTCGGCGAGCCGCACGGCGTACGGCGACCAGCGCCCGGGTACGGCGGCGTCCTCGCGGAGCAGTTCCTCGGTGGTGGCCCGGCCCGGCCGGGCGACGAGCGTCACCTCGGGCCGCTCGTTGTCCGCCGCCAGCAGCCGCTCGATGCCGGCCCGGCCGCCGCCGAGGGAGTCCCAGAGCGCGGAGACGACCCAGCGGGGATGCGAGTGCACGACGGCGAGGTGGTCCTCGGGATCCTCGTCGTAGGGCGGCGCCACCTTCTCGATCCAGCCGTCGAGATCGTCCTGGGCCACCTTCCGCAGCACGGCGTTGACGAACTTGGCCCGTCCGTCCCCGAGGACCACCCGGGCCAGCTCGACCGAGGCGGACACGGCCGCGTGGGTGGGGATGCGGGTGCCGAGCAACTGGTGCGCGCCCAGGCTCAGCACGTCGAGGACCGGCGGGTCGACCTCACGCAGCGGCCGGTCGACGCAGGCGGCGATGACGGCGTCGTACGTGCCCTGCCGGCGCAGCGTGCCGTACACCAGCTCGGTGGCGAGGGCGGCGTCCCGGGCGTCGAAGTCGCCCTGCTCGCGGGCCTTCCGCAGCAGCGGGGGCAGCACGAGGTTGGCGTACGCGTCCCGCTCGTCCACCGCGCGCAGCGCCTCGAAGGCCAGGATGCGGACGGGGTCCTTCTGGGGACGGCGGTAGGGCTTGGCGGGCTTGCGGGGCCGCCGGGACTGCTCGCTCACGAAAAAGGTGCTCCGGGTGTGAAGGGGGGATGCGCCTCCAGCGTACGTCGCCCCACTCGGCCGGGGGCTCACCGCCCGCGCCCGACCGTGCCGGGGCCGGGGCGCCGGCCGGCGCGTCGACGGCCGGCGCGGGGAGGGGCGACCGCTGCCGACGGGCCGACCGGGGCACCCCGGGGCCAACAGCGGCGCGTGGGGCGTCAGCCCGCCCGGCACCAGGGCGCGCGTGCCCCCTCTGTGAAGCGGCAGCCGTGTCGCCGCCCAGGGCGTCAGCCGCCCAGCGTCTCGCCGTCCGCGATGCGTACCCCGCGGGCCCAGTCGGCCGCGCGCATCGGCTTCTTGCCCTGGGCCTGCACCCAGAGCAGCTCGACCGCGTACGACCCCGTGCCCACGTGCACACTGTTCTTGCCCACCGCCAGGCGGCCCGGGGCGAGGTCCGTGCGCTCGGGCACCGGCGTGACCTGGACGAGCTTGAGCCGCTCGCCGCGGAAGGTGGTCCAGGCACCCGGCGCGGGCGTGCAGCCGCGCACGACCCGGTCGACGCGCAACGCGGGCGCGGCCCAGTCCACCTGGGCGTCCTCGACGGTGATCTTCGGCGCCACGGTGATGCCCTCGGCGGGCTGCGGTACGGCCTTCAGCGTGCCGTCCTCGATGCCGTCCATGGTCGCGGCGAGCAGCCCCGAGCCCGCGAAGGCGAGCCGGGTGAGCAGGTCGCCGCTGGTGTCGGTGGGGCGGATCTCCTCGGTCACGGTGCCGTAGACGGGCCCGGAGTCCAGCCCCTCCTCGATGAGGAAGGTGGACGCCCCGGTGATCTCGTCGCCCGCCATGATGGCGTGCTGGACCGGCGCGGCGCCGCGCCAGGCGGGCAGCAGCGAGAAGTGCAGGTTGACCCAGCCGTGGGCGGGGATGTCCAGGGCGGCCTTCGGCAGCAGGGCGCCGTAGGCGACGACCGGGCAGCAGTCCGGGGCGATCTCCCGCAGCCGCTCCAGGAACTCCGGGTCCCGGGGCTTGAGCGGCTTGAGCACCTCGATCCCGGCCTCCTCCGCCCGCTCGGCCACGGGCGACGCGACCAGCCTGCGTCCGCGCCCGGCGGGGGCGTCGGGCCGCGTGACGACGGCGGCCACCTCGTGCCGCCGGGAGGCGAGCAGAGCGTCCAGGGCGGGAACGGCGACCTCGGGGGTACCGGCGAAGACGAGCTTCATGGGCGGGATCGGGCCTCTCGGGCGGGGGTCGGCGGGCAGCGCACCAGTCTATGACCATGGGCGGCGCGCGAGCGGGTGGGCGGCGTACGCATATGCCCGTACGCCCCCACCCCGTGACCAGCGGAGCGCAAGCGCGTTGGTCAAGACAGAGTTGACCACATCGGGCCCCTTTCGCGGCCCAATTCCTTTCAACGCCGGTTCGAGAGGCTTGTTCATGGCCGACCACGCAACCCACGACGCCCAGGCCCGGGCCAGCCTGCACTTGCTGGTGCGGGACATCGAGAGGGTCCGCCGGCAGGTGGACGCGCTGCGCACGCTCACCGCCCAGTTGGGCAACGTCTACCGCCCGCGCCGCTCCGGCCCGTCCACGGGCTTCGTCGTCTACGGACGCGCTCCCGCCCCGACGGTCCGCCTCGCCCAGGAACTCCGGGACAGTGTCGAGACCCTGGTCACGGCCGCCGTGGACTTCGACCGCTCGCTCGGCTTCTCGTGGGACGCGGTGGGCTCCGCGCTCGGGGTCACCAAGCAGGCGGTGCACCGCCGGTACGGCGCCCGCCGCGCCGCGGCCCAGGCGGCGGAGGCGGAGCGGGCGCCGGAGCCGTCCGGCACCCGCACGATCAATGTGACCACCGGGCTGCCCACGGTCCCCGCGGCCCGCTCCATGCCCACCCAGCCGACCGCGGGCAGCCCGACCCTGCGCGACGACGCCCGCCCGACGGCCTTCCCGGGCCCCCGCAACGGCTGACACCCCCCTCACCGCTGCCCTCCCGGGCCAGGTCCGGGAGGGCAGGTGTGTCCTCCCGCCCGGCCGGACCGTCGTGTGAGCCGGTGTCCTCACCGGCTCGGCGCGCGCCCGTCACCCGATGTCCGGCGGATCGATCCGCACCCGGACCGCCTCCCCGCTCCCCCGGGCCATCCGCGCCGCCTGCGCGGTCTTCAGGGCCGTGGCCAGTGCCGAGCCACTGCCCGGTGGTACGCGGACCAGGGCCCGGTCCCAGTGTTCGCCGGGCGGCGGGGCGCCGGGTCTGCGTGCTCCGCCGGGCGGGGACGGGGGCAGCGGCACCGGTCCCAGCACCTCGGCGTCCGGCGGCAGGTCGACCGCCGCCAGGAACTCGGCGACGGCCGCGGGCGGCCCGGACACGGCCGCCATCCGGGACACCGGGGGGAAGCCCAGTTCGGCCCGCTCGGCCAGCTCCCGCACGGCATGCCCGACCGGGTCCCACCGCACCAGCGCCTGGACGGGCCGCAGGGTCGGCTCGGCCACCACGACCACCGTGCCGCCCTCGCTCTGGGGCCGTACCAGCACTCCGGCCGCGATCCACCGGCGCAGCGCGTCCTCGCCGGCCCGCAGGTCCGGTCGTACGAGCATGGCCCAGCCGTCCAGCAGCAGGGCCGCCGCATAACCGCCCTCGGCGACCGGTTCCGCGCCCGGGGTACTGACGACCAGCGCGGGCGCGTCCGGGACGGTGTCCAGCACATGCTCGCGCCCCGAGGTGCGCACCGGTACGGCGGGGAAGGCCCGCCCCAGTTCCTCGGCGGTCCGGCGCGCGCCCACGACCTGGGCGCGGAGCCGGAAGCCGCCGCACTCCGGGCAGTGCCAGGCGCCCTCGTCGCGCCCGCACCACCCGCAGCGCAGGACGCCCGCGTCCTGTCCCTGGAGCGGTCCGGAGCAGTGCCGGCACCGGGCGGGCGCCCGGCACCGGGCACAGGCCATGCGGGGCGCGTAACCACGCCGGGGCACCTGCACCAGCACCGGCCCGTGCCGCAGCCCCTCACGGGCCGCCTGCCAGGCGAGCGTGGGCAGCCGCGCGGCGCGGGCGGCCTCGTCACGCGCGAGGTCGTCGTCCCCGACCGTCCGGACGAGGGGCGCGGTCCGGCGCACCTGCTCCCGCCCGGCGGCCAACGGCCGGGCCCAGCCGCTCTCGACGAGCTGGGCGGCCTCCACGGTGCAGCTCCAACTGCCCAGCAGAAAGGCGCACTTGTCGAGTGCGGCGCGCAGCAGGAGGACGTCGCGGGCGTGCGGCTGCGGGGCGTGCGGCTCGCTGTGGCTGTCGTCCCCGTCGTCCCAGATCGCGACGAGACCCAGATCCTGGACGGGCGCGAACATCGCCGCCCGGGTCCCGACGACGGCACGCACGGAACCGCGCCGCACCGCCAGCCACTGCGCGTACCGCTTCTCGGGCCCGGCGTCGGCGGTGAGCAGCGCGTGCCGGCCGGTGCCGAGCAGCGCGGTGAGCGCGGCGTCCACGCGCGCGGCGGAGCGCCCGTCCGGTACGACCACGAGGGCGCCGCGCCCGGAGGCGAGGGTGGCGGCGACGGCCCGGGCCAGCTCCTCGCTCCACAGCGGTCCCGGCAGCGCGTTCCACACGGCCCTGGGCGCCCCGCCGGAGGCCAGGGCGTCGAGGAAGGCGCCCCCGTGCTCGTACCGGCCCCAGGAGCCGTGCTCCGGTGCCGGGGGCGGGGGCAGCGGCTCGGGGGACGGGCGCTGCTCGGCGCGGGCGCTGCGCGGGGGCACGGCCAGCTGGAGGACATCGGCCAGGCTGCCCGCGTACCGGTCGGCGACGGCCCGGGCGAGGCCGAGCAGTTCCTCGCTCAGCACCGGCTCGGGCGACACGACCTGGGCGAGCGCGGCCAGCGGTCCGGAGTAGTCGGACTCGGCGCGCCGCTCGACGAGGAAGCCGTCGATGAGCCCGCCGCCCTCCCGGCGTCCGTCGCGCACCCGGTGCCGCCCGGCTCCGAACCGCACCCGCACCCGCACCCCGGGCCGGGCGTCCGCGTCCAGCTCCGCGGGCACGGCGTAGTCGAAGTACCGGTCGAGGTGCAGCACGCCCTTGTCGACCAGCACCCGTGCGACGGGCAGCTCCTCGGCGAGCGCGGCCCCCCGCCAGGTCCGGGGCTTGGCGCGCGGCACGTTCGCCTTCCGCACGCTCTCCCGGATGAGCGCGAGCTGCTCCGGCGGCGCCCCCTCGGCCCCGCCACCTCCCGACCCGTTCTCGCTGCTCACGCTTGCATTCTTGCAAACCCCACTGACAACGCGGCCGTCTCCGCCGGCCGGCGGAGACGCCGAGGCCCGGCCCCCCGAAGGGAGCCGGGCCTCGACGACAACGGGTGGGCCGGGGTTACAGGCCCGCGGCCTTGCGCAGGGCGTCCACGCGGTCCGTGCGCTCCCAGGTGAAGTCGGGCAGCTCGCGGCCGAAGTGGCCGTAGGCCGCCGTCTGGGCGTAGATCGGGCGGAGCAGGTCGAGGTCGCGGATGATCGCGGCCGGGCGGAGGTCGAAGACCTCGTCGATCGCCTTCTCGATCTTCTCCGGCTCGATCTTGTGGGTGCCGAAGGTCTCCACGAACAGGCCCACCGGCTCGGCCTTGCCGATCGCGTAGGCGACCTGGACCTCGCAGCGGGAGGCCAGGCCCGCCGCCACCACGTTCTTCGCCACCCAGCGCATCGCGTACGCCGCCGAGCGGTCCACCTTGGACGGGTCCTTGCCGGAGAAGGCGCCACCGCCGTGCCGGGCCATACCGCCGTAGGTGTCGATGATGATCTTGCGGCCGGTCAGGCCGGCGTCGCCCATCGGGCCGCCGATCTCGAAGCGGCCGGTCGGGTTGACCAGCAGCCGGTAGCCCTCGGTGTCCAGCTTGATGCCCTCTTCCAGCAGGGCCTTCAGCTCCGGCTCCACCACGAACTCGCGGATGTCCGGGGCGAGCAGCGACTCCAGGTCGATGTCGGAGGCGTGCTGGGAGGAGACCACCACCGTGTCCAGGCGGACGGCCTTGTCGCCGTCGTACTCGATGGTGACCTGCGTCTTGCCGTCCGGACGCAGGTAGGGGATCGTGCCGTTCTTGCGGACATCGGACAGGCGCTTGGACAGCCGGTGCGCCAGGAAGATCGGCAGCGGCATCAGGGTCGGCGTCTCGTCGGACGCGTAGCCGAACATCAGGCCCTGGTCGCCCGCGCCCTGCCGGTCCAGCTCGTCCTCGTCACCCTCGACCCGGGCCTCGTACGCCGCGTCGACACCCTGCGCGATGTCCGGGGACTGCGCGCCGATGGACACCGAGACACCGCAGGAGGCGCCGTCGAAGCCCTTCTTGGAGGAGTCGTAGCCGATCCCCAGGACCGTGCTGCGGACGAGGGTCGCGATGTCCGCGTACGCCTTCGTCGTCACCTCGCCGGCCACGTGCACCAGGCCGGTGGTGATGAGCGTCTCCACGGCGACCCGGGAAGACGGGTCCTCGCGCAGGAGCGCGTCGAGAATGGTGTCGCTGATCTGGTCAGCGATCTTGTCGGGGTGACCCTCGGTCACGGACTCCGAGGTGAACAGGCGACGGGACACAACGCTCCCTGTGGTTGCAGCGGCTGCTGGCTGATCATTTACGGTCGACGCTGGGCTGCGCCTGGCGTCGACCGTGAACAGTTTATCTGTCGCACTCGACCGGCGGGCCACTGTCTCGCCTCTCGGGAGCGCTGTGACCTGCGGCACGGGCATTCTGCACAATGACGAGCGGCCTTGGCCAGGGCCGCCACACCTGATTTCGGCGCTGGGTGACCTTGACGTCGAGTTCGCCCGATCGCCTGGCCGGCATTAGGCCAGACGCCGTACGACCAAGTCCCAGACGGTGTCGGCCAGGGCTTCCTTGGGTCCGTGGGGCACCGGGGTCTCGCTGCCGTCGGCACCCAGGATCACGGCCTCGTTCTCCTCGGAGCCGAAGGTCCTGGCCTCCCCGACCTCGTTGACCACGAGCAGGTCGCAGCCCTTGCGGGCGAGCTTGGCGCGGCCGTTGGCGAGGACGTCGTCGGTCTCGGCGGCGAAGCCGACGACGACCTGTCCCGGCCGGGCGCGGTCGGCGGAGAGCTCCGCGAGAATGTCCGGATTCCGCACCAGGACGATCGGGTCCGGGTCCTGGCCGTCCCTCTTCTTGATCTTCCCGATGGCGTAGACGGCCGGGCGGAAGTCGGCGACGGCGGCGGCCATCACCACGGCGTCGGCGTCCGCGGCGGCCTTGAGGACGGCCTCGCGCAGTTGCACGGCGGTGCCGACCCGGACGACGTCCACGCCCGCCGGGTCGGGCAGGCCGGCGTTGGCGGAGACCAGGGTCACCCGGGCGCCACGGGCCGCGGCGGTGCGGGCGAGGGCGTAGCCCTGCTTGCCGGAGGAGCGGTTGCCGAGGAAGCGCACCGGGTCCAGCGGCTCGCGGGTGCCACCGGCGGAGACGACGACGTGCCGCCCTTGGAGGTCGGGCTCGGTGACACCGCGGGCCAGCACCCGGCGGCACACCTCGAAGATCTCCGCCGGGTCCGGCAGCCGGCCCTTGCCGGTGTCGACGCCGGTGAGGCGGCCGACGGCGGGCTCGATGACGACGGCGCCGCGGCGGCGCAGCGTGGCCACGTTCTCCTGGGTGGCCGGGTGCTCCCACATCTCGGTGTGCATCGCCGGGGCGAAGACGACCGGGCAGCGGGCGGTGAGGAGGGTGTTGGTCAGCAGGTCGTCGGCGAGGCCGTGGGCGGCCTTGGCGAGCATGTCGGCGGTGGCCGGGGCCACGACGACCAGGTCGGCGTGCTGGCCGATGCGGACGTGCGGCACCTGGTGGACGTCGTCCCAGACCTCGGTGGCGACGGGGTTGCCGGACAGCGCGGACCAGGTGGCGGCGCCGACGAAGTGCAGCGCGGAGGCGGTCGGCACGACGCGGACGTCATGGCCCGACTCCGTGAACCTTCTCAGCAGCTCACAGGCCTTGTAGGCGGCGATGCCACCGCTGACCCCCAGCACGACCTTCGGCTTGTCCACCATGGCTCCTCGCATTCGAGAATCTGCACCACCCATGACACACCACAGGCCCGGCAGCATGACTGCCGGGCCTGTGGATAAGTCAGTCGCAATCTGAAAGTACTACTGCGCCGGGCCCTCGACGGCCTCGGAGGTCAGCAGACCTGCGTTGATCTCGCGCAGGGCGATCGACAGCGGCTTCTCGTGCACGTGGGTGTCGACGAGCGGCCCCACGTACTCCAGGAGGCCCTCACCGAGCTGGGAGTAGTACGCGTTGATCTGGCGGGCACGCTTGGCCGCGTAGATCACGAGGCTGTACTTCGAGTCGGTCGCCTCAAGAAGCTCGTCGATCGGCGGGTTGATGATGCCCTCGGGCGCGGTGATGGAAGAGGACACGCTCTACCTTCCGATGGATGGGAAAGAATCAGACATCGTGATCACAGTCACGATCACACAACGTCCATCAAGGCTAGCAGCTCGCGGGCCACGTCCTCGACGGAGGTGTTGACCAAGGTCGTATCGAACTCCGGCTCGGCCGCCAGCTCGGTCTTCGCCGCCGCCAGGCGGCGGTCGATGACCTCGGGCGGCTCGGTCCCCCGGCCGGTCAGCCTGCGCACCAGCTCCTCCCAGGAGGGCGGAGCGAGGAACACCAGCTGGGCGTCGGCCATGGACTCGCGGACCTGCCGGGCGCCCTGGAGGTCGATCTCCAGCAGGACGGGCTCGCCGTTCTCCAGCCGCTCCAGCACCGCCGCGCGGGGGGTGCCGTAGCGGTTGCCGGCGAACTCGGCCCACTCCAGCAGTTCGCCGTTGGCGATCAGCTTGTCCATCTCCTCGTCGGTGACGAAGAAGTAGTGGACTCCGTGCTGCTCGCCGGGGCGCGGCTTGCGGGTCGTCGCCGAGACCGAGAGCCAGACCTCGGGGTGTTCCTTGCGCATATGGGCGACGACCGTGCTCTTGCCGACCCCCGAGGGGCCGGAGAGCACGGTCAGCCGCGGACGTTCACTCATGCAGCGATTATTCCAGCAATCCCGGAGTGCCCGGGACTCCCGGTCCGCCGGGCGGCGGACTCAGGAGCCGGTGCTGCCGAACTCACGCTCCAGGGAGGCGATCTGGTTGGAACCGAGACCGCGCACGCGGCGGCTCTCGGAGATGCCCAGACGCTCCATGATCTGCTTGGCGCGGACCTTGCCCACGCCCGGCAGGGACTCCAGCAGCGCGGAGACCTTCATCTTGCCGATGACGTCGTTTTCCTGGCCCTGCTTGATGACCTCGTGCAGGGAGGCGCCGGAGTGCTTGAGTCGATTCTTGACCTCGGCCCGCTCCCGGCGAGCCGCGGCGGCCTTTTCGAGCGCGGCTGCGCGCTGTTCAGGGGTAAGGGGCGGAAGAGCCACGCCTACGTCACCTCGGATGTCGAACTGTCGGATACGGACCGGTGAGGAACCTAGTCGCCCCACACCTGGGGAGCCACGAGCAACACGCTGCCCGTCCTCCCCCACTGTTTGAGGGGCGCGGGAGGTGCCCCCACTGCTCGGAGACTAGCGGGCAAGTCCGCCAGAGTCAGCGAGAACAGCGGAAAAGTCCTGGTCAGCCTCCGTCAGGCTGGACATTTCAGACATAATGCCCCTGATTTGAGGATGTATTCACCCTCAAGTCGGCGTGATCCCGCTCAGCCGAGCGCGCAGCCGGGGTTCAGACACCGGCGACGGCCGCCCGGATCTCCTCCGCGAACCGCTCCGCCGCCCCGCGCAGCGCCCTGACGTCGGGACCGTGACGCAGAACACCCCGGCTGACGTTGGGCACGACGTTGCGGACGGCCGCCCCGAAGACCCGGGGAAGGTCGGCCGGGGTCGCGCCCTGGGCACCGATGCCCGGCGCGAGGAGCGGGCCGTTGACAGCGAGGTCGTACGAGGACAGGTCGCCGAGCGTGGCACCGACGACCGCGCCGAAGGAGCCCAGCGGCTCCTCCCCCGCGTTCTCGGCCGCCAGGTGGGCCAGCACGGTCGCCCCGACGGTCCGGCCGTCGGCGCGGACCGCGTGCTGCACCTCGCCGCCCTCCGGGTTCGAGGTCAGCGCCAGCACGAACAGGCCGGCCCCGCTTTCCCGGGCGAGCGCGACGGCCGGGCTCAGCGAGCCGTAGCCGAGGTACGGCGAGACGGTCAGGGCGTCGGAGAACAGCGGGGCGCCGGGGCGGAGGAACGCCTCGGCGTAGGCGGCCATGGTCGAGCCGATGTCGCCGCGCTTGGCGTCCATCACGACCAGGGCGCCCGCCGCGCGCGCCTCCTGGACCGACTTCTCCAGGACGGCGAGGCCGCGGGAGCCGAACCGCTCGAAGAAGGCGCTCTGCGGCTTCAGGACGGCCACCCGGTCGGCCACGGCCTCGACGACCGTGCGGCTGAACCGCTCCAGGCCGGCGACATCGTCGTCCAGGCCCCACTCGGCGAGCAGGGAGGCGTGTGGGTCGATGCCGACGCACAGCGGCCCGCGCTCGTCCATGGCGCGGCGCAGCCGGGCGCCGAAGGGCTCCAACGGGCTCATGCGGGCTTCCTCACGTCGGCGCCGACCGCGTCGGCGAGGGTGGCGTACGGGCTGGTGCGCAGCCGGGCGGCGAGGCCCTTGTGGATCGCGCGGCACCAGAAGGGGCCCTCGTAGACGAAGGCGCTGTAGCCCTGGACCAGCGTGGCACCGGCCAGGATGCGCTGCCAGGCGTCCTCGGCGGTCTCGACGCCGCCGACGCCCACCAGGGTGATCCGGTCGCCCACGCGCGCGTACAGGCGGCGCAGGACCTCCAGGGAGCGCTCCTTGAGCGGGGCGCCGGACAGGCCGCCGGTCTCCTTGACCAGCGCGGCGGGGGACCGCAGGCCGAGGCCGTCGCGCGCGATGGTGGTGTTGGTGGCGATGATGCCGTCCAGGCCCAGCTCCACGGCGAGGTCGGCGACCGCGTCGACGTCCTCGTCGGCGAGATCGGGGGCGATCTTCACCAGCAGCGGGACGCGCCGGTTCGCGACCGTGCGGTCGGCGGCCCCGCGCACCGCGGTGAGCAGCGGACGCAGGTGGTCCACCGCCTGGAGGTTCCGCAGACCGGGCGTGTTCGGCGAGGAGACGTTGACGACCAGGTAGTCCGCGTACGGCGCGAGGCGCTCGGCGGACTTCACGTAGTCGGCGACGGCCTCCGCCTCCGGGACGGCCTTGGTCTTGCCGATGTTGACGCCGACCACCGTCCTGAAGACCGGTTCACGGGTGGCCAGGCGGGCCGCCACGGCAAGGGAGCCGTCGTTGTTGAAGCCCATGCGGTTGATCAGCGCGCGGTCCGCGACGAGCCGGAACAGCCGCTTCCTGGGGTTGCCGGGCTGCGCCTCCCCCGTCACCGTGCCGATCTCGACGTGGTCGAAGCCCAGCATCGACATCCCGTCGATGGCCACCGCGTTCTTGTCGAATCCGGCCGCGAGCCCGAACGGGCCGTGCATGCGCAGTCCGAACGCCTCCGTGCGCAGCTCCTTGTGGCGGGGCGCGAGGGCGGCGGCGACGAAGGTGCGCAGCACCGGGACGCGGACGGCGAGGCGGATCCAGCGGAAGGCCAGGTGATGGGCCTTCTCGGGATCCATGCGCTGGAAGACCAGCTTGAAAAAGATCTTGTACATGGTGTCCTCACGAAGAGGGGGACACCGTTTCCGGTGTCCCCCTCGGGGCTGCTAGTCGCGGGCCGCGGTCAGGTGTTCCGCGTGTTCCTGGAGCGAGCGGACGCCCACGTCACCGTGGTTGAGGGCGTCGATGCCCTGGACGGCCGCCGCGAGCGCCTGGACGGTCGTCAGGCACGGCACGGACCGCGCCACGGCCGCCGTACGGATGTCGTAGCCGTCGAGGCGGCCACCGGTGCCGTACGGGGTGTTGACGATGAGGTCGACCTCGCCGTCGTGGATGAGCTGGACGATGGTCCGCTCGCCGTTCGGGCCGACGCCCTCGGACTGCTTGCGCACGACCGTGGCGTTGATGCCGTTGCGCTTGAGGACCTCGGCGGTGCCGGAGGTCGCGAGCAGCTCGAAGCCGTGCGCGACCAGCTCGCGCGCCGGGAAGATCATCGAGCGCTTGTCGCGGTTGGCGACCGAGATGAACGCGCGGCCCTTGGTGGGCAGCGGGCCGTAGGCGCCCGCCTGCGACTTGGCGTACGCCGTGCCGAAGACCGAGTCGATGCCCATGACCTCGCCGGTGGAGCGCATCTCCGGGCCGAGGACGGTGTCGACGCCGCGGCCGTGGATGTCGCGGAACCGCGACCACGGCATCACGGCCTCCTTGACGGAGATCGGCGCGTCCAGCGGCAGCTCGCCGCCGTCGCCGTTCTTCGGCAGCAGGCCCTCGGCGCGCAGCTCGGCGATGGTCGCGCCCAGGGAGATCCGGGCGGCGGCCTTCGCCAGCGGCACCGCGGTCGCCTTCGAGGTGAAGGGGACGGTGCGGGAGGCGCGCGGGTTGGCCTCCAGGACGTACAGGATGTCGCCGGCCATCGCGAACTGGATGTTGATCAGGCCGCGCACGCCGACGCCCTTGGCGATGGCCTCCGTGGAGGCGCGCAGCCGCTTGATGTCGAAGCCGCCGAGGGTGATCGGGGGCAGGGCGCACGCCGAGTCGCCGGAGTGGATGCCGGCCTCCTCGATGTGCTCCATGACGCCGCCGAGGTACAGCTCCTCGCCGTCGTAGAGCGCGTCGACGTCGATCTCGATGGCGTCGTCCAGGAAGCGGTCGACGAGGACCGGCCGGGAGGGGCTGATCTCGGTCGACTCGGCGATGTAGGAGGCGAGGCGGGTCTCGTCGTAGACGATCTCCATGCCGCGTCCGCCGAGGACGTACGACGGCCGGACCAGGACCGGGTAGCCGATCTCGTCGGCGATGGCCTTGGCCTCCGCGAAGGTGGTGGCCGTGCCGTGCTTGGGCGCCGGCAGGCCCGCCTCCGCGAGGACCCGGCCGAAGGCGCCCCGGTCCTCGGCCGCGTGGATGGCCTCGGGGGACGTACCCACGATCGGCACGCCGTTGTCCTTCAGGGCCTGCGAGAGGCCCAGCGGCGTCTGGCCGCCCAGCTGGACGACGACGCCCGCGATCGGGCCGGCCTGCTGCTCGGCGTGGACGATCTCCAGCACGTCCTCCAGCGTCAGCGGCTCGAAGTAGAGGCGGTCGGAGGTGTCGTAGTCCGTGGAGACGGTCTCCGGGTTGCAGTTGACCATCACGGTCTCGTACCCGGCGTCGGACAGCGCGAAGGAGGCGTGGACGCAGGAGTAGTCGAACTCGATGCCCTGGCCGATGCGGTTCGGTCCGGAGCCCAGGATGATCACGGCGGGCTTCTCGCGCGGCGCGACCTCGGTCTCCTCGTCGTAGGAGGAGTAGAAGTACGGCGTCTTCGCGGCGAACTCGGCGGCGCAGGTGTCGACCGTCTTGTAGACCGGGCGGACGCCGAGGGCGTGCCGGACCTCGCGGACGACGTCCTCGCGCAGGCCGCGGATCTCGGCGACCTGCTGGTCGGAGAAGCCGTGCCGCTTGGCCTCGGCGAGCAGGTCGCGGGTCAGCTCCGGGGCCTCGGCCAGCTCGTCCGCGATCTCCTTGATCAGGAAGAGCTGGTCCACGAACCAGGGGTCGATCTTCGTGTACTCGAAGACCTCCTCGGGGGTGGCGCCCGCGCGGATGGCCTGCATGACCGTGTTGATCCGGCCGTCGGTGGGCCGTACGGCCTCACGCAGCAGGGTCTCCTTGTCGCCGGGCTCGCCGGTGAAGGCGAACTGGCTGCCCTTCTTCTCCAGCGACCGCAGGGCCTTCTGGAAGGCTTCGGGGAAGTTGCGGCCGATGGCCATGGCCTCGCCGACCGACTTCATGGTGGTGGTCAGCGTGGAGTCGGCCTGCGGGAACTTCTCGAAGGCGAACCGCGGGGCCTTGACCACCACGTAGTCGAGCGTGGGCTCGAAGGAGGCGGGGGTCTCCTGCGTGATGTCGTTCGGGATCTCGTCCAGGGTGTAGCCGACGGCCAGCTTGGCGGCGATCTTGGCGATCGGGAAGCCGGTCGCCTTGGAGGCGAGCGCCGAGGAACGCGACACGCGCGGGTTCATCTCGATGACGATCACGCGACCGTCCTCGGGGTTCACCGCGAACTGGATGTTGCAGCCGCCGGTGTCGACGCCGACCTCGCGGATGACGGCGATGCCGATGTCCCGCAGGATCTGGTACTCGCGGTCGGTCAGCGTCATCGCGGGCGCGACGGTGATGGAGTCACCGGTGTGCACGCCCATCGGGTCGAAGTTCTCGATGGAGCAGACGACCACGACGTTGTCGTTCTTGTCGCGCATCAGCTCCAGCTCGTACTCCTTCCAGCCGAGGATGGACTCCTCCAGGAGCACCTCGGTGGTCGGGGAGAGCGTGAGGCCCTGGCCGGCGATGCGGCGCAGCTCCTCCTCGTCGTGCGCGAAGCCGGAGCCGGCGCCGCCCATGGTGAAGGACGGGCGGACCACGACCGGGTAGCCGCCGAGGGTCTCGACGCCCTTGAGGACGTCGTCCATGGAGTGGCAGATGACCGAGCGGGCGGACTCGCCGTGCCCGATCTTGCAGCGGACCTCCTCCACGACCTCCTTGAACAGGTCGCGGTCCTCGCCCTTGTGGATCGCCTCGGGCTTGGCGCCGATCAGCTCCACGCCGTACTTGGCGAGGACGCCGTTCTCGTGCAGGGAGATGGCGGTGTTCAGGGCCGTCTGGCCGCCCAGGGTGGGCAGCAGGGCGTCGGGGCGCTCCTTGGCGATGATCTTCTCGACGAACTCGGGGGTGATCGGCTCGACGTAGGTGGCGTCGGCGATCTCCGGGTCGGTCATGATCGTCGCCGGGTTGGAGTTGACGAGGACGACGCGCAGGCCCTCGGCCTTGAGCACGCGGCACGCCTGGGTGCCGGAGTAGTCGAACTCGGCGGCCTGGCCGATGACGATCGGGCCGGAGCCGATGACCAGGACGGACTGGATATCGGTGCGCTTAGGCACGCTGGCCCTCCATCAGGGAGACGAAGCGGTCGAAGAGGTAGGCGGCGTCGTGCGGGCCGGCCGCCGCTTCGGGGTGGTACTGGACGGAGAAGGCGGGCTGGTCGAGCAGCTGGAGCCCCTCCACGACGTCGTCGTTGAGGCAGACGTGGGAGACCTCGGCGCGGCCGAACCTGGTCTCGCTGACCTTGTCGAGCGGCGCGTCCACGGCGAAGCCGTGGTTGTGCGCGGTGACCTCGACCTTGCCGGTCGTACGGTCCTGGACCGGCTGGTTGATACCCCGGTGGCCGTACTTCAGCTTGTAGGTGCCGAAGCCGAGGGCGCGGCCGAGGATCTGGTTGCCGAAGCAGATGCCGAACAGCGGCGTCTTCCGCTCCAGGACGGCGGACATCAGCGCCACCGGGCCGTCGGCGGTCGCCGGGTCGCCGGGGCCGTTGGAGAAGAACACCCCGTCCGGGTCGACGGCGTAGACGTCGTCGGCCGTGGCGGTGGCGGGCAGGACGTGCACCTCGATGCCGCGCTCGGCCATGCGGTGCGGGGTCATGCCCTTGATGCCGAGGTCGATGGCGGCGACCGTGAACCGCTTCTCGCCGACCGCCGGGACGACGTACGCCTCCTTGGTCGCGACCTCCTCGTAGAGGCTCGCGCCCTTCATGTGCGGCTGGGCCTGTACGCGCTCCAGCAGCTCGGCGTCGGGGGCGACGGCCTGGCCGGAGAAGATGCCGGCGCGCATGGAGCCGCGCTCGCGCAGGTGGCGGGTGAGGGCCCGGGTGTCGATGCCGGAGATGCCGACCACGCCCTGCCGCTCCAGCTCGTCGTCCAGGGAGCGCTTGGCCCGCCAGTTGGACGGCACGCGCGCGGGGTCGCGCACGACGTAGCCGGAGACCCAGATGCGGCCGGACTCGTCGTCCTCGTCGTTCCAGCCGGTGTTGCCGATCTGGGGGGCGGTCGCGACGACGATCTGGCGGTCGTACGACGGGTCGGTGAGGGTCTCCTGGTAGCCGGTCATGCCGGTGGAGAACACGGCCTCGCCGAAGGTCTCCCCCACGGCCCCGTAGGCGCGGCCGCGGAAGATGCGGCCGTCCTCCAGGACGAGTACGGCGGGAAGCACCTGGTTCCTCTGAGAGGAGCTTCCCCTGGTGGAGGTCGTCATCGCGCGCCTTCCGTGTCGTTGATCATCTGGTTCAGGGTGTCGACCCACTCGGTGTGCTCGGCCGCGTGGTCGGAGCGGAAGCCCGAGTCGATCAGCTTGTCGCCGAGCGCCCAGGTCACCACCAGCAGTCCGCCCTCGGTGAGGACCTTGCCGGCGATGCCCTTGTCCAGCCGGGCTCCGCGCAGGGCCGACGCGGGGACGAAGAAGTCGGTCGCGCCGGGGCGCTCGACCTCCAGGCCCGCGTCGGTCAGGGTGAGCTCGGCCCGGCTGCGGGTGCCCAGGCCGTGGGCGACGATGCGGTCCAGCCACTGTCCGGCGGTGGTGGAGCCGTGGTAGCGGCCGCTCATCCTCAGTCTGGCCGGGCCGGTCTCCTCCGGCGCGCCCGGCAGTTCGGGCAGGTCGCTCTGGAGGGTGCCGCGCCACTTCCAGCCCTCGCGCATCAGCCAGTAGACCAGCGCGATGATGAGGGCCAGTCCGACGAGCCAGCCGATGCGGGCCCCCCAGTCGGTGACCTCGGCCGACTTCTTCGCCTCGGCCAGCAGGATTACAGGTGTCACGTGAGCTTCCCGTCGACGAGCGTGGCCTTGCCCCGCAGCCACGTGTGCGTCACACGGCCCGGCAGCTCACGCCCCTGGTAGGGGGTGTTGCGGCTGCGCGAGGCGAAGCCCGCGGGGTCCACCTGGCCACGGTATTCCGTGTCGACCAGGGTGAGGTTGGCGGGCTCACCAGCCGAGACGGGGCGGCCGTGGCCGGTGGCCCGTCCGATCCGCGCGGGCTTGAAGGACATACGGTCGGCGACGCCGGCCCAGTCCAGCAGGCCCGTGTCGACCATGGTCTCCTGGACCACTGACAACGCGGTCTCCAGGCCGACCATGCCCATGGCGGCGGCGGCCCACTCGCAGTCCTTGTCCTCGTGCGGGTGCGGGGCGTGGTCGGTGGCGACGATGTCGATCGTGCCGTCGGCGAGCGCCTCGCGCAGGGCCAGCACGTCGCGCTCGGTGCGCAGCGGCGGGTTGACCTTGTAGACGGGGTTGTAGGTGCGCACCAGCTCGTCGGTCAGCAGCAGGTGGTGCGGGGTGACCTCGGCGGTGACCTGGATGCCCCGGGACTTCGCCCAGCGGACGATCTCGACGGAGCCGGCGGTCGACAGGTGGCAGATGTGGACGCGGGAGCCGACGTGGTCGGCGAGGAGGACGTCGCGGGCGATGATCGACTCCTCGGCGACGGCCGGCCAGCCGCCCAGGCCCAGCTCGGCGGAGACGACGCCCTCGTTCATCTGGGCGCCCTCGGTGAGCCGCGGCTCCTGCGCGTGCTGGGCGACGACACCGCCGAAGGCCTTCACGTACTCCAGCGCGCGGCGCATGATCACGGCGTCGTCCACGCACTTGCCGTCGTCGGAGAAGACGGTGACGCCGGCGGCGGACTCGTGCATGGCGCCCAGTTCGGCGAGCTTCTTGCCCTCCAGGCCGACGGTGACGGCGCCGATGGGCTGGACGTCGCAGTAGCCGTGCTCCTGGCCGAGCCGCCAGACCTGCTCGACCACACCGGCGGTGTCGGCGACCGGGAAGGTGTTGGCCATGGCGAAGACGGCCGTGTAGCCGCCGCTCGCCGCCGCGCGGGTGCCGGTGAGGACGGTCTCGGAGTCCTCGCGGCCCGGCTCGCGCAGGTGGGTGTGCAGATCGACCAGGCCCGGCAGCAGCACCTTGCCGCCGGCCTCGACGACCTGGGCGCCCTCGGCGGACAGGCCCTCACCCACCTCGGCGATGGTCCCGCCGTCGATCAGGACGTCCTGCGGCGCGCCGCCGAGCACCTTCGCACCACGGATCAGGATCTTGCTCATGTGTCTTACTTCTCCTCGGTACGAGAGTGGGTGACGGCAGGCTCGTTGCCGCCGAGCAGCAGGTACAGGACGGCCATCCGGATGGAGACGCCGTTGGCGACCTGCTCGACGGCGGTGCAGCGGTCGGAGTCGGCGACCTCGGCGGTGATCTCCATGCCGCGCACCATGGGGCCGGGGTGCATCACGATGGCGTGCTCGGGCAGCCTGGCCATGCGGTCGCCGTCGAGGCCGTAGCGCCGCGAGTACTCGCGCTCGGTCGGGAAGAAGGCGGCGTTCATGCGCTCGCGCTGGACGCGGAGCATCATCACGGCGTCGGACTTGGGCAGCGTGCTGTCGAGGTCGTACGAGACCACGCACGGCCAGGAGTCGACGCCGACCGGCACCAGGGTGGGCGGGGCGACCAGGGTGACCTCGGCGCCGAGGGTGTGCAGCAGGTCCACGTTGGAGCGGGCGACCCGGCTGTGCAGGACGTCGCCGACGACGGTGATCCGCTTGCCGGACAGGTCCTGGCCGAGCCCGGCGTCGCGGCCGATGAGCCGGCGGCGCATGGTGAAGGCGTCCAGCAGGGCCTGGGTGGGGTGCTGGTGGGTGCCGTCGCCGGCGTTGATGACGGCCGCGTCGATCCAGCCGGAGTTGGCCAGGCGGTAGGGGGCTCCGGAGGCGCCGTGCCGGATGACCACGGCGTCGACGCCCATGGCCTCCAGGGTCTGCGCGGTGTCCTTCAGGGACTCGCCCTTGGACACCGAGGACCCCTTGGCGGAGAAGTTGATCACGTCCGCGGACAGGCGCTTCTCGGCGGCCTCGAAGGAGATGCGCGTGCGCGTGGAGTCCTCGAAGAAGAGGTTGACGATCGTCCGGCCGCGCAGGGTCGGCAGCTTCTTGATCGGCCGGTCCGCGACCCGGGCCATCTCCTCGGCGGTGTCGAGGATGTGGACGGCGTCGTCGCGGGTGAGGTCGGCGGCCGAGATGAGATGACGCTGCATCTGTCAGGCTCCGTAAGGCAGTTCATTCGGGAGATTTCGGGCAGGCGGGCGCGTGTTCACGGCACGCCGGGGCGGCCGTGCGCCTGACTTGCTACTGAGCGGCCGGCTTCACACCGAGCAGCACGGTGTCGCGACCGTCCTCCTCGGCGAGCTGGACCTTGACCGTCTCCCGCAGCGACGTGGGGAGGTTCTTGCCGACGTAGTCGGCGCGGATGGGCAGTTCGCGGTGGCCGCGGTCGACCAGGACCGCGAGCTGCACCGCGCGCGGGCGCCCGATGTCGTTCAGGGCGTCGAGGGCGGCGCGGATGGTGCGCCCGGAGAAGAGCACGTCGTCGACGAGGACGACCAGCCGGCCGTCGATGCCGTCACCGGGGATCTCGGTGCGGGCCAGCGCGCGCGGCGGATGCATGCGCAGATCGTCGCGGTACATGGTGATGTCGAGCGAGCCGACCGGGACCCCGCGGTCGGTGATCTGCTCCAGCTTGGCGGCGAGCCGCTGGGCGAGGAAGACGCCGCGGGTCGGGATGCCGAGGAGCACCACGTCGTCGGCGCCCTTGGCGCGCTCGACGATCTCGTGGGCGATACGGGTGAGCACCCGTGCGATGTCGGGGCCTTCGAGAACGGGCCGCGCATCGGACGCTTGCGGATGCGCAGGCGTGATGTTCTTGTCCATACGAAACGGACCTCCTTCTCCGCCTCACGGGACGGACCTTAAAGGACGTCGGAATTGCGCCATCCACCGTAGCAGGTCACCTGACCGGCCTCGGCCGCCCCCCTGTCATCCGCTTGGCCCAATCGATGGCCGCTACCACGGAAGAGTCGGTGTGGACCATTCGGCTTGACGCACCAGAGTCACGCTGCGTAACCTCACAGTGAGTTACCAGCCGCGCGGCGGGAAAGCAGCCGGCCGCGTCGACACAGTGTCCGGGGAGCTATATGTCCAGCGAATACGCCAAACAGCTCGGGGCCAAGCTCCGGGCCATCCGCACCCAGCAGGGCCTTTCCCTCCACGGTGTCGAGGAGAAGTCCCAGGGTCGCTGGAAGGCCGTGGTGGTCGGTTCGTACGAGCGCGGCGACCGTGCCGTGACCGTGCAGCGCCTGGCCGAGCTGGCCGATTTCTATGGCGTTCCGGTCCAGGAGCTCCTGCCGGGCACCACGCCGGGCGGCGCCGCCGAGCCGCCGCCGAAGCTGGTCCTGGACCTGGAGCGGCTGGCCACCGTGCCGGCCGAGAAGGCGGGCCCCTTGCAGCGCTACGCGGCGACGATCCAGTCCCAGCGCGGTGACTACAACGGCAAGGTGCTCTCCATCCGCCAGGACGACCTGCGCACACTCGCCGTCATCTACGACCAGTCCCCCTCGGTCCTCACCGAGCAGCTGATCAGCTGGGGTGTCCTGGACGCGGACGCGCGCCGTGCGGTGGCGACGCACGAAGAGGCGTAACCGCCCGCACACGCCTCAGCAGAAACGTGCCGCCGGGGTGGCCGGAACTCTACGGTTCCGGCCACCCCGGCGGCGTTTCAGCGCCGGTACGGCACACGCCGGAGGGCCCGCAGCACAGGCGTGCTGCGGGCCCTCCGGCGTTGACTGTCGGGCGGTTACGCCTCGTCCCGGCGCAGGGACGGCTTGAGTTCCTTCAGGCGGCCCAGCAGACCGTTGACGAACGAGGGCGACTCGTCGGTCGAGAACTCCTTCGCCAGCTGCACCATCTCGTCCAGGACGACGGCGTCCGGGGTCTCGTCGACCCAGATCAGCTCGTACGCGCCCAGCCGCAGGATGTTGCGGTCCACGACCGGCATCCGGTCGAGCGTCCAGCCCACCGCGTACTGGGCGATCAGCTCGTCGATCCGCTTCGCGTGCTCCGCGTAGCCCTCGACCAGCTGCATCGTGTACTCGCTGACCGGCGGCTGCCGGGTGTCGGACCGGGAGAGCCGGATCCAGTCCGCGAGGACCGTCAGGACGTCGGCGCCGCGCTGGTCGCCCTCGAAGAGGATCTGGAAGGCGCGCTTGCGGGCCGTGTTGCGGGCAGCCACGGTTAGCTGTTCACCCGGCCGAGGTAGTCGCTGGTGCGGGTGTCGACCTTGATCTTCTCACCGGTGGTGATGAAGAGCGGGACCTGGATCTGGTGGCCGGTCTCCAGGGTGGCGGGCTTGGTGCCACCGGTGGAGCGGTCGCCCTGGACGCCCGGCTCGGTCTCGGCGATGGTCAGCTCGACGGCGGCGGGCAGCTCGACGAAGAGGACCTCGCCCTCGTGCTGCGCGACGGTGGCGGTGAAGCCCTCGACCAGGAAGTTCGCGGCGTCGCCGACGGCCTTCCGGTCGATGTGCAGCTGGTCGTAGGTCTCCATGTCCATGAAGACGAAGTACTCGCCGTCCATGTACGAGAACTGCATGTCGCGCTTGTCGACAGTGGCCGTCTCGACCTTGACACCGGCGTTGAAGGTCTTGTCGACGACCTTGCCGGAGAGCACGTTCTTGAGCTTGGTGCGCACGAAGGCCGGGCCCTTGCCGGGCTTGACGTGCTGGAACTCGACGACGGACCAGAGCTGGCCGCCTTCGAGCTTGAGCACCATGCCGTTCTTGAGGTCGTTCGTGGAAGCCACGGTTGCGGAATCTCCTGGACTGACGTACGACCCCGGCGCACGCACCTGCCTAGAGGGCGAGCAGCTCCTTGGTCGTGATGGTGAGTAGCTCGGGTCCGCCGTCCGCCTCGGGGCGTACGACGAGCGTGTCATCGATCCGGACACCGCCCCGGCCCGGGAGGTGGACCCCCGGTTCGACGGTGACCGGCACGCAAGCGTCCAGTTTACCCATGGCCGCGGGCGCCAACTGCGGGTCCTCGTCGATTTCGAGTCCGACACCGTGTCCGGTCAGCGGTGGCAGGGCCTCCGCATAGCCCGCGGAGTCCAGTACCTGGCGTGCGGCGCGGTCCACGTCACGGTAGGCGGCGCCGGGTGCCAGGAACTCGCGGCCGGCCCGCTGGGCGGCGAAGACCAGGTCGTACAGCTCGATCTGCCAGTCGGCGGGCGAGGTGCCGATGACGAAGGTGCGGCCGATCTCGCAGCGGTAGCCGCGGTAGGTGGCGCCGAGGCAGACGGAGAGGAAGTCCCCCTCCTCCACCCGCCGGTCGGTGGGGCGGTGGCCGCGGCGGCCGGCGTGCGGTCCGGTGGCCACGGAGGTGGGGAAGGCCGGGCCGTCGGCGCCGTGGTCGACCAGGCGCCGCTCCAGCTCCAGCGCGAGGTGCCGTTCGGTACGGCCGACCAGGATGGACTCCAGCAGCTCGCCGAGGGCCTGGTCGGCGATCTCGGCGCCGATGCGCAGACAGGAGATCTCCTCCTCGTCCTTGACGACCCTGAGCTGTTCCACGGCCCCGCCGAGGTCGATGAGGCGGAGCCTCGGGGCGACGCAGGCGACGGCCCGGTGCCGGGTGACGGTGAGGTGGTGTTCCTCGACCGCCAGGGAGTCGGCGCCCTGGTCGGCGGCGAGACCGGCCGCCGCGACGGCGGCGTCGCCCTGGCGCGCCGGAAGGACGTGCAGGCGCAGGTTCTCGTCCGGCTGGCCTTCGTGCGGGCGGTCGTCCGGCGGACCGGCGCACACCAGGACGTCCTCGCTCCTGCCGATCAGCAGCACGGCGCCCCGCGGGGCCGCGGCGGCGAGGTAGCGGACATTGGCCGGGCGGGTGACGAGCGCTGCCGCGGTGCCGGCCGCGTTGAAGTGTTCCCTCAGCCGGGATCGGCGGTTCGCGTACACCTCTGACATGAGATGAGCGTAGGAGGTTTGTCCGGATTGTGCCGATCGGTGGGGGCCGAGTGGGGTGGCGGAGCAGGTGGGGGGTGGTGCGGTGGAGTGCCGGGGGCACCCCCGCTCACCAGCTCGGCGGGCTCGCTATCGCCCTGGCCAGGACCTCGTCCAGCACGCGGGCCGTGCCCGGGACGTCCAGCTGGGAGTTGTCGATGATCGGCAGGCCCGAGCCGTACCAGCCGGCCATGCGGCCGTGGATGCGGGCCACCTCCTCGTCCGTGAGGCGGCGGTTGCCGGTGCGTTCGGCGTTGCGCTCCAGGACGACGTCGAGGCCCGGGAGCAGGACCACCGGGAGCAGGCCGGGGCCCACGTGCCGCTTCCAGCCGCCGAGGCCGACGACCGGGCGGTCCGGGAAGACGGCGTCGTCCAGGATGCAGGAGATGCCGTTGGCCAGGAAGTTGCGCGCGGCGAAGCCGCAGGTGCGACGGGCCAGGCGGTACTGGGCCTCGGAGTTGTCGTTCCAGCCGGACTGCGGGTCGGCGAAGCCCGAGCGGACCCATTCGCGGACGTCGTCCAGGCTGATGTGGGCCGTGGGGACCCGGCGGTGGTCCGCCCAGTACTTGGCGACGCTGGTCTTGCCCGCGCCGGCCGGGCCGATGAGGAGGACGGCGAGGGTGGTCGCCGTCGGGTCCGGTGCCGTGGCCGCGGCGGGCGGGGCCGCGGGGGCGCCGACCGGGCCGCCGGGCGGCAGCGGGACGTGTCCGGTGCTGTCGGGGGTCTGCGGGCCGGCGGTGTGCCGCGGGGGCGCGGGCGGCGGCACCGGGCCGGCGGGGGCCGGGGGCTGCTGCGGGGCCGGCGGTACCGGTCCGGGCGGAGCCGGGAAGCCCGGCGACGGGGGCACGGGGGCGGGCCCCTGGGAGACTCCCGGGTGCGGGCCCGGGTGGTGCGCGGCCGACACCCAGCCGGCGTGCGGGCCCTGCCCCGGCTGGTGGGGCGGCGGCAGCGGAGACCCCACTGCGTGCTGCATCCGTTGCCACTCCGTCTCGTACACACATCTGGCGCTGGCAGCGGGGGCGTGCCCCGCTTGCTACCGAACGGTACCGTCCCCGGCCGTCGTTTGGTGAAACGGCCGGGGGCGGTACGAAGTGCCCGGCGGGCGAGGGAAATCGGACGCGGGGGGCGGTCCGGGGCTACTGGCCGACTTCGCCGTAGGCGGCGAGGAGGACGGCCGGGTCCGGCCCTTCCAGGACGGTCGGCTTGGCCAGGCCGTCCAGGACGATGAAGCGCAGCAGGTCGCCGCGGGACTTCTTGTCGACCTTCATCGCCTCCAGCAGCTTGGGCCACTGGTCGTAGCGGTAGTGCAGCGGCAGGCCGACGGATTCGAGGATGCTGCGGTGGCGGTCGGCCGTCGCGTCGTCCAGGCGGCCCGCGAGGCGGCCGAGTTCGGCGGCGAAGTGCATGCCGACCGCGACCGCGGCCCCGTGCCGCCACTTGTACCGCTCGTTCTTCTCGATGGCGTGGCCGAGCGTGTGACCGTAGTTGAGGATCTCCCGCCGGCCCGATTCCCTCAGGTCCGAGGAGACGACGTCGGCCTTGACGCGGATCGACCGCTCGATCAGCTCGGCCGTGTGCGGGCCCGCCGGGGTGCGGGCGGCCTGCGGGTCGGCCTCGATCAGGTCCAGGATCACCGGGTCGGCGATGAACCCCGCCTTGATGATCTCGGCCAGTCCGGAGACGTAGTCGTGCACCGGGAGGGAGTCCAGCGCGGCCAGGTCGCACAGGACACCGGCCGGCGGGTGGAAGGCGCCGACCAGGTTCTTGCCCTCGGCGGTGTTGATGCCGGTCTTGCCGCCGACCGCCGCGTCCACCATGGCCAGCACGGTCGTGGGGACGGCGATCCAGCGCACCCCGCGCAGCCAGGTCGCGGCGACGAAGCCGGCCAGGTCGGTGGTGGCGCCGCCGCCGACACCGACGATGACGTCGGTGCGGGTGAAGCCGCACTGGCCCAGCGCCTTCCAGCAGTAGGCGGCGACCTCGGCGGTCTTGGCCTCCTCCGCGTTGGGCACCTGGATCGCCACGGCCTCGTAGCCCTGCCCGGCCAGGTCGGCGCGCAGCGCCTCCCCGGTCTCGTCCAGCGCTTCCGGGTGGATCACGGCGACCCGCTTGGCCTTCGCCCCGATGAGCCCGGCCAGCTCGCCCAGGAGCTGCCGGCCCACCAGCACCTCGTAGGGGTCGGTGCCCTCGGTGCCGGCGATCTGGATCCGGGTGACTGCCTCGCTCATACCTGCTTCAACTCCAGTGCGTCCAGCGCCGCCTGCGCGACCTCTTCCGGAGTGCGGCCGTCCGTCGCGACGACGGCGGTGGCGACCTCCTCGTACAGGTGCCGGCGCGCCTCCATCAGCTCCCGCCACTGCTTGCGCGGGTTGACCGCGAGCAGCGGGCGGGCCACGTTCAGACCGGTGCGCTTGACGGCCTCCTCGACCTCCATGGAGAGGTAGAGCACCCGCTGCCCGGCCAGCAGCGCGCGCGTGTCCGCGTCCAGGACCGCCCCGCCGCCCAGCGCGACGACGCCCCGGTGCTCGGCGAGCGCGGCCCGCACGGCAGCCTTCTCCAGGGCGCGGAAGGCGGCCTCGCCGTCGTCCACGAAGATCTCGGCGATGGTGCGGCCCCCGGCCGCCACGATGTCCTCGTCGGTGTCCCGGTAGCCGGCGCCGAGGCGCTCGGCGAGCAGCCGGCCGACGGTGGACTTGCCCACGCCCATCGGCCCGACCAGGACGACCGCCGGTACGCCGCTCACCGGATCGCCAGGTTGTCGAGGTACGACCGGACGTTGCGGCGGGTCTCCGGGACGGAGTCACCGCCGAACTTCTCGGCGACCGCGTCCGCGAGGACGAGCGCCACCATGGCCTCGGCGACGATGCCGGCCGCCGGGACGGCGGAGACGTCGGAGCGCTGGTGGTGGGCCTGGGCGGGCTCGCCGGTGGTGACGTCCACCGTCCTGAGCGCGCGCGGCACGGTGGCGATCGGCTTCATCGCGGCGCGCACCCGCAGCAGCTCACCCGTGCTCAGGCCGCCCTCGGTGCCGCCCGAGCGGCCGGAGACGCGCCGGATGCCCTCCGGCGTGCCCACGATCTCGTCGTGGGCCTGGGAGCCGGGCACCCGGGCCAGCTCGAAGCCGTCGCCGATCTCGACGCCCTTGATCGCCTGGATGCCCATGAGCGCGCCGGCGAGGCGGGCGTCCAGCTTGCGGTCCCAGTGCACGTGCGAGCCGAGGCCGACCGGGACGCCGTAGGCCAGCACCTCGACCACGCCGCCCAGGGTGTCGCCGTCCTTGTGGGCCTGGTCGATCTCGGCGACCATCGCCTTCGAGGCGTCCGCGTCGAGGCAGCGCACCGGGTCGGCGTCGAGCTTGTCGACGTCGGCCGGGGTGGGGTACACGCCTCGCGGGGCCTTCACGGAGCACAGCTCGACCACGTGGGAGACGATCTCGATGCCGGCCGTCTCCTTCAGGTACGACCGGGCGACCGCGCCCAGCGCCACCCGGGCCGCCGTCTCGCGCGCCGAGGCGCGCTCCAGGATCGGGCGGGCCTCGTCGAAGCCGTACTTCTGCATGCCCGCGAGGTCGGCGTGGCCGGGGCGGGGGCGGGTCAGCGGCGCGTTGCGGGCCAGGCCCGCCAGCACCTCGGGGTCGACCGGGTCGGCCGCCATGACCTGCTCCCACTTCGGCCACTCGGTGTTGCCCACCATGATCGCCACCGGGGAGCCCAGGGTCAGCCCGTGCCGGACCCCGCCGAGGAACGTGACCTCGTCCCGCTCGAACTTCATCCGCGCACCGCGGCCATAGCCGAGCCGCCGCCGCGCCAGGTGGTCCGCCACCATCTCCGTGGTGATCGGCACGCCGGCGGGAAGACCCTCCAGCGTCGCGACAAGTGCGGGACCGTGGGACTCCCCCGCGGTCAGCCAACGCAGCCTGCTCAACGGTGCTCCTCAGTGCTCGCGCCCGGTACTGCCCGCCCTACGCGCGTCCTCGCGTACGGCGACGGCGCCGCCGGGTGCGCGACCCCGGTACGCCACCTCCGATCCTCCCACGTCCCAGGGCGCGGACCGGCCGCCGGTCCAGCAGGCGGACGCGTGCGCGGCGTCAGCGGGCCGCGAGCGCCTGCTCGCCGGCGTGCCGCATGGCCTCCAGCGGGCCCGGGGTGTGCCCGGTCATCTGCTCGAACTGGAGCACGGCCTGGTGGACCAGCAGGTCGAGGCCGCCGACCACGGCACCGCCGAACATGGACCAGCGGGCGGCCAGCTCGGTGGGCCAGGGGTCGTAGAGCACGTCGAAGAGGGTGGCGGGGCGTTCGGGCACGGCGGCGGCGAGGGCGTCGGTCGTGCCGGCGGGGGTGGTGGCGATGACCAGCGGGGCGCGCAGGGCCTCGGCCGCGTCGGCCCAGTCCGCCGTGCGGACCTCCACGTCGAGCCGTTCGCCCCACTGCCGCATCTCGGCGGCGCGGGCCTCGCTGCGGACGTAGGCGACGACCTCCCCGGTGCAGATCCGGGCCAGCGCGGCGAGCGCGGAGGAGGCGGTGGCGCCGGCGCCGAGGACGGCGGCGGAGTCGACCTGTTCGATGCCGTGCTCGCGCAGGGCGGCCACCATGCCCGGGATGTCGGTGTTGTCGCCGATCCTGCGGCCGTCCTCGGTGAGGACGAGCGTGTTGACCGCGTCGACCGAGGCGGCCGTCTCGCTGATCTCGTCCACCAGCGGGATGACCGCCCGCTTCAGCGGCATGGTCAGCGACAGCCCCGCCCACTCCGGTCCGAGCTTGTCCAGGAAGCCGGGCAGGGCGGCCTCGTCGACGTCGAAGCTGTCGTACGACCAGCCGGTGAGCCCGGCCGCGTCGTACGCGGCCCGGTGCAGCACCGGGGAGAGGGAGTGGGCGATCGGCGATCCGAGCACGGCGGCACGGCGTGTCATCAGTTCTTCTTCCTCGACGCGTTCCACTCCGCGACCAGCTTGTTGTGGTCCTCCAGCGTCTTGGTGAACCTGCTGGTCTTGCCGTCCATCGAGATGAAGTAGTACCAGCCGTCGTCCGTCGGGTTGAGCGCGCCCCTGAGCGCCTCCTCGCCGGGGTTGTCGATGGGACCCGGCGGCAGGCCCTTGGAGTAGTACGTGTTGTACGAGTTGTTGTACCTGCGCAGCTCGGCGATGCTCAGATCGAGCTTGCTCTGGTTCTTCACGTAGTTGTACGTGGAGTCGAACTCCAGCCGCCCGGCGGTCTGCGGGTTGCCGGGCTTCAGACGGTTGTAGACGACCTCGGCCATCTTGCGGAAGTCGTCGTGGCTCGTGCCCTCGGCCTGCACCAGGCTCGCCACGGTGAGCAGTTGCCACGGACCGTCGAGGCCGAGGGCCTCGGCCTTCTTCTCCAGGCCGAGTTCCTGGTACTTGGCGGTGGCCTGCGCCACCATGGTCCTGAGGACGGCTTCGGGCTTCTGGCCCTTGGTGACCCCGTAACTGGAGGGGTAGAGGAAGCCTTCCAGCGGGTCCTTGAGGTTCGGGTGGTTCAGCGCCCAGGCGGGCAGGCCGAGGTGCTTGTAGTCCTTCTTCGCGACCCGCGCCGTGGTGCCCGCCGGTACTTCGAGGCGCTTGTCGATCAGGCCGTAGATCTCCGCGTTGCGCCGGCCCTCGGCGATGATCAGGTTGCTGCGGCTCTTCGGACTGAGCATCAGCTCGACCGCGCTCGCGGCGGACATCTCCTTCTCCAAGGTGTAGACGCCGTCCTGGAGCGACTTGCCCTCGGGGTTCGCCTGGAGCGCGGAGACGAACGCGGCCGCGCTCTCGACGACGCCCGCGTCCTTCAGCTTCTGGCCGATGGCCCAGCCGCCGTCGCCCTTGTTGATGGTGACCGTGACGTGCTGGCCGTTGCCGCTGCCCGCGTAGTCCGGGGCCGCGCCGAAACGAGTTTGGTAGAACTTGTAGCCGAAGTACCCGACACCGCCGAGGCCGCCGCCGAACACCAGGACGACCACCATGCAGGCGCAGCCGGTGCGCCGCTTCTTGCTCTTGACGGGCTTCTTTCCGCGCCGCTCACGCCGGCTCTGGAGCTCGTGCTCCTCCTCGTCGTCCTCGCCGCCGCCTCCCGCGAAGAAGGCGTGCTCCTCCTCGCCCGCCGCCTCCGGCTCGGGCTCCGGCTCGGGCTGCCGGCGGCCGGGCGGCTCCGGCGGCGGGTAGGCGTCCTCGGTGGGGTAGAAGTCGGGCTGCTCCGCGCCGTAGGCCACGGGCTGCTGGCCGTACGGGTCGCCGGGGTCGGCGGCGTAGGGCACGTGGCCGTGGGTGCCGGTCGCGTCCCAGCCGCCCTGGTGGAACTGCTGCTGGGTCTGGTGGGCGAACCCCTGGTCGTACTCGGGCCGGCCCGCTCCGTCCTGGTAGTCGGGGTACTGGTGCTGCTGCCCGCCGTACCCGGGCTGCTGTTCCTGGCTCCAGTCGCCGTGCTGCGGCGCCTGCGGATGGTGCTGCGGCTGGCCGCCGTAGGGCGACTGCGGGCCCGCCTGGGCCTGCCGTCCCCATCCGCCGTCCCCGTACAACGGGTCCTCCGGATGCCACGGTTCGGAGCCTTGGCCCCGGCCATACTCAGTCATCGATCCCCTAGAGCCGCGAGGCCGACGGTCACGCGGCCGGGGGGCCGGCTTCCACTCCGCCTCTTGCTGTGCCCCGGCTGTTCGAACACCGGCGCATCGCGCGGAACGTTACCGTATCGCGATCAGATGACCACTTCGACGCCTTCGCCGGGTGGTGCACCTGACACCCGTTCGGATTCCAGGGCCTGCTGCAAAATGATGACGGCGGCGGCCTGGTCGATGACCGCGCGGCCCTTCTTCGACTTCACGCCCGAGGCACGCAGTCCCTGACTGGCCGTCACCGTGGTCATCCGCTCGTCCACCAGCCGCACCGGCACCGGCTCGATGCCCTTGGCCAGCTCCTGCGCGAAGGCGCGGACCTTGACCGCGGCCGGGCCCTCGCCCCCCTTGAGGGAGCGAGGGAGGCCGATGACGACCTCGATCGGTTCGTACTCCTCCACCAGCTGACGCAACCGGCGGTGGGCGGCGGGGACGTCCCGGCCCGGGACGGTCTCCACCGGGGTGGCGAGGATCCCGTCGGGGTCGCACGAGGCGACCCCGATCCGGGCGTCCCCGACGTCGATCGCGAGCCGACGTCCTCTGCGCATGTCTCGGCCGCTTCCTACTTGGCGGTCTCGGCGACCAGGCGCTCGACGGCCTCGACGGCCTCGCCGACGGCGGCCGGGTTCTGGCCGCCGCCCTGGGCGACGTCCGGCTTGCCGCCACCGCCGCCGCCGAGCGTCTTGGCGGCCGTACGGACCAGGTCGCCGGCCTTGAGGCCGCGCTCGCGGGCGGCCTCGTTGGTGGCGATGACCGTGAGCGGCTTGCCGTTGTTGACGGTGAACAGGGCCACGACGGCGGCCCGGCCGCCCTGGATCCGGCCGCGCACGTCCAGGACCAGCTTGCGCAGGTCGTCCGGGGTGGTGCCGTCCGGGACCTGGCCGGTGACCAGCGCGACGCCCCGCACGTCCTTGGCGGACTCGGCGAGACCGGCGGCGGCCTGGAGCACCTTCTCGGCGCGGAACTTCTCGATCTCCTTCTCGGCGTCCTTCAGCTTGCCGAGCATGGCGGAGACCTTCTCCGGCAGCTCCTCCGCGCGGCCCTTGAGCAGCTCGGTCAGCTGGTTGACGACCGTGTGCTCGCGGGCGAGGAAGTTGTAGGCGTCGACGCCGACCAGGGCCTCGATACGGCGCACACCGGAGCCGATGGAGGACTCGCCGAGCAGCTTCACCAGGCCCAGCTGGGCGGTGTTGTGCACGTGCGTGCCACCGCACAGCTCCTTGGAGAAGTCGCCGATGGTCACGACGCGGACCCGCTCGCCGTACTTCTCGCCGAACTCGGCGATGGCGCCCTGCTTCTTGGCCTCGTCGATGCCCATGATGTCGGCGCGCACGTCGAGGTCGCGGGCGAGCACCTCGTTGATCTTCTGCTCGACGTCGGTCATCACGGCCGTCGGCACGGCGGACGGGGAGCCGAAGTCGAAGCGGAAACGGCCGGGCTGGTTCTCGGAACCGGCCTGGGCGGCCGTCGGGCCGAGGGCGTCGCGCAGGGCCTGGTGGGTGAGGTGGGTGGCCGAGTGGGCGCGGGCGATGGCCGTGCGTCGGCGGGTGTCGATGGCGGCGTGGGCCTTGGCGCCCACGGTCACCTCGCCGACCTGGACGACGCCCTTGTGGACGTAGACGCCCGGGACCGGCTTCTGGCAGTCGCGGACCTCGATGACGGCCCCGGAGTCGACCTTGATCCGGCCGGTGTCGCCGATCTGGCCGCCGCCCTCGGCGTAGAACGGGGTGCGGTCCAGGACGACCTCGACCTCGTCGCCCTCGGTGGCGGCCGGGGAGGAGACGCCGTTGACCAGGATGCCGACGATCGTGGACTCGCCCTCGGTGTCGGTGTAGCCGATGAAGTCGGTCTCACCGGCGGCGTCGGCGATCTCGCGGTAGGCACCGAGGTCGGCGTGGCCGGTCTTCTTGGCCTGGGCGTCGGCCTTGGCGCGCTCCCGCTGCTCCTTCATCAGGCGGCGGAAGCCCTCCTCGTCCACGGAGAGGCCCTGTTCGGCGGCCATCTCCAGGGTGAGGTCGATCGGGAAGCCCCAGGTGTCGTGGAGCAGGAAGGCCTTGTCGCCGGGCAGGACGCTGGAGCCCTGGGCCTTGGTCTCGGTGACGGCGGTGTCGAGGATGTTGGTGCCGGCCTTCAGCGTCTTGAGGAAGGCGTTCTCCTCGGCGACGGCGACCTTCTCGATGCGCTCGCGGTCGGTGACCAGCTCGGGGTACTGCTGGCCCATCATCCGGATCACGATGTCGATCAGGTCCTTGACGACCGGTCCGGTGGCGCCCAGCAGGCGCATGTTGCGGATGGCGCGGCGCATGATGCGGCGCAGCACGTAGCCACGGCCCTCGTTGCCGGGGGTGACGCCGTCGCCGATGAGCATGGTGGCGGTGCGCATGTGGTCGGTGACCACGCGGAGGGAGACGTCCGAGGCGTGCGACTCGCCGTAGTGGACACCGGTCAGCTCGGTGGCCCGCTTGATGACGGCCATGGAGGTGTCGATCTCGTACATGTTCTGCACGCCCTGCAGAATCATGGCGAGCCGCTCCAGGCCGAGGCCCGTGTCGATGTTCTTGCTCGGCAGGTCCCCGAGGATCTCGAAGTTGTCCTTGCCGGTGCCCTCGCCGCGCTCGTACTGCATGAAGACGAGGTTCCAGATCTCCACGTACCGCTCGTCGTTGACGGCGGGGCCGCCCTCGACGCCGAACTCGGGGCCGCGGTCGTAGTTGATCTCGGAGCAGGGGCCGCAGGGGCCGGGGACGCCCATGGACCAGAAGTTGTCCTTCATGCCCAGGCGCTGGATGCGCTCCTTGGGCACGCCGACGACCTCGTGCCAGATCTGCTCGGCCTCGTCGTCGTCCTGGTAGACGGTGATCCACAGGCGCTCGGGGTCGAGGCCGTAACCGCCCTTGTCCTGGGGGCTGGTGAGCAGCTCCCAGGCGAGCTTGATGGCGCCTTCCTTGAAGTAGTCGCCGAAGGAGAAGTTGCCGCACATCTGGAAGAACGTGCCGTGCCGCGTGGTCTTGCCGACCTCTTCGATGTCGGGCGTGCGCACGCACTTCTGCACGCTGGTGGCGCGCGGGAAGGGCGGCTTGACCTCACCCAGGAAGTAGGGCTTGAAGGGCACCATGCCGGCGGGGACGAGGAGCAGAGTCGGGTCGTCCGCGATGAGCGACGCCGAAGGGACGACGGTGTGCCCGCGCTCCTCGAAGAAGCTCAGCCAGCGGCGGCGAATCTCGGCCGACTCCATCAGTGGTCCTCATTCCGGTTGTACGAGTACGTCGTGTTCTCGATGTACTGCGGGTTGCTGCGGTTGTTCTCGATGGCGGCGTACCGCCGGGGTGCCGTGAGCCCGGGGCTCTCCTGGATGCCGAGCGCCTCCTCCAGCTCGGCCTCCCGCTGGGCCATGTTGTCGCGGACGTCGAGCGCGAAGCCGACCGCGCGGTCCTTCAGCCGCTGACCGGTCTGAAGGGCCTTGTTCGCCGCGGTGGCGGCCAGGCTCTCCGGGGTCAGCTGCCTCAGCTTGCGGTTGACCTTGGTGGTGGCCCACACACCGGCGGCGACGCCGGTGCTGAACCAGAACGTACGGCGGAACATCGCTCGGTCTCAGTCCTTACTTCCGCTTGCGTCGTGCGGCAGGGACCGTCCGGCCCACGATCACGGTACGCCGGGGCGACTTCCCCGGCACGTCCTCCTCCTTGCGGCCACCGAGCGCCCGGCGGACGCCGTAGCCGAAGGCCGCGACCTTCACCAGCGGGCCGCCGAAGGTGGAGGCGACGGTGGTGGACAGCGCGGAGGCGTTCGAGGTGACCTCCTGGACGTCGGAGGCGATCGCGTCGACCCGGTCGATCTGCGTCTGCGCGGAGCGCACCGCCTGGGAGGCGTCGGCGAGCAGCGGGACCGCCTGGTCGGTCACGTCCGCGACGAGCTTGGTGGTCGCCTTGAGCGTCTGGGCCAGCCTCGCCAGTGCGACCGCGAGGAAGGAGACCAGGATCGCCCAGAAGACGGCCACCAGGATCCCGGCCACCTCACCACCGGACACTGTGCGCACCCGCTCCCTGAAAACGTGCTCTGAACATCTGATCCATGAAAAAAGCAGTGCCCCGAGCCTATCGCGCCACGGCAAAGGCTCCGTACCGGATTACCGGGTGGAGCGGGCGGAGTTGCGGGAAGCGATTGTACGGGGTGAACACGGTTCAGTACGCTCCGTGTCCTATGCGAGGTCCTCACAGTCCCGGCTCCCGGGCGGACGGCGATCCGCCCCTCGAACTCACCTCTTTCGTCGGGCGCTCGGCCGAGGTGGCCGAGCTGGCGACGGCGCTCGGCCGGGCACGGCTGGTGACCGTGACCGGGGTGGGCGGGGTCGGCAAGTCCCGGCTGGCCGCGCGGGTGGTGGCGCGCTGGGCGTCCGGTGGCCCGGCGGGCGCCCCGGGCTGGGGGCGGGTGGAGCTGTCGGCGGTGCGGGATCCGCAGTTCGTGGAGTACGCGGTCGTGGAGGCGCTGGGGCTGACCGACCACACCACGCGCCTGCCCCGGGAGGCGCTGCTGGAGCATCTGGCCGGGCGGCGGGCGCTGTTGGTGCTGGACGGGTTCGAGCACCTGGTGGCCGCCTGTGCCGATCTGACGGCGGAGCTGCTGCGCGAGCTCCCGGAGCTGCGGGTGCTGGCCGTGGGCCGGCGTCCGCTGGGCCTCGCGGGCGAGCGGCTGTTCCCGCTGGCGCCGCTCGGCGAGGACGAGGCGGCGGAGCTGTTCACGGACCGGGCCCGGGCGCAGGGCGTGCCGGTGGCCGACGGCGCCGAGGTGCGGGAGCTGTGCCGGCGGCTGGAGGGCATCCCGCTGGCGCTGGAGCTGGCGGCCGGGCGGCTGCGGGCGCTGTCCCCGGCGCAGTTGCTGCGGCGCCTGGACGACCGGTTCCGGCTGCTGACCGGTGGCGGCCGGGACGTCCTCCCCCGGCACCAGACGCTGCGCACGACGATCGGCTGGAGCCACGAGCTGTGCTCACCGGACGAACGGCTGCTGTGGGCACGCCTGTCGGTGTTCGCGCACTCCTTCGACCTGGAGGCGGCCGAGTACGTGTGCAGCGGGGACGGGCTGGCCGCGGAGGACGTGCTGGACGTGCTGTCGGAGCTGCTCGCCCAGTCGGTCGTCTCCCGCGAGGAGACCCCGGCGGGCCCGCGCTACCGGATGCTGGACACCGTCCGGGCCTACGGCGCCGAGTGGCTGGAGGCGACCGGGGACGCGGGCCGGCTGCGCAGACGGCACCGCGACTGGTACCTGGGTCTGGCCACCCTGTGCGAGCTGGACTGGTTCTCGCCCCGGCAGCGCGAGGTGGCCGCACGGGTCGACGCGGAGCTGCCGAATCTGCGGACCGCGCTGGAGTTCTGCCTGAGCGAGCCGGAGGAGGCGCACCTCGGCCAGCACCTGGCGGGTTCGCTGTGGTTCTGCTGGGTGGGGTGCGGGCGGCTCGCGGAGGGGCGGCGGTGGCTGGAGCGCGCCCTGGAGCTGGACTCGCGGTACGAGCGGTCGCGGCTGAAGGCGCTGTGGGTGCTCGGCTACGTGGCGGTCCTCCAGGGCGACACCGTGGCGGCGCTCCGGGCGCTGCGGATGTGCCGCGAGCAGGCGGAGCGGTCGGCCGATCCGGCGGCGGTGGCGTACGCCGAGCACCGCACCGGCTGTCTGGCCCTGGTCACGGATGACATGGCCCGCGCGGAGACGCTGCTGCGGTCGGCGCTGGACCGCTACCAGGAGATCGGCGAGCTGAACAGCAACGTCCTGATGGGCCAGGTGGAGCTGGCGATGACGCGGGCGTTCCAGGGGGATCTGCCGGACGCGGTGCGACTGTGCGAGGACGTGCGCCGGGTGTGCGAGGACCACGGGGAGCGGTGGGCGCGGTCGTACGCCCTGTACGTGCTGGCGTACGCGGCCTGGCGGGACGGTGACGCGGTCCATGCGCGCGAGCTGCTGGCGGACTGCCTGGGCAACGCGCACGGCTTCCACGACCTGCTGGGCACGGTGCTGTCGATCGAGCTGCTGGCGCTGGTGACGGTGACGCAGGGCGATCCGGTGGAGGCGGCGGTGCTCCAGGGCGCCGCCGGGCGGATGTGGCCCTCGGTCGGGCTGCCGCTGTTCGGCTCGGCCCACTACAACGCCCCGCACGAGAGTTGCGAGGCCATGGCCCGGGAGGCGCTGGGCGACGAGCGGTACGAGGAGTGGGTGCGCCGGGGGGCGCGGCTGGACCGGGAGACCGCGGTGGCCCGGGCGCTGCGCAAGGACGGACGGCCGCTGCCGGCGCTGCCCGCGCCCCGGGGGCCGGTCCCGGCCGCCCGCTCCGGACAGCGCGAACCCGCCGCCTCGCCCACCCGGAAGGGCGGGGAGACGGCGGGCTGAGGACTTACGCCGTGACGGGGGTCAGCGGGCGTAGTACTCGACGACGAGCTGCTCGTCGCAGATGACCGGAACTTCCTTGCGGTTCGGCTCGCGGTCCAGGCGGAACGCCAGGGCCTTGAGGTTCACCTGGAGGTAGCGCGGGGTCTCGCCGTCGGGGGCGAAGCCACCCTCACGGGCGATCTGGAAGAGCGTCTTGTCCTTGGAGCGGTCGCGGACCTGCACGACGTCGTCCGGGCGGACGCGGAAGGACGGCTTGTCGACCTTCTGGCCGTTGACCTGGATGTGGCCGTGCACGACCATCTGGCGGGCCTGGTAGATCGTGCGGGCGATGCCCGAACGCAGGACCAGCGCGTCGAGGCGGCGCTCCAGCTCCACGATCAGGGCCTCGCCGGTCTTGCCCTGGACCTTGGACGCGCGCTCGTAGGCGCGGACCAGCTGGCGCTCGGAGATGTCGTACTGAGCGCGCAGGCGCTGCTTCTCCAGCAGACGGACCTTGTAGTCCGAGTTCTGCTTGCGGCCGCGGCCGTGCTCACCCGGCGGGTAGGGGCGGGCCTCGAAGTACTTGACGGCCTTCGGGGTCAGCGCGATGCCGAGGGCACGCGACTTCTTGACCTTGGGGCGGGACTGGTTCGCCACTGTCTTTCGTCTCTTTCGTAGTGTTCGGCTCGTCAGTGTTCAGGGAGGTCGCATCCGCAGCCGGGAAAACCCGCCGGGTCCGCGGGGGACCTGCCGGGCAGCCGCTTCCCTGGTCTGGGCACATACGTGCAGCACGCGAGTGGCCCACCGACCGTCCCGGGACTCCGAGTGGTGGTGGGCTGCCCGCGACACCGTTCGACGGTGCGCGACGCTCCTGGAGCCGGTCCGCGCGGGACCGGGCCTCCGGCTGGTTGTCCCGCTCTGACAGCACGGGACTCAGCACTTCGGAGCAGTCTACAGGGTGCTCAGGACCGCTTTCGACCGAGGCGCTTGCGGGTCCACTCCACGGCGTCCGCGTACCTGGCCTCGGCGCCGTGCCGGCTCGGCGTGTAGTACTCGCGGTCCTTCAGGGCGTCCGGGGCGTACTGCTGCTCGGCGATGCCCTCGGGCAGGTCGTGCGGGTACACGTACCCCTGGGCGTGGCCGAGCTTGGCCGCGCCCTTGTAGTGCCCGTCGCGCAGATGCGGCGGCACGGGTCCGGCCAGGCCCTTGCGTACGTCCTCCAGGGCGGCGCCGATCGCGGTGGTCGCGGCGTTGGACTTGGGGGCGAGGGCGAGGGCGATCGTGGCGTGGCTGAGGGTGAGCGCGGCCTCCGGGAAGCCGATCATGGCGACGGCCTGGGCGGCGGCCACGGCGATGGGCAGTGCGTTCGGGTCGGCGAGGCCGATGTCCTCGCTGGCGGAGATCATCAGGCGGCGGGCGATGAACCGGGGGTCCTCGCCGGCCTCGATCATGCGGGCCAGGTAGTGCAGGGCCGCGTCGACGTCGGAGCCGCGGATGGACTTGATGAGGGCGCTGGCGACGTCGTAGTGCTGATCGCCGTCGCGGTCGTACTTCACCGCGGCCCGGTCGACCGTCTGCTCCAGCGTCCGCAGGCCGATCTCGCTCTCGCCCTGGTCGAGGGCGGCCCCGGCGGCGGCCTCCAGGGCGGTCAGGGCGCGGCGGGCGTCGCCGCCGGCGATGCGGAGCAGGTGCTCCTCGGTGTCCTCGGGGAGGGCGACGGCCTCCTTGAGGCCGCGTTCGTCGCTCAGCGCGCGGCGGAGCAGGGAGCGGATGTCGTCGTCGGTGAGCGGTTCGAGGGTGAGCAGGAGGGAGCGGGAGAGCAGCGGGGAGATCACCGAGAAGTACGGGTTCTCCGTGGTGGCCGCGATCAGGGTCACCCAGCGGTTCTCCACGGCCGGGAGCAGGGAGTCCTGCTGGGCCTTGCTGAAGCGGTGGATCTCGTCCAGGAAGAGGACGGTCTCCTTGCCGAAGGCGCCGGTGGCGCGGCGGGCGCCGTCGATGACCGCGCGGACCTCCTTGACGCCCGCGGTGATCGCGGACAGCTCCACGAACCGCTTGTTCGTCGCCTTCGAGACGACGTAGGCCAGGGTGGTCTTGCCGGTGCCGGGCGGGCCCCACAGGATCACCGAGGACGGGCCGGCCGGGCCGCCGTTGCCCTCGCCGACCAGCCGGCGCAGCGGGGAGCCCGGTCCGAGCAGGTGCTGCTGGCCCACGACCTCGTCGAGGGTGCGCGGGCGCATGCGCACCGCCAGGGGGCTGGCTGCCGGATCCTTCTCCTGGCGTTCTTCTGCTGCTGCGGTGAAGAGGTCGGGTTCCACGCTGAAACCCTAGAACACCGCACTGACAATCCGGCCGGGACCGTCAGCTGGTCCAGAAGTCCCACCAGCGGGTGAGGACCAGCATGCCGATGACGCCGACGTGCACGACCGGCAGCACCCAGGTGAACTCGCCGAAGAAGGACTTCAGCCAGCGCGGGGACGGCAGGAAGTCGTTGCGGACGTTGAACGAGGTGACGTACCAGAACATGGTGATCGTGGCGACCCACGCCAGCGAGCACCACAGGCACAGCGCGTTGATCCGGTACAGGGACTGGAACTGGAGCCAGGTGCAGAAGGCCACGCCGAAGAGCGTGCCGAAGTTGAAGGTCAGCCAGTACCAGCGCGGGAACCGGGCGCGGGCCAGCAGGCTCATGCCGACGCAGATGACGATGCCGTAGGCGACGAGTCCGAGCATCGGGTTGGGGAAGCCGAAGGCGGCGGCCTGCTTGCTCTCCATGACGCTGCCGCAGGAGACGACCGGGTTGAGGCTGCACCCGGGGGTGAAGGTCTTGCCGGCGACCTTGGCTTCCAGCAGCTTGAACTTGTCGATCGTGATGACCCAGGCGGCCAGCAGTCCGGCCGCGCCGGTGATCACCAGCAGGATGGCGAAGGCGCGGCTGCCGCCCACCGCGCGCGGGGCGTCGGCGGCGCGCTCCGGGCCGGGCTCCGCGGAGACGTCTTTGACTGTCGACTTGCTCATCACGCCGATTCCGTCACTTGAGACTCGGACCATCTTCGGGCACGGGTCATTGTGCCGCACACGCGTGTGCGCGCACCGTTCGCTCCGCATAAGGATGTACGTACGACGGGTACCGCCTGCTCGGTTCCGGACAGCGCCGGCCGCCTCGCGCGGTACGTACGACGAAGGCGCCGGACACCCCCCTTCGGGAGAGCGTCCGGCGCCCACGCGCGCGTGTGCCGCTAGCCGAGCCGCGCTTCCAGCTCCGCCACGATCTCGTTCACGCCGATCGCCGCCTGCTCGCCGGACTCCATGTCCTTGAGCTGGACGACGCCCTCGGCGAGGTCGCGCTCACCGGCGACGATCGCGTAGCGGGCGCCCGAGCGGTTGGCGTTCTTCATGGCGCCCTTCAGGCCCTTGCCGCCGTAGGCGAAGTCGGCCGCGATGCCCACCTTGCGCAACTCGGTGACCTTGGCGAACAGCACCCGGCGGGCCTCCTCGCCGAGCGGGACGGCGTAGACGCTGGTCGACGCGGGGATGTCCAGTTCCACTCCCTCGGCCTCCAGGGCGAGGACCGTGCGGTCGACGCCCAGGGCCCAGCCGACGGACGGCAGCGCCGGGCCGCCGATCATCTCGGACAGGCCGTCGTAGCGCCCACCGCCGCCCACCGCGGACTGCGAGCCGAGACCGTCGTGCACGAACTCGAAGGTGGTGCGGGTGTAGTAGTCCAGGCCGCGCACCAGCTTCGGGTCGTCCTCGAAGGAGACGCCCGCGGCGGTGATCAGCTCACGGACCTCCTCGTGGTACGCCTTGCACGCGTCGCACAGGTAGTCGCGCAGCAGCGGCGCGCCGGTGAGCTGCTTCTGGACCGACTCGCGCTTGTCGTCGAGGACCCGCAGCGGGTTGATGTCGACGCGGCGGCGCGTGTCCTCGTCCAGGTCCAGGCCGCGCAGGAACTCCTGGAGCGCCGTCCGGTACACCGGGCGGCACTCCTTGTCGCCGAGGCTGTTCAGCAGGATGCGGAAGTTCCTGAGCCCCAGCGAGCGGTACGCCTGGTCGGCCAGGATGATCAGTTCGGCGTCCAGCGCCGGGTCCTCGGCGCCGATCGCCTCCGCGCCGACCTGGGAGAAGTGCCGGTAACGGCCCTTCTGTGGGCGCTCGTAGCGGTAGTAGGAGCCGGAGTACCAGAGCTTGACCGGGAGGTTGCCCGACTTGTGCAGGTTGGCCTCCAGCGCCGCGCGCAGCACGGACGCCGTGCCCTCGGGGCGCAGGGCGAGCTTGTCGCCGCCCTTGGTCTCGAAGGCGTACATCTCCTTGGTCACGATGTCGGTGGACTCGCCGACACCGCGCGCGAAGAGTTCGACGTTCTCGAAGCCGGGGGTCTCGATGTAGCCGTAGCCGGAGTTGCGCAGCGGAGCGGCGATCGCCTCGCGGACCGCCAGGTACGTCGCCGAGTCCGGCGGGATCAGGTCGTAGGTGCCCTTGGGGGCCTGGAAGGTGCTCACGGAAGGTCTCTCGTCACATTCCTCGTCGGGGAGCCTCGGCGGCTCCCTGGCCGGCCGCCACCTGCCGCAGGTAGGGGTTGGTGGCGCGCTCCTGGCCGATGGTCGTCTGGGGTCCGTGGCCGGACAGCACCACGGTGGAGTCGTCGAGCGGCAGGCACACGCGGGCCAGCGACCGCAGCATGTCCTCCATGGATCCGCCCGGCAGGTCGGTGCGTCCGATGGAGCCGGCGAACAGCAGATCCCCGGAGAAGAACACCGACGGGATGTCGGCGGTCTCGGGCATCCGGAAGGTCACCGACCCCCTGGTATGGCCCGGCGCGTGCGCGACGGAGAACTCCAGGCCCGCCAGTTCGAGGCTGGCGCCGTTCGTCAGCTCCTTCACGTCATCCGGCTCCCCCACGGTCAGCTCGCCCATCAGCGGCATGCCGATGGAGCGGCCGAGCGCCTTCTCGGGGTCGCTCAGCATGTACCGGTCCTCGGGGTGGATCCAGGCCGGGACGTCGTGCGCCCCGCAGACGGGGACGACCGAGGCGACATGGTCGATGTGGCCGTGGGTGAGGACGACGGCGACGGGCTTGAGCCGATGCTTCTCCAGTGCTTCCTCGACGCCTTGGGCGGCCTGGTGGCCGGGGTCGATGATCACGCACTCCTCACCGGCGGCGGGGGCGACGAGATAACAGTTCGTCCCCCAGGCCCCGGCGGGGAACCCGGCAATGAGCACGATCGTCCTTCGTTGTGTCGATTACAGGCGGCTTCCGCTGGAGTCAGAGCCTACCGGCGCTGCCGTTTCCTCAGCGAACCCATATACGGTACGGGGCTACACGCAGCGGTCGGAGTACGAGGACGCACGCGTACCGCCCGACACACGACACGCATGAGGAGAGAACCCGGTGGTCAGCCAGGAGCAGCGGCGGCGTCAGCTCGCCCGGGAGAAGTTCTTGCGGCAGCAGCAGCGGCGCACCGAGGCGCGGCGCAAGGCCCGCCTGCGCAACTCCGTCATCGCCTCGGTACTGGGCGTGGTCGTGATCGGCAGCGTCGCCCTGTACACGACCGGGGTGCTGAAGGACGACGGCGACAAGAAGGAGAACGCGAGCGCCGAGGTCACCCCCGGCGCCAGCCCGAGCGCCGCGCCGACCAGCAAGGCCCCGGACCCGTGCGCGAAGCCGGCGGCCGGCTCGGCGGAGAAGCTGAGCTGGAAGAAGGAGCCGGCGATGACGATCGACACGTCGGCGAAGTACACGCTGAAGCTCGCGACGACGTGCGGTGACATCGGCATCGCGCTGAAGACGTCGGCGGCCCCGCACACGGTGAACTCGTTCGACTTCCTCGCGGGCAAGGGCTACTTCGACCACACCAAGTGCCACCGCCTGACCACCCAGGGCATCTACGTCCTCCAGTGCGGCGACCCGCAGGGCACCGGCATGGGCGGTCCGGGCTACACGCTCCCGGACGAGAACCTCAAGGACGCGAGCCTGAAGAACAACACCTACCCGGCGGGCACGGTCGCGATGGCCAACACCGGCCAGAAGCACACCGGCGGCAGCCAGTTCTTCCTCGTCTACAAGGACAGCCAGCTGCCGCCCAGCTACACGCCGTTCGGCACGATCGACGCGGCGGGCATGAAGGTGCTGAACAAGATCGCCGCGGCCGGCGAGAACACGGGTGCCGGTGACGGTGCGCCGAACGCGACGGTCGTGATCAACAAGGCGACCGTCAGCAAGTCCTGAGGCCGGCCGGCACCAAGTCCTGAGGTCAACGGGGGCCGGGAACGGCCGACTGCCGAATTTCGGTCGCGCTGGATGCGGACAGGCAACCCGCTGGTCGCCTATGTTGGCCGTGACGAAACTGTGGACGATGCCCGGGGGCGCTGAGGCCCCTCGCAGGCATCATGTGGAGGAGGCGCTGTGAGCAGCGACCCGTGGGGCCGCGTCGACGAGACGGGGACCGTGTACGTGCGTACGGCCGACGGCGAGCAGGTCGTCGGTTCCTGGCAGGCCGGCTCCCCCGAGGAGGCGCTGGCCTACTTCGAGCGCAAGTACGAGGGCCTGGTTGTCGAGATCGGCCTCCTCGAAAAGCGAGTGCGGACCACCGACCTGTCGGCGAAGGACGCCCAGGCCGCCATCGACCACCTGCGCGAGCAGGTGGACGCGCACCACGCGGTCGGCGACCTGGACGCGCTGCGGGGACGGCTGGACAAGCTGGTCGCGACCGTCGAGGCGCGCCGCGAGGAGCGCAAGCAGCAGCGCGCCCGCCAGTCCGACGAGGCCCGCAAGGCCAAGGAGGACCTGGTCGTCGAGGCCGAGCAGCTGGCGCAGTCCGACCAGTGGCGGGCCGCCGGCGAGCGGCTGCGGGCGCTGGTGGACACGTGGAAGGGGCTGCCGCGCCTCGACCGCAAGTCCGACGACGAGCTGTGGCACCGCTTCTCGCACGCCCGGTCGGCGTTCTCCAAGCGCCGCAAGGCGCACTTCGCCCAGCTCGACGCGCAGCGCGAGGAGGCCCGCCGGACCAAGGAGCGGCTGGTCGCCGAGGCCGAGGCGCTGTCGGACTCGACGGACTGGGGTCCTACGGCCGCCCGGTACCGCGAGCTGATGGCGGAGTGGAAGGCCGCGGGCCGCGCCCAGCGCGAGCACGAGGACGACCTGTGGAACCGCTTCCGCGGCGCCCAGGACGTGTTCTTCGCCGCCCGCAGCTCGGTCTTCGCCGAGCGCGACGCGGAGCAGTCGGAGAACCTGAAGCTGAAGGAAGAGCTGGCCGAGGAGGCCGAGAAGCTCCTGCCGATCACCGATCTGAAGGCCGCGCGCGCCGCCTTCCGCTCGGTCAACGAGCGCTGGGAGGCCATCGGTCACGTCCCGCGGGACGCGCGGCCGAAGGTCGAGGGCCGGATGCACGCCGTCGAGCGGGCGATCCAGGAGGCCGAGGAGGCCGAGTGGCGCCGGACGAACCCGGAGGCACGCGCGCGTGCGGAGGGTCTGACCGGTCAGCTCCAGGCCGCCGTGGACAAGCTGAAGGCGCAGATCGAGCAGGCGCGCGCCCAGGGCAACAACGCCAGGGCCGACAAGCTGGAGAAGGAGCTGGAGGGCCGTCAGGCGCTCCTGGACCAGGCGCTGAAGGGCTTGCAGGAGTTCGGCGGCTAATCCCCCCGCCGCGCAGCGCAGAGGGCCCCGTACGAGCGTACGGGGCCCTTCCCTGTGCCGGGGGCTCACGGGAGCCGGAGCCGTCCTACGAGCGGCTGCGGCCCGATGTCACGCGGTAGACGTCGTACACGCCCTCCACGCCCCGGACGGCCTTCAGGACGTGGCCGAGGTGCTTCGGGTCGCCCATCTCGAAGGTGAAGCGGGAGGTGGCCACGCGGTCGCGGGACGTCTGGACGGCCGCCGACAGGATGTTGACGTGCTGGTCGGACAGGACCCGGGTGACGTCCGAGAGCAGCCGGGAGCGGTCCAGCGCCTCGACCTGGATGGCGACCAGGAAGACCGAGGACTGGGTGGGCGCCCACTCGACGTCCAGGATCCGCTCGGGCTCGCGGGACAGGGAGTCCACGTTGACGCAGTCGCTGCGGTGAACCGACACGCCGCTGCCGCGCGTGACGAAACCGATGATCGGGTCGCCGGGCACGGGCGTGCAGCAGCGGGCCAGCTTGACCCACACGTCCTCGACGCCCTTGACGACGACGCCCGGGTCGGCGCTGGAGCGGCGCTTGCGGCCCCGGGTGCGGGACGGCGGGACCGTCTCGTCGATCTCCTCGGTGGCGGCCTCCTCGCCGCCGAGGGCCTGGACGAGCTTCTGCACGATGTTCTGCGCGGAGACATGGCCCTCGCCGATCGCCGCGTACAGCGCGGAGATGTCCGAGTAGCGCATCTCGTGCGCCAGCGTGACCAGGGAGTCGCCGGTGAGGATCCGCTGGATCGGCAGGTTCTGCTTGCGCATGGCCCGCACGATGGCGTCCTTGCCGTGCTCGATCGCCTCGTCCCGGCGCTCCTTGGAGAACCAGGCACGGATCTTGTTGCGCGCCCGGGGCGACTTGACGAAGCCGAGCCAGTCCCGGGACGGGCCGGCGCCGGCCGCCTTGGAGGTGAAGACCTCCACCAGGTCGCCGTTGTCCAGGGTGGATTCGAGCGGTACGAGGCGGCCGTTGACCCGCGCCCCTATGGTGCGGTGGCCGACCTCGGTGTGGACGGCGTACGCGAAGTCCACCGGGGTGGCACCGGCCGGCAGCGCGATGACGTCGCCCTTGGGGGTGAAGACGAAGACCTCGTTGCGGGACAGGTCGAAGCGCAGGGACTCCAGGAACTCGCTGGGGTCCTCGGTCTCCTTCTGCCAGTCCAGGAGCTGCCGCAGCCACGCCATGTCGTTGATGGCGGCCGCGTCCTTGCCGGCCTTGCCGGCGGGCTTCGGCGCGTCGGTGCGGACCTTGGAGGCGCCCGCGACGGCCTCCTGCTTGTACTTCCAGTGCGCGGCGATGCCGTACTCGGCGCGGCGGTGCATGTCGAACGTGCGGATCTGGAGCTCGACCGGCTTGCCGTTGGGGCCGATGACCGTCGTGTGCAGCGACTGGTACATGTTGAACTTGGGCATCGCGATGTAGTCCTTGAACCGGCCGGGGACCGGGTTCCATCGCGCGTGCACCGTGCCGAGGGCGGCGTAGCAGTCGCGGACCGTGTCGACGAGGACGCGGATGCCCACCAGGTCGTAGATCTCGGCGAAGTCGCGGCCCCGCACGATCATCTTCTGGTAGACGCTGTAGTAGTGCTTGGGGCGGCCGGTGACGGTCGCCTTGATGCGGGCGGCACGCAGGTCGGCCTGGACCTCGTCGGTCACTATGGCCAGATATTCGTCACGCTTCGGTGCCCGCTCGGCCACCAGCCGTACGATCTCGTCGTACATCTTGGGGTAGAGGATCGCGAACGCGAGGTCCTCCAGCTCCCACTTGATGGTGTTCATGCCCAGGCGGTGGGCGAGCGGCGCGTAGATCTCCAGCGTCTCGCGCGCCTTCTTCTCCTGCTTCTCGCGCTTGAGGTAGCGCATGGTGCGCATGTTGTGCAGGCGGTCGGCGAGCTTGATGACCAGGACGCGCGGGTCCTTGGCCATGGCGACGACCATCTTGCGCACGGTCTCGGCCTGCGCGGCCTCGCCGAACTTGACCTTGTCCAGCTTGGTGACGCCGTCGACGAGCAGGGCCACGACGTCGCCGAAGTCGCGGCGCAGGTCCTCCAGGCCGTACTCGGTGTCCTCGACGGTGTCGTGCAGCAGCCCGGCCATCAGCGTGGCCGGGTCCATGCCCAGCTCGGCGAGGATGGTGGTGACCGCGAGCGGGTGCGTGATGTACGGGTCGCCGCTCTTGCGCTTCTGACCGCGGTGCCAGCGCTCGGCGACCTGGTAGGCGCGCTCGATCTGGCGCAGCGTGGAGTTCTCGATCTTGGGGTCATTGCTGCGCACTATCCGCAGCAGCGGCTCCAGGACCGGGTTGTACGGGTTCGCGCGCTGCACGCCGAGGCGGGCGAGGCGGGCCCGGACGCGGTTGGAGGACCCGGTGCGGGTGGGCGGCGTGGCCGGCTGGCGGACCACGGGCGGCTGCGCCGGTCGCTCGGGCGGGGCGGGCTTGGGGCGCGAGGACTCGGCGCTCTTCTCGACGGGCGCGGACTGGGCACGCTGGACCGTCCCGCGGGTGTCGTTCTTCACGTGGGAAGCGTTCGGCGCGGGTTTCGCCGCGGGGGCCGAGGCGGGCTCGGGCTTGGCGGCGGTCAGTGGCTGGGCCTCGTCTGGCAAGAGGACTCCTCGTGCGCGATCCGGGTCCCCCGGTCAGGCTCCGGACACCCCATGGTAGCGATCCTGCGCCCGGTCATCGCCTGGAGGCGGGTGTGAGGACCGTGTATCCGTGCAACGCGGGGGGCGGCCGGGGGATTCCGGGAGGTGTCCATGAGGGGGTCCGCGGGTGTGCGGCACGTGTCCGTACGGCGGCGTCCGCCGCGGTGCGCGCAGGGCCCGTACGACGACGGCCGCCCCGGTGTCCTCCGGGGCGGCCGTCGCGCTGTGGCGGTCAGACCTGGAGGAGGGCCGTCAGCGGGGCTCCGCCGAGGGCCGGCTCCAGGCGGGAGCGGCCCTCCAGGAAGCCCAGCTCCATCAGGACCGCGAGGCCGGAGACCTCGGCGCCCGCGCGGTGGATGAGCTGGATCGCGGCTTCGGCGGTGCCGCCGGTGGCCAGGACGTCGTCCACGATCAGGACGCGGTCGCCGGTGACCAGGTCCTCCGCGTGCACCTCGATCTCCGCCGAGCCGTACTCCAGGTCGTACGCCTGGCGCAGGGTGGCCCCCGGCAGCTTGCCCGCCTTGCGGACGGGGATGAAGCCGAGGCCGGCGCGGACGGCGACCGGGGCGCCGAGGATGAAGCCCCGGGCCTCCAGGCCGACGACCTTGGTCGCGCCGGTGTTGGCGGCGATCTCGGCCAGTTCGTCGGTGAGCGCGGTGAAGGCCGCCGGATCGGCCAGGAGCGGGGTGATGTCCTTGAACATCACCCCGGGCTCCGGGTAGTCGGCGACGTCACGGATGCGGCTGAGCAGCAGTTCCTGGATGTCGGTCATCGGCGCTTCCCGGAGGTCCGGCCGCGGCCCCGGCCGCGGGAGGCGGGCTGGTTGCGCGGGCCCACCACGGCGGGAGCGGCGTCGTCACCGGCGTCGGCGCGGGTCTCCGCGGCGAGGTCCCCCTCCGCGCCGGCCTGGGCGCGCTTGGCCAGGACCCGCTTGGTGAGGGCCTTCATCGCGGGCTCGCGCTCCTTGAGGTCGGCGACGAGCGGCGTGGCGATGAAGATCGACGAGTAGGCGCCGGCCGCGAGGCCGACGAACAGCGACAGGGAGATGTCGTTGAGCGTGCCCGCGCCGAGGAAGCCGCCGCCGATGAAGAGCAGACCGGCGACCGGCAGGAGGGCGACGACCGTGGTGTTGATGGAGCGGACCAGGGTGCCGTTGATCGACCGGTTGGCGATCTCGCTGTAGGTGAACCGGGTCTGCTTGGTGATGTCCCTCGTCTGCTCCTTGAGGCTGTCGAAGACGACGACCGTGTCGTAGAGCGAATAACCGAGGATGGTCAGCAGACCGATGACCGTGCCGGGCGTGACCTCGAAGCCGACCAGGGCGTAGATACCGGTCGTGATGGTGATGTCGTGGATCAGGGCGACGAGCGCCGCGACGGCCATGCGCCACTCGAAGGCGATCGCCAGGTAGATCACGACGAGCACCATGAAGATCGCCAGGCCCTCCCAGGCCTTGTTGGCGATCTGCTCGCCCCAGCTCGGGCCGACCAGGTCGGCGGCGAGCTTCTCGGGGTCGAGGTTCAGGTCCTTGGCCAGCTCCTGCTTGATCTTGTCGGACTGGCCGGTGTCGATGCCGGCGATCTGGATGCGCAGGCTGCCGTTGCCGAGCTTCTGCACGACCGCCTGGTGGCCGGAGGCCGTGTTGGCGTACTCCTCCGCCTGGGCCACCGACGTGCTCATCTTCGTGGGCGTCGTGAAGACCGCGCCGCCCTGGAACTCGATGCCCATGTTCAGGCCGCGCACCGCCAGGCCGACGATGGCCGTGATGGTGATCAGGATCGAGATGCCGTACCAGATCTTGCGCTTGCCGACGAAGTCGTAAGAGATCTCGCCGCGGTGCAGTCGAGCGCCGAGGTTGCCGAGTTTCGACATCGCTCACGCCTCCTTCGGGTCGACGGGGCCGGCGGCGGGACCGGCGGGACGGCGGGTGCGGCGCAGCGGTGGCTTGGCGCCGAGGCCCTTCGGGTCGAGTCCGGACCACTTGTGGCCGTTCGCGAAGAACTTGCGGCGGGCCAGGAGCGTCATCAGCGGCTTGGTGAAGAGGAAGACGACGACCACGTCGAGCAGCGTGGTGAGGCCCAGGGTGAAGGCGAAGCCCTGCACCTTGCCGACCGTGACGATGAACAGCACCGCGGCGGCGAGGAACGACACGAAGTCGGAGACCAGGATGGTGCGCCGGGCGCGCGGCCAGGCCCGCTCGACGGCGGGGCGCAGCGTGCGGCCCTCGCGGATCTCGTCCCGGATGCGTTCGAAGTACACGATGAACGAGTCCGCGGTGATGCCGATGGCGACGATGGCACCGCAGACGGCGGGCAGGTTCAGCGCGAAGCCGATGGCCGGGCCGAGCAGCGACATGATCACGTAGGTGAGGATCGCGGAGACCACCAGGGACGCCATCGCGACGATGGACAGGCCGCGGTAGTAGACCACCAGGTAGATCACGACGAGCGCGAGACCGATCGCGCCGGCGAGCAGACCGGCGTGCAGCTGCTCACCGCCGAGCGCGGCGGTGACGGTGGTGACGGACTGCTCCTGGAAGGACAGCGGCAGGGCGCCGTACGACAGCATGTTGGCGAGGCTCTGCGCCTCCTCCTGCTTGAAGCTGCCGGAGATCTCCGCCTGGCCGCCGGTGATGGCCGAGCTGACGTACGGGCTGGAGACGACCTCGCCGTCGAGGACGATGCCGAACTCGTTCTGCGGGGGCTGGTTCTTGGCCAGCTCGCCGGTGATGTCGGCGAACTTCTTGGCACCGCTGCCCGTGAAGGTCATCTGGACCTGCCAGCCGGCGGCGCCCTGGGTGTCGAAGACCGCCTGGGCCTTCTTCACCTCGGTGCCGTCCACGGCGGCGGGGCCGAGCAGGTACTTGTACCAGGCCTTGTCGATCTCGCCGCAGGCCACGGTGGACTCGCCGGGCTTGGCGTTCTTGCCGGCGTTGGCGCGGTCGGTGGCCTTGCTGCAGTCCAGGGCCGCGTACTGGGCCTGGAGCTTGGAGTCCGCGTTCGTGCCGCCGCTGGGGGTGGCCGAGGGGGTGGCCGACGGCTTGCCGCTGCCGGAGGAGGAAGCGCTCGGCGAGGGGGTGGAGTCGGCCTTCAGCGCGTCGGTGACGGCGCGGCCCTGGGAGGTCGCCGTGGCCGAGGGGGACGCGGAGCCGGTCGAGGAGCCGGACGAGGAGGCCTTCTGCGGCGAGGAGGCGCTGGAGGACGGGCTCGTGCTCGGCTTCGACGAGGAGCCGCCGCTGGGGGACGCGCTCGGCGAGGGGCTCTGCGCGGCGCCGCCGCTGGGCTCGCTGGCCAGAACCGGCCGGAAGTACAGCTTGGCGGTGGTGCCGACCTGCTCCTGGGCCTCCTTGGAGTTGGTGCCCTTGGGGATGTTGACGATGATGTTGTCGGTCCCCTGGGTCTGCACCTCCGCCTCGGAGACGCCGAGGCCGTTGACACGGCGGTTCATGATGTCGACCGCGGTGTCCATGTTGGCCTTGTTGATCGCGGACCCCTGGTCGGCCTTCGCCTTGAGCGTGATGCTCGTGCCACCGGCGAGGTCGATACCGAGACGCGGAGTGGTGTGCCCGGAGAGGAACATCCCCCCGGTGAGCGCCACGATGGCGATCAGGATGAGGGCCAGCGAGCGCCCTGGCTTGCTCTGGGCGCTCGCGCTTCGGCCCCTCTTAGGTGCTGCCACCTTCTCGTACTCCCTCTCGGGCCGCCCCGCGCCCCGTCGGCGCGGTCGGCCATGACATGGTGTCGGGCTCCCGTGCGGGAAACAGACGCGCCCGGGATGCGCGGGGCGCCATCATGCCGCCGTCGCGCCTCCCGGGGCGTGACTACTTCGCGTCGGAGTCGCCGTCGGACTTCTTCGGCTCGTCCTCCGCCTTGGCGTCGGCGGCACCGGCCGCGTCGACGTCCTCGGCGGCGTCCTTCTTACCGAGGTCGATCTTGTCGTCGGAGGCGGCGGCAGCGGCGGCAGACCCGTCGGTCTCGTCGGTCTCGGTGAGGGAGGAGGCGTCGTCCGGGACGAGGCCGGCGTCGGACTTGAGGTCGTGCTCGATGCCGTGGACGATGCGGTTGTACTCGTCGTCGGTGAGGACGGCGCCGATGGCGTTCTTGGCGAAGAGGAGCTCGACGCCCGGTCCGGCGTCGAGGAGGACGGTGTCCTCGTTGACCTCCTTGACCGTCGCGTACATACCCCCGATCGTGCGGACACCGGAGCCGGGCTGCATCTCGTTCCGCATCTGGGCGGCCTGCTGCTGCTTCTTCTTGGCCGAACGCGTCATCAGGAACATCGCCGCGATGAGCACGATGAACGGGAGAAGGGTATAGGCATTCACGGGACGGAATTTCCTTCGCGCGACCGCGCGGGTGAGCGGCCAGTTGGATGGGGGTGTGGTCGGCGCCGCCCACAAGGGCGGCATCGGCGGAGTCTAAGCGAGTCCGCTCGCATGGAACAACGCTCAGCATGGCACCTGGGTTCCTGCCCGCACCATTGCCCTCGCCGGGCGGTGACCATCACGCCCCGAACAGGTCCTGTTGTCCGTTTCCCGCACCGGACGGGCGCGGTGGGGTGAGGCCGAGATGCGACCATGCCGCCGGCGTGGCGACCCGGCCGCGGGGGGTGCGGGCGAGCAGGCCCTCGCGGACCAGGAACGGTTCGGCGACCTCCTCGACGGTCTCCCGCTCCTCCCCCACCGCGACGGCGAGGGTCGACAGGCCGACCGGCCCGCCGCCGAACAGCTTCAGCAGGGCCTGGAGGACCGCGCGGTCGAGCCGGTCGAGGCCGCGCGCGTCCACCTCGTACACGGCGAGGGCGGCGGCCGCGATGTCCCGGGTGATCAGCCCGTCGGCCTTGACCTGCGCGTAGTCGCGGACCCGGCGCAGCAGGCGGTTGGCGATGCGGGGCGTGCCCCGGGAGCGGCCGGCGATCTCGGCGGCGCCGTCCGGCTCGATCTCGACGTCCAGCAGGGTCGCCGAGCGGTGCACGACGCGCTCCAGCTCGTGCGGTTCGTAGAACTCCATGTGCGCGGTGAAGCCGAAGCGGTCGCGCAGCGGCGGCGGCAGCAGGCCCGCGCGCGTGGTGGCGCCGACCAGGGTGAACGGCGGCAGCTCCAGCGGGATCGCGGTGGCGCCGGGGCCCTTGCCGACGATGACGTCGACGCGGAAGTCCTCCATGGCCATGTACAGCATCTCCTCGGCGGGCCGGGACATGCGGTGGATCTCGTCCAGGAAGAGGACCTCGCCCTCCTGGAGGGAGGAGAGGATCGCGGCGAGGTCGCCGGCGTGCTGGATGGCGGGGCCGGAGGTGATGCGGATCGGGGCGCCCATCTCCGCGGCGATGATCATCGACAGGGTGGTCTTGCCGAGGCCCGGCGCGCCGGAGAGCAGCACGTGGTCGGCGGTGGCGCCGCGCGCGCGTGCGGCGCGCAGGACGAGGTCGAGCTGTTCGCGGACCTTCTCCTGGCCGATGAACTCGCCGAGGTCCTTGGGGCGCAGGGCGGCCTCGACGGCCTGGTCCTCCCGGTCGGCGACAGAGCCCACCAGCCGCTCCTCGGCGGGCCCGACGAACCGCTCCTCGGCGGCGCCGTCGGTCGTGTCGTCCCAGTTCACGAAGTTCTCCTAGCGGTGGCGCAGGTCAGCGGGCGCGGTTCAGGGTCTGCAGGGCGGCCTTGAGCAACTGCCCGACCTGGGGCGTGCCGCCGGCGGCCTCGGCCTGCGGGGCGACGGCGGCGACCGCCTCGTCGGCCTCGCGGGTGGCGTAGCCCAGGCCGATCAGGGCCGCGTGCAGCTGGTCGCGCCAGCCCTGGCTGACGGGTGTGCCGACGGCGGGGGCGCCGACGGGCGCGCCGAGCCGGTCCTTCAGCTCCAGCAGCAGCTTCTGGGCGCCCTTCTTGCCGATGCCGGGGACGGCGGTCAGGGCCTTCTCGTCACCGGTGGCGACCGCGCGGCGCAGCGCGTCCGGGGTGTGCACGGCGAGCATCGCCTGGGCCAGGCGCGGGCCGACGCCGCTCGCGGTCTGGAGCAGTTCGAAGACCTGGCGCTCGTCGTCGTCGGCGAAGCCGTACAGGGTGAGCGAGTCCTCGCGGACGACGAGGGAGGTGTGCAGCCTGGCCGGCCGGCCGATCCGCAGGGTCGACAGCGTGTTCGGGGTGCACTGGACGGCCATGCCGACGCCGCCGACCTCGACGACCGCGGCGTCGGGGGCGAGCGCGGCGACCGTGCCGCTGACGAAGGCGATCATGCCGTACGGCCTTTCGTTGCGTGAACTGCGTGCCGGGCGACGGCCTGCTGGAGCCGGTTCTGGGCGGGGGCCCGCCAGATGTGGCAGATGGCGAGCGCGAGGGCGTCGGCGGCGTCGGCCGGCCTGGGCGGCGCGGCGAGCCGGAGCAGCCGGGTCACCATGGCTCCGACCTGTGCCTTGTCGGCGCGCCCGGTGCCGGTGACGGCGGCCTTGACCTCGCTGGGGGTGTGCAGGGCGACGGGGATGCCGCGCCGGGCGGCGCACAGCATGGCGACGGCGCTGGCCTGGGCGGTGCCCATGACCGTGCGCACGTTGTGCTGGCTGAAGACGCGCTCCACGGCGACGAACTCGGGGCGGTGCTCGTCCATCCACTGCTCGATGCCCTGCTCCACGGCGAGCAGCCGGTGGCTGAGGTCGGCGTCCACGGGGGTCCGGACGACCCCGACGCCGATCATGGTGAGCGGACGGCCCGCGACCCCCTCGACGACACCGACCCCGCACCGGGTCAGCCCGGGGTCCACCCCCAGTACGCGCACGCGCGCCCTCCCTCCGATCACCCCGTCGCTTGTTCGTGCAGGCTATCGGGTGCCACTGACAACGCCGTACAACGCGACGGGCCGACGGGGGTGTCCCGTCGGCCCGGTCAGCCAGCTGTGGGCGTTACGCGTCGACCTTCTCCATGATCTCGTCGCTCACGTCGAAGTTGGCGAAGACGTTCTGCACGTCGTCGCTGTCCTCCAGCGCGTCGATCAGCTTGAAGATCTTCTTCGCGCCCTCCTCGTCCAGTTCGACCTGCATGGTCGGGACGAAGTTGGCCTCGGCGGAGTCGTAGTCGATGCCGGCCTCCTGGAGGGCGGTGCGGACCGCGACCAGGTCGGTGGCCTCGCTGATGACCTCGAAGGTCTCGCCGAGGTCGTTGACCTCCTCGGCGCCCGCGTCCAGGACGGCCATGAGGACCTCGTCCTCGGTCAGCCCGCCCTTGGGGACGATGACGACGCCCTTGCGGTTGAACAGGTACGACACCGAGCCCGGGTCGGCCATGGAGCCGCCGTTGCGGGTCATGGCGACGCGGACCTCGGAGGCGGCGCGGTTGCGGTTGTCGGTGAGGCACTCGATGAGCACCGCGACGCCGTTCGGGCCGTAGCCCTCGTACATGATCGTCTCGTAGTCGGCGCCGCCGGCCTCCAGGCCCGCGCCGCGCTTGACCGCGGAGTCGATGTTCTTGTTGGGGACCGACGACTTCTTCGCCTTCTGGATGGCGTCGTACAGCGTCGGGTTGCCCTCGGGGTCCGCGCCGCCCATCCGCGCCGCGACCTCGATGTTCTTGATGAGCTTCGCGAAGAGCTTGCCGCGCTTGGCGTCGATCACGGCCTTCTTGTGCTTCGTCGTGGCCCATTTAGAGTGGCCGGACATCTGCCTGTCTCCTTCGCGTAACCCATCCAGATACGAACGCCAGAGATCCTACAAGGACTCTCGTCCTACTCCGGTGTCCGGTGCGCGCGCACCAGGTCGACGAACAGGGAGTGCACGCGGTGGTCGCCCGTCAGTTCCGGGTGGAACGACGTGGCGAGCGCGCTGCCCTGGCGTACGGCGACGATGTGGCCGTCGTGCTCGGCGAGCACCTCGGCCCCGGCGCCCACGGACTCCACCCACGGGGCGCGGATGAAGACGCCCTCCACAGGATCGCCCGGGATGCCCTTGACGTCGACCGCGGCCTCGAACGACTCGTTCTGCCGTCCGAAGGCGTTGCGGCGCACGATCATGTCGATGCCGCCGACGGTCTCCTGGCCCGAGCGCGGGTCGAGGATCTTGTCGGCGAGCATGATCATGCCCGCGCAGGTGCCGTAGACCGGCATGCCGGCGCGCACGCGCGCGCGGAGGGGCTCCATCACGCCGAACAGGACGGCCAGCTTGGAGATGGTGGTGGACTCGCCGCCGGGCAGGACGAGGCCGTCGACCTCGGCGAGTTCCTCGGGGCGCCGCACCGGCCTGGCCACGGCGTCCGCCGCGGCCAGGGCGATGAGGTGCTCCCGTACGTCGCCCTGGAGGGCCAGGACGCCTATGACGGGGGTGTTCATGGGTTCCAGTGCCTTACCAGCCGCGGTTCGCGTAGCGCTCGGTCTCGGGGAGGGTGTCGCAGTTGATGCCGACCATGGCCTCGCCGAGGTTGCGGGAGGCGTCCGCGATGATCTTCGGGTCGTCGTAGAAGGTGGTGGCCTTGACGATGGCCGCGGCGCGCTTGGCCGGGTCGCCGGACTTGAAGATGCCGGAGCCGACGAAGACGCCCTCGGCGCCGAGCTGACGCATCAGGGCGGCGTCGGCCGGGGTGGCCACGCCACCGGCGGAGAACAGCACCACCGGGAGCTTGCCCAGCTCGGCGACCTCCTTGACCAGCTCGTACGGGGCGCGCAGCTCCTTGGCGGCGGCGTACAGCTCGTGGTTGTCGAAGCCGCGCAGGCGGGCGATCTCGTTCTTGATCTGGCGCAGGTGGCGGACGGCCTCGACGACGTTGCCGGTGCCGGCCTCGCCCTTGGAGCGGATCATCGCGGCACCCTCGGCGATGCGGCGCAGGGCCTCGCCCAGGTTGGTGGCGCCGCAGACGAAGGGGGTGGTGAAGGCCCACTTGTCGGAGTGGTTGACCTCGTCGGCCGGGGTGAGCACCTCGGACTCGTCGATGTAGTCGACGCCGAGGGACTGGAGCACCTGGGCCTCGACGAAGTGGCCGATGCGGGACTTGGCCATGACCGGGATCGAGACGGCGTCGATGATGCCCTCGATCATGTCCGGGTCGGACATGCGGGCCACTCCGCCGTCCTTGCGGATGTCGGCCGGGACCCGCTCCAGGGCCATGACGGCGACGGCGCCCGCGTCCTCGGCGATCTTCGCCTGCTCCGGCGTGACGACGTCCATGATCACGCCGCCCTTGAGCTGCTCGGCCATGCCGCGCTTCACGCGGGCGGTGCCGGTCTCGGGAGCCTGGTTCTCGATGGTGGACACGGGTGACCTCACTGAAGGGGAAGAGGGTTTTCTGCACCGACGAGGAAACGTGAGTGGACCAGGCCACAGCAAGGGCCAATGACAAGCCGGTGGATCCTTTTGGTCCGCCCGTCGGTCAGGCGGCCCTCTCGACCAGGGCCGCGGGCGGCTCGTCGTCCATCTCGAAGGCCAGCGGGAAGGGGGCGTGGCCGGCCAGCCGGAACCAGCGGACCTTGCGGTGCTCACGGAGTCTGCGCGCGGCCCCCACGGCGTCGTTGTGGAAGCGGCGGGCCATGGGCACCCTGCGGACGGCCTCGGCCAGCTCACGGGCCGCCTCCTCGCCGCCGGGGGCCTCCCGTACGGCCTCCACCTGCGCCGGGTCCTCGAAGACCGCGCGCAGCGCCTGGCTCAGCTCGCTCTCGGCGACCTCCCGCTGCTCCTCCTCCGCCTGCCGGGCGGCGTGCGCGGCCTCGTAGAGCACGATGGAGGCGGCCGGGTCCAGCACGCCCGAGGTCGCCAGTTCCTGCGCCACGGAGGCCCGCCGCAGCAACTGGGCGTCGAGCGCGGCCCGGGCGGCGTCCATCCGCACGTGCAGCCGGTCCAGCCGCCCGGCCGTCCAGCTGAGGTACACGCCGACGGCGAGGAGCGCGACGAGGATCCAGATGAGGGTTGCGGTCACGCCGGAAGGCTATCGGCTGCGCGGACCGCCCCTGAGAGCCAGTACCACCCCACCGGGCACGGCCTCGCACCGGCTCGGGCAGGCCGCGCACGGCTCCGGGCAAGCCGGTACGGCCCCGCGCCACGTCAGTCCGAGCCCGGCCCGAACCGCGCCCCCGCTGCCGCCCTGGGCCGGCCGGAACCGCGGGACCCCCGGCTCAGTCCCGCGCCAGCCCGAAGCGGGCCCTCAGGCCCGTCGTCCGTTCGTCCGCGGCCACCGCCGCCGCACCCGCCGTCACCGTCTCGTAGACGGACAGGATGTCCGCGCCGACCGTGGACCAGTCGAACCGCCGTACGTGGGCGCTGCCGCGCTCGCGCAGTTCGGTCCGGCGGACCGGGTCCGCCAGCAGCCGTACGGCCGCCTCGGCCAGCGCGTCGGCGTCCTCGTTGGTGAAGACCTCGCCGGCCTCGCCCTGGTCGAGGACCTGCACGAACGCGTCCAGGTCGGAGGCGAGCACGGGGGCGCCCGCGGACATCGCCTCGACCAGGATGATGCCGAAGCTCTCGCCGCCGGTGTTGGGGGCGACGTACAGGTCGACGCTGCGCAGCAGCCGCGCCTTGTCCTCGTCGCTGATCATGCCGAGGAACTCGACGCGGGAGCGCAGTTCCTTCGGCAGGTCCTCGACGGCCGCTTCCTCGTCGCCGCGGCCGGCGACCAGCAGCCGGGTGCCGGGGCGGGCGGCGAGGATGCGCGGGAGCGCCCGCATCAGGACCGGCAGGCCCTTGCGGGGTTCGTCGATGCGGCCGATGAAGCCGATGGTGTCGCCCTGCCACTCCGGCTTGGGCTCGGCCCGCGCGAAGAAGTCCACGTCGACGCCGTTGGGGATGACCACCGCGTCCCCGCCGAGGTGCTCGACCAGGGTGCGGCGGGCGTACTCGCTGACCGCGATCCGCGCGCTGATCTTCTCCAGCGCGGCCTGGAGGATCGCGTACGCGGCGATCATGGCGCGCGAGCGCGGGTTGGAGGTGTGGAAGGTGGCCACGATCGGGCCGGACGCCGCCCAGCAGGTCAGCAGGCCGAGCGAGGGCGAGGTCGGCTCGTGGATGTGCACCACGTCGAAGGCGCCCTCGTGCAGCCAGCGCCGTACCCGCGCGGCCGACAGGAAGCCGAAGTTCAGCCGGGCCACCGAGCCGTTGTACGGCACCGGGACCGCGCGGCCGGCCGAGACGACGTACGGCGGCAGCGGGGTGTCGTCGTCGGCCGGGGCGAGGACGGACACCTCGTGGCCGAGCCGGAGGAAGTACTCGGCGAGGTCGCGGATGTGGAACTGGACGCCACCGGGCACGTCCCAGGAGTACGGGCAGACGATCCCGATTCTCACGCGGGTCCCTTCGCGGGGTCGAGGTCGGCGAGCCACAGCCGCTGGAGCATGTGCCAGTCCTCCGGGTGGTCGGCGATCCCGGTGGCGAAGGCGTCGGCCAGCGCCTGTGTCATGACAGACGTCTTCTCGGCCCGGGTGCCTGACCCGGGGACCTCGATCGCCGGATGCACCCGGCCCCGCATGACGGGCGAGTCGTCATACCAGAGGGTGACGGGGAGCAGCAGCGCGCCGGTGTGCTGGGCCAGCAGGGCGGGTCCGGCCGGCATCCGGGCCGTCTCGCCGAAGAAGTCGACCTCGACGCCGGAGGCGGACAGGTCGCGGTCGGCCACCAGGCAGACCAGGCCGCCGTCGCGCAGCCTGCGGGCCAGGGTGCCGAAGGCGGAGCCGCCGCTGTGCGGCAGGACCTCCATGCCGAGGCCCTCGCGGTAGGCGACGAACCGGTCGTACAGCGTCTCGGGCTTCAGCCGCTCGGCGACCGTCGTGAACGGCGTCCTCAGCTCCGTGGTGACCCAGGCGCCGGCCAGGTCCCAGTTGGCCAGGTGGGGCAGGGCGAGTATCACGCCCCGGCCGGCGGCGAGGCCGTCGGTCAGGTGGTGCACGTCCTTGGGGTCGAAGCCCGTCCGCACGCGCTCGGCGCTCCAGGCCGGCAGCCGGAAGGACTCCATCCAGTAGCGCAGGTAGGAGCGCATGCCCGCGCGGGACAGCTCGGCCAGCCGCTCCGCCGTGGCGCCCGGCACCACGCGCGCGTAGTTGGCCTCCAGCCGCTGGACGCCCTTGCCGCGCTGCTTCCAGGCGAGGTCGGCGATGGTCCGGCCGAGGCGCACGGCGACCGGTTCCGGGAGCTTCTTGACGGTGCTCCAGCCGAGCCCGTAGAGCGTGTCGGTGAGCCGGTCGGCGGCGCTCACTGCGTCGCCTCGCTGGTGTTCTGCCGGGCCGCCGCCTCCGCCTCGGCGGACTCGCGGCGGACGGTGACGACCCGCTGGATCAGCGTGACCAGGCTGCCGACGGCGACGATCCACAGGGCGATGGGCAGCAGCCACTGGATGCCCGGCACGCCGAACTTGTGCAGGCCCGCGAAACCGGCCGCGACCAGCGAGATCACCAGCCGCTCGGCACGCTCGACGAGCCCGTTGACGGCGACCGGCAGCCCGATCGACTCGCCGCGCGCCTTGGTGTACGACACCACCTGGCCGCTCGCGAGGCAGAAGATCGACACGGCGCACAGCACGTTGTCGTTCCCGTTGCCCGCGTACCAGAGCGCGAAGCCGCCGAAGATCGCCCCGTCGGCGACCCGGTCCAGGGTGGAGTCCAGGAAGGCGCCCCAGCGGCTGGAGCGGCCCAGCTGGCGGGCCATGTTGCCGTCGACCAGGTCGGAGAAGACGAAGAGAGTGATCACGACCGTGCCCCAGAAGAACTCGCCCCTGGGGTAGAAGACCAGCGCCCCCGCGACCACCCCGGCCGTGCCGAGGAGCGTGACCGTGTCGGGGCTCACGCCCCGTCGGATGAGAAACGCGGCGAACGGTGTGAGGACACGCGTGAAAAATGCACGCGCGTACTTGTTCAGCATGGCCTTCCCGACGGTCGGTGTCGCCGCGGCCCGTGGTGGCCGCCGGCTGGCCCATCGTAGCCACGCGCGCGTGTGCGTGACGGGCGGGCACCCACAGCCGCGCCGGGAACCGGCGCGTGCCCTCGCGCGCGGGGCGCGCGTGACGCGACCGGTGCCGCGTGCGCACCCTGCGCATCCGTCGCGGTCCTTCGTATGGACGCGGCGTGACGGGAGTGGAAAGCTCGAATAACCGCGGGCGTCGCCGGAGCCGCCGCACACGCGGATCCCGCGTGTCCGCGCCCACCCTCACCGTGCACGGGAGGCAGGATCATGGGCGACAAGGCACAGACACACCACTCCGGGGCCGCCGGCAGGGCTCTGGCGGCCGACCGACCCGCGTCCGTACGGAACGTGGTGCTGGTCGGCCACTCCGGCTCGGGAAAGACGACCCTCGTGGAGGCCCTCGCGCTCACCGCGGGGGCGGTGAACCGGGCGGGGCGCGTCGAGGACGGCGGCACCGTCTCCGACCACGACGACATCGAGCACCGGCAGCAGCGCTCGGTACAGCTCTCCCTGGTGCCCGTCGAATGGGACGGCATCAAGGTCAATCTGCTGGACACCCCGGGCTACGCCGACTTCGTCGGTGAACTGAGGGCCGGTCTGCGGGCGGCGGACGCGGCCCTGTTCGTCGTCTCGGCCTCCGACGGCGTGGACGGCTCGACCAGGATGGTGTGGGAGGAGTGCGCGGCGGTCGGCATGCCCCGCGCGATCGTGATCACGCACCTGGAGGCCGCGCGCGCGGACTTCGAGGAGATGACGCGCACCTGCGCGGAGGCCTTCGGCGGTGACGACCCCGACGCCGTCCTGCCCCTGTACCTGCCGCTGCGCGGCCCCGAGGGCCCCGACGGGCACGCACCCGTGACCGGGCTCGTCGGACTGCTGTCGCAGAAGCTGTTCGACTACTCGACCGGGGAGCGCAAGGAGTCCGAGCCCGGCGAGGACCAGCTTCCGGGCATCGAGGAGGCCCGCAACCGGCTCATCGAGGGGATCATCGCGGAGAGCGAGGACGAGACCCTCATGGACCGCTATCTGGGCGGCGAGCAGGTCGAGGTCAAGACGCTGATCGAGGACCTGGAGCGGGCCGTGGCACGCGGTGCGTTCTTCCCCGTGCTGGCCGCCGCCCCCGCCGCCGAGGGCGCCAGGCAGGGCCTCGGCACGGTCGAGCTGCTGGAGCTGGTCACGCGCGGCTTCCCGACCCCGTTCGAGCACCCGCTGCCCGGGGTGACCACCATCGACGGCGAGCCGCGCGAGCTGAAGCCGTGCGACACGGACGGCCCGCTGGTCGCCGAGGTCGTCAAGACCTCCTCCGACCCGTACGTCGGCCGGATCTCGCTGGTCCGCGTCTTCTCCGGCACCCTGCGCCCGGACCAGACCGTGCACGTCTCCGGGCACGGCCTCGCCGACCGCGGGCACGAGGACCACGACGTGGACGAGAAGGTCGGCGCCCTGTCCATGCCGTTCGGCAAACAGCAGCGCCCGGTCACCCACGCCGTCGCCGGCGACCTGGTCTGCGTGGCCAAGCTCAGCCGCGCCGAGACCGGCGACACCCTCTCCGCCAAGGACGACCCGCTCCTGATGGAGCCCTGGCAGATGCCCGACCCGCTGCTGCCGCTCGCCATCCACGCGCACAGCAAGGCCGACGAGGACAAGCTCTCCCAGGGGTTGTCCCGGCTGGTCGCCGAGGACCCGACCATGCGCCTGGAACAGAACCAGGACACCCACCAGGTCGTGCTGTGGTGTCTGGGCGAGGCCCACGCCGACGTCGCCCTGGAGCGGCTGCGCAGCCGCTACGGCGTCCAGGTCGACGTCGTCGCGCACCGGGTCTCCCTCCGGGAGACGTTCGCGACCCGGGCCGCCGGGCGCGGCCGGCACGTCAAGCAGTCCGGCGGCCACGGCCAGTACGCCATCTGCGAGATCGAGGTCGAACCGCTGCCGGGCGGCTCGGGCATCGAGTTCGTGGACAAGGTGGTCGGCGGCGCGGTGCCGCGCCAGTTCATCCCCTCCGTCGAGAAGGGCGTGCGCGCCCAGGCCGCCAAGGGCGTCGCCGCCGGCTACCCCCTGGTCGACGTGCGGGTCACGCTGGTGGACGGCAAGGCCCACTCGGTGGACTCCTCCGACGCCGCCTTCCAGACGGCGGGCGCGCTCGCGCTGCGCGAGGCCGCGGCGGACGCGAAGATCCATCTGCTGGAGCCGGTCGCCGAGGTGACCGTCCTGGTCGGCGACGACTACGTGGGCGCCGTGATGAGCGACCTCTCCAGCCGTCGCGGCCGGCTGCTCGGCACCGAACAGGTGGGCACGGGACGGACGTTGATCCGCGCCGAGGTGCCCGAGTTCGAGATCGGGCGGTACGCCGTCGACCTGCGCTCGCTCTCACACGGCACGGCCCGCTTCGACCGGAGTTACGCCCGGCACGAGCCGATGCCGCCGCAGATCGCCGAACGCATCCGCGAACAGGCCGGGGACGAGGCGTAGTACACCGGCGCACGACCGGCGCACGGGCGGGCGGCTTCGGCCGTCCGCCCCCACGCTGTCGGTGCGGGCGGATACGCTGATCACCTGACGTCGTCGTGCGGCAACCGACCGGCAGCCGACCGGTGTCGGCACGACGGCTGGTCCAACAGGTGTGCGGAGCAGGGAAGTCGGGAAGGCCGCAGGAACGGCACCGGCGGCGATGGGGGCGGGAATGTCGTTTGGAACGGAGTGGGACGGGCCCCAGGTACCCGTCTCGGGCGACGAGGGACAGGCGGCGACCTCTGCGCTGGCCTCCGCGGCGTACCGGGACAGCCCGATCGAGGAGATCAAGAAGGCCGACAACGAGTGGCACCAGTCGACCGTGAAGCCCGGCCGGATGAAGATGTTCCGGCCCAATCTCGGCGAGGCGTTCTCCCGGGCCCTCGTCGACCGGATGCTCGCCCCCGGCCGCAAGCCGCTCATCCAGTCCTTCGGCTCCGAACCGCAGTTCGTCGTGGAACACGCCCTGGCCGCCAACAACATCCGCCGGGAGCGCGACAACCGCCTGACCACCATCACCGTCGTCTGCGGTCTGCTCTTCCTGCCCGGGATGATCGGCTGGCTGCTCGTCTTCCAGCTGCGCTCCCTCGTCGCGAGGCGCGACGACAAGCGGGCCGGGACCCTGGCCACCGCGCTCCTGCTGGGCGTCGGCTTGCTCGCCGCGCTGTTCCTGATCAAGATGCCGTTCTCCGGCTTCTGGGCGTGGTACGCCCGCGCGGCCGTGATCGTCCCCGTGCTCGGCTGGTTCTGGGCCAAGCAGATCTGCGAGCGCACCGCCAAGGACCTGCGGGCCCGCTGGGACGGCCTGCTCTCCGGCACCAGCGTCGGCGCCAAGGTCCCGGAGGCCGTGCCGCGCGGGCCCGGCCAGACCGCCGCGGAGGCGCTGCGCCAGTCGCTGGCCCGGCTGAGCGCCGAGCAGCAGTCGAACTCGGTCTTCTACGCCGGCCCCAAGGGCATACTCGGCATGGGCACCCGCTGGGGGGCCTGGCAGCTCGCCGAGGACCTCGTGCCCGCCGACCCCAGCCGGGAGATCCACCCCTTCCGCAGCTGGGACGTGGTACGCGCGATCCACGACCAACTGTCCCTGCTGGAGCGCGGCCCGCTGAACACCGGCGGCTTCCCCAAGCCGTCGATACGGCACTGGATCGTCACCCCGATCGGCGAGAAGGCCACGGCGGTGTCCCGGCCCGAGGGCACCGACGTCGAGGCCTTCCAGGTCAAGCCGCACGCCATACAGGACATCTGCAACAAGCAGCAGTTCGGCAGCGGCGACCGGCACTACCTGGGCGTGCAGTGGACCCTCTGGGACGGGCAGCTGGTCATCACCATGCTGATCACCGTCACCGTGCTGCACGAGACGCTGCGCATCGAGGTCACCGGGCACGCCCTGGGGCCGGTGAACCCGCTGTTCACCAGCAAGCCGGAGGCGCCGACCAAGGAGGTCGCCAAGTCCTTCAAGCCCTGGGAGAACCGCACGATCAAGCTGCCGCTGGTCACCACCGACGAGGTGGTACGGCTCGCCGTGCGCGCCCCGCTGACCTGGTACCCGCCGCTGCTGAACTGGCTCGGCGGCTCCCTCGGCCTGCCCGAGCCGTTCGGTCTGCGGCACGCCTGGGCCGACCAGCCGTGGCGCCACCGCTTCATGGCCGACGACGCGCTGCGCGCGGCCACACCGGTGCTGCGCGTGGTCCACTCCGCCGCGATCAAGCTCCTGGAGGAGAACGGCGTGAACACGGAGAAGTTCGGTGCCCGCTCCGCCTTCCTCAGCGGCAACGTCCAGGACCCGATGCCGAAGAAGGCCGACGTCTACGACGCATAGGCCTCCGGCGGTTCGGCCGGTGCCGTCCCCGGACTCGCGCACCGGCCGTGGACGGCCTCGTCCTCAGGTGCCGGACGGGCTCACGCCGCCGTCGGCCACGCCTCCGCCAGCATCTTCCGGGTGTCCGCCAGGAGCTGCGGCAGCACGCGCGTGTGGCCCACGACCGGCATGAAGTTCGTGTCGCCGCCCCAGCGCGGGACGATGTGCTGGTGCAGATGCGCGGCGATGCCGGCGCCCGCGACCCCGCCCTGGTTCATACCGATGTTGAACCCCTGCGCGCCGGACGCGGTCCGCAGGGCGGTCATCGCCTGCTTGGTCAGCTCCGCCAGCTCGGCGGTCTCCGGCCCGGTCAGATCCGTGTAGTCGGCCACGTGGCGGTAGGGCACGGTCATCAGGTGGCCGCCGTTGTACGGGTACAGGTTGAGCACCGCGTACACGTGCTCACCGCGCCGGACGATCAGCCCATCCTCGTCCGACTTGGCCGGAATCGAGCAGAAGGGGCAGCCGTCGCCGGCCCCGGGGCCGGTCGGCTTGTTCTCGCCCTGGATGTAGGCCATCCGGTGGGGCGTCCACAGGCGCTGGAACGCGTCCTGCGTCCCCACTCCGATCTGCTGCTCCGGCTCACTCGTCATGCTAGGCAGCATATGGCTTCACCCCTTCCCGACGTGTCGCCGGGGCGGCCGGCCGACATCTCCCGGCCAAGCCCGGCCGGTGGACGACGACCGCCGTACGCGGCGCGGGGAGGACGGGAAAGCCCCCGGGACCGTGGTCCCGGGGGCCTGGGCGCTCAGGCGGTTCAGACCTGGGTCCGCTCCTCGACCACCTTGGCGATCTTCGCGAGGGCCTCGTCGAACGGGATGCCGTTCTCCTGCGAGCCGTCGCGGTAGCGGAAGGACACCGAGCCGTTCGACATGTCCTCGTCGCCCGCGATGACCATGAAGGGGACCTTCTGCTTCTGGGCGTTGCGGATCTTCTTCTGCATGCGGTCCGAGGAGGAGTCCACCTCGACGCGCAGCCCCCGCTTCCTGGCCGCGGTCGCGAACTTCTCCAGGTACTCCACGTGCGCGTCGCCGATCGGGATGCCGATCGCCTGGACCGGCGCCAGCCACGCCGGGAAGGCGCCCGCGTAGTGCTCCAGCAGGACGGCGAAGAAGCGCTCGATGGAGCCGAACAGCGCGCGGTGGATCATGACCGGGCGCTGCTTGGAGCCGTCCGGGCCCGTGTACTCCAGGTTGAACCGCTCGGGCAGGTTGAAGTCGAGCTGGATGGTCGACATCTGCCAGGTCCGGCCGATGGCGTCCTTGGCCTGGACGGAGATCTTCGGGCCGTAGAAGGCGGCACCGCCCGGGTCGGGGACGAGGGGCAGGCCCTGCTTCTCGGCGACCTGGCGCAGGGTCTCGGTCGCCTCCTCCCAGACCTCGTCGGAGCCGACGAACTTCTCCGGGTCCTTGGTGGACAGCTCCAGGTAGAAGTCGGTCAGGCCGTAGTCGCGCAGCAGGCCGAGGACGAAGGTGAGCGTCTTGTCCAGCTCGTCGGACATCTGCTCACGGGTGCAGTAGATGTGCGCGTCGTCCTGCGTGAAGCCCCGCGCCCGGGTCAGGCCGTGCACGACGCCCGACTTCTCGTACCGGTACACGGTCCCGAACTCGAAGAGGCGCAGCGGCAGTTCGCGGTACGACCGGCCGCGCGCGTCGAAGATCAGGTTGTGCATCGGGCAGTTCATGGGCTTGAGGTAGTAGTCCACGCCCTCGTCGAGCTGCATGGGCGGGTACATGCCCTCGGCGTACCAGTCCAGGTGCCCGGACGTCTCGAAGAGCTTCCCCTTCGTCGCGTGCGGGGTGTAGACGAACTCGTAGCCCTCTTCCTCGTGACGGCGCCGCGAGTAGTCCTCCATGACCCGGCGGACGATGCCGCCCTTGGGGTGGAAGACGGCGAGGCCGGAGCCGATCTGCTCGGGGATGGAGAACAGGTCCAGCTCGGAGCCCAGCTTGCGGTGGTCGCGCTTCTCGGCCTCGGCCAGGAAGTCCAGGTACGCCTTCAGCTCGTCCTTGGACGGCCAGGCGGTGCCGTAGATGCGCTGGAGCATCGGGTTCTTCTCGCTGCCGCGCCAGTAGGCGGCCGCGTTGCGCATCAGCTTGAACGCCGGGATCAGCCGGGTGGAGGGCAGGTGCGGACCGCGGCACAGGTCCTTCCAGCACAGCTCGCCGGTCTTGGCGTCCAGGTTGTCGTAGATCGTCAGCTCGCCGGCGCCGACCTCGACGTCCGCGCCGTCGTCGTGCGAGGCCGAGCCCTTGAGGCCGATCAGCTCCAGCTTGTACGGCTCGTCCGCCAGCTCCTCGCGCGCCGCCTCGTCGGTGACGACACGGCGGGCGAACTTCTGCCCGCGCTTCTGGATCTCCTGCATCTTCTTCTCGATGGCCTTGAGATCCTCGGGCGTGAACGGCTTCTCGACGTCGAAGTCGTAGTAGAAGCCGTCCTTGACGGGCGGGCCGATGCCCAGCTTGGCCTCGGGGAAGAGTTCCTGCACGGCCTGCGCCATGACGTGCGCGGTGGAGTGGCGCAGGATGTTCAGGCCGTCCTCGGACGAGATCTCGACGCCCTCGACCTCGTCACCGTCGGACAGGGTGTGGGCGAGGTCCTTCAGCTCGCCGCCCACGCGCGCGGCGATGATCGAGCGCTCGCCCGCGAAGAGGTCGGCGGCCGTAGTGCCCGTCGTCACCACGCGTTCTTCCCGCTCGGAATCGCGTTGGATGATCACACGGACGTCTGACACCGGTCTCTCCTGACTGAAGGTGGGGTGCGGCGCCATACCAGGAGCGCGCGCACAGGCGATCGTACCGACCCGACGGCACCGACCGCGAAACGGTCACCCTCGGTCGCCCTTCCCTCACGCTTCCCCGCACGCCTCCTCGAAGAAGTCGAGGTTCTCCTGGAGGGACTTCAGCAGCCGGTCCCGCTCGGCCTCGTCCACCTGCACGGGTACGACGCCACCGGCGCCGGTGAGCCTGCGGAAGCCGCCCCGCCGCTCCAGCCGGCCGTGCACGCGGACGGGGAGGCCGACGAGGTGGGCGTGGCCGGCGATGCGGTAGTCCTCCTCGTCGAGGGTGACGCGGACGTGCGGGACGTCGGCGCCGGCGAGGACCCGCAGGCGTACGGTGCCCTCGCCGCCGGGCCCGGAGCGGCGCATGCGGACGACGGCGCCGGTGACGCTGACCGGGACGGAGGGTTCGGCGCGGAGGTAGCGGGCGGCGGCCTCGCGGAGCGCGGGCAGGTCGCCGGGTGAGAACTCGACGGGTTCGGCGCAGGGCGCGCGGCCTTCGGGGGCGCCGGTGCCGGGTGCCCAGGCGACGGCGACGCGGGCGCCCTCGGTGCCGCGGACGAGGGCGGCGAGCGCCTCGGTGAGTTCCCGGCTGACGCCGGCCTCGACGGCGCCGTCGAAGGCGTCCATGCCGCCGGTGGCCCGCCGGTAGTCGATGGCCTCGCGGGCGGCGTGCAGGGCCTGGTGGAGGCGGACGGCGAGGGGGCGGCCGGCGGTCACGGGGACGAAGGCGGTGAGGGTGCGGCCCTCGGCGGCGGGGCCGACGAGGACGTCGTCCAGGAGGGCGGCGGCGGAGCGGCGGTGGCGGGCGCCGTAGTAGCCGGCACGCGCGCGGGTGGCGAGCGCGGCGGCGAGCAGCATGCGCCGGGCGGCGCCGCGCAGGTGGTCGTCGGCGGTCCAGGGGGCGGCGCCGGCGGGCCCGCCCGGGGTGTCGCGCCACCAGCGGACCTCGTCGCTGGGTACGGCGAGGGAGATCAGGATCTCGCGCGCGGAGGGGGTGTGGCTGCGGACGAGGGCGTCGAGGGCCTCGCCGAGCAGGTCGTCGCTGTCGGGGAAGGCGCGGCTCTCGGGGACGAGCAGGCTGGTCCCGCCGCCCGGGCCGGGCGGGGTCCAGCGGCCGTACCGGCCGGGTGCTCCGCCGCGCCGCTGCCAGCCGTGCCGGCGCAGCAGGGCGCCGAGCGCGGCGGGGTCGATGTCGGCGGGCTCGGGCGGCCGGTCCCAGGGGAGGTCGTCGGGGTGCGGCCGGACCTGCCGTACCGGCTCGTCGCAGGGACGGTTCCTCATGGTCTGCCTCCCGTCCCGACCCGCGTCATGATCTCGCAGAGCGCCCGGTCGTCGAAGATGCGCGAGGTCGGTATCCGCACGGTGGTCCGGTTCCGGCCGGTGATGGGGTGGCCGGCGAGGTTGGTCCAGTAGCAGCAGTGCCTCAGGTCGAGGCGGTCGTGGCTGGCGCGCAGCCAGTCGCCCTGGGAGCGCGGCACGAGCATGACGACCAGGATCTTGTGCACCGAGACGGGGGTGCGGGCGAGCTTGCGCAGGTGGTCGTTGTCGAGGGTGAAGGAGAAGGAGCGCCCCGGAGGGTTCGGCGCGATCTGGTAGGTGGCCTTCAGCTGCACCTTGATCGTGACCTCGTCGTCGACGGTGTGTCCGGGCGCGCTGTGGCTGACGTGCCAGTCGATGCCGTTGTCCGGGAAGGGCTGGGACAGCGAGCAGCCGGCCGCGGCGGCGACCGCGTGCAGATAGCCGACCTGCAATGTCTCCATGCAGGCGGTGGTGGCGAGCGAGCCGCGAAGGTGACCCGGACGTTCGGGCAGCAGCCCGCCCCGCTCGGGCTGGGCTATGGCCATGACCAACAGCCTTCCATGGCAGGGGTTTCCCAGCTGTGGGCCGCTGAACTGCAAAGACCCGTACTCCTGTTGTCTCCTCCCGGCGTACGGCGCAAACGGCCCGGGTATCACCAAACGGGCGGAAGACGGAACGTCACCTGCCATGGGTGGACGAGGAGTTGGGTTGCGATGACGACCTGGTACGAGGGGCCGCTGGCCGCCTTCGACACGGAGACGACGGGCGTGGACGTGGAGACCGACCGGATCGTGTCGGCCGCCGTCGTCGTCCAGGACGCGCCGGGGACCCGGCCCCGGATCACCCGGTGGCTGGTGAACCCGGGTGTGCCGGTGCCGGAGGCGGCGACGGCGGTGCACGGGCTGACGGAGGAGCACGTGCAGCGCAACGGGCGCTGGCCGGCCCCGGTGATGTACGAGATAGCCGAGCAGCTCGCCGAGCACGCGGCGCTGGGCCGGCCGCTGGTGGTGATGAACGCGCCGTTCGATCTGACGCTGCTGGACCGGGAGTTGCGCCGGCACCGGGCGTCGTCGCTGGACCGCTGGCTGGAGTCGGTGCCGCTCAGGGTGCTGGACCCGCGGGTGCTGGACAAGCACTTGGACCGGTACCGCAAGGGCCGGCGCACGCTGACGGACCTGTGCGCGCACTACGGGGTGACCCTCCAGGACGCGCATGACGCGGCGGCGGACGCGCTGGCCGCGATGGATGTCGTACGGGCGCTGGGCCGCCGGTTCGCGGCCCGGCTGGAGCGGCTGTCCCCCGCCGACCTGCACACCTTGCAGGCGAACTGGCACGCGGCGCAGGCACGGGGGTTGCAGGCGTGGTTCGCGCGCAGCGGCTCGGAGGAGGTCGTCAGCACGGAGTGGCCGCTGCGGCCCGAGCTGCCGGCGGCGGCGTGACGGGCCCGGCGGCATGAAGAAGGCCGGTCCGCGACGGCGGACCGGCCTTTCCCGGTGGGCGATACTGGGTTCGAACCAGTGACCTCTTCGGTGTGAACGAAGCGCTCTCCCACTGAGCTAATCGCCCGGGAACGCACTGAACAATACAGGTCCCGGCGGCGTTCCTTCAAACCGCTTCCAGGTGGCGCAGCAGTCCGCGCCGCCCGGCCCGCATCATCAGCCGGTGGTTGAGGCGGAAGAGCGGCCGTCCCGGTACGGCGAGCCGCCTGAGCAGGGGCTTGCGGACGCGGACCTCCTGGTCGTACCGGGCGAGGGTGCCGGGGCCGGCGGGGGTGACCGTCCAGCGGGCCCAGCCGTCGATGTCGCCGGACAGAGTGACCTCCAGGACGCCGGCGGCCCGGTCCCGGCGGGTCGCCCGCACGGTGGACGTGAGGCCGTACGGCAGCGCGGACCGGATGGTGATCACACCGGAGCCGTCGTCCAGCCGGGTCACCGTGCGCACCTGTGGCCACCAGCGGGGATAGTCCTCGGCCCGCTCCAGTGCCGCGTACACGGTGGCCGGCGGGGCGGGCAGGGGCCACACGCTGCGGAAGCGGTAGTGGTTCCAGTCCATGGGTCGAGTGTGCGCGAAGACGTGCGGGCATATGAGTACGGGTACTCATGCGCCGGGCCGTGGCCGGCTTCAGACTGGGGGCGCGAGCGCCGCCGCCCGTGCGACGGCGCTCCCCCGGTCCCGGTCAGGCCGGCATCTCGTCGCCGAGCAGGGCCAGGTCCTCGATGGCGGCGAGGCAACGTGGCCCAGGCACTTGAACCCCGGCATCTCCACGAGGTGGATCGGCTCGGCGCACAGCTCCTGGGAGACGACCTTCGGGTCGGTGACGTGGCCGGCCTTGACCCGGTTGCAGCCGTCGGTCCACCACTCCGTCAGGCCGGCCTCGCCGACCTTCGTGACGCCCGCCCGGAAGTGATCCAGGCTCAGATTTCCGGCCTGTACCTGTGACTTCAGATCGAGGTGAATTCCTCGCTTGTCGTACTTCCCGGAGAATGTGACGGTGTTTTGGAATACGTCCGGGGGATTTCCGCCGGGCGGCTTCGGTCGGGACGCACGGTCGGTGACGGAGCCGGCCGGACATCGGCGTCGGCGTCGGTGACGGGCGACCTCGTCCCCGGTGTGCGGACCGCCGGCCGTGACGGCGTGCGCGGGCGGGCCGGTGTCCGACGGCCGACGCCTGACTGCCGGCCGGGGCCCGCCTCACGATGGTCCGGTGATTGGCCCGGCGGCCACGAGACGCGCGGGTGGCGGAGTCCCGGGCCCGTCCGCCCCGCACCAGCCGCCGACAGCAGGCGCGTACGCCGACGGCCCATCTGCTGGTCGCAGATGGGCCGTCGGTCCGGGTGGGCGATACTGGGTTCGAACCAGTGACCTCTTCGGTGTGAACGAAGCGCTCTCCCACTGAGCTAATCGCCCGGGCGCAGGAAGAACATTACCCCATGTCAGGGGGTGCTTCCGACCGGGGCCGGGGGGCGGGGGCCGTCCGCCGTCGGAGCCGCTTCACTGGTCCTTGATCTTCCACGGCATGACGAGGCCGAATTTCCACAGGTAGATCCCGGCGAGCACGCCGATGATCACCAGCCCGATCACGGTCAGTGTGATGTTGCGGCGGCGCACCCTGGGGTCGAGGGCCCGGTGGGCCGCCTCGGTGACCTTGCGCTTGGTCCAGCGGAGCACGAGCTGGGCCCAGACGAACTCGGTGGCCCAGATGGCCATGCCCCCGAAGATCACCACCCAGCCGGGTCCGGGCAGCGGGAGCATGACGATCCCCGCGCCGACCACCGCGAGGCCGACCACGAAGACCCCGACCTGCCAGCTGAGGTGCAGGAGCCGGCGGGCCTTGACGAATTCCGGCGCCCGCGAGCCGAGACCGCGCTCGGCCTCGTGCCCGGTCCCCTGCCCGGCCTCGGGACGGTCCGTCCTCGCCTTGTCCGCTGCCACGGCGACCTCGCCCGGCTCGTCACTCCCCGTATTCATACAGACAAACCCTACCGGAGTGAATCCGGTCACCGGAATGGTCGTAGGTCTGGTACGAGTTCTCGGCCGGAAGAGTTACGTAAACACACGCAAAACCCTCAGAGGGGTTTACAACGGCACCGTAGGTGGCATGTCGATTTCGCCGACGTGCGAATCCCCGAGCGCACACTGAGCGAAAGGCCCTGGCGCTTATGAACACCACGGTCAGCTGCGAGCTGCACCTGCGCCTCGTTGTGTCGAGCGAGTCCTCCCTGCCTGTCCCCGCAGGCCTGCGGTACGACACGGCCGACCCCTACGCCGTGCACGCCACCTTCCACACCGGAGCCGAGGAGACCGTCGAGTGGGTGTTCGCCCGCGACCTCCTCGCCGAGGGGCTTCACCGGCCCACCGGCACCGGCGACGTCCGCGTCTGGCCATCCCGCAGCCATGGTCAGGGCGTCGTGTGCATCGCCCTCAGCTCCCCGGAGGGGGAGGCGCTGCTTGAGGCCCCGGCGCGGGCCCTGGAGTCCTTCCTGAAGCGAACCGACGCCGCCGTGCCGCCCGGCACGGAACACCGGCACTTCGACCTGGATCAGGAGCTCTCGCACATCCTGGCGGAGAGCTAGGCCGCGGCCCTTCCGAGCAGCCCGGCGCCGTCCACTCGGGGAGACGGCTCGGGCCAAGACAACCGCATACGGCACAGGCCGACGCCGTCACCGTGAGCGTCACGGAGGCGGCGTCGGCCTGTGCGCGGCCGACTGCGCTCCGTGTGCGTCCGGCCGCGCTGCGTCCCGGCGGCCCGGCCCGGGAACCCCCGGGGGATCGGCGGCGCCCTGTCGGCACGCGGGAGGTCGGGAACACACGGGTGCGGGGGGCGCGGTTGTCGCTACCATCGGCCAGCATCGGCGGGCGTCCGCCCGACCCCCCAGGCCAGGGAGCGAAACGTGCTGATCACCCACGACACCCGGTGCGCCCTCGACACCGTGGTGGATCTGGTGAACACCGCGCCGGAGGACGACGCGGCGGCGGACGGACTGCCCGATGTCCCGGCTCTCGCGGATTTCGTACGAAACCACAAGATGAGCGATGTCGGTGTGCTCTCGGAGTTCGACCTCTCCGCGGTGCGCAGGGTCCGGGCGCGGTTCGCGGCGATCTTCGCGGCCCCGGACGCCCGGTCCGCCGCCATGATGATCAACGAACTGGTCGCCGCGGCGGGCACCACGCCCCAGCTGACCGACCATGACGGCTACGACTGGCATGTGCACTACTTCGCACCGGGTGCCTCCGTGACCGACCATCTCGCCGCGGACTGCGGCATGGCACTCGCCTTCTTCGTGGTGGCCGGCGAGCAGGAACGGCTGCGGCGCTGCGAGGCGCCGGACTGCCGGCGCGCCTTCGTGGATCTGTCCCGCAACCGCTCGCGCCGCTACTGCGACAGCCGCACCTGCGGCAACCGGCTGCACGTCGCCGCCTACCGGGCCCGGCGCAAGGAGGCGGCGGGCTGAGAAGGCGACGGACCGAGAGGGCGACGGGCCGAGGAGTCTTCCGCCCGCCCCGGTGCGACGTCGGTCCCGGCGGGTGGCGCCGGGACGGACGTGTACGGCTCACAGCAGCAGCAGGTCGTGCAGCGCAGCCATGAGCAGCAGACACCCGATCACCGCAAGGAAGATCATCAGCGGTGGCTGGGAAAGGGCGAAGAGGCATCCGCGCGGCTCGTCCTTCGGCGGCGCGGCCTCGCTCTGTTGCGTGTCCAGCATCTCGCGGCCGATGATGGCGCACCCGAGGGGCCGTCCGCGATCAACGCTCGCGGATCTTGCGGGACTTCGCCGAATACGCGAGGTCTCGTTCGGCTCATGAACGATTCGGGACGTCCAGGGACCTACTGTGTCGTTTCAGCGAGTCATGTGACTGTCATATGCCGTGCTTCTTCAAGATGGCCTCGATGTCGCTGAAGTCCTCGGCCGAGCCGGTGGCCCGGGGGGCGTCGGCTCTCGGTCCGGCCGCGGGGCGCGCGGAGGACCGGGGCGCCTCGCCCAGGGACGGCGCCGAGGCCGCGGGCGCCACCGCGTCCCGCTCGGCCCGTCCGGTCGCCTTGCGCCCGGCACCTCCGCGCCGTCGCTCCACGGCGCGCGTGCCGGCGAACAGCAGCCAGGCCGCGCCCAGCACTCCGAAGCCCGCCCAGGCGGTGGGGCTCAGGGCGGTGTCGGAGAGCCAGCCGACGACCCCGGTCATGACCAGGCCGACCGGCACCAGCGAGTAGGCCGCGAGGCGGGCCGCCGCCAGGAAACGCTTGCGGTAGGCGGTGACCACCGCGATACCCAGGCCCGCCGCCGACACGGCGGAGCAGACTGTCTCGGCAATCATCCGTCCTCCTGGCGGGCTCGTTCGTCGCTTCCATCGTGCACCGCCCGGTCCCCGCGATGCCATGCCCCGGCCGGACATCAGGGACATCTCCGGGTCGCCTCCTACTGGAGTGCCGGTCCGGGTCCGATGCCCGGGGTGCCGGTCCCCGCCCCCACGGGCCGGCCCAGGTCCCGATTGGGTCGCCCGGTCCCGGCCTGGAAGACTGGTGGGCATGAGCGACTCCTCCCCCGCACGCACCGAAGCCCTCGTCCTCGACGTCTGGTGCGAGCTGCAGTGCCCCGACTGCCGCACCGCCCTGGACGACGTCCGCGCCCTGCGCGCCCGCTACGGCGACCGGCTGGAGCTGCGGCTGCGGCACTTCCCGCTGGAGAAGCACAAGCACGCCTTCGCCGCGGCGCAGGCCGCCGAGGAGGCGCTGGAGCAGGGCAAGGGCTGGCCGTACGTGGAGGCCGTGCTGGAGCGGGTGGCGGAGCTGGACCGTCAGGGAGAACCCCTCCTGGTCGAGGTGGCGCGGGAACTCGGCCTGGACGCCGAGGAGTTCGACACCGCGTTGATCGACGGCCGGCACATCCTGGTCGTCGACGCCGACCAGGCCGAGGGCAAGGCGATCGGCGTCACGGGTACCCCGACGTACGTCATCGGCGGCGAGCGCCTCGACGGCGGCAAGAGCCAGGAGGGCCTGCGCGAGCGCGTCGAGGAGATCGCGGACCGGCTGCTGGCCGACCGGGAGGCCTGACCGGGGGCGGGGCGAGGATCCGGGGCGGCGCGGGCGCCGTCGTTTCCCGGCACGCGGCACGGGCCCGCGCGGTCCTACAGCAGGGGCTTGCTCAGGGAATGGGTCACCGTCTCGTAGCCGAGTGACGCGTAGAGCCGCTCGGCCGGGGTGTTGCCCGCGAACACGTTGAGGCCGAGGACCGTCCGGCCGGCCTCGATCGCCTGGCGTTCCGCCAGCAGCATGAGCGTACGGCCGTGGCCCAGCCCGCGGTGGGCGGCGCCGGTCTCCACGTCGAAGACGAACGCCTCGGCGTCCCCCAGGGCCAGCCAGAGGGTGCCGACCGGGGCGCCCTCGTGCTCCAGCACGCTGAAGAGCACGCCCTCGGTCGCGAGCCCGTGCGGCAGCAGCCGCGCGTGGTCGTCGCGGGTCTTGGCGCGGGCCGCGGCCTCGGGGACGCCCCGCTCGATCCACTCGCGCGCGTACCGCTCGCTCTCCGCCTCCCGCCAGGCGGCGAACTCGGCCTCGGTGATAGGGCGCGCGCGGCTGCCCGGCGGCAGCGCGGGCGGGGTGGCGCCGAGGCGTTTCTCCATGCCGCGGTTGCGCACCGTGTAGCCGAGGGCACCGAACAGGCGCAGCGCGGCGTCCGCCGTGGCGGGCACCACCGCCTCCATCTGTACGCAGCCCCAGCCCCGGGCGACCTCCTCCGCGGCGAGCGCGGCCACGGTGCCCCGGCCGCGCCGCCGGTCGGGCTCGGCGATCCGCAGGTCGATGACGCGGGCCACCGAGGGGCCGAGGGACGGCGAGGTGCCGAGGTGGATCTCGCCGACGGGGCGGCTGTTCACGCACACCGCGTAGCGGCGGGAACGTGATCCGTCGGGGTGCTGCTGGAGCGGCTCGGCCGGCCGCAGGGTCGTGGTCATCACAGGTGTTCTACCCACGCCGACCGCCCCACGTCAGCCCGTTTCCCGGCTCAGGGATCCAGGTCCCGCCCGGCCCGGTCGTCGAAGATCCGCATGGCCTCGGCGGTCACCGGGCCCTGCGTGCCGGGCAGTTGGCGGTCGTCGATCTGGTGCAGGGCCTGTACGTCCCGCAGGGTGGAGGTCAGGAAGACCTCGTCGGCGCGCCGGAGGACGTCCAGCGGCAGGTCGGTCTCCTTGGCGCCGACCCACTCGACGACCAGGGCCCGGGTGATGCCGGGCAGACAGCCCGAGGTGACCGGCGGGGTGTGGATCTCGCCGTCCAGGACGACGAACACGTTGGACCCCGTGCCCTCGCAGAGCTGTCCGACCGTGTTGCCGAACAGTGCCTCGGACGCGCCGTGTTGGTGGGCGCGGGCCAGGGCGACGACGTTCTCCGCGTACGAGGTGCTCTTCACGCCGGCGAGGGCACCGCGTTCGTTGCGGGTCCACGGCACGGTGATCGCCGCCGTGGAGTCGGGGCGGCGGCTGGTCTCGCCGAGGGCGACCACCAGCGTCGGGCCCTGGTCGCCGCGGTCGGAGCCGAGCGGGCCGTGGCCTCCGGTGTAGGTGATCCGCAGCCGGCCCAGCGGCACCGGGTCGGCCTCCAGGACGGCCGCACAGGCGCGGCGCACCTCGTCGTGGTCGGGGTCGGGCAGGCCGAGGCCGCGGGCCGAGCGGGTCAGCCGGTCCAGGTGCCGGGTGAGCGCGAAGGGCGTGCCGTGGACCGCCTTGACGGTCTCGAAGACGCCGTCGCCGACGGTCAGCCCGTGGTCGAGGACGGAGATCCTGGCGGATTCCAGGTCCCGCAGCTCGCCGTCCAGCCAGATCCTCATAGGAGCGCCCCCTCGGTCTCGTCGTACACACCCGACGCTACCGCGAGCAGCCGGGACGCCTTCAGCTCGGTCTCGCGCCACTCCCCCTCCGGGTCGGATCCCCAGGTGATGCCGGCCCCGGTGCCGAAGCGCAGGGCGCCCTCGGCCCGGTCGATCCAGAAGGTGCGGATGCCCACGGCCAGCTCGGCGGTGCCCCGGTCGGCGTCCACCCAGCCGATGCCGCCGCAGTACGGGCCGCGCGGCGCCGTCTCCAGCGCCTCGATGATCGTCAGGGCGCTCGGCTTGGGGGCGCCGGTGACCGAGCCCGGCGGGAAGGCCGCGGCCAGCAGCTCCGGCCAGCCGGCGTCCGCCCGCAGCTCGCCGCGGACGGTCGAGACGAGGTGGACGAGCCCCGGGTGCTTCTCGACGGCGCACAGGTCGGGGACGCTCACGCTGCCGGTCGCGCAGACGCGGCCGATGTCGTTGCGGACCAGGTCCACGATCATCACGTTCTCGGCGTAGTCCTTCTCCAGGAGGTCCGCCTCGGTGCGCCCGGTGCCCTTGATCGGTCCCGACTCGACGGTGCGGCCGTCCCGGCGCAGGAACAGCTCGGGCGAGGCGGTGGCGATCTCCACGCCGTGTTCCGGCAGCCGGATCGTTCCCGCGTAGGGCGCCGGGTTGCCGCGGGCCAGCAGGGCGGTCAGGGCGTCCACGTCGGCGCCGGGGTCGACCGGCGCGCTGAGCACGCGGCAGAGATTGGCCTGGTAGACCTCGCCGGCCGCGATGTGCTCGCGGATGCGGCGGACGGCCGCCGTGTACGCGGCGCGGTCCAGGGAGGAGGTCCAGTCCCCCGGCCGCGGGCCCCGCCACCGGCCGGGCGCCGGCGCGGGCACCGGCTCCTCGCGTACCTCCGCGAAGCGCGCGCAGGTCAGGCGGCCCTCGTAGTCCGCGCAGACGGCCCAGAAACCGGTGGAGTCCAGGGCGGCCGGATCGCTGGTGACGTCGAGGAGGCCGGTGGCGACGCGGTCGCCGAAACGGGCCAGCGAGGGGGGTCCGGATGGGTGGTGGAGCACGTGGTCGAGTCTAGGGCGGGTGTCCGACAGGTGGCTCCGGGATGTCCCGGAGGGGGCCCTGACCACGGGGTCCGTCGAGTGCACCGCAGCACGCTGCGCAAACGCGTTTTTGTGCTGGCCCGGGAATCCGCTAGAGTTCAACACGTCGCCGGGACGCGGAAGCGGACCGAAACGACAGGCGGACGTAGCTCAGTTGGTAGAGCGCAACCTTGCCAAGGTTGAGGTCGCGAGTTCGAGCCTCGTCGTCCGCTCGAAGGAGAAGGGGTCGTCCCGATCCCCTTACACTCCTGGTGGAGTGGCCGAGAGGCGAGGCAACGGCCTGCAAAGCCGTCTACACGGGTTCAAATCCCGTCTCCACCTCCAAGGACGATTAGCTCAGCGGGAGAGCGCTTCCCTGACACGGAAGAGGTCACTGGTTCAATCCCAGTATCGTCCACTGGATCTTCGGATCCTGGGTCTTCTCGAAGATCCCGCCCGCGCGATTAGCTCAGCGGGAGAGCGCTTCCCTGACACGGAAGAGGTCACTGGTTCAATCCCAGTATCGCGCACTGCCTGTGACTCACGGGTCACAGCCCGCGGACGATTAGCTCAGCGGGAGAGCGCTTCCCTGACACGGAAGAGGTCACTGGTTCAATCCCAGTATCGTCCACACAGCAAGGAGCCCCCGGCCGTCTCGTACGGCCAGGGGCTTCTGCGTGTGCTCGGCCGGCGATCAGCTGGAGAAGAGCATGTGGCCGAAGCTCTTGTGGCGCTGGTGGCCGTAGTGACCGTGACCGCCGTGACCGCCGTGCGGGGCGCCCCAGGCGGGCGCGGGCGGAGCCGCCGGGTAGGCCTGCGGAGCGGGCGGGGGCGGCGGGGCCGGCTGCGACCACTGGGCCTCCAGACGGGTCAGCGCCTCCAGCTCGCCGTAGTCGAGGAATATGCCGCGACAGCCGCTGCACTGCTCGATCTGGACGCCGTTGCGGTTGTAGGTGTGCATCGGCGCATGGCACTTCGGACACTGCATGGTCGGCTCAACTCCTCGCCGGTCGGTCCTGCTTCGTGTTTCCCCAGGACAGACTCCGTCCGGCCCCGGGCGGTTGCAGCCTAGTCCGGGAATCCGGGCGCGGGACGCGGGAGGCCGGCGGGGACGGACGGCATGCGCGCGCACGCGTCCACCACGGCCTGTTCCACCTCGTCCAGCGGGCGGTCGGCGGCGAGCGCCTTGGTGACCGCGCGGGCGGCCGTCTGCACGGTGAGCGCGCGGGCCGGGACGTCCAGGGCGGTCCAGGGGTCGCCGTCCGCGGGCACGGCCGGGCCGCCGGCCCGCCGGTAGGCGGCCAGGAAGCGGGTCCACTCGTGGGGCGGGAGGAGTCCGCAGGCGTACCAGGCGGCGGGGCGGGCGAGGTCCCAGGCCGGGACGCCGGCACCGAGGTCGTCCACGTCGATCAGCTTCCACGGGCCGTCCGGTGCCGGGTGCCGGACGAGCTGGCCGAGGTGCAGGTCGCCGTGGCAGAGGGCCGGCGGGCCGGGCATCGGCGCCTGCGCGCGCGCCCAGGCGGGCAGGGCCGCCCAGGCGTCCAGGACGGGACGGGCGGCCGTGTGGGCGGTCGCGCCGGGCGTGGTGCGCAGGGCCGCCTGGAGGCGGTCGAGCGCGCGGGCGGCCTTCGCGGGGCCGCGCATCGGGGGGAGGCCGGCGGGGACGGGGGTGCGGTGCAGGCGGGCGAGGAGGGTGGCGGCGGCCTCCCAGGGAGCGGCGGCCGGGTCGTCCGGGTCCACGGGGACGCCGTACGGCCAGAAGGTGACCAGGCGGTCGTGCAGGGTGGCCCTGTCCGGGGTGAGCGGCGGCAGGAGCAGGCCGGGGAGGCGGGCGGCCGTGGTGACGCGGAGGGCGAGCGCGGCGGGGTCCGTGTCCGGGGCGTGGGCCTTGGCGACGGTGGCGTCGTGGCGGACGACGGTGGCGTCCCGGCGGTCGGCGAGGGGGGTGCTGGGGCAGGAGCAGGGGGTGGTGGGGGTACGGGGGTGAGCGGCGGCCTTGGCCCGGTCGGCCAGCGCGGCTATGAGGGCAGGGGTGTCGGCGCCGGTGTCGGTGTCTGCGGTCAAGGGGGCCTCGGACGGGGTGGGGTGCTGGGGCGAGGGTACCCGGGGGCGGGGTTGTGGGGGCCCGGCGAACTGCGTCGGACGCCCCCGCGCGCACCGCAAGGCCGGCCGACGCGGAAACGGCCAATGCCGGCGCAGCTCCCCAGCTGCGCCGGCATTTGTGCCGTCCGCCGTACCCCCGTCCCCACGGGGTTTCATGGATCGATGTCCCCGCCCGGACCGCTCTTCCGGGCCTGGGGTCGCCGCTCAGCGCCCCAGCATCGCACCCACGGACGACGCCTGTGTGGCCACCGTCTCCCAGCCGTCGAAGACGAGCAGGAGCAGGGCCGCCAGGGGAAGGGCCATGAGCGTCGCCACCAGGGGGTGGCGGCGGCCCGTCCGGCGGGGGGCGAACGCCGTGCGTCGCGGTGCCGTGTGGGCCATGGTCCCTCTCCTGACCGTGTCGGTTGTCGTCGGCAGCGGCGGGTGTCTGACCTCGGGGGACGAGTGCTCCACCCGCCGCTTGACCTCAAATCTAGGCGCGCGGCGCCCACCGGGCGTCATGCCCGCGTACCGATTGCCGGGCCTCCATGAGGATGAGCCATGACCTGCGACGTACTCCCCTGGGTGGAGACGCGGCCCCGTGTCTCGGGGTCTTCCCGGAGGGGTAGCCCACTCTGTCCCTATATTTCCGACGCGCCCTATGGGATGAGTTGAGTGACTTCGATCACTCCCGTCCGGGTCGGAGGGAGTGCCGGGGGTGGACCGGCATCCGGGGCGCGGGCCCGGCCGCGGGTCGCCGCCGACCACGGGCCGGTGGGCGTACGGACCTCTGCACCGCAGCCCAGCAGGGCGTCAACCTCCCTGCGGCACCGATCGGTTGAGGCCACCGGTGGCGCGAAGTCGCCGTGGGCCGGTGCCTGCTGACCGCGTTTCACCTCCCCCGGACGGCCGACACAATCCATCCGGCCCAGAGGGCGCGGCCTCTGCGCGCAGGCGGCCGTGGAAACGTAAGCTGTGCCACGTCACAGGGACCGGGCAGCGGGGATGAACATGGCGATGATGCGCCTGAGGCGCGAGGACCCGCGCGTCGTCGGCTCGTTCAGGCTTCACCGACGGCTCGGCGCGGGCGGGATGGGCGTGGTCTATCTCGGCTCCGACAAGAAGGGGCAGCGGGTCGCCCTGAAGGTGATCCGGCCCGATCTGGCGGAGGACCAGGAGTTCCGGTCGCGGTTCGCGCGCGAGGTGTCGGCGGCCCGGCGGATCCGGGGCGGGTGCACGGCCCGGCTGGTCGCCGCGGACCTGGAGGCCGAGCGGCCCTGGTTCGCCACCCAGTACGTGCCGGGCCCGTCGCTGCACGACAAGATCGCCGAGGAGGGCGCTCTCGGCGCGGCGGACACGGCGGCGATCGGCGCGGCCCTGTCCGAGGGACTGGTCGCCGTGCACGAGGCCGGGGTCGTCCACCGGGACCTGAAGCCCTCCAACATCCTGCTGTCCCCGAAGGGGCCGCGGATCATCGACTTCGGCATCGCCTGGGCCACCGGCGCCTCCACGCTCACCCACGTCGGCACCGCCGTCGGCTCCCCCGGCTTCCTCGCCCCGGAGCAGGTGCGCGGCGCTGCGGTCACACCGGCCACCGACGTGTTCTCGCTCGGCGCGACCCTGGCGTACGCGTCGACCGGCGACTCGCCCTTCGGGCACGGCAGTTCCGAGGTGATGCTGTACCGGGTGGTGCACGAGGAGCCGCAACTGCACGGCGTGCCGGACGCGCTGGCCCCGCTGATCCGGGCCTGCCTGGCGAAGGACCCCGACGAGCGGCCCAGCACGCTCCAGCTCTCGCTGCGGCTGAAGGAGATCGCCGCCCGGGAGGCGCAGGGCCTGGACGGCGTACGGCCGCCCTCGCCGCGTGCCGCCGAGGCGGACCGGCCCACCGGACGGCTCGCCGACACCTACCCCGAGCAGCAGCGCACCCAGCGGCGCGCCTCGCCCGGTACGCCGCTGCCGCGCGGCGGCACCCCGGCCCGCGGCGGTGCGCCCTCCGCGTCCTCCAGGGGCGGGGTGTCCGCGCGCGGTGACGTGCCGTCCCGTGGCGGAGCGTCCGCGCGCGGCGGGGTGCCCTCACGCGGGGGCAGCGGTGCGCGCGGTGGCGGCGCCGGGCTCACCGCCCGGCCGGGTACGGCCCGCCCCACCCCGGTGCCGCGCGGCGGCGGCCCGCGCTCCGGCGGCGGCCGGCCCGCTCAGCGCGGTGGTTCCGGCCGGCCGGGGCAGCGCCCGGCGGGGAGCCTGCGGCGGCCGGCCAATCCGCGGCTGCTGCGGCAGCGGCTGTTCGTCTTCGTGGTGGTGACGCTGCTCGTGGCGCTCGGCATCGCGGTGGCCCAGGGCTGCCAGGGCCCGGCGCGCGGGCTCGGCGACGACGGCGTCCGCCGGCAGCAGCACACCCAGCCGGGCCGCTCGCCGCTGGGCGACGCGACGTTCGTGCCGAACCCGGACACGTCCGCGGTGAGCCGCGACGCCGGTAACTGAGGGCCGCGTCCGCACGGGTTCGGCAGGCGGGGGCGCGCCGGGTCAGGACTCCGGCCGGCCCGTGGCCACCGCGTAGAAGGCCACCGCGGCAGCCGCGCCCACGTTGAGCGAGTCGACTCCGTGGGACATCGGGATGCGGACCCACTCGTCGGCGGCGACCAGCGCCTGCGTGGACAGCCCGTCGCCCTCGGCGCCGAGCATGAGCGCCACCCGGTCCATCCTGTGCGGGGCGGCCTCGTCCAGGGTGCGGGCCTTCTCGTCCGGGGTGAGCGCGAGCAGGGTGAAACCGGCCTCGCGGACCGAGTCCAGGCTCTTGGGCCAGGTCTCCAGCCGGGCGTACGGCACCGAGAACACGGCGCCCATGGAGACCTTGACGCTCCGCCGGTACAACGGGTCGGCGCAGTCGGGCGACAGCAGCACCGCGTCCATGCCGAGGGCCGCCGCCGAGCGGAAGATCGCGCCGATGTTGGTGTGGTCGTTCACCGACTCCATGACCACCACCCGGCGGGCGGAGCGCAGCAGTTCGCCGGCCGTCGGCAGCGGCTTGCGCTGCATGGAGGCGAGGGCGCCGCGGTGCACGTGGTAGCCGGTGACCCGTTCGGCGAGTTCGGGGCTGACGGCGTAGACGGGAGCCGGGAGTTCGTCGATGACGTCGCGCATGACGTCGATCCACTTGGCCGAGAGCAGCATCGACCGCATCTCGTA
>NZ_KQ948363.1:0-89066 GCF_001514055.1 Streptomyces corchorusii | reverse complement strand
CTCGCCCTCGGCGATGAACAGGCCCTCGGCGGGCTCGCGCTTGCGGCGCAGCTCGACGTCGGTCAGGCCCGTGTAGTCGCTCAGGCGCGGGTCGTCGGGATCCTCGACGGTGATGAGATCGGCCACAGGGTGATACTGCCTTGTCCTGGGTGTGGTGCCAACGGCTGGGAAGGGATGGGTTACCCCGGGTTACGCATGATCAGGCCAGTGTCACGCCGAAGGCGCGGGACCGACCCGCACCACCTCGCCGATGACGATGACCGCCGGGGGCTTCACGTCCTCGGCGCGGACCGTCTCGGCGACCGTGGCGAGGGTGGCGTCCACGCGCCGCTGCGCGGCCGTCGTCCCCTCCTGCACCAGGGCCACCGGCGTCGCGGGCGGCCTGCCGTGCGCGACGAGCGTCTCGGCGATCTTCCCGATCTTGTCGACGCCCATCAGGACCACCAGGGTGCCGGTGAGCTTGGCCAGCGAGGGCCAGTCGACCAGGGAGCGCTCGTCGTCCGGCGCCACATGGCCGCTGACCACGGTGAACTCATGGGCGACCCCCCGGTGCGTGACCGGGATGCCGGCCGCGCCCGGCACCGAGATCGAGCTGGAGATGCCGGGGACGACCGTGCACGGGATGCCGGCCTCGGCGAGCGCCTGGACCTCCTCCATGCCCCGGCCGAAGACGAACGGGTCGCCGCCCTTGAGCCGGACGACCGCCTTGCCCTGCTTGGCGTGCTCGACGAGCGCGTGGTTGATGGCCTCCTGGGCCATGTACCGGCCGTACGGGATCTTCGCCGCGTCGATCACCTCGACGTGCGGGGGGAGTTCGGCGAGCAGGTCGCGCGGGCCGAGCCGGTCGGCGATGACGACGTCCGCCTCGGCGAGGAGGCGCCGGCCGCGGACCGTGATCAGGTCGGGGTCGCCCGGGCCGCCGCCGACCAGGGCCACGCCGGGGGTGCGGGTGCGGTGGTGCGGGGCGACGAGGGTGCCGTCGCGCAGGCCCTCGACGACCGCGTCCCGGATGGCCGCGGTGTGCCGGGGGTCGCGGCCCCGTGCGTGCGTGGTGAGGACGGCGACGGTGACGCCCTCGCTGTGGCCGGTCGCCGGGGTCCACGCGGTCGCCTGGTCGGCGTCGTCGGAGCGGACGCACCAGACGCGGTGGCGCTCCGCCTCGGCGGAGGCGGCCGTGTTCGCCGCGGGGTCGCTGGTGGCGATGAGGGCGTACCAGGCCTCGGCGAGGTCGCCGTCCTCGTATCCGCGCCGCACCCAGGTGATCTCGCCCGCGTCCGCCATGGCCTCGACCGAGGGGGTCGCCTCCGGGGAGACGAGGACGATGTCCGCGCCGGCCGCGATGAGCGCCGGGAGGCGGCGCTGGGCGACCTGGCCGCCGCCGAGGACGACCACGCGACGGCCGGAGAGGCGGAGGCCTACGGGGTAGGCGGGGTGTTCGGCCATGAGGGACGGCTCCTCGTGCAGCTGTGCGATGGGCGCGCTGCACCTTCGGAGCGGCCCTGACGTGCAGATTTTAAGCGGTGGGCGGGGCATGGGACACGGGTGGTCCGGTAGCTGAACACCGGACCACCCGTGCCGCGGGGCCTACTTCTCCGTGACTCCCGCCGAATCGAACGTGGCCACCTCGTGCATGGCCCGCGCCGTGCTCTGCACCAGCGGCAGGGCGAGCAGGGCCCCGGTGCCCTCGCCGAGGCGCAGGTCCAGGTCGACCAGGGGGCGCAGGCCCAGCTTGTTCAGGGCCGCCACATGGCCCGGCTCGGCGCTGCGGTGGCCGGCGATGCAGGCCGCGAGGACCTCCGGGGCGATGGCGCGGGCCACGAGGGCCGCCGCGCCGGCGCTGACGCCGTCCAGAATCACCGGCGTACGCAGCGAGGCACCGCCGAGCAGCAGGCCCACCATGGCCGCGTGCTCGAAGCCGCCGATCGCCGCGAGGACGCCGATCGGGTCGGCCGGGTCCGGCTGGTGGAGTTCCAGGGCACGGCGGACGACCTCCGTCTTGCGGGCGAGCGTCTCGTCGTTGATGCCCGTTCCGCGCCCGGTCACCTCGGCCGGGTCGGTGCCGGTGAACACGGAGATCAGCGCGGCGGACGCGGTGGTGTTGGCGATGCCCATCTCACCGGTGAGCAGCGCCTTGTTGCCGGCCGCCACCAGGTCGCGGGCGGTCTCGATGCCCACCTCGATGGCCGCCTTGGCCTCCTCGCGGGTCATCGCGGGGCCGGTGGTCATGTCGGACGTGCCGCCGCGGATCTTGCGGGGCAGCAGGCCCGGGGTGGCCGGCAGGTCGGCGGCCACGCCCACGTCCACGACGCACACCTCGGCGCCGACCTGACTGGCGAAGGCGTTGCAGACGGCGCCCCCGCCGAGGAAGTTGGCCACCATCTGGGCGGTGACCTCCTGCGGCCAGGGGGTGACGCCCTGGGCGTGCACACCGTGGTCGCCGGCGAAGATGGCGACGGCGGCGGGCTCCGGGATCGGCGGCGGGCACTGCCGGGACAGCCCGCACAGCTGTGCGGAGATGATCTCCAGCATGCCGAGCGCGCCGGCCGGCTTGGTCATGCGCTTCTGGCGCTCCCACGCCTCGCCGAGCGCCTTGGCGTCGAGCGGGCGGATCTGTGCGACGGTCTCGGCAAGCAGGTCGTGGGGTTCCTCTCCGGGCAGGGCGCGGCGGCCGTACGTCTCCTCGTGCACCACCCAGGACAGGGGGCGTCGCTTGGACCAGCCGGCCTGCATCAGCTCGGGCTCGTCCGGGAACTCGTCGACGTACCCGACACACAGGTAGGCGACGACCTCCAGGTGCTCGGGCAGGCCGAGCGCGCGGACCATCTCCCGCTCGTCGAAGAAGCTGACCCAGCCGACGCCGAGGCCTTCGGCGCGGGCGGCGAGCCAGAGGTTCTCCACCGCGAGCGCCGAGGAGTAGGGCGCCATCTGCGGCTGGGTGTGACGGCCGAGCGTGTGCCGGCCGCCGCGGGTGGGGTCGGCGGTGACGACGATGTTGACCGGGGTGTCGAGGATGGCCTCGATCTTCAGTTCCTTGAACTGCTTGGCCCGGCCCTTCGGCAGCGACTTGGCGTACGCCTCGCGCTGCCGCATCGCCAGTTCGTGCATCGTCCGCCGGGTCTCGGCGGACCGGATGACGACGAAGTCCCAGGGCTGCGAGTGACCCACGGAGGGCGCGGTGTGCGCGGCCTCCAGGACCCTGAGCAGCACCTCGTGCGGGATGGGGTCGCTGCGGAAGCCGTTGCGGATGTCGCGGCGCTCGCGCATCACCTTCAGGACGGCCTCGCGCTCGGCGTCGGCGTAACCCGGCGCGGCGGGGCCGGTGGACTGTCGTCCTTCCGCCACCGCGGCCGTGCCCTCCTCCTGGTCCGCGGCCGTGGTCCGCAGGTCGTCCGCGTGCTGGACGACGTCGGGGGCGGGCGCCCCGGCCGGCTCGCCCTCGCGGGGTGCGGGCACGACGAGGGGGTGCGGCGGGGTGGGCGCCAGGTGCGGGGCGGTGGGCACCTGGCCCTCCACCGGCACGAACTCCCCGAGCGGGCGCGGGTCCGCCCCCACGGGAAGCCCGGAGGGCAGCGGCTGCTCCGGGTTCTGCGCGGGGCCCTGCGGGTGCGGGGCGTCGGGTACGGCGGCGTCTGGCTGCGGGGCGTCGGGTACGGCGGCGTGCGGCGCCGTGTCCGGCTGCGGGACGGCCTGCGCGGCCGGGGCGTTGGGTACGACGGCGTGCGATGCCGCATCCGGCTGCGGGACGGCCTGCGCGGCCGGGGCGTCGGGTACGACGGCGTGCGATGCCGTGTCCGGCTGCGGGACGGCCTGCGCGGCCGGGGCGTCGGTGGCGTGCGGGACTCTCTCGGCGAGCTGCGGGCCCTGGAGCACGACCGGCTCGGTCACCTCCACGGCCTCGGCGACGCCGTCACCGACGGGCGGGGCGGCTACGGCGTCCTGCCCGGCGGCGGGTACGGGTACCGCGGTCTGCCCGGCGGCGGTTACGGCTACAGCGTCCTGCCCGGCGGCTACGGGTACGGCGGTCTGCCCCGGGGTCGGCTGCGACGGGTCGGCTTGGGGTGCCTCCGCGGCGGCCGGGACGGTCGACTCCGACGCCTGGGCGCCGTCGGCATGCGGTGCCTCCGCGACCGGGGCGGCGGGCTGCGGCGGCTGGGGGGCGGTCGGCTGCACGGCCTGGGCGGCCGTGGGGTGCGGGGCGACGGCGGGCTCGGTGGCCTGGGCGGGTGTCGCGTCGGCACCGTCGATCGCTACCTGGGCGGTGGCCGCGTCGGGAACCGGGGCTGCGTTCTGGCCGGCGATCGCCTCGGGGGCCTCGCCCGCGCCATGAGGGGGAACCGCTTCGGCGGACTCCACCGCACCCTGGGGAGAGACGGGGGCCTGGGCTTCGGCGGACGCCTGGGCGTCGGCGGGGAGGTGAGGCTGTGCGGAGTCGGCAGGGTCCGCGGTGGCAACCTGCTGCGCTTCGGCACTCTGCGGCTCGTCGGCGGCCTGCTCGGCGCCGGTCGGCTGCGCAGGGTCGGCGGGCTGCGCCGCGCCAACCGCATCCCCGGCGATGACAGTCTGAGGGGCCTCGGCAGTCGGCGCGCCATCGACGGACTGCGCCGCGTCCGCAACCTGCGCAGGATCAGCCGGCTGCACCGCACCAACCGCATCCCCGGCGGCAGCGGCAACCTGAGGAGCCTCGGCAGTCGGCGCGCCATCGGCAGACTGCACCACATCGGCAACCTGGGCAGGATCAGCGGGCTGCACCGCGCCAGCCGCATCCCCGGCAACGCCAGCCTGGGCGGGATCGGCGGGCTGCACCTCGACGTCGGCGGGCTGCGCGGTGACCTGGTCCGTAGCGGCGACGTCCCCGGTACCGGGGAGCTGTTCGGCGTCCGCGGCCTGCGCAGTCGTGGTGGCCTGCCCGACATCGACGGGCTGCGCCATCTCGCCCGGCTGCATGCCCTCGGCCGCCTGCGCCGGTGCCGTCGGCTGAGCCGCGTCCCCGGCTGCCTGAGAAACATCCCCGGCCACTGCCTGAGCCGCGTCGCCAACCACTGCCTGGCCCGCCACCTCGGCCACTGGCTGACCCGCCACCTCGGCCACTGCCTGAGAAGCATCCCCGGCCACCGCCTGGTCCGCCACCTCAGGCACCGCCTGAGCCGCGCCCCCAGCCACTGCCTGAGCCGGGACGTCCCCAGCCACCGCCTGAGCCGCATCTCCAGCCACTGCCTGAGCCGGGACGTCCCCGGCCACCGCCTGAGCCGTCGCCTCGGCCGGCGTGCCGGCGGCCGGACCCGCGTCCGCTGCCCCCTCGGTACCGGTGGCCTCCGAGGGCAGTGCGCCGGTCGGTACGGCCTGTCCCGGCGCCGGCTCGGCCGGGACGCTCGGGGCCGCCGGGTCCGCCCCGGAGGCTTCCGGCGCCGGGGGCACCTGGTCGGCCCCGTCCTGCCCGTGCGCCGGCCCTGGCGCTCCGTCAGCGGCCGGTACGGCCGTGGGCGCCGCGTCGGCGACGGTCCCGCCGTCACCGGGGGCCGCGTCCGCCCCGGCGTCCGGCGTCACCGGTGCCGTGTACACCCCGTCGTGCGCGTGGACCGGCTGGACCCCGTCATGGCCGTGGACGACCTGCACGTGGCCGGTGTCGGTCGGGGACGACGCCTGGCTGGTGAGGCGGGCCACCGCCGCCTGGGCCGCGCCGGACGGGTCAACCGTTTCGGCAGCCGGGGCCTGGGTGACGGCCTGTGCCGCGCCCCAGGGGGCCGCGCCCTGCGGAGCCGCCTGCGACTGGGCATCGAGGTATTCGGGGCCGCTCGCCGCCGGTCCGGGCTGCCGTACCGGCGCTCCCGCGGGGCCGCGGTCGGCGAGGGAGCGGACCGGGCTGGCGGAGGCGTCGGGGATCGGCGGGCCGAGGTGCAGCGGGCGGCGCGGCGGCTGCGGGGCGGTGGCCGGGTCGTGCGGCGCCGAGAGGATGGGCGACGGCGGCACCGACGCCGGGCCCGGGTCGGGCAGGCGGACCCCGCTGAGGTCGACCGAGCCGCTGTCCCGGCCGGCCGTCTCGTGCGGGCCCGGCTCGTGGACGGCCTCCACCACCGGTTCCGGAGCGGGTGGCGGCACTTCGTTGCCCCACGCGCCCTGGGCACCCGGCAGCAGCAGGTCTTCGTCCTCGGCGGGAGCCTCGGAGAGGTAGGCGTACGCACCGTGCGCGGGAACGCCCGGCTGCTCCACCATGCCTGCGCTCTCCGGCTGCCCCTCGCCCGGGACCTGGCCGGTGTCGGTCATGCGTACCCCTCGCCCATCGGTTAGTGCTCCTACGACCAGCTCACCCGGAACGGCGCACCGACCGCCCGCAGTGAAGAACGAGCGTCCGTGCCCAGCGGCACGAACGACCCGCCGGAAAAGGCGACAAAGCCATTCAGTGGCATTGTCCCGGTCGTCGTGCCGTCGCGACAGCAAGATCCGCGACAGCCCGCTGTGGACTGCGCCACGTTGCGCGTCCTCCGGCTCCGCCGTACCACACCCACCCCAAAACGGGCGCGCGTTCCGGACATTGGTGAACGAAGTTCGGCCCACCGGTGCGGTACAACGATCGGCCAGCCTACCGCGCGCGGTACGACAACAGGATCACGGGGCGCGGTCCGGCAGCACCCCGCTGAGCAGGAACGCTACGTTCCGCTCGGTCTCGGTCCAGGCCCGGGTGTCGAGTTCGACGGACTGGAGCAGGGCGCACTCGACCCGGTATCCGTGCTCGGCCAGGTCACGGCCGACGCGTTCGGCGACGTCCCGGGTGGCGGCGTGCGTGACGATGCGCTGCGGGCGCCGGTCGGCGACCGCGGAGACGACGGCCGGTCCCCCGCCGCCGACCCGTACGACGTCCGGTTCGTGCAGGTTTTCGAGGACGTGCGGGGCGCTGCCGTGCACGATCTGGAGCTGGACGCCGAAGCGGCGCGCGGCGCTCTCGGTGCGGGCGCAGGCGGCCGGGTCGTGGTCGACGGCGATGACGGCCGCGCCGGCGCGCGCGGCTTCGGTGGCGAACGCGCCGCTGCCGCAGCCGATGTCCCAGACGAGGTCGCCGACGCGGGGCCCGAGGCGGGCGAGTTGCGCGGCGCGCAGCAGCTGGGTCTCGCCCTCGCCGAGGCCGCCGGCCGGGCCGGCGCCGTAGCTCGCGTCGGGCTGCACCCAGCCGCGCGGGCCGGCGCCCGGGTCGCGTCCGGCGATCCAGCCGCCGCCCTCCTGCGCGCCGGCCGGTCCGCCGATGACGATGACGACGTTGGGGTCGCGCCAGGTGTGGTCGGCGGCCTTGTCGGAGGTGACGACGCTGACCTGTTCGCGTTCGGTGCCCAGTTCCTCGCAGATGACGAAGGTGCGGTGCACGCCCTCCAGGAGGAGGCCGAGTTCGGCGGGGCCGGCGCCCGGCGAGGTGAGGACGGCGACCTTGGTGTGGGCGCGGCAGACGTTCACGGCCCGGCGCAGGGTGCGCGGGTGGGCGACGACGACCTGGGCGTCGTCCCAGGGCATGCCGGCGCGGGCGAAGGCGGCGGCGACCGAGGAGACGGCGGGGACGACCTCGACCTCCAGGCCGAACTCCGGGGCGCGCAGGGTGCGGACGACACCGAAGAAGCCGGGGTCGCCGTCGGCGAGCACGACCGCGGTGCCGCGGTGGGCGGCGATGCGGCGGGCGGCCAGGGCGAGGCTGCCGAGGCGGACGCGTTCGGCGGTGGGCGGCACCTCTCGCAGTGCCAGGTGGTGGGCGGCACCGGCCACGAGGGTGGCGGCGCCGAGGGCGGCCCGTGCCGTGGCGGTCAGCGGCGAGCCGTCCCAGCCGATCACGGTGACCCGGTCGGCCATCGTCGTCAGTCTCCAGTGGTTCTGCGCGGGTCTTCGGGGGGAGCGAGCCCGGGGCGGGCTCCGTGAGAGTACCTGGTGCGGCCGGAGGGGCTCAGTTCCAGTCCGAGTACGACGTGAAACCCGCGGTGTCGGCCGACTGCTCGGTGACCCCGGCGAGGTCCTCCGGGAGCAGGCTCCAGACGATGACGTCCGTGCGCACCTCGGTCCAGGCACCGTCGTCGGTCCTGGTGCGGGCCGTCCAGGCGTTGCGCAGGACGCCCTCGCTGATGCAGCCGATCTTCTGGGCCACCTGCTGGGAGGCGGTGTTGCCGGCGGCGGTGCGCAGTTCGAGCCGTTCGAACTTCTGGTCGTGGAAGAGCCATTGCGCGGTGGCGAGGACGGCTTCGGAGGCGTAGCCCTCGCCGCGGGCCCAGGGCGCGATGACGTAGGCGATCTGGCTGGAGCGGACGCGCCAGTCCGTGTTCCTCAGGTGCACGACGCCGACGAGCCGCTGGGTGAGGAATTCGGTGACGGCGAGGACTATGCCGCGCCCTTCGGTGCGTTCGTCCGGGGCGCGGCGGGTGATCCACCGGTGGGCGTCGGCCTCGGTGTAGGGGTGGGGGACGGTGGTCCAGGCGACGACCTGTTCGTCGTTCATCATGTCGGCCAGGGCGGGCACGTCGTCCTCGTCGAGGGGACGCAGCACCAACCGCTCCGTGCTGATGGAGATGTTGGGGAAGGTGCTCGTCATGCGCCGCTCCGTAACCTTCGGAAATTCCTCGAAAGACCGCCAGGACCGTCAGGTCTGCTGAACTGCCCAGCATGCAGCATGAAACCACTGAACCGCACGACGGGGTCCACACCCGGTGAGGGAGTGGACCCCGTGCGTCGCGAAACGCCGTGTACGTGCCGTCAGCCGCCGGTCGCCGGCAGGACGGACCCGTGGTACTTGTCCTGGATGAACGTCCGCACCTCGGGCGAGACGAGCAGCTTCGCGAGCTTCTTCACCCGTGGGTCGTCCTCGTGGCCGCGCTTGACGGCGAGGAGGTTGGCGTAGGGGTTGTCCTTCGCCGACTCCAGGAGGATCGCGTCCCCGGTGGGGCTGAGGCCCGCGTCCTGGGCGTAGTTGTTGTTGATGACCGCGGCGTCCACGTCGTCGAGCGAGCGGGGCAGCTGGGCGGCTTCCAGCTCCCGGAACTTCAGGTGCCGGGGGTTGGACGTGACGTCCGCGGGGGACGCGTCGGTGCCGGCGCCGGCCTTCAGCCCGATGACGCCGCCCGCGGCCAGCAGCTTCAGGGCGCGGCCCTCGTTGGTGACGTCGTTCGGCACGGCGACGGTGGCTCCGTCGGCGAGCTCGGTCACCTTCTTCACCTTGTGGGAGTAGACGCCCATGGGCGGCAGGTAGGGCTTGACCACGGAGACGAGGTCGGTGCCCTTGGACTTGTTGAAGTCGTCCAGGTAGGGCTGGTTCTGGTAGAGGTTCGCGTCCAGCTCGCCCTCCTGGAGGGCGGTGTTCGGCAGGACGTAGTCCGTGAACTCCTTGATCTCCAGCTTCAGGCCGGCCTTGGCGGCGAGGTGGTCCCTGACATAGGTGAGCACCTCGCCGGCCGGGACGGCGGTGGCGCCGACGACGAGGGTGTCGTCCGTGCCACCGCCCTTGCCGGAGTCCGCGCCGGAGCCGCAGGCGGTCAGGCCGAGGGCCAGGGCCGCCACGGCGATGACGGACACGCGCATCGGTTCGTTCCCCCTCGGGGCTCAGAAGGACGGGATGACCGAGCCCTGGTACTTGTCCTCGATGAACTTCTTGACCTCGGGCGAGGTGAGGAGCTTGGCGAGCTTCTTCACGCGCGGGTCCTTCTGGTTGCCCTCCTTGACCGCGAGGAAGTTGCCGTACGGGCTGTTCTTCGCGGACTCCAGGACCAGGGCGTCCTTGGCGGGCTTGATGCCGGCGGAGATGGCGTAGTTGCCGTTGATCACGGCCGCGTCCACGTCGTCCAGGGAGCGCGCGGTCTGGGCCGCCTCGACCTCCTTGAACTTGAGGTCCTTGGGGTTCTTGGTGATGTCCTGCGGGGTCGCCTCGGTGCCGACGCCGTCCTTGAGGGTGATGAGCCCGTTGGCGGCGAGCAGCTTCAGGGCGCGCGCCTCGTTCACGGCGTCGTTCGGGACGGCGATGGTCGCACCGCTCTTGAGGGCGTCGGCCTTCTTGACCTTGTGGGAGTACAGGCCGAGCGGCTCCAGGTGCACCGTGACGACGGGCGCGATGTGGGTGCCGCGCTTCTTGTTGAAGTCGTCCAGGTACGGCTGGTTCTGGAAGTAGTTGGCGTCCACCGAACCGTCCTCGGTCGCCGTGTTCGGCGTGATGTAGTCGGTGAACTCCTTGACCTCCAGGTCGAGGCCCGCCTTCTTCGCCAGCTTGTCCTTGACGAAGTTCAGGATCTCGGCGTGCGGGGTCGGGCTCGCGGCGACGACCAGCGGGCCGCTGTAGTCGGAGGAGCCGGAGTCCTTGTCCGAGCCGCAGGCGGTGAGCCCGAAGGTGACGGCTCCGGCGGCGAGGACGGCGGTGGTGAACTTGGCGGTGTTACGCACGAAAAGTGCCTTTCCTTAAGGGTGGTGCGACCCCGGATCAGGGGCTGTCGGCGCGAAGCGCCGTCGTTGAGGGGTGGTGGTCGGGTGAGGGGTGGGCGGACGGGGAACCCTGCGGAAGCTCAGGCGACCTTGCTGACGTCGGCCGCCGCCGGCTCCTTGGCCTTCAGCAGGCGGAGCTTGGGCGCCGGGCCCGACCGGCCGCCCCGGCTGTGCAGGGAGCGGGCCGCGAAGTCGCCGGCGAACTGGATGAGGGAGATGACGACGGCGAGGATCGCGACGGTGATCCACATGAGCTCGGTCTCGAAGCGCTGGTAGCCGTAGCGCACGGCGAGGTCGCCGAGGCCGCCGCCGCCGACGGTGCCGGCCATGGCGGAGTAGCCGATGAGGGCGATGAGCGTGGTCGTGGTGGAGGCGATCAGCGAGGGCAGGGCCTCGGGGATCAGGACCTTGCGGACGATCGTCCAGGTGTTGCCGCCCATGGACTGCACCGCCTCGACCAGGCCGTGGTCCACTTCGCGGACGGCCGTCTCGACCAGGCGGGCGAAGAACGGGATGCCGCCGATGGCGAGCGGCACGATCGCGGCGGTCGTGCCGATGGTCGTGCCGGTGACCCAGCGGGTGAAGCTCATCAGCGCGACCATCAGGATGATGAACGGCATGGACCGGCCGATGTTCACGACCTGGCCGACCACCTTGTTGGCGACGACGTTCTGGACCAGGCCGCCCCGGTCGGTGACGACGAGGAGGAGGCCGAGCGGGAGGCCGGCCGCGACGGCGATCAGGGTGGACCAGAGCACCATCGTCAGCGTCTCGGAACACGCCTGGGACAGCAGCGGCTGCATCTCCGACCAGGTCACTTGGCACCTTCCTTCACCAGCAGGGCCTCCTGGCCCACCACGTCGATCTGAAGGCCCTGCTCGCGCAGGAAGCCGACCGGCACCACGTTGTCCTCGTAGCGGCCGGGCAGTTCGATGCGCATACGGCCGATCTGGAGGCCGCCGACGGTGTCGATGGCGGCGCCGAGGATCGATATGTCGATGTTGTAGGTGCGCGAGAGCTGGGAGATGACGGGCTGGGTGGCGGCCTCGCCGTGGAAGGTGACGTCGAGGACGGTCCGGTCGGCGCCCGTGGCCTCGCCGCCGACGGGGAACAGCGCGGCGGCCAGCTCCGAGCCCGGGGTGGCCAGCAGCTCGCCGACCGTGCCGGACTCCACGATCCGGCCCTTCTCCATCAGGGCGGCGGAGTCGCACACCGACTTCACGACGTCCATCTCGTGGGTGATGAGCAGGACGGTCAGGCCCAGCTGCCGGTTCAGGTCGCGCAGCAGCTGGAGGATGGAGCGGGTGGTCTCCGGGTCGAGGGCGCTGGTGGCCTCGTCGGAGAGCAGCACCTTGGGGTCGCCGGCCAGGGCGCGGGCGATGCCGACGCGCTGCTTCTGGCCGCCGGAGAGCTGGGCGGGGTAGGCCTTGGCCTTGTCGGCGAGGCCGACCAGGTCGAGCAGCTCCAGTGCCTTGCGGGAGCGGGCCCGGCCGGACTGGCCGAGGATCTCCAGCGGCAGTTCGACGTTGTCCTGCACGGTCCGCGAGGACAGCAGGTTGAAGTGCTGGAAGACCATGCCGATCCGGGTGCGGGCCCGGCGCAGTTCCCGGCCGGCGCGCGGGCCGCGCCCGGCCAGTGCGGTGAGGTCCTGCCCGGCGACGGTCACGGTGCCGGAGGTGGGGCGCTCCAGCAGGTTGACGCAGCGGATGAGCGAGGACTTGCCGGCGCCGGACTGGCCGATGACGCCGTAGACCTCGCCTTCGCGGACGTGCAGATCGACGCCGTCGAGGGCGGTGACCTCACGGCCGCGGGAGCGGTAGACCTTGGTCAGGCCCGAGGTGGTGATCACGTGGGTTTCCGTCACTGTCGAGTGCGCGGGCGTGGGTGTGCCCGGGCACGGGTGCATGCGGTTCCGGCATGAGGAAGGGATGTGCGTCTCGTACGGCCTACGGCGCACGGACATGCCACGGGTCTCGCTTCGGGGCGCGAGGCTCAGCTGATGCGGGGGCCCTCTAGAAGGCGCACATTCGACACATCAGGCGACACATACAACGAGCACCGGGCGTCGGGGTCGCCTCGGTCGCAAGGGTGCGGCAGCTCGTCGTGGTCATGCGAGAAGTAAAGCAGACGAACGGTCCTGACCGGCCGCCGCTGTCCGCATGGTGGACAGCGGCGGACAGGGGCGGCGGAATGGCCGCAGGCCGACGGCAACCCCCGCTCCCCCGTCCTTCACCAGTGCGGACAAGGCCGACGTGGCCGCACCACCGGGCCGGCGCCCGGCCCGGCCGCCCGGTGGGCTGTGGCCAATGCCACGGTGGTCGCGCCGGAGGGGCCTGGGGCGGGGCCGGGGGCGATGGGCTGTTTCCGCCGTAATAAGGTCACGGCATGCTCAATGCCCTGACGCTGGTGACCGGGGTCGCCGCGCTGTTGCTCGCCGCCTGGTGCGGCTGGGCCGCCTATCGCGACCAGCCGACGAAGGACTGGCACTTCATCGGCATGGCCGTGGTGTCGCTGCTGGCCCTGGTCCAGCTGGTCATCGGGATCGTGCAGCTGGCGCGGGGCGAGAAGCCGGAGCAGGGCACGACGATCTTCGTGGCGTATCTGCTGGGCGCGTTCGCGTGCGTTCCGGCGGCGGGCTTCATGTCGCTGGCCGAGCGGACCCGCTGGGGCTCCGTGACGGTGGCAGCCGGCGGTGTGGTGCTGGCCGTGCTGGAAGTGCGGCTCTTCGACATCTGGGGAGGCTGAGGTGACGGCGGTGCAGGAGAAGCCGGCCCGTTTGATCAGCGGTCCGGGCATGCTGCTCGTCTGGTTCTACGGCGTGATGGTGGTCGGCGCGGTGTCGCGGTCCGCGTACCAGATCTCCACGGAGTTCGACCGGGCGCCGCTCGCGTACTCGCTGTCCGCCGTGGCCGGCGTGGTGTACGGGTTCATCACGTACACGCTGGTGCGCGGCGGGGAGACGGCTCGCCGGGCGGCGCTGGTGTGCTGTGCGGCGGAGCTCGCGGGCGTGCTGATCGTCGGTACGTGGACCCTGGTCGAGCCGTCCGCGTTCCCGGATGCGACGGTGTGGTCGAAGTACGGGATGGGGTACGTCTTCATCCCCGTGCTCCTGCCGCTCTCCGCGCTGTACTGGTTGCGGAAGGCGTCCGCCCGCGAGGGCGCCTGAGGGGCGTGGGCGGCCCCGGGTGACCCGTGGCTCGCGCCCCTTTCGGGGCGCCCGCCCTCACGCCGTCTGCGCGTACGCGCCCGCCTGCTTCTCCAGGATGATCATCTCTACGCCGTCGGCGCCCTGGGCCCTGCCGACCGTCTCGTAGCCGGACCGGCGGTACAGGCGGAGGTTGCCCTCGCTGCGGTGGCCGGTGAAGAGGCGGAAGCGGGTGGCGCCGCGCTCGTCCGCCAGCGCGGCCTCGGCCTGGCGCAGCAGCCGCGCGCCGATGCCGTGGCCCTGGAGGCGGGGGTGGACGCAGAGCTTGCCGATGGCCGCCGCGCCGTCCTCGGTGACCCTGCCGCGCACCGAGCCGACCACCTCGTCGCCGAGCCGGGCGACGAAGACGCAGTCGGAGGCGACCTCCTGACGGACGGATTCCAGGGTCTGCACGAGCGGGTCGATGCGGTAGTTGCCGTACAGCGCCGCCTCGCTCTGGAAGCACAGGTACTGGAGCCGGAAGATCTGCTCCGCGTCCTGTTCGGTCGCCACCGAGATGGTCACGCTCATGCCCATGTGCGCATGCCTCCCGCTCACCTGATCACCTGTCGTCGCCTACTCCTATCCCCGCGCTTCGCACGCCGCAACCTCCGGTGTGAGCAATCGGCGCAGACATCCGAGACATCTGGAACGTTCCGGGCCGAGACTGCCCTGTGAGATACCCAACTCCCCCGCGATCTCCCGGTAGGTGAGGTCCTTCGGCGAGAGCAGCGCCTCGACGAGGCGGGGGCAGCGGCCGGGCAGGCGGCGGACCGCGTCCCGCAGCGCGCGGTACCGGGCGGTGGCCAGGACGTGGTGTTCCGGTCCGGGGCGGAGGTCGTCGGCCGGGTCGGTGCCGTAGGGCCGTTCCCGGCGGGTGGTGCGGCGGGTGCGGCGGGCCTCGGCGCGGACCGCCTTGCGCAGCCAGCCGTGCGGGTCCGGCGGTGGCCCGTCGCTCTCCAGCCGCTCCAGGAGCCGGAGCCAGACGGCCTGCTCCAGGTCGCCCGGCTCGCCTCCCCCGGCGTGTGCCTCGGCAATGGCCTCGGCGGCGAGCAGGGGGTGCAGGGCGGCCACCAGGTCGTGCGTCATGTGCGGAACGACGAGCCGCCCCGGCGGGGGGGTTGCCGGGGCGGCGCGCAGTCAGCCCGAACGGAGTGCCGAGCGGTGCGGCGGTTGACGGCCGGGCCGCTGTCGGTCGTTCGGAGAGGGCCGTCAGTCCTTCAGGAAGTCGGCGCGGGCCAGCAGTCCGGTGTCGGCGTTGTCGGTGAAGACGCCGTCGATCCCGGTCGCGAAGTACGTCTTGAAGGCGCCGAAGACATCGCCGTAGGCGTCGGCCGCGGTGCCCTTGCGGTACTCGGCCGGCAGGAAGGGGTTCTCGTTCCGCATGGTGTAGGGATGCAGGACCAGGCCGACCTTGTGCGCGTCGGAGACCAGCGTGGTCGGCTCGGCCAGGGTGCCGTCCGCCTTCTTCGGGATGACCAGGTCCAGGGTCGGGCCGATGCCCTGGGCGTAACCGGCGATCTCGCGCAGGCCCTTGGGCGTGACGAGGTCGGCGACCGTACGCGGGTCGTTCGCCTCGACGAAGTCGTACGGGCGGCTGTTCGCCGAGGAGAGCAGGACGACGAGCGGGTTGTCGACCAGCCGGTTCAGCCGCTGGATGCTGCTCGGCTCGAAGGACTGGAGGATGACCGGGGAGTTGCGGCCGTCCTTGCCGTACTTGTGCAGCAGCTTGGCCACCCGCTCCTCCAGGCCGAGGCCCAGCTTGCGGAAGTAGGTGGGGTGCTTGGTCTCCGGGTAGATCCAGACCTGCTTGCCGCGCTTGCGGGTCTGCTCGTCCTGCCACCGCAGGACCTCTTCGAAGGTGGGGATCTCCCAGCGGCCGTTGTAGAGGGTGTTGTGCGGCCGGTTGGCCGGGATGCGCTCGACGGCGCGCAGCGTCTTCAGTTCGGCGAGCGTGAAGTCCTCGGTGAACCAGCCGGTGGTGGGGACCCCGTCGAGCACCTTGGTGGTCCTGCGGTCGGCGAACTCCGGGTGGGACGCGACGTCCGTCGTGCCGCCGATCTCCGGCTCGTGCCGGCAGACCAGGTGACCGTCCTTGGTGGGCACCAGGTCGCCCGCCTCGACCACGTCGGCACCCAGGTCCAGGGCCAGCTCGTACGAGCCGAAGGTGTGTTCGGGACGGTAGCCGCTGGCACCCCGGTGGCCGATGATCGTCGGCACCGGCAGGCTCTTCAGCCCGCCGCCGCCGTGTCCGGCCGTGCGGGACTCGGCGGCCCGGGCGGTGCCGGACAGTCCGAGGACCGCTCCGCCCGCGCCGAGCACCGCGGCGCCGAGGAGCGCCCGCCGTCCCGTTCCCTGCGTCTGCCCGTTCGCCTGGTCGCCGTCCATGAGCGCCCTCCTGTCGCTTCCGTCCATCGGTGCGGCCCGATCGTAGGGGCGTGCACATGACGAGGGGGAGGCCCCGGTCCGAACACCCGGGTGCTGTCCGATGTCCTGCGAACGGCGGAAGGTGACGAGCCGTCGGAGGCGGCGGCCCCCCTTCCGGCGCGATGTCCGTCACATCGGCGCAAGGCGGTTACGCGCCGTCCTGCGCCCGCCACCGCAGGTAAATCCGCGTCAACAGTTCGTAAGACCTCGGTGAACCGGACGTCCCCGATGTGCGCGCGGCCCGGCGCCGCGAGTAATGTCCTCACCTGCACAGACTCATATCGCCCCCTTTGACATCGGAGGACCCGTTGTCCCGCTTCGCGCTCATCAAGGCAGTGCTCGGACCGATCATGCGCCTGATGTTCCGCCCACAGGTGGAGGGCGTGGAGAACATCCCCGGCGACGGTCCGGTGATCCTGGCCGGTAATCACCTCACGTTCATCGACTCGATGGTGCTGCCGCTGGTCAGCAAGCGGCAGGTGTTCTTCATCGGCAAGGACGAGTACGTCACCGGCAAGGGCGTCAAGGGCCGGCTGATGGCCTGGTTCTTCACCGGCGTCGGCATGATCCCGGTGGACCGGGACGGGGCGAGCGGCGGGGTGGCCGCGCTGATGACCGGACGGCGCATCCTGGAGGAGGGCAGGATCTTCGGGATCTACCCGGAAGGCACGCGGTCGCCCGACGGGCGCCTGTACCGGGGCCGCACCGGCATCGCCCGCCTCACCCTGATGACCGGCGCACCGGTGGTGCCGTTCGCCATGATCGGCACGGACAAGCTCCAGCCGGGGGGCCGGGGCATCCCGCGTCCCGGCCGGGTCACCGTCCGGTTCGGCGAGCCCATGGAGTTCTCGCGGTACGACGGCATGGACCGGGACCGCTACGTGCTGCGGGCGGTGACGGACTCGGTGATGACCGAGGTGATGCGGCTGTCCGGGCAGGAGTACGTGGACATGTACGCCACGAAGGCGAAGGCCGCCTGACGGGGGGTCTCCGGACCCCTCGGCGGGCCGGTGTTGCGCCGGCTGCCGTCCGCCTGCCGGTGGAATCTGCCGCCGACACATCGGGCATTCGGCCGTATCAGACGGCCATATGACCACACAACATGTCTGATTCAGACATGTCCAAACCTTCTCGGCGTACTCTGCTCCGTACCCCGGTCGCCGTCGCCGGCGCGGGCTTCCTGGCAGCCTGCACCAGCTCCGGTTTCGAGCCCAGTTCCGGCCCCCAACACTCGAACGGCGGGGAGAAGTTCGTCCCGGCCGGCCCCCGGGGGTACGTCAACCCGTCGGATCCGGAAGTCCTGGCCGCCGAGCGGAGACGCGGGCCCGGCCGCGAACGCGTCTTCAGCTTCACCGCCGCCGAGGCCAGACTCGACCTGGGCGGGCGATCGGTCCGCACGTGGGCGTACAACGAGGAGGTACCCGGCCCGCTGGTGCGGGTCACGGCCGGTGACGTGCTCGACCTGACGCTCACCAACCGGCTGCCCGACACGACCACGCTGCACTCCCACGGGGTGCGGCTGCGCTGCGACATGGACGGCGTGCCGGACCTCACGCAGCGGGCCATCCACCCCGGGTCGGACTTCCGCTACCGCTTCGTCGCCGAGCACCCGGGCACCTACCTGCTCCACTCCCACGTGGGCATGCAGCCCGACCGGGCCCTGTACGCGCCGTTCATCGTCGACGACCCCAAGGAGCCCCTCTCCTACGACAAGGAGTGGGTCGTGGTCCTGGACGACTGGCTCGACGGCGTGCAGGGCTCCACGCCCGAGGACGTCCTGGGCCAGCTCAAGCCCGGCGGCTCCATGGACATGGGGGGCATGGCCATGGGTCCCGGCCACGACGGCACGGGCGCCCACGGACCGGACGCGCACCCGTCGGGGGCCAAGAAGTCCGCGCGGAAGTCCACGGGCCCCAACCGGGTGCTGCACAACTCCCACAGCCGCATGCTGCACGGCGAGGGCGGCAGCGTCGCCTACCCGTACTACCTGGTCAACGGGCGCCTGCCCGACAACCCGTCGGTGTTCCGCTGCCGCCCCGGCGACCGGGTGCGGCTGCGCATCATCAACGCCGGTTCGGAGACCGCCTTCCGGGTCGCGCTGGGCGACCACACGATGACCGTCACCCACACCGACGGCTATCCCGTGAAGCACAAGAGGACCGACGCGCTCCTCGTCGGCATGGCGGAGCGGTACGACGTGCTGGTCACCGCCCGGGACGGGGTCTTCCCCCTGGTCGCCCTGCCCGAGGGGAAGAAGGGCAGGGCCGTCGCCGTCCTGCGCACCGGCAAGGGGAGCAAGAACCTTCCCCCGGCCGACGTCCACCCGGACGAACTCGACGGCAACACCGTCCCCGCGCGCCGTCTCCTGCCCGCCGACTCCGTGGCCCTCGCCGACCGGCACCCCGACCGGGAGATCCGCATCAGGATCACCGGCACCATGGCGAAGTTCGACTGGGGGTTCGACCACAAGCCCTACTCCCCGCAGCAGCGCCACCCCGTCCGCGCCGGTGAGCGGGTGCGGCTCACCCTCATCAACGCCACGGGCATGTGGCACCCGATGCACCTGCACGGGCACACGTTCTCGCTGAAGGGGCTGGATTCCGTGGGGGCGCGCAAGGACACCGCGCTGGTGCTGCCGCACCGGAAGCTGGTGCTCGACTTCGACGCCGACAATCCGGGGCTGTGGATGCTGCACTGCCACAACCAGTACCACTCGGAGAGCGGCATGATGACGGTGCTGGGTTACAAGAAGTGACGCGGGGATGGTCCTGGACCATCTCACCCGGCGCCGTCCAGCCTCTGGTCCTTCAGCAGGAACCAAGCCGCCGCCGACGCCGTCAGGAGGACGGCCGCTCCTGCTCCGGAGGCCAGGTGGAGGCCGTGGACGAAGCTCTCCCGGGCCGCGTCCAGAAGGGCCTGCGCCCGGGACGGGGACAGGTGCGCCGCCGCCTCCACCGCCGCGCCCAGGGACTCGTGGGCGTCGGCCGGGGTGCCGGACGGGCCCGTGAAGCCGCGGTAGACGCCGGTCACGATGGAGCCCAGCAGGGCGATGCCCAGGGCGGCGCCGAGTTCGTACGCCGTCTCGGACACCGCCGAGGCCGCGCCCGCCTGGTCCCTGGGGACGCTGGAGAGGATGACGTCGGCGGTCACCGTGAAGGAGAAGCCCGCGCCGACGCCCACGACCAGCAGGGCGGCACCGAGGGCCGGGTAGCCGGTGGACTCGCCGAGCGTCGTCAGCGCGGCCAGGGCGACGCCGACCGCGGCCAGGCCGCCGGAGACCACCGCGCGGACCGAGAAGCGCCGGGCGGCCCGGCCCGCGACCAGACCGGCCGTCACCGCGCCCACCGCGGCGGGAAGTTCGGCCAGCCCCGCCTCGAACGGGCGTCGGTCCTGGACGAGTTGCAGGTACTGGGAGAGGAAGAACACCAGGCCCGACATGCCGAGCACGGTCAGCAGGTCGGCGAGGACCGCCCCGCTGAAGCCACGGCGCCGGAACAGCCGCATGTCCAGCAGCGGGACCGGCATGGTGAGCTGGCGGTGGACGAAGCCGTACAGGGCCGCCGCGCCGAGCAGGCCGGTGCCGAGGGTCGTCAGGGTCAGGCCGTGGGTGGCGGCCTCCTTGACCGCGTAGACCAGGGCGATCATGCCGACCAGCGAGAGCAGGACGCTGCTCAGGTCCCAGGGGCCCGGGTTCGGGTTGCGGGACTCGGGCAGGGTGCGGATGCCGACCAGGACCAGGACCGCCATCACCGGCAGGTTGATCAGGAAGACCGAGCCCCACCAGAAGTGTTCGAGGAGGAATCCGCCGACGATCGGGCCGACGGCCGTGCCGGCGGAGGCGGTGGCGCCCCAGATGCCGACGGCCAGGCTGCGCTCGCGCGGGTCGTGGAAGATGTTGCGGATCAGGGCCAGGGTGGCGGGCATCAGGGTCGCGCCGGCGACGCCGAGCAGCGCCCGGGCCAGGATCATCAGTTCGGGTGTCGTCGCGTAGGCGTTGAGCACGGACAGCGCGCCGAACGCCGTGGCCCCGCCGAGCAGGATCCGCTTGCGGCCGATGCGGTCGCCGAGGCTGCCCATGGAGACCAGCAGACCGGCGATGACGAAGGAGTAGACGTCGCCGATCCACAGCAGCTGGGTGCCGGAGGGGTTCAGGTCTTCGCTGATGTAGGGGGTCGCCAGGCCGAGGACGGTGGCGTCGACGGCCACCAGCAGCACGGCCAGGACGAGGACGGAGAGCGCGAGCCAGCGGCCCTGGCGCTTCACCGCCCCGGTCGTCTGTGCCGGCCGCACGGTGCTGGTCATGATTCCTCTCTTCGCAGAGCGCCGCCGAGCAACAACTCGGCGATCATGGTCGGGAAGTCCCGGGAGGCCACGCGGCCGTCCAGGGTGGCCCAGGCGCACGAGGCGATCAGTCCGTACAGCGCCTCCGTGAGCCAGACCGGGCTGAGGTCGATGCGGAACTCGCCGTCGCGCTGTCCGCGCTGGAACAGGGCGCCCATCCGGGCGTCCAGGCGCTGCCAGCCCTCGTTCTGCCGGTCGCCCTCCCACAGCTGGTTCTCGCCGTAGAGGAACGCGAGCAGTCCGGCGGCCGGCTGGATCTCGCGGACGAGCCTGCGGACGGCCTCGGCGGCGGATCCCTCCTCCGGCCGGGCCCGGTCCAGCGCCCCCTCGCACTCCGCGATGCCGAGCTGCTCCAGCGCCCGGACGAGCGCGTCCCGGCCGGCGAAGTGGCGGTGCAGGGTGGCCCGGCTGATCCCCGCGGCCTTGGCGACCTCGTCCATGGTCGCGGTGGATTTGCGGGTCAGCAGGGCGGCGGCGCTGCGCAGCACGTGGTCACGATCGAGGGCCATGAGACAAGAGTAGCCCACATGAGACATTCGTGTCTCATCGTAGGCGCGGCTGCCTCACGGGTGCCGTGCCGGGACGGTGTGCGTCAGTGCCAGGGAAGCTCTCCGCGCCGCTCCCAGTAGGCGCGCGGGTCCTCCGCCAGCGTGTCGAGGCGGGCCAGCTGGTCCTCGTCGAGGTCGACGGCGGGGGCGTGCAGGTTGGAGACGAGCTGCGGGACGGTCGCGGCGCCGGAGAGGACGACGCCGGCCCAGGGCCGGCGCAGGATCCAGGCGAGGGCGACCGCGTCACAGCCCATTCCGGTCGCGTCGGCCACGGCCTTCAGCGCCTCCGGGGCGTGCGGCCCGGCCAGCCGGCCGTTCGCCATGCCCTCCTTGACGATCACGGTGAGCCCGGCGTTGTGCGCCTCGGCGAGGGCGGGACCGGCCGACGCCTCCAGGGCGTTGTAGGTCGACTGCACGGTACGGAAGAGGGGCTCGCCGTCGACCGTGACGGCGAGGGCGGCGCGGATGGCGTCGGCCTGGGCGGGGCCGCTGGTGGAGAAGCCGACGGTGAGGCCCTGCGCGGCGGCTTCCGCCAGCCTGGCGTGCAGGTCCTTGTCGGTGAGGGCCGGGCTGTCCGGGGTGACCGAGTGGATCTGGTAGAGGTCGAGCCGGTCGCCGAGCAGGGCGTCGGTCTCGGCGCGCTGCCGTTCGTAGGTGGCGAGGCTGTGGTCCTTGACCTCGTGCCGCTCCGCGTCGGTGGACCAGCCGGCCGTGTAGGTGTAGCCCCACTTGCTGCCGACGACCACGTCGTCGGCCTCGGGGTGGGCGCCGAGCCAGTCGGCGAGGAACTCCTCGGAGCGGCCGTAGGAGCGGGCGGCGTCGAAGTAGCGGACGCCCTGGGCGTAGGCGGCGTCGAGGAGTTCGTGGGTCCGGGTGCGCAGTGCCTCGACGCTGCGGTCCTGCCCGAGGTCTTCGTCGCGGCCGAGGTTGATGTAGCCGGGGCGGCCCACCGCGGCCAGGCCGAGTCCGATGTGGCAGGTGGGGGTGGTCGCTGCGGCCAGTCGCGCGAAGGGCATCGCGGGCTCCGTTCGGTCGGCTCGGTGAGGCTCGCCACCAACGTAACCCGCGCCGCCCCGGTGATCGCGGCGGAGGTGCGGGGCGCTGCCCTCAGCCCCGCTTCTTCGCCTCCGCCCACTGGTGCTGACGCGCCACGTCCGCCTTCACCTCGGCGAGCTGGACGGCCACCGCGCTGGGGGCCGTACCGCCGCGTCCGTCGCGGGAGGCGAGGGCGCCCGGGACGTTGAGGACGGAGCGGACCTCCGGAGTGAGGTGCGCGGAGATCTTCGCGAACTGCTCGTCCGTGAGGTCGTCCAGCTCCTTGCCCTCCGCCTCGGCGACCTTGACGCACTCCCCCGCGACCTCGTGCGCGACGCGGAACGGCACACCCTGCTTGACCAGCCACTCGGCGATGTCGGTGGCGAGGGAGAAGCCGGCCGGGGCCAGTTCCTCCATGCGCTCGCGGTGGACGGTGAGGGTGGCGACCATGCCGGTGAAGGCGGGGAGCAGCACCTCCAGCTGGTCGCAGGAGTCGAAGACCGGCTCCTTGTCCTCCTGGAGGTCGCGGTTGTAGGCGAGGGGCAGTGCCTTGAGGGTGGCGAGGAGCCCGGTGAGGTTGCCGATCAGACGGCCGGACTTGCCCCGGGCCAGCTCGGCGATGTCCGGGTTCTTCTTCTGCGGCATGATCGACGAGCCCGTGGAGAACGCGTCGTGCAGCGTGACGAAGGAGAACTCCTTCGTGTTCCAGATGATGATCTCCTCGGCGATCCGGGAGAGGTTCACGCCGATCATCGCGGTGATGAAGGCGAACTCGGCGACGAAGTCGCGGGAGGCCGTGCCGTCGATGGAGTTGGCGGCGCTGCCGTGCTCGAAGCCGAGGTCGCGCGCGACCGCCTCCGGGTCCAGGCCCAGGGAGGAGCCGGCGAGCGCGCCGGAGCCGTACGGCGACACGGCCGTCCGCTCGTCCCACTGGCGCAGCCGCTCGGCGTCCCGGGTGAGGGACTGGACGTGGGCCAGGACGTGGTGGGCGAAGAGCACCGGCTGGGCGTGCTGGAGGTGGGTGCGGCCGGGCATCGCCACGTCGGGGTGGGCCTCGGCGAGGCCGATCAGGGCGTCCTGGAGGTCGGCGATCAGACCGCCGATGATCCGGGCGTGGTCGCGCAGGTACATCCGGAAGAGGGTGGCGACCTGGTCGTTGCGGGACCGGCCGGCGCGGAGCTTGCCGCCGAGGTCGGGGCCGAGGCGCTCCAGGAGGCCGCGCTCCAGGGCGGTGTGCACGTCCTCGTCGGCGATCGTGCCGACGAAGGTGCCGGCGGCCACGTCGGCTTCCAGCCGGTCGAGTCCGGCGAGCATGCGCTGGAGCTCGTCGTCGGTGAGGAGTCCGGCCGTGTGCAGCACGCGCGCGTGGGCACGCGAGCCGGCGATGTCGTAGGGGGCGAGCCGCCAGTCGAAGTGGACGGACGCGGACAGTTTCGCCAGGGCCTCGGCGGGACCGTCGGCGAAACGGCCGCCCCAGAGCCGTACGTCACCGCTGTTGCTGCTCACTTGCGTTGCTCCTCGAAGCTCTAGGTGTGCCACCGCCTCCCCACCTTTCCAGGCGAGGAGGCGGCTGTCAGGCTGATGCGTGTGAGGTGAACCCGTGCGTGTGACCGGTCGCGGTTACGCCAGGTCCCGCTTGGCCGCGATCTTCGACGACAGGCTGTAGATGTCGATGAAGCCCTTGGCCGCCGACTGGTCGAAGGTGTCGCCGGTGTCGTAGGTGGCGAGGTTGAAGTCGTACAGGGACTCCGTCGAGCGCCGGCCGGTGACGACGGCACGGCCGCCGTGCAGGGTCATCCGGATGTCGCCGGTGACGTGCTGGTTGGCCTCGTTGATGAAGCCGTCCAGGGCGCGCTTGAGCGGGGAGAACCACTGGCCGTCGTAGACCAGTTCGCCCCAGCGCTGCTCGACCTGCCGCTTGTAGCGGGCGAGCTCGCGCTCGACGGTGACGTTCTCCAGCTCCTGGTGGGCGGTGATCAGCGCGATCGCGCCCGGAGCCTCGTACACCTCGCGGGACTTGATGCCGACGAGGCGGTCCTCGACCATGTCGATCCGGCCGATGCCCTGGGCGCCGGCGCGCTCGTTGAGCTGCTGGATGGCCTGGAGGACGGTGACGGGCTTGCCGTCGATGGCGACCGGGACGCCCTCCTTGAAGCTGATGACCACCTCGTCGGCCTCGCGCGGGACGGCCGGGTTGGAGGTGTACTCGTAGATGTCCTCGATCGGGGCGTTCCAGATGTCCTCCAGGAAGCCCGTCTCGACCGCGCGCCCGAAGACGTTCTGGTCGATGGAGTACGGGGACTTCTTGGTGGTGGCGATCGGGAGCTGCTTCTCCTCGCAGAAGGCGATCGCCTTGTCCCGGGTCATGGCGTAGTCGCGGACCGGGGCGATGCACTTGAGGTCGGGGGCGAGGGCGACGATGCCGGCCTCGAAGCGGACCTGGTCGTTGCCCTTGCCGGTGCAGCCGTGGGCGACCGTGGTGGCGCCGTGCTTCTTGGCGGCGGCGACGAGGTGCTTGACGATCGTCGGCCGGGACAGCGCGGAGACCAGCGGGTAGCGGTCCATGTAGAGGGCGTTGGCCTTGATCGCCGGGAGGCAGTACTCGTCGGCGAACTCGTCCTTGGCGTCCGCGACCTCGGCCTCCACGGCGCCGCACGCGAGGGCGCGCTTGCGGATGACGTCCAGGTCCTCGCCGCCCTGGCCGACGTCGACCGCAACGGCGATGACCTCGGCGCCCGTCTCCTCGGCGATCCAGCCGATGGCGACGGAGGTGTCCAGACCGCCTGAGTAGGCGAGTACGACGCGCTCGGTCACGGGTTTCTCCTCACAGTGCATTCGCTGACATGCATGAGTATGCAGAACTCTGCATGATTCGTCAATCTCCCTTCCGGCTGAACGCGCGCAACCGCTTTCTCGTACTCCCCGCCGGACGCAGGCGCCGCGTTCGTCCGACGACGACCCTCCCGACCCGAGTGAGGCATTCGCATGTCCAGGGCTCTTCCGAAGTACGACAAGCGTCGCGTGGCGGTCATCGGCGGCGCCGCCGCCGTGGTGCTCTCCGGCGCGGTGATCGCCGGCTCCGCCCTCGCCGGCACCCCCGCCAGGAGCGACGGCGCGGCCGGCGCCCGCACCCTGGCGAGCCCCGGGACGATCACCTGCCCGGACGTCGCCTCCCGGCTCCCCGCGGTCCCCGCGTCCGCGAAGGCCGAGGTCGACCGCGATCTCGCCCTCCTCCAGACCCAGATCAAGGAGGCGAACACCCGGCTGGCCGCCACCGTCGGCCAAGGCGGCCCGAACTTCGTCGACAACGCGATCCTCGGCCCGCTGAAGGACAAGCGCGTGGCCACCGTCAACCGCATCGCCACGGCGATCGGGCGTACGGCGGCCAAGCCGGCCGGGCTGGACGCGCTGGCGCCCTGCACCCTGGACGCGGGCGGCGGCGGAGCGTCCACCGGCGCGGCCCCGAACACCCCCGCCGCTCAGCAGCCGGGCGGGGGCGACGGGGCCGGCGGGAACACCGGGGCGGGGACGATCACCTGCCCGGACGTCGCCTCCCGGCTCCCCGCGGTCCCCGCGTCCGCGAAGGCCGAGGTCGACCGCGATCTCGCCCTCCTCCAGACCCAGATCAAGGAGGCGAACACCCGGCTGGCCGCCACCGTCGGCCAAGGCGGCCCGAACTTCGTCGACAACGCGATCCTCGGCCCGCTGAAGGACAAGCGCGCCTCGACCATCGACCGCATCGCCATCGCCATCGCCATCGGCCGCGCCTCCGCCAAGCCGACGGGGCTGGACTCCCTGGCCGCCTGCACCCTCACCCCGTGAGGTGACAGGCAGCCGTGGCCGCCCCGTGGGAAGCGCCGGCCGGGGCGGCCACGGCGGACTCCCGCACTCGGGCCGGGCAATTACTTAGACAGTCGAAGAAATTGCGCCGATACTCGACAGACATGGGAAAGACCTATGAGCGCATAGACGGCAGGCTGCGCACGTTCATCGAGAAGCAGCCCCTCTTCTTCACCGCGACCGCCCCGCTCTCCGGCGACGGCACGGTCAACCTCTCCCCCAAGGGCCTGAAGGGCTCCTTCGCCGTGCTCGACGAACTCACCGTGGCCTACCTGGACTTCGCCGGGTCCAGTGCCGAGACCATCGCGCACCTCAGGGAGAACGGGCGGATCACGCTGATGTGGTGCGCCTTCCAGGGCCCGCCGAACATCGTGCGCGTGCACGGCCGGGGCGAGCCCGTCTTCCGTGACGACCCCCGCTTCCCGGAACTGCTCGCCCGCTTCCCGGACATCGACCCGAGCCTCCACGGGCTGCGCGCGGTCATCGTGGTGCGCGCCGAACTGATCCGGGACAGCTGCGGATACGCCGTCCCCCACATGGCGTACGAGGAGGACCGCGACCTGCACGGCAAGCGCTTCGCCCGCGAGGACGACGTCTCCCTGAGCGCGTACTTCGAGAAGAAGGAGCACATCGCCACTAGCCTGGACGGCCTACCCGGGCTGCCGTTGCCGCTGCCGCCCTCTACCGTCTGAGCCATGCGCCCCGGTGTGGTCCTCGCCCTCGTCTCCGCCACCGCCCTCGCCCTGCTCGGCGCCGCGCCCGGCCGCGGCCCGGTGCCGCTGCCCGCGGGGATGGCGGACACGGGCGGCGGTCGCCAGCTGATCGTCGCCCAGGCCCCGGACACGGGGGCCACGACGGGCACGGTCAGCTGGTGGGACCTGCGGGACGGCCAGTGGGTACGGGCCGGCTCCGCGCCGGCCCGGTTCGGGGCGGGCGGGCTGGTCGACGGCGCCACCCGCCGGCAGGGCACGAACACGACACCGACCGGGCTGTACGGCCTCCCCTTCGGCTTCGGGACCAAGGCCGCGCCGGCCGGCACACAGGTCGCGTACCGCCCGGTCCGGGAGAGTTCCTGGTGGTGCCAGGACAACGACTCCCGCTCCTACAACCGCTGGGTCGACCCGCTCCCCGCCGACTGCCGCGCCGCCCAGTCCGAGCACCTGATCGACTACCGCACCCAGTACGCGTACGGCCTCGTCATCGCCTTCAACTACGACCGGCCGGTACGGGGACGCGGAGCCGGGATCTTCCTACACGTCAACGGCAGCGGGGCGACGGCCGGTTGCGTCTCGGTGCCGGAGGACGCCATGCGCCGGATCCTCACCTGGACCGACCCGGCGGCGAAGCCGCACATCGCGATCGGCACGGAGAAGGGGGCGACGGCGGTCGGCCGCTACTGAAGCGTCCCCGCGCCCGGACTCCGTTGTCGCACCGCGCTGTCGGTGGGGGCGCCGGCATGGCCCCCTGGTCCTGACATGAGCGGCTCGCGCCGCCCGCGCGCACGGTGCCGGCGATGAGCGACGAGGTCGCCCGGGGCGTTCCGGCCGATACGCCGGGCTCTTCAGGCCGGCACGGTGACAGGCCCCGTCAAGGCGTCGTCGGCAAGCGCACCGTGAACGTCGTCGCGCCCGGTCGGCTCTCCAGCTCCACGCTTCCCCCGTGCGCCTCCGCCACCGCCGCCACGATCGACAGGCCCAGGCCCGCTCCCCCGCCAAAGGCGCCGGGCCGGCGGCGGTGTTCCGCCCGGGTGAAGCGTTCGAAGACGGTGGGCCGGATGTCCTCGGGGACGCCGGGTCCGTCGTCGTGGACCGAGAGGGCGGCCTGTGCGGCACCGACCTCCAGGGTGACCGTCACCTTCGTGCCGGTGGGTGTGTGCAGACGCGCGTTGGCCAGCAGGTTGGCGAGCGCCTGGTGGAGGCGGTGGGCGTCGCCCGGCACCGTCACCGGTTCCTCCGGCAGGTCCAGGGACCAGCGGTGGGCGGGGCCCGCGGCGCGGGCGTCCGTCACCGCGTCCAGGACCAGGCGGGTCAGGTCCACCGGGCGGCGTTCCAGCGGGCGGCCCGCGTCCAGGCGGGCGAGCAGGAGCAGGTCGTCGACCATCTCGCCCATGCGGGCGGACTCGGCCGTGATGCGCTCCAGGGCGCGGGTCACCTCCGGTGGCACCGGGCCGGGGTGCAGGAGGGCCAGTTCGGCGTGGCCGCGGACCGAGGCGACCGGGGTGCGCAGTTCGTGGCTGGCGTCGGCGGCGAAGCGCCGCAGCCGCTCCTCCACGGCGTGCCGCTTGGTGAGCGCGTCCTCCACGTGGCCCAGCATGCGGTTGAAGGCCGTGGCCACCTGGCCGACCTCGCCGTGCGGGTCGGTGTCCGGGGCCCGTGGCGGCAGCGCGACCTCGCCGCTGGCCAGCGGGAGCTCGCTGACCCGGGTGGCGGTGGCGGCGACCCGGCTGAGCGGCCGGAGCGACCAGCGGACCCAGCAGGCGCCGGCCACGCCCGTGACGACCAGGGCCAGGCCGAAGACGACGCCGGCCACCAGTTCCAGCCGGTGGACCGTGGCCTCGACCGGCTCCAGGGGGAGGCCGACGAGCAGCACGTCCCCGTCCCGGCCCGGGGAGGCGACGACCCGGTAGTCGTGCAGGGCGGACAGGTCGACGGTGTGGGGCCTGCCGTCGGCCGGCACCCGGGCCAGCCGGGCGGCGTCCCGCGCGGTCAGGTCCACGTTCAGGTCGGCGGCGGGGTCGCCGGAGCGGATGAGCCCCTTGTGGGTGACCGTGCCGTCCAGCAGCCGGGCGCCGAAGGTGCCGGTGGCCATGCGGCGGGTGTCGGCGTGTTCGTCGCCGTCGTGGTCGTCGGGCAGCCGGCCGTCGTGCTCCAGGCTCTCCGGGAAGCGGGTGCCGACCTGGGCGAGCTGTTCGTCCAGGCGCTGGGTGAGGAAGCCGTCCAGTTCCACGACCGCGGCCAGGCCGACGGCCGCGCAGCTCACCGCCAGCAGCGTCACCAGCCCGACGGTGAGCCGGGCCCGGAGGCTGCGGGGAAGCGGAGCGCGGGGACGCGGCGCGGTCACCTGGTCACCGGCTTCAGGACGTAGCCGGCGCCGCGCACGGTGTGGATCATGGGTTCGCGGCCCGCGTCGACCTTCTTGCGCAGGTAGGAGATGTACAGCTCGACGACATGGGCCCGGCCGCCGAAGTCGTAGGACCAGACCCGGTCGAGGATCTGCGCCTTGCTGAGCACACGGCGCGGGTTGCGCATGAGGAAGCGCAGCAGTTCGAACTCGGTCGGCGAGAGGTCGATCAGTTCGCCGGCCCGGGTCACCTCGCGGGCGTCCTCGTCCATCACCAGGTCCCCGACGACCAGGCGCGGGCCCTCCTCCTGCGTGCGGGCCATGCCGGCCCGGCGCAGCAGGCCGCGCAGCCGGGCGACGACCTCCTCCAAACTGAAGGGCTTGGTGACGTAGTCGTCGCCGCCCGCGGTGATCCCGGCGATACGGTCCTCGACGGCGTCCCGCGCCGTCAGGAAGAGCACGCACACATCGGGCTTCACCTCGTGCAGGCGGCGCAGCACCGCGAAGCCGTCGGTGTCCGGGAGCATCACGTCCAGGACGACGGCGTCGGGCATCAGCTCGCGGGCGGCGGCGAGGGCGGCGGCGCCGTCGCCGGCCGCGCGCACCTCCCAGCGCTCGTAGCGCAGGGCCCCGGTGAGCACCTCCGCGAGGTCGGGGTCGTCGTCGACGACGAGGACGCGCAGCGGGGTGCCGTCGGGGCGGGTGAGGGCGGGGCGGCCGGAGCGGGTGGTGTTCATCGCGCGTCCAGCATCGCCGGTCCGCGGCGCCGAGGGCGAACCGGCCGCCTCTGAGTTTGCTGTGAGTCCGCCCGGGTGGGGCCCGCTCAGAGCTGATTCAGAGCTTCGCCCCGCACAGTGGCCTGGCCGACGGACGAAAGGACGGCGACATCAGATGACCACCGTGGATACGCGGCGGGCCCCGGCTCCGCCGCTGCCCGTGACCGCACGGCGCTCCCCCGCCGGGCCCGTGCTGGCCCTGCTGTGGGCGGGGGCGGCGGCCGTACTCGCGCTCTGGTGGGCGGACACCGGGTCCGTGGTCGGGGCGGCCGGGTGGCTGACCGGGGCCGGCCGCATCGCCGGGCTGCTGTGCGGGTACGCCTGCGCGGTGCTGGTCGGGCTGATGGCGCGGGTGCCGCTGCTGGAGCGGCGCATCGGCTCGGACCGGGTGGCGCGCTGGCACGCGCTGGCCGGCCGGTACACCGTCTGCCTGCTGCTCGCGCACGTCGTGCTGATCCTCGCCGGGTACGCCGCCCAGGACCGGGCCTCCCTCTGGCACGAGGCGGTGACCGTCGTCCTCGACTACCCGGAGATGCTGAAGGCCACCGCCGGCACGGTGATCCTCCTCGCGGTCGGCGTCACCTCGGCGCGGGCCGTGCGCCGCCGGACGAGCCACGAGTTCTGGTACTACGTCCACCTGCTGACGTACGCGGCCGTCTTCCTCGCCTTCGGGCACCAGCTCGCCCTCGGCGACGAGTTCAACGGCGAACCGGTCGCCACCGCCGCCTGGTACGCGCTGTACCTGGGCGTGGCCGCCCTGGTGCTGTGGTTCCGGATCCTCGCCCCGGTACGGCTCAACCTGCGCCACCGGCTGCGGGTGGACTCCGTCCACCAGGAGGCCCCGGGGGTGTACTCGGTCGTCGTACGGGGGCGGCGCCTGGACGAACTGGGGGTGCGGCCGGGCGAGTTCTTCCGCTGGCGGTTCCTCGCCGAGGGCATGCGCGGGACGTCGACGCCGTACTCCCTGTCGGCGCCGCCGCGCCCGGACCTGCTGCGCATCACGGTCAAGGCGCTCGGCGACCACAGCGCGGCCGTGTCCCTGCTGCGCCCCGGCACCCGGGTGTGGGCGGAGGGCCCGTACGGCGCCCTGACCGCCGACCGGGCCGCCGGCCGGCACTCCCTGCTGATCGCGGCCGGCGTCGGCGTCACCCCGCTGCGGGCGCTGTTCGAGACGCTGCCCGGCGAGGTCACGCTGCTGTACCGGGCGCGCTCGGCCGAGGACCTGGCGCTGGGCGGCGAGCTGGAGGCGATCGCCCGCTGGCGCGGCGGGCGGGTGCTGTACGCGCTCAACGGCCCGGGCGGGGAGCGCCCGCCCCTGACGGCGGAGTCGTTGCGCGCCACCTTCCCCGGCCTCGCCCGCGACTACGACGTCTTCCTGTGCGGGCCGCACGGCTTCGCCCAGGACGTGTACCGGGCGCTGCGGACGGCCGGGGTGGCGGACCGCCGCATCCACCACGAGTCGTTCGAGCTGTGAGCCGGAGAGAGACGGAGAAGGACCGGACATGCACGCGTTGAACAAGAACCGCCCCCTGCGCCGGATCGTGCTGGCGAGTGCCGCGACCGTCTCCGGGATGGTGCTGCTGCTGGCGCTGAAGCCGCACACGGCGCCCACCCTGGCGACGGCGAGCACCAAGTCCCCGGCGGCGTCCAGCAGTTCCGCGCCCGGCTCCGCCTCCGGGACCAGGACGGCCACCGGGGACACCGTGCAGACCCGCTGGGGCCCGGTCCAGGTGCGCGTCACCGTGGCGGACGGCAGGCTCACCGACGTCACGGCCGTCAGCTACCCGCAGGACAACCCGCGCGACCAGGAGATCAACAGCTACGCCCTGCCCCAGCTGCGGCGCGAGGCGCTGGCGGCGCAGAGCGCGCAGATCGACACGGTGTCGGGCGCCACGTACACCAGTGACGGTTACCGGCAGTCACTCCAGTCCGCGCTGGACTCGGCCGGGCTCTGAACACTCCCGCCGCGCGGCACGTACCTGTGGGCCAAGGGTCAAGTCCCCACGGAGGAACCGTGACCACCACGCTCGCAGGCGGACGTGCCGCCCGCCGACAGACGATGCGCCGCATCCGCCCGCGCCGCTCCCCGGCCGTACCGCTGCTGCTCGCCGTCTGGGCGGGCGCGGCGGCCGTGCTGTGGCTCTGGTGGCACACCACCCCGTCCATCGCCGACGACACCGGCCGCATCCTGGGCGCGGGCCGGATCACCGGCCTCCTGGCCGGCTACCTCATGGCGCTGGTCGTGCTCCAGATGGCGCGCGTCCCGGCGCTGGAACGGCGGGTCGGTTCCGACCGGGTTGCCCGCTGGCACGCGATGAGCGGCCGGTACACGCTGTGCCTGGTCGTCGCCCACGTCTTCCTCGTCATGTGGGGGTACGCGCGCCAGGCCGGCAGGTCCCTCGGCGACATCGTCCAGCAGACCGCCGACTCCGTCGGCCAGCTGCCGGACATGGGCAAGGCGGCCGTCGGCACGGGCCTGTTCGTGGTCATCGGGCTGACGTCGATCGGCCCGGTCCGCCGCCGGCTGCCGTACGACACCTGGTACCACGTCCACCTGCTGACCTACGCGGCGGTGTTCCTGACGTTCTGGCACCAGATCACCACCGGCAACGACTTCGCGGTGGAGCCCGCCGCCAGGACGTTCTGGTACGGCCTGTACGGCGCGGTCACCGCGCTGGTGGTCTGGTACCGGGTCCTCACCCCGATCCGGCTGAACCTGCGGCACCGCATGTACGTGGAGGCGGTGATCGAGGAGACGCCGGGCATCGTGTCGGTGCTGATCGGCGGGCGCAGGCTGCACCGGATGGGCGCGGAGGCGGGCCAGTTCTTCCGCTGGCGGTTCCTCGCCCCCGGGATGCGGTTCAGCTCGCACCCGTACTCCCTCTCGGCCGCCCCGCGCCCCGGCATGCTGCGGATCACGGTGAAGGCGATCGGCGACCACAGCGCCCGGCTGCGCGAGCTGGCGCCCGGGACGAAGGTGTGGGCGGAGGGCCCGTACGGCGCGCTCACCGCGCAGCGCCGCAGCCGGGGCAAGGTGCTGCTGGTCGCGGGCGGGGTGGGCATCACGCCGATGCGGGCGCTGTTCGAGACGCTGCCCGGTGCCGCCGGTGACATCACGCTCCTGTACCGGGCGAACACCACCCAGGACCTGGCGCTGTGGGACGAGCTGGCGGCCATCGCCGAGGAGCGGGGTGCCCGGCTGATGTACGCGGTGAACAGCCCGGAGGGCGAGCGGCCGGACATCTCCGCGGAGAACCTCCGGCGGAAGATCCCGGACATCGACCGGCACGATGTCTTCATGTGCGGTCCGCCCGGCTTCGCGCAGTCGGTGTACGAGGCACTGCGCGAGGCGGGGGTGCCCGCCCGCCGTATCCACCACGAGTCGTTCGAGATGTGAGCGGAGCTGCGAAGCGATGAGGAAGAGCCACCCCGTGCGGCGGGTCGTGCTGGCCACCGCCGCGACCGTGTCCGGTGTCGTGCTGCTGCTGTCGCTGAAGCCGGCGTCGGATCCGGCCGCCGCGTCGGCGGCGGGCGCGGCCCCGCAGGCGACGGCGGCCGGGCAGGAGTCGCCGCAGGGCGGGTCGCGGGGCGCGGCCCCGGCCGGCTCCGGCACGGTGACCGGTGACGCGGTGCGGACGCAGTACGGGCCCGTGCAGGTACGGCTGACCGTCGCAGGCGGCAGGATCACGAAGGCGGAGGCGGTGCAGGCGCCCAAGGGGGGCCTGAGCGACCAGAAGACCCAGCTCGCCGTCCCGAAGCTCAACCAGGAGGCCGTGGCGGCGGGAACGGCGGACATCGACGCCGTCTCCGGGGCGACCTACACGAGCGAGGGCTACCGGAAGTCGTTGCAGTCCGCGCTGGACAAGATGGAGCAGGCCCCGTCCGGTGCCTCGGGTTCCTCCGGCGCGGCGCGGGCGCGGACCGTCACCGGGAAGGCCGTGCGGACCCCGTACGGACCGGTCCAGGTGCGGATCACGGTCGCCGGCGGAAAGATCACCGAGGCGGAGGCGGTGCAGGCGCCCAAGGGGGGCCTGAGCGACCAGAAGACCCAGCTCGCCGTCCCGAAACTCAACCAGGAGGCCGTGGCCGCCGGAACGGCGGACATCGACGCCGTCTCGGGAGCCACCTACACCAGCACCGGCTACCGGCAGTCCCTCCAGTCGGCTCTGGACCAGGCCGGTGGCTGACACGGTGGCCGAGCCGGCGAAGGCACCCGCCGCGGTGCGTCACGCGGAGGAGGTCATGGGGACGGTCTTCTCCTTCGACGTCCGCGGCGGGGAACCGGACGCGGTACGGGCGGCGCTCGCCGAGGCCGTCGCCGGGCTGCACCGGGCGGACGCGCTCTTCAGCACCTACCGCGAGGACAGCGAGGTGTCGCGGCTGGCCCGGGGCGAGCTGGACGTCTCGCGGTGCGCTCCCGAGGTGGCCGAGGTGCTGGACCTGGCGGCCGAGGCGGAGCGGGTGAGCGAGGGGTGGTTCAGCACGCGCTACCGGGGCTCGCTGGACCCCACCGGCATCGTCAAGGGCTGGGCGGCCGAGCGGGCGGCGCGGGTGCTGGCGGCGGTGGCCGGGGTGCGGGGGGTGAGCGTCAACGGGGGCGGGGACGTGCAGTTGCTGGGCGCGCCGGAGCCGCGGCGTGCCTGGCGGGTGGGGGTCTCCGATCCGCTCCGGCCCGGCGGGCTGGCGGCGGTGGTCTCGGCGGCGGGCACGGACGAGCTGGCGGTGGCGACGTCCGGTACGGCGGAGCGGGGGGCGCACATCGTGGATCCGCGCACCGGTCGGTCCGCGGTGACGGACCTGGTGGCGGTCACGGTGGTGGGGCCACGTCTGACCTTCGTCGACTGCTGGGCCACGGCCGCGTTCGCGATGGGTTCGCGGGCGGGACTGGCCTGGCTGGAGTCCCTGCCGGACGTGGAGGCCCTGCTGATCACCGCCGGCGACGAGGTGCGGTGCACCGCGGGGCTGGCGGCACGGCTGGGCTGAGCGCGGCCGGGCCCCGGTCCACCGTCCGGCACCCACGACGACCTGCTCGCGCGCGACGGCACGTACGCCCGGCCGCACCGGCCGCACACCGGAAGCGGCCCGGTCATGACCGTCACCACCGGGGCGGACGCCGATCGCGTCCCGCCCCGCGGCGGCCGAGCGGGACGGTTCACGTCTTCGGGGTGACGACCTGGCCCTCCCGCAGCTGCGTGGTGGCGAGGACGGTGCCGTCGGGCGACGTCAGACGGGCACCGGAGTACCGGGTGAGGTCGACGGGGACCGCCACGCCCCAGTTGCCGTGGCCGTCGCGGACGGGGAAGTCGCCGACGCGGACGCTGGTGCCGTCGGCGCGCTCCAGGAAACAGGTGGCCGTTCCGGTGTACCGGGTGCCGGGGCGGGTGAGGGCGACGGACACGAAGAGCCAGCCGGGGGTGCCGGGGTGGGCGTAGAGCTCGCCGACCGGCTGCCCGCCGTGCCCGGCCGGGGTCATGTCCCCGACGAGCACCGGCTCGGACTCGACGGCGGGCGGCGGCGAGGCGGTGACCTCCTCGACGGCGGTGCCGACCGCCCAGCCGGCGAATCCGACGGCGACGGTGAGGGCGGCACCGACCGCGGCGAGCCGGACCCGGGGCCGCCGGGCGCCGGGGCGCAGGCCCCGGCGCGAGCGGCGCAGGACGCCCGCCGGCCGCCGGCCCTCGGGTGCTGTGGTCGGCTGGGCGAGGCCGCGCGCCACGCGGGTGGCGAAGCCGGGCGGCGGCTCGCGGTCCGGCAGCAGACCGGCCAGCCGGTCGCCGACCAGGGTGAGTTGCCGGACGTACTCCCGGCAGTCCGCGCACCGGTCCAGATGGGCGACCGCCTCGGCGCGCTCCCGGCCGGGCAGCACGCCCAGCGCCAGCTCGGCACCGGTCTGCCGCAGCTTCTCGCAGTTCGCTTCACTGGACATGGTCGCCTCGTTCCGGAGAAGCGACGGTGGTACGCAGCCGTGCCATCGCCGTTCTGATCCGCGTCTTGGCGGTACCCAGCGGGATCCGCTCCGCGTCGGCGATCTGCTGGGCCGTCATGCCGTAGATGCCGGCCATCATCAGCGCCCTGCCCTGTTCCCGTGGCAGCCGTGCCAGGGCGGACCGGACCTGGGCGGAGGCCTCGTCGGCCAGCGCCCACCGCTCGGGGGTCTCGGTGACGGCGTCCAGCAGGTCTTCGAGGTCCTCGGGTGCCAGCGGCTCCGTCCGCCGGGCCCGGACCGCGTCGACGGCCAGGTTGTGCGCGATGGTCGTCAGCCAGGTCATGACCGAGCCGCGGCGCGAATCGTAGATCTGCGCATGGCGCCACGCGCGCTCGAAGGTCTGCTGGGCGACGTCCTCGGCGAGCTGCTGGTCCCTGGTGACGGCCATGGCCACACCGAAGACCCGGTGCTGGAACCTCCGGACGAAGACCACGGCCAGCTCCGGGTCTCCGGCGGCCAGCCCGGACAGCAGAGCCTCGTCCGGGAGGCGGCCGACGGGGAACCGATATCCCGACACACCTCTGTATACGTCCGACGGCCGCCAGGGGATTGCCCGTCCCGCTGGCCGCTCGCCGCGGAAGATCACACGCCCATTCTGCGTCGGCCGGCCGGGCCCCGCACGCGGTCAGTGCCCGTTCTGCGCCAGCCGCAGCAGATGGTCCGCCAGGGCCTGGCCCCCGCTGGGGTCCCGGCTGATCAGCAGCAGCGTGTCGTCACCGGCGATCGTCCCCAGGATGTCGTGCAGCTCCGCCTGGTCGATGGCGGAGGCGAGGAACTGCGCGGCCCCCGGAGGAGTCCGCAGGACCACCAGGTTCGCCGAGGCCTCCGCGGAGATCAGCAGCTCCTGGGAGAGCCGCCGCATCCGCTCCTCCTTGGCCGACTCCCCCAGCGGAGCCCGCGGGGTGCGGAAGCCGCCCTCGCTCGGCACCGCGTAGATCAGGTCGCCGTCGGTGTTGCGGATCTTCACCGCGTTCAGCTCGTCGAGGTCCCGGCTGAGCGTCGCCTGCGTGACGCTCAGCCCGTCGTCGGCGAGCAGCTTCGCGAGCTGGCTCTGCGACCGCACCGGCTGCCGGTTGAGGATGTCCACGATCCGGCGGTGCCGTGCGGTGCGGGTCTGCGGCACGGCGGGACCGGCACCGTTGCCCGCCTCATAGTCCTGCGCCTCGCTCATCGTCGTCTCATTCTCCGGATCGTCCGTCCCCGTCGACGGGGCTCGCCGCGTCGAGGATGCCGGGCAGCGCCCGGAGCAGCGCACCCGCCTCGTCGTCGCGGAGATTCAGCGGCGGCATGAGCCGTACGACGTCGGGGGCGGGCGCGTTCACCAGGAACCCGGCCTCCTGGGCCGCCTGCTGCACCTGCGGTGCGCGCGGCCCGGTCAGCACGATACCCAGGAGCAGGCCCGCACCCCGGACATGATCGACCAACGGGTGGTTCAGGGCCTCGACGCCGTCCCGCAGCCTCTCGCTCTGCCGCTTGACGTGGTCGAGCAGGCCCTCGCCCTCGATGGTGTCGAGCACGGCGAGTCCGGCGGCGCAGGCGACCGGGTTGCCGCCGAAGGTGGTGCCGTGCTGGCCGGGCTGAAGCAGTTCGGCGGCCCGGCCGAAGGCCACGGTCGCGCCGAGCGGCAGACCGCCGCCGAGCTGCTTGGCGAGGGTGACGACGTCGGGCAGTACGCCTTCGTGCGCCTGGTACTCGAACCAGGTGCCGGTCCGCCCGATGCCGGTCTGCACCTCGTCCAGGACGAGCAGCGCACCCGTGGCGGCGGTGATCGCGCGGGCCGCCTTGAGGTAGCCGGCCGGGGGCACGACCACGCCGCTCTCGCCCTGGATCGGCTCGATGACCACCAGGGCGGTGTCCTCGGTGACCGCGGCGGCCAGCGCCTGGGCGTCGCCGTAGGGGACGTGGGTGACCTCGCCGGGCAGCGGTCGGAACGGGTCCTGCTTGGCGGGCTGTCCGGTGAGCGCGAGGGCGCCCATCGTGCGGCCGTGGAAGCCGCCGTCGGTGGCGACCATGTGGGTGCGCCCGGTGAGCCGGCCGATCTTGAAGGCGGCCTCGTTGGCCTCGGCGCCGGAGTTGCAGAAGAAGACCCGGCCCTCCCGCCCGAACAGCGTCAGGAGCCGTTCGGCGAGGGCGACGGTGGGCTCGGCCATGAAGAAGTTGGAGATGTGGCCGAGGGAGCCGATCTGCCGGGTCACGGCCTCGACGATCGCGGGGTGGGCGTGGCCCAGCGCGTTGGTGGCGATGCCGCCGACGAAGTCGAGGTACTCCCGGCCCTCGGCGTCCCACACCTTGGTGCCCTCGCCGCGGACGAGGGGCAGCCGCGGGGTGCCGTAGTTGTTCATGAGCGCGCCCTGCCAGCGCTCGGTCAGCTCCTGGTTGCCCTGGTGGCCCGTCACTGCGCGTCCCCCTCAAGCTCGTCGGGCACGACCATGGTGCCGATGCCCTCGTCGGTGAAGATCTCCAGCAGGATCGAGTGCTGGACCCGGCCGTCGATGACGCGGGCGGTCGTCACGCCGTTGCGCACGGCGTGCAGGCAGCCCTCCATCTTCGGCACCATGCCGCTGCTCAGCTCCGGCAGCAGCTTCTCCAGCTGGGAAGCGGTGAGCCGGCTGATCACCTCGTCGGAGTTCGGCCAGTCCTCGTAGAGGCCCTCGACGTCGGTGAGGACCATGAGGGTCTCGGCGCCCAGTGCCGCAGCGAGTGCCGCAGCCGCCGTATCAGCATTGACGTTGTAGACATGTCCGTCGTCCTGGGAGCGGGCGATCGAGGAGACGACCGGGATGCGGCCGTCGGCGAGCAGGGCCTCGATGGCGCCCGTGTCGAGGGCCGTGATCTCGCCGACCCGGCCGATGTCGACCCGCTCGCCGTCGATCTCGGGGGTGTGCTTGGTGGCGGTGATGGTGTGCGCGTCCTCGCCGGTCAGGCCGACGGCGAGCGGGCCGTGCTGGTTGAGCAGGCCGACCAGCTCGCGCTGCACCTGCCCGGCCAGCACCATCCGTACGACGTCCATGGCGTCCTCGGTGGTGACGCGCAGGCCCGCCTTGAACTCGCTGACGATGCCGTGCCGGTCGAGGGCGGCGCTGATCTGCGGGCCGCCGCCGTGCACGACGACCGGCTTGAGGCCGGCGTGCCTGAGGAAGACGACGTCCTGGGCGAAGGCGGCCTTCAGATCCTCGTTCACCATGGCGTTGCCGCCGAACTTGATGACGACGATCTTGCCGTGGTGCCGGGTCAGCCAGGGCAGCGCCTCGATGAGGATCTGGGCTTTCGGCAGTGCCGTGTGTTTCCGCGTCGTGGTCATGAGGAGTAGGCGCTGTTCTCGTGGACGTAGTCGGCGGTCAGGTCGTTGGTCCAGATGGTCGCGGTCTCGGCGCCGGCGGCGAGGTCGGCCACGATGTGGACCTCGCGGTAGCGCATGTCGACCAGGTCGCGGTCCTCGCCGACGCTGCCGTTCTTGCAGACCCAGACGCCGTTGATGGCGACGTTGAGCTGGTCCGGCTCGAAGGCGGCCCGGGTGGTGCCGATCGCGGAGAGCACGCGGCCCCAGTTGGGGTCCTCGCCGTGGATCGCGCACTTGAGGAGGTTGTTGCGGGCGATGGAGCGGCCCACCTCGACGGCGTCCTCCTCGCTCGCCGCGTTGATCACCTCGACCTTGATGTCCTTGCTGGCGCCCTCGGCGTCGCCGATGAGCTGCCGGCCGAGGTCGGCGCAGACCTGCCGTACGGCCTCGGCGAACTCCTCGTACTCCGGGGTGACGCCGGAGGCGCCGGAGGCGAGCAGCAGGACGGTGTCGTTGGTGGACATGCAGCCGTCGGAGTCGACGCGGTCGAAGGTGACCCTGGTCGCGGCGCGCAGGGCCTTGTCCAGGCTCTCGTCGTCCAGGTCGGCGTCGGTGGTGAGGACGACGAGCATGGTGGCGAGGCCCGGCGCGAGCATGCCGGCGCCCTTGGCCATGCCGCCGACGGTCCAGCCGCCCGCACCGGTGACGACGGACGTCTTGTGGACGGTGTCGGTGGTCTTGATGGCGATGGCGGCCTTCTCGCCGCCGTGCTCGCTCAAGGAGGCGGCGGCCGTCTCCACACCCCCCAGGACCTTGTCCATGGGGAGCGGTACGCCGATCAGGCCGGTGGAGCAGACGGCGACCTCGATGGCGCCCCGGCCGAGCACCTCGGCGGCCTTCTCGGCGGTGGCGTGGGTGTCCTGGAAGCCCTGGGGACCGGTACAGGCGTTGGCGCCGCCGGAGTTGAGGACGACCACCGAGACCTGGCCGCCCTTGAGGACCTGCTCGGACCAGAGCACCGGCGCGGCCTTCACACGGTTGGAGGTGAAGACGCCCGCGGCGGCACGGCGGGGCCCGTTGTTGACCACGAGGGCGAGGTCGGGGTTGCCGTTCTCCTTGATCCCGGCGGCGATCCCCGCCGCCGTGAATCCCTTGGCTGCCGTGACGCTCACGGTGCGACTCCGATCGTGGAAAGCCCGGTGGTCTCTGGAAGACCCAAGGCGATGTTCATGCTCTGGACGGCACCGCCCGCGGTGCCCTTGGTCAGGTTGTCGATGGCGCTGATCGCGATGATGCGGCCCACGGCGGCGTCGTACGCGACCTGCACCTGAACGGCGTTGGAACCGTGGACGGACGCCGTCGCGGGCCACTGGCCCTCGGGGAGCAGGTGGACGAAGGGCTCGTCGGCGTAGGCCTTCTCGTAGGCGGCGCGCATCGCGTCGGCCGTGACCCCCTCGGCGGCGGACGCGCTGCACGTGGCGAGGATCCCGCGCGGCATCGGCGCGAGGGTCGGTGTGAAGGAGACCTTCACGGTGTCCCCGGCCACCGCGCTGAGGTTCTGGATCATCTCGGGGGTGTGCCGGTGGCCGCCGCCGACGCCGTACGGCGACATGGAGCCCATGACCTCGCTGCCGAGCAGGTGCGGCTTGGGGGCCTTGCCCGCGCCGGAGGTGCCGGACGCGGCGACGATCACCGCCTCGGGCTCGGCGAGTCCGGCCGCGTAGGCCGGGTACAGGGCGAGGGAGACGGCGGTCGGGTAGCAACCGGGCACCGCGATGCGCTTGGACCCCTCCAGCGCGGCGCGGGCACCCGGAAGTTCGGGGAGGCCGTAGGGCCAGGTGCCGGCGTGCGGGGAGCCGTAGAACCTCTCCCAGTCGGCCGGGTCCTTGAGCCGGAAGTCGGCGCCCATGTCGATCACGAGGACGTCGGGGCCGAGCTGTTCGGCGACGGCGGCGGACTGCCCGTGCGGCAGCGCGAGGAAGACCACGTCGTGCCCGGCGAGGGCCTCGGGGGTGGTCTCGGCCAGCACGCGGTCGGCCAGCGGCAGCAGATGCGGCTGGAGCGCGCCGAGCCGCTGTCCGGCGTTGGAGTTCCCGGTCAGGGCGCCGATCTCGATCCCGGGGTGCGCGAGGAGCAGGCGCAGGACCTCTCCGCCCGCGTATCCGCTCGCTCCGGCCACCGCCGCACGTACCGCCATGTCCATCCTCCTCCTGGATGGCATGACTATACGTATCGCTGCACGTTTATGCAATCGATCGGGGCAGCATCACCCAACGCGAGACGACGAAGGTGACCGGGATCGCCGCGGCGGAGGCGAGCAGCGGGGCGAAGCGGCTGCCGGCGTGCAGCAGGTCGACGATCACGTAGACGCCCGCCGTGGTGATCAGGAAATTGGTCGCGTTCGTCAGCGGGAACAGCAGGAATTTCCGCCAGGTGGGCCGCGTGCGGTAGGTGAAGCGCGCGTTCAGGAAGAACGACCCGATCATGCTGAGCAGAAATGCCAGGATGTGCGCGGCCAGATAAGGGAGGGCGGTCAGGAACAGCAGGTAAAGACAGTAGTAGGTCGCCGTGTTCACGACGCCGACCGCCGCGAAGGTCAGAATCTGCCGCATCAGGGGATGAGATCTTTCGTCCGTTCCACGTTGGTCGCCTTCACCAGGAAGTGCGGGCGCCCCTTCACCTCGTAGTAGATGCGGCCGGTGTACTCCCCGATGACTCCCAGCATGACCATCTGGACGCCCGCGAGGGCGGTGACGGCGGTGATGATGGTCACATAGCCGGGGGTCTGGACACCGTGGACGAGCGCGGCGCCCACGATCCAGGCGGTGTAGAGGCCCGCGCACAGCAGCAGGCCCACACCCAGCCAGAGCGCGGCGCGCAGCGGGCGGTTGTTGAAGGACAGCAGCCCGTCGAGGCCGTAGTTGAGCAGGCCGCGCAGGTTCCAGGAGCTGCGGCCGGCCTCGCGCGCGGCGTTCTGGTACTCGAAGGTGGTGCTCGGGAAGCCCACCCAGGCGAACAGGCCCTTGGAGAACCGGTTGGACTCGGTGAGCGCCAGCACCGCGTCCACCACCCGGCGCGACAGCAGCCGGAAGTCCCCCACGCCGTCGACGAGTTCGACGTCGACCAGGCGGTTGACGAGCCGGTAGTACAGCCGGGCGGTGACGGTGCGGGTGAACCGGTCGCCGGTGCGGGTGCGCTTGGCGATGACCTGGTCGTGGCCCTGTTCGCGCAGCTCGACCATGCGCTTGATCAGCTCCGGCGGGTGCTGGAGGTCGGCGTCCATGACGATCACCGAGTCGCCCGAGGCGTGCCGCAGGCCGGCGAGCAGGGCCGCCTCCTTGCCGAAGTTGCGGCTGAAGGAGACGTACCGCACCCGGGAGTCGAGGTCCGCCAGCTCCTTGAGGACCGCGAGCGTACGGTCCCGGCTGCCGTCGTCGACGTACACGAACTCCATGTCGTGGCCGAGGGGCAGCAGTTCCTCGGCGACCTTCTGGACCTCCTCGTGGAAGCGGGCGAGGACGTCTTCCTCGTTGTAGCAGGGCGCGACGATCGATATCAGCATGCGGTCCCCCCTGGGCGCGGTCAGGAAGCGGTGGTCACGCGCTCGCGCGGTGATGTGGTCGTGGGCGGCGCCGGGGCGCGCCGGCGGCGGACGGCGGTGACGGCGGTGAGCAGGACGAGCGTCAGCAGCGAGGCGGCGCCCACGGTCGTGCCCAGCCGCAGGCCGGGTGGGTGGAAAGTGCAGGTCAGGCTGGTGGCGGTGCCGTCGAGGGGCACGGCGATCAGACCGTGGAAGGCATCGGCGGGCCGCTCGGGTCCGTCGCCGGTGGCGCAGCGCCAGCCGGCGATCCGCGGGGCCCCGACGACCGCGATGCCCTTGCTGCCGGCGGGCAGCTCGGCCCGCACCGTGGCACCGGAGACGGTCACCTCGGTGGCGCCGGTCGCCTTCAGGCGGGCGGCGGCGCCGGCCAGCCGGTCCGTGTCCAGGCAGCCGACGGCGCCGGACGGGATGCGGCCGGGCCGGTCCGGTCGCAGCTCGATCCGCACCTCGCCCGAGGCGGGGGCGGTGCCGAGCGGTTCCATGGCGGCCCGGTTGCGCGGGAACTCGAACCGGAACCGGGCGGGCTGCCCGGCGCCGGCGAGCCGCGCGGTGCCGGAGAAGTGCGGGGCCCACAGGTGGACCTGGGTGCCGGCCGGGCAGCGGGCGGTGATCGTCGGCCGGGCCAGGGCGTTCCCGGTGCCGACCCGGCGGGACGGCAGCGCCCGCCCGCCGTCGTCGTGCACGGTGACGCGGGGCACGGTGTAGACGCGGCTGCCGAGCAGCAGTTCCTGGTTGCGGTACGGCGACGGTCCGAACGGTGTCCGGTCGGGCGCGGCCCGGACGGTGACCAGGGGCGGTACGTCCCGGCGGGTGACGGTCACCGGGGCGGGGTACGGGGACAGGTACTTCTGGTGCGGGTCGGGCGGGGAGTGCACCCGGGCGCCGACGGAGAAGACGACGTCCGTGACGGCGTTGTCCAGGCTCTGCACGTTGCGGCCGCGCGAGGTCCAGCCGTCGCCGAGGGCGGTGAGGGTGCGGCTGAGGACGTCGGAGGTCAGGCTGCTGTAGTACTGGGCGCCCTCGCCGCCCACCAGCAGCGGGTCGTTGCCGACGGTCTGCTCGCGGCCGGGGTCGGTGCGGTACCGCGGCCAGTCGTCGGCCCCGGCGATCGCCGCCGCCTGCGTCCGCTGCCGCTCGCCCCAGGGCTCGTAGTCGTCCAGGTGCCCGAGGCGCAGCCGGGTGGCCACGGCCGAGGTGGCGGCCGTCTCGCCCACCTGGGCACCGAGGAGCAGGACGACGGCCAGTCCGGCGAGCCGGGTGCGGTGTCCGGCGCGGCCCAGCAGGACCAGGCCGCCGACGGCGCCCGCGAGGGCGAGCAGCAGCACCGGCCAGGTGTACGCCCGGACCAGCGTGCTGCGGCTCGCGACGGCGACGACCAGCACGAGCAGGGCGGTCGCGGCACCGAGGGCGCGCCGGTCGGGCAGGCCGTACGCCACGGCGTGCCAGGCGGCGACGACGAGCAGGCCGCACAGCACGAACGCCTGCCGGTAGGAGCTGCCCTGCGGGGTGGCGAAGGCGTGCCACAGCAGGTGGGTGGGGCCCCACTGCAGGGAGAGGGCCACCGCGAGCGCCAGCGCCGTCCAGCCGGCGCGCACCGGGACCGGGACCGCGCGGTGGAAGGGCAGGGCGAGGGCGAGGAGCAGGGCGGTGATGCCGACGTAGAGGGCCGGGGAGCCGAAGCCGTAGGTCGCGGGCAGCAGCCGGGCGGCCACGTCCTCGGTGGGCACGGGGGCGAACTGGCGTACGCGGCCGGGGTAGGCGTGCTTCGTGCCGAAGTAGACGACCGTCACGAGCGGGGCGGCGAGGCCGATGCCGAGGGCGGTGGTGAGGACGGCGCGGCCGGCCGTGGCGAGCGCCTGCCGGCGCGGCGGTCGGGCGAGCAGCAGGCGCAGCAGCAGGACGAGGGCGGCGCCGAGGGTGGCCATGCAGGCGGTGTAGAAGTTGGCGGTCCAGGCGAGGGCGACGAGCAGGACGCCGGTCAGGCGGCGGCGTCCGGTGAGCGCCCACTCGCCGACCAGGCACAGCAGCGGCAGGGCGATCAGGCCGTCGAGCCACATCGGGTTGTAGGAGGCGTCGGCCGTGCTCCAGCCGCACAGCGCGTACGCGGCGCCGAGCAGGCCCGCCGCCCACCAGCGGCCGGGCCGCAGGGTGAGCAGCAGCCAGGCCATGGCCGCCGCGGCGGAGGCGGTCTTCAGGAGGGTGACGGCGTAGACGGCGAGGTCGATCTCGTCGCGCGGGAAGAGGGCCACGAGCAGGGCGTAGGGGCTGCCGAGGTAGGTGCCGAGGTCGGGCAGGAAGCTCGCGCCGTAGCCGGACTGCCAGTTGACGAGGAGGCCGCCGTGGCCCCTGCCGTGCAGCAGGTCCCACAGGTGGGCGTGGAAGGGCACGTACTGGTTGCCGAGGTCGTTGACGCTGCGGGTGCGGGGGCCGAAGGGATAGCTGCGCGCCAGCACGTCACCGGCGCAGAAGGCGGTGACCGTGACGGCGGCGGCGAGCAGGGCGGCGGCCTGCCGCGGCCGGGAGAGCGCTTTCACGCCCTGTTCCCGTCCGGGTGTCGCCGCGCGTTCCCGTGCGCTGTGCCGCTTTCGCCGTGCGGGGTTTTGCGGTGCATTTTCGGCGGTCCTCACGGAATGTGTGCCCCATTGATTCGCCGACTTAGACGGGGCGCGATTCCGGATGGTTGCCCGGTCACCGAAAAGTGAGGCGATATCTTCCGAGTACGGGAAACACCGCGTGAATTAAATGTCCTACCGGAGAACTTTCGCTTTCCGGTAGGTGTTCTCAGGGTGAACCGGCCTTGCGGGCCGCGTAGGCCCGGGCCGCCCGGACCCGGTTGCCGCACTTGGTGGTGCACCAGCGGCGGGCGCCGTGGGAGCGCAGGAACCAGCCGGCGCACCCCGGGGCGGCGCACTCGGTGAGCAGGTCCGCGTCGGCGCCGGTGAGCAGGTCGGTGGCGTCCTCGGCGACCTGGGAGAGCGCGGCGGCGGCCGGGTTGCCGGAGTCGGGGACGTCGGCGCGGCGGGGGCCGTCGGCGGTCCAGGCCAGCCGCGGGGTGGCGGGGGCGGCGGCGAGGGTGGCGTTGAGGGTGTCGAGGGCGTCGGCGGGTGGCGGTGTCCCGGCGGCCCGGGCGGCGAAGAGGGCCCGCAGCGCCTCGCGCAGGGCCCGCAGCCGGCCGGACTGTCTGCCGTTCAGGCTCACCCGGTCGGGCAGCAGCGCGTGCCGGACCAGCCACAGGTGCGCGGCCTCGGTGCCGTCGAGCAGGTCGACCTCGCCGTGGCTGACCGTGAACCGCGTGTTGACCAGCGCCAGCGCGACGTACCGGTCCTCACCGGGGACGGCGGGCCGGCGCAGGTAGACAGGGTCCTCGTGTTCCACGGGTCTCATGGTAATCCTTGCGGTTCTCCGTGAGGAGGTCCTAGCGTGTCTCACGGAGAAGCGAGTACAAAACCGTGAGGGGTGAGCCGTCGTGGGTTTCGACGTGGACGCGCTGCGCAAGGACTTCCCGATCCTGCGGCGGACGGTGGCGAGCGGCGCGCCGCTCGTCTACCTGGACTCCGGGGCGACCACCCAGAAGCCGCTCCAGGTGCTGGACGCCGAGCGGGACTTCTACCTCACGCACAACGCCGCCGTGCACCGCGGGGCGCACCAGCTGGCGGGCGAGGCGACGGAGGCGTACGAGCGGGCCCGGCACACGGTCGCCCGGTTCATCGGCGCGGCCGACGACGAGGTGGTCTTCACCAAGAACACCACCGAGGGCATCAACCTGGTCGCCTACGCGCTGGGCAACGCCGGCCGGCTCGGCCCCGGCGACCGGATCGTGGTGACCGAGATGGAGCACCACGCGAACCTGGTCCCCTGGCAGCAGCTCGCCGAGCGGACCGGCGCGACGCTCGACTGGTTCGGCCTCACCGACGACGGCCGCCTCGACCTGTCCCGGACGGAGGAGCTGCTGGACGAGCGCACCAAGGTGCTCGCCCTCACCCACCAGTCCAACGTCCTCGGCACGCTCAACCCGGTGCGCGCGCTCGCCGACCGCGCGCACGCACACGGCACCCTCGTGGTCGTGGACGGCGCCCAGTCCGTCCCGCACCGCCCGGTCGACGTGGGCGAGCTGGGCGCGGACTTCCTCGCCTTCTCCGGGCACAAGATGCTCGGCCCGAACGGCGTCGGCGTGCTGTGGGGCCGCGCCGGGCTCCTCGCCGGGCTGCCGCCGTTCCTCACCGGCGGCTCGATGATCGAGATCGTGGAGATGGACCGCACCACCTTCCTGCCGCCGCCGCAGCGCTTCGAGGCGGGTGTGCCGATGACCGCGCAGGCGGTGGGGCTCGCGGCGGCGGTGGAGTACCTGGAGCGGCTGGGCATGGCCGAGGTGGCGGCGCACGAGGACGCGCTCACCGCCCGCGCCCTGGAGCTGCTCGCCGAGGTGCCCGGGGTCCGGGTGGTCGGCCCCGCCGACCTCACCGACCGCGGCTCGGCCGTCTCCTTCACGGTCGACGGCATCCACCCGCACGACGTCGGCCAGGTACTGGACGAGCGGGGCGTCGCCGTCCGCGTCGGCCACCACTGCGCCCGCCCGCTCGTCCGCCGCTACGGCATCCCGGCGACCACCCGGGCGAGCTTCTACGTCTACAACACCCTGGACGAGGTGGACGCCCTGGTGGACGGCGTCCGAGCGGCTCAGCAGTACTTCGGGGCGTGACCGGCGGGTCCGGCGCTACGCTGCCTGATCCTCGGGAAGGCGTACGTGAACCGGTCGGCGACCCCCGTGAAGGTGGACGTCCGCGGGGCGACCGCCGTCCGTCAGCGCGTCGACGGTGCGAGGCGAGGGCCGCGTAAGCTCCGGGGCATGGGTGAGTTCTGGCCGGTGCCCGACGTGCTGGCCCATCTGGCCGGGCGGTGGCGCGTCGAGCGCGCCGTGCGGGACCTGGCGGGCGGGGACGAGGGCCGCTTCACGGGGACGACCGTCTTCACCGCGCTGGACGGCGGCGGCCTGCTGCACGAGGAGTCCGGCACCTTCACCTGGCAGGGGGTGGCGCGGCCGGCCACCAGGACCTTGCGCTTCCTGCCGGGGCCCGGGCCCGGCCGGGCCGACGTGCGCTTCGCGGACGGGCGGCCGTTCCACGAGCTGGACCTGACCACGGGCCGGTACGTCGCCGACCACCCCTGCGCGGCCGACCTCTACCGCGGCGAGTTCACCGTCCGGGACGCCGACCACTGGCGCACGGTGTGGCGGGTCGGCGGACCGGCGAAGGACCTCGTCCTCACCACCGACTACGTGCGCGAAGGAGCGACCTACTAACCGCGCGGGACCTGGGCCGGGACCCCGTCGAAGCGGAGGTTCCAGCGGCCGGCGCGGCCCGTGACCGTCGTCGTGGACAGCGGGCGGACGTCGATGTTCCAGTAGGTCTGGGGAGGCGCCTTCAGGGCGTAGACCAGGGCCGCCCGGATCACGGACGGCTCGGCCACCGCGACGATCCGGCCGCCGTCGTCCGCCGGCCGGGTGTCCAGCCAGCCGCCGACCCGGGAGATGAACGCCGGCAACGACTCACCGCCGTGCGGGGTGGACCGCGGGTCGGCGAGCCAGGCGTCCACCGCCTCCGGCTCCCGGGCCATCGCCTCGGCCGGCGTCAGCCCCCGCCAGCGGCCCATGTCACAGTCCCGCAGCGCGAGCTGGACCAGCGGGGCGTACCCCAGGGCGGCGCCGGTGGCCCGGCTGCGCGGCGTCGGCGAGCAGTAGCGCAGCTCGGCCGCGGCCAGCGGCAGCAGGGTCCCGGCGACGCGCTGCACCTCGTCCCAGCCGCCCTGGTCCAGCGGCCGGTCGTCCTCGAAGCGCTCCGCGAGCAGCGTGGTACCGCGCGCGGCGGCGACGAACGTCACCCTCAGTGGCATGCGGTGATGGTGGGCCCCGGCGAGCAGCGGGTCAAGAGACGGTGCGCGGTCAGGCGTCGGCCGGCTGCCCGAAGGTGTGCACCATGTACAGCTCGGGACGGTCCAGCGGCCGGAAGCCCAGCTTCTCGTAGACCGCGTGCGCGTCCTGCGTCGCCAGCAGCAGCCGGCGCAGGCCGAGCGGCTCCAGGTGCGCGCGGATCCGGGCGACGAACGCCGTGCCGACACCCTTGCCGCGCACCGCCGGATCGACGTACACATCGGCCAGCCAGGCGAAGAGCGCCTGGTCGGTGACCACGCGCGCGTACGCCACCTGCTCCCCCGAGGCCGTGTCGTACACCCCGAAGTTCAGCGAGGACGCCATCGCCCGCTCGTGCTTCTCGCGCGGGCGGCCGATCGCCCAGTACGCGTCGGACGACAGCCAGCCGTGCACGCGGTCCACGTCGACCCGGGCGGAGTCGGCGGAGAACTCGTATCCCTCGGGCAGGTCAGGTGTATCGCTCATGCGGTGATCCTCACAGGCCCGGCCGCTCATTGACGAGCGGATTTCGCACGGCCTCGTCGTACGCCGCCCGCAGCCGCCGCACCCCCTCCGCGATCTCCCCGGTGCCGGCGACCGCCGCGAAGCTCAGGCGGAGGTGGGCGGCGGGGGGTTCGGCGCTGAAGTAGGGGCGGCCCGGGGTGACGGCGACGCCGGCGCGCAGGGCCGCCGCGGTCAGCGCGGCCTCTGCCCCTGAGCCGACGGCGCCGTCGGGCAGGCGCACCCACAGGTGGTAGCCGCCGGACGGGATGTGCGGCAGGGCGAGGTCGGGGAGCTGCCGGGCGAGCGCGCTGGTCATGGCGTCACGGCGGGTCTTCAGCTCGGCCGACAGCGCCCGCAGGTGGCGGGGCCAGGCCGGGGAGCCGACGAGTTCCAGGGCGGCCTCCTGGAGCGGCCGGGGGACGAAGAAGCTGTCCACGACCTGGATGGCGCGCAGCCGTTCCAGCACCGGCCCGTGCGCGGCCAGGGCGCTCACCCGGAAGCTGGGCGAGGTGGCCTTGGTCAGCGAGCCGACGTGGACGACCACGCCGTCCGGGTCGTCGGCGGCCAGCGGGCGGGGCAGCGGGGCGGCGTCGGCGTGCACGAGCCGGCGGACGTAGTCGTCCTCGACGACGAACGCGCCGGCCTCGCGGGCGATGCGCAGCACCTCGGTGCGCCGGGTGGGAGCCAGCACCGCGCCGGTGGGGTTCTGGAACAGCGGCTGGCAGACGAAGACGCGGGCTCCGGTGGCGTGGAAGGCGTCCGCGAGCAGGTCCGGGCGCACTCCGTCGGGGTCGACGGGCACCGGGACGGGCCGCAGTCCGGCCGCGCGGGCGAGGGCCAGCATGCCCGGGTAGGTCGGCGACTCCACGAGCACCGGGGAGCCGGGCGGGGCGAGCGCGCGCAGGGCGGTGGCCAGCGCGGCCTGGCCGCCCGCCGCGATCAGCACCTCGGCCGCGGTGACGGCGCCGCCGATCCCGCGCGCGAACCACTCCCGCAGCTCCGGCAGCCCCTCCAGCGGCGGTCTCCCCCAGGCGCCGGGCCGCCGCCCGGCCCGGGCCAGGGCCGCCGCCATGGCGCGCTCCGGCTGGAGCGAGGGGTGCAGGTAGCCGCCGCTGAGCTCCAGGACCCCGGGGGGCGGCGCGGCGAGCGAGACCGTGACGCCGGAGGCGTCCACGGTGCGCGGTACGAGGTCGGCGGCACCGTCGGCGCTCAGCGCGACCTCCTGCCAGGAGGTGTCCCCGGCGGGGGCCTCGCTTCGGTGCGGCCGGGCCCGGAAGGCGCCCGCGCCCGGCCGGGTGACCACCAGGCCCTCGGCGGCGAGCTGGGCGAGCGCCCGGGAGACGGTCACGGGGCTCACCCGGAACCGCTCGACCAGAGCCCGGCTCGACGGCAGCTTTCCACCCGGAGAGTAGCGGTCGAGCTCCCTCCGCAGCTGTTCCACCAGTTCGGCCACACTGCTACGCTCATGCATGAGAGCACAGAGTAGCGCTACTACCGCGAGTCCGATAGCAGTCAGCGCTCCCCGGGAGTTCCGGGGACTCGGCACCGTCCAGGCCGCCCTCGGCGTGGTCGCCTTCTCCCTGACCTTCCCCGCGACCGCCTGGGGCCTGGAGAGCTTCGGCCCGTGGTCGCTGGTGGCGGTGCGCGGCGTCCTGGCCGCACTCGTCGCCGGCGGCTGTCTGCTGGCCCTGCGGGTACGGCTCCCGGCGCGGCGGCACCTCGCCGGGCTCGCGGTGGTCGCCGCCGGAGTGGTGCTCGGCTTCCCGACGCTGACCACGCTCGCGCTCCAGACGTCCACCACCGCCCACGCGGCCGTCGTGGTGGGCCTGCTGCCGCTGACCACCGCCGTGTTCTCCGCCCTGCGCACCGGCGCCCGGCCCTCCCGCCGGTTCTGGCTGGCGGCCGTGGCGGGGGCGGCGGCCGTGCTCGCCTTCACCGTCGGCCAGAGCGGCGGCGCGCTCACCACGGCCGACGGCTATCTCTTCGGGGCGCTGCTGGTGTGCGCGGCCGGGTACACCGAGGGCGGCCGGCTGGCCCGGGTGATGCCGGGCTGGCAGGTCATCGGCTGGGCGCTGGTGCTGTGCCTGCCGCTGACCGTGCCGGCCGCGGCGCTGGCGCTGTCGTACGAGCCGGTGCGCCTGAGCGCGCACGGCGTCGCCGGGCTGGTGTGGGTGGCGCTCGGTTCGCAGTTCCTCGGCCTGGTCGTCTGGTACCGGGGGATGGCGGCCATCGGCATCCCCCGGGCCAGCCAGTTGCAGTTGGCTCAGCCCCTGCTCACACTGGTGTGGTCGGCGCTGCTGCTGGGCGAGCACTTCACGGTGGCCGCTCCCCTGACCGCCCTCGCCGTGCTCGTGTGCATCGCCGTCACCCAGCGGTCGTGATCGTGAGGAGGGCCTGTAGATGCGCGCGTCCAAGGGCGACAAGCTGGTCCAGCACGGCAGGGTGGTGGGTCAGCACGACCACGTCTCGGAAGTCGTAGAAGTGCTCGGGCAGGAGGGCAACCCGCCGTACCGCGTCCGTTTCGAGGACGGGCACGAAGCGATCATGTCCCCCGGACCCGACTGCCAGGTCAAGCACAGGGACGAGCAACAGCAGTAGTCAGCGCGGTGGTTCCGCCGGCCCCCGGTAGTGGTCGGCGACCACCCGTGCCATCGCCCCGATCGGATCGGCCGCCAGGTCCGCCGCGGCGAAGAACACGTGCCCGCGCACCTGCGGGTACCGGGCGGCGAGGGTCAGGTGCCGGGACAGCTCGACCGGGTCCCGCCAGGCCGACGACTCCCCGGCGGCGCCCGCCCGGTACAGGGCCTCGCCGATGTACAGATCGGTCCTGGTGCCCTTCGCGACCTCCGCCCACCACGCCAGGAGCCGGGCGTAGTCGGCGGCGGAGTAGCCGATGTGCCAGTAGAGCTGCGGGACGATGTAGTCGATCCAGTGGTTGCGGACCCAGGCGCGGGTGTCCGCGTACAGGTCGTCGTACGTCTCCACGCCCGCCTGAGTGTCGGAGCCGCGCGGGTCGGTCGACGCGTTGCGCCACACCCCGAAGGGGCTGACGCCGAACCGGGTGCCGGGCCGGACCCGCTTGATGCCGGCGGCCATCTCGCGCACCAGCGTGTCGATGTTGTTCCGGCGCCAGGCGGCCCGCGAGGAGAAGGCGCCGCCGTGGCGGTCGTACGCGTCGTCGTCGTCGAAGGTCTCCCCGTCGGCCGGGTAGGGGTAGAAGTAGTCGTCGAAGTGGACGGCGTCGACGGGGTAGCGGGCGACCGCGTCGAGGATCGCCTGCCGCACGAAGGCGCGGACCTCGGGCAGGCCCGGGTTGTAGTAGAGCCGTCCGTCGTAGGGCACCACCCAGTCGGGGTGCCTGCGGGCCGGGTGCGAGGCGGTCAGCCGGCCCGGGTCGGTGTGCTGGGCGATCCGGTACGGGTTGAACCAGGCGTGCAGTTCCAGGCCCCGGGCGTGCGCCTCCCGCACGGCCGTGCCCAGCGGATCCCAGCCCGGGTGTCTGCCCTGGGTGCCGGTGAGGTACTCGGACCAGGGTTCGTACGGCGACGGCCACAGCGCGTCGGCCGTGGGCCGCACCTGGAGGATCACCGTGTTGAGCCGGTCGCGGACCGCGCGGTCGAGGTGCGCGAGCAGTTCCTTGCGCTGCGCGCTCGCCGTGAGGCCGGTCCGCGAGGGCCAGTCCCGGTTGACGACGGTGGCGATCCAGACGCCCCGCATCCCGGCGCTCGCGCGCGCGGCGCGGTCGGTGGGCTGCGGAGCCGGACCCGCCCGCCCCGGTGCCGGGACCGCCGCGTCCCTGAGCGGCACGGCCGGTGCCGTCGCCAGCGTGGACAGCGCGCCCAGGGCGAAGGTCCGCCGCGACATGCGCCCCATCGGCACACCCCCATACGCTCCGGATCCGCTCCGTGACGGATCGTTTCGCGGTTCAGGATGCCCCCACCCCGGCGATCGATCATCGATACTTGGCGGTAACGTGCACGATCGGAGCAGGCGCCGAACCCGGAGGTCTGCCAGCGAGCCGGAGAACTCAGCGAAGGGAACGATGTGACCGACATCGAGCGCGTCGGAGTCGTGGGCTGCGGCCAGATGGGCGCGGGCATCGCCGAGGTGTGCGCCCGCGCGGGACTGGACGTGAGGGTCGCCGAGACCACCGGCGAGGCCCTGGAGATCGGCCGTACCCGGCTGTACAACTCCCTGGCCAAGGCCGCCGAGCGCGGCAAGATCAGCGAGGAGGAGCGGGACGCCACCCAGGCGCGGCTGAGCTTCACCACCGACCTCGGCGAGTTCACCGACCGGGACCTGGTGATCGAGGCCGTCGTCGAGAACGAGCAGGTGAAGACCGAGATCTTCCAGGTGCTCGACCAGGTGGTGGCCCGGCCGGACGCGATCCTGGCCTCCAACACCTCCTCGATCCCGCTGGTGAAGCTGGCGGTCGCCACCTCCCGCCCGGACCACGTCGTGGGCATCCACTTCTTCAACCCGGCCCCGGTGCAGAAGCTGGTCGAGCTGATCCCGGCGCTCACCACCTCCGAGGGCACGCTCAGCCGCGCCCAGGTCTTCGCCGAGAAGGTGCTCGGCAAGCACGCCATCCGCGCCCAGGACCGCTCCGGCTTCGTGGTGAACGCGCTGCTCGTGCCGTACCTGCTGTCCGCGATCCGGATGTTCGAGTCGGGCATCGCGAGCCGCGAGGACATCGACAACGGCATGGAGATGGGCTGCGCCCACCCGATGGGCCCGCTGAAGCTGTCCGACCTGATCGGCCTGGACACCATCGTCTCCATCGCCAACTCGATGTACGCCGAGTACAAGGAGCCGCTGTACGCCGCTCCCCCGCTGCTCCAGCGCATGGTGGAGGCGGGCCGGCTCGGCCGGAAGACCGGCTCCGGCTTCTACACCTACGGCTGATTACGAAGAGCGACGCCTACGGGCCCGGCACCGGATCGCGGTGCCGGGCCCGTCCGTTTCACACACCGTGTGCGCGCCGGGCACGCATATGCCCGCCACACACGCTCCCCACGCGCCCACCAGGCGAGTTGACTCATCATGCGCATGCAAGGGATGCGGAACCACCCATTTCGACCACCGAAAGGAGCGGACCTGTGACCGCCGAACCGGAGCATCCCGTGGTCCATGGAGAACTCGCAGAGTTACGGCGCCGCCTCGACGTGGCCTACGCCCGTGTCGAGGGAGGACTGGCGCTGCTGCGTCACCGTACCGAGGAGACCGCCAAGGAGCTGGACGAGCTGAACACCCGGATGGCCTCGCTGGAACACGCACGCTGGCCGCTGCCCTCGCTCGCCGCGCTGACCGCGCTCGGTGCGCTCGTGGTGACGGTCTGGCAGGCGCTGGCGGCCCACTAGCCGCCGGCTCCCTAGCCTTCGGCGAGCCTGAGGTGGTGCAGCAGGAGTAACGCGGCCGCCATGTTGGCGGCCGGGACCTCCCCACGGGCGATGAGGTCGGGGACGAGCTTCAGGGGGACCCATTCCCGCCGGTCCGACTCGAAGTCGTCCACGGGGTGCCCGACGTACTCGCCCCGGTCGGACCAGTAGATGTGGTGCCGGGCGTCGGTGAGGCCGTTGGACGGCTCCACGCTCATCAGGTGGTGCAGGGGCCCCGGCCGCCAGCCGGTCTCCTCCTCCAGTTCCCGGGCCGCCGCGCTCGCGATGTCCTCGCCGTCCTCGACGACGCCCGCGGCCAGCTCCCAGCCCCAGCTGTCGGTGATGAAGCGGTGCCGCCACAGCAGCAGCACCTCGTTCGCCTCGTTGACCACCGTGGCCACGGCCACGGGGCGCAGCCGGATGAGGAAGTGGTCGAGGTGCCGGCCGTCCGGCAGCTCGACATCTGCGAGATTGACGCTGAACCAGCGGTTTTCATACACAGTCTGCTCGCTTTGTTTCGTCCACTGCACGGTTCTGCCACCTTCCGCCGAGTAAGTGGCAATATCGCAGCAGGGACGGTGTGCCCACAGGGGGCCTACAGCGGTACGCGCAGTGCCCCGTCGATGAGTTCGGCGGCTTCGGCGGTGCCGGCCGAGCCGCAACGCACCAAGTGCTCGCGCACCGCGCGCAGTCTGTCGCGCAGCCGCTGGGACTCCATTCCCCGTGCCTGCTCCGCCATCCGCACGGCGGTGGCCACGGCCTTGTCGGCGTTGCCCTGGCGCAGTTCGATGGTGCTGAGCATGGCCAGCCGGTGCACCCGCCCCCGGTCGTGGGCCGGGTTGTCGACGGCCGCCGCCGCGTGCTCCCGGGCGGCGGCGAGTTCCCCGAGGCTCAACAGCGCCTCGGCCACCTGTACGTTGACCAGCCCCGGCTGCACGTACCCGGTCTCGTCGGGCTCGTAGCCCCGCCGGATCCGCTCGGCCGCCGTCTCCGCCCGCCGGATGCAGGACAGCGCGCTGCCGCTGTCCCCGAGGTGCGCGTACGCCTTGGCCTGCATCGCGTACAGGTCGGAGGCGAGCGCCGGGGTGATGTGCCGGCCGGCGGCGCGCAGCGCGGCCTCGGCGAAGGCGACGGCCTGCCGGTACTCCCGCATGAACAGCGACTGGTTGACCAGCAGGGCGATGACGTACGCCCCAAGACCCCGGTCCCCGCTGGCCTTCGCCAGCCGCAGCGCCTGGTGGAAGTAGCGCTGCGCGAGCCCGTGCGCGTCGGAGTCGTACGCGCAGATGCCCGCGATCGCCACCAACCCGCCCGTGGCCCGGTGCAGTTGACGGCCGGTGGCATCGGTGTAGCTGCCGCGCAGCAGCGGCGCGGCCTCGGCGTTGAGGAACCCGACGATCCGCGTCCGGGTCGCGACACCACCGGCCTTGCGGTACATCTGCTCGTAGTGCGTCCGGGCGGCGCGCAGCATCTCGATGTCGGCCGTGGTGACCGGGTGCCGGCCGCCCCGGGAGACGTCGACGTCCTCGGGCGGGTTCTCCCACTCCCACACCGGCATCACCGCCGGGGTCCCGGTGACGGCCGGGGCGCCCAGCACATGGGGCCGCTGCTGTTCGTCCGAGCGCCACAGGGCGGTGGCCCGCTCCACGAACCCGCCCAACGAACCGGCGTGCGGGGTGCTGGGCTCACCGGGCACGCCGAGCCCGATGTCGTCGAGCGTGACGGGGCGTCGCAGCCGCGCCGCGAGCACTTCGCAGATCAGGTCCGGCACCTGGCCGCGGGGCCGCTGGCCCTTCAACCAGCGCGCCACGGCGGTGTGTTCGTACCGCAGGGCGAGTCCGCGTGCGCGGCCCGCCTGGTTGACGTGGGCGGCGAGACCGGCGTGCGAGATGCCCGCCTCGTCCAGGATGGCGTCGAGCAGGGTGTTGGGCTGCATGGGATGCCCCCCGAGTGGCCTGGTGCGGTCAGCGTAGTGGTTCCGCGTTCACACGGGGTGTGAACGCAGTGCCCGTATCCGTTGCGTACGCGCGCTGTTGCGGAGCGTGTCGATCCGGTTGACTGGGATGCCTCGCAAGAGGCCGGCCGGGCCGCCGGCTCCCCCTCGACGACGGCGGCCCGGCCGGGACCTGGACGACGGCCCGGCCGGGACCTAGTGGCACGTCGTCGGCCGCGGGTGCGTGGGGGCCGGGCGCGTCCGCGTGGCGGAGCCGCTGACGTCCTCGCCCCGCGCGCCCGGGGAGTTGCCCGCCCCTCTTCGGCCGTTGCGCAGGACCAGTACCGCGACGTCGTCCGTCGGTCTGCCGACCGTGTGGCGCAGGAGACCCGAGAAGACGGTGCGCAGGACCGCCTGGGGTGAGACCGGGTGGTCGCGTACGGCCTCGCGCAAGGCTTCCGGCAGCGGGAAGAACCGCCCCTGGGCGTCCCGCGCGTCCTCCGCCCCGTCCGTGAAGAGGACCAGCGACTCCCCCGGGTGCAGTCGGCCGCAGGACAGCACCTCCAGTTCCGCCGGCAGCGGGAACGGCCCCAGCGGCGGAAGGGGGTCCCCGCCGGTCAGCTGCTCGACGCCGGTCCCCCGCAGCGCGTACGGCCAGGGATGGCCGCAGTTGAGGACGCGCAGGTCGCCGTCCCCGTCGATCTCCAGCAGGAGCACGGTGACGAACTCCTCGGCGACCGGGTGGTCGAGGTCGGCGGGGCCGTTCGCGGGGTGCTCGGCGCGGGCGCGTTCGCGCAGGTGGCGGGCGAGGGCGCGATCCAGTCTGCGGAGCACGCGGTCGAGTCCGGGCTCGTCGTGGGCGGCCTCGCGGAAGCTGCCGAGGAGGGCGGCGACGGTACCGAGGGCGGCCAGACCGTGCCCCCGTACGTCCCCCATCACCACCCGGACCCCGTGTTCCGTGGCGACGGCCTCGTACAGATCGCCGCCGACGCTCGCGCCCCGGTCGGCCGAGAGCTGGGCGGCGGCGACGTCGATCCCGTCGAGCCGTGGCGGCAGCGGACGCAGGACCACGTTCTGCGCGGCGTTCGCCGCCCGCCGGGCGAGCCGCAGCTCCCGCAGCAGGGAGCGGCGGACATGGACTATGAGGCCGGTGCCGACGGCGAAGAACACGGCACTGGTGACGATGCGGGCCCCGAGCCCGTTCTGCTGGGCGAGCGGACAGCCGAACTTGTAGCCGACCGCGACGGCTCCCCAGACCGTGGGCAGTACTGCCACCCGCCCGGTGGGCGCCCGTGCCTTGATGCGGATCATGCCTCTGGTCCCCCATATGGGCCCTGACAGAGGAATCGGACCGGCCCCGAAAGGCCGGTCCGATTCTGTCGACGGCATGAGCCGGGCGGGGAGGATCACCCTCACTTCCCACCCGAATGAGTGAGAGACCCGGCGCCGACGTGCATTTATGCGGGCCACAGCGGGGTCGGGCGCCCCTGGGGGGCGCGGGGAACCCCGACTGCTGCTAGCCCCTCAGTACCGCACCCGTACGCTCACCCGCGAGGGCGACCGCCGCGTCCCGCGCGGCCGACGCCTCGTCCACGGTCAGCGTGCGGTCGGCGGCCCGGAACCGGAGCGCGTACGCGAGCGACTTCCGGCCCTCCCCGAGCTGCTCGGCGTTCTCGTACACGTCGAACAGCCGGATGGACTCCAGCAGCTCACCGGCACCCTCGCGCAGCGCCGCCTCGACCTGAACGGCCGGCACCGGCTTGTCGACGACGAGGGCGACGTCCTGCGTGGCGACCGGGAACGTGGAGATGCCCGGCGCCTGCGGGACGCCGTCGCCCACCGCCTCCAGGGCGTCCAGGTCCAGCTCCATCGCGCACGTGCGCTCGGGCAGCCCCAGGGCCTTGAGGACGCGCGGGTGCAGCTCTCCCGCATGGCCCACGACCCGCTCCGCGCCGTCGGCGGCGACCACCAGCTCGGCACACCGGCCGGGGTGCCACGGACCGTACTGGCCCTTGCGGACGATCAGCTCGGCACCGGCTTCCCGGGCGACGGCACGCGCCGCCTCGACCGCGTCGGCCCAGTCGGCCGGACGGCCCTTGCCCCACCAGCCGGCCTGCTCACGGGCGCCGGCGAGGACGACGGCCACGTGCCGGGGCTGCTCGGGCAGCGCGGCGTTCAGCGCGGCGATCTCCTCGTCGGTGGGACGCCGGTCGACGGGCAGGTGCGTGGCGCCGTGCGATTCCTCGCGCGGCAGGAAGACCAGCCCGGTCTCGAACAGGGCGAGGTCGTGCGAGCCCCGGCCGTCGTTGCGCCGCAGGGCGCCGAGCAGGCCCGGCAGCAGCGTGGTGCGCAGCGCCGGCTCCTCGTCGCTGAGCGGGTTGACCAGCTTCACGACGCGGCGGGCCGGGTCATCGGCCTCCAGGCCGAGCTGGTCGAAGACCTGCTCGCTGACGAACGGGTAGTTCGGCGCCTCGACGTAGCCGGCGCCGGCCAGCGCCCGGCCGACCCGGCGGTGCAGCCGCTGGCGGTGGGTCAGACCGCGGCCCGAGGGCAGCTTGGGCAGCGTGGAGGGCAGGTTCTCGTAGCCCTCCAGGCGGATGACCTCTTCGGCCAGGTCGTTCGGGTCGACCAGGTCGGGACGCCAGGACGGGACGGTGACCAGCAGCTCGTCCTGCCCGTAGACGTCGCAGCCGACCTGCTGGAGACGGCGTACGACCGTCTCGCGGCCGTAGTCGACGCCCGCGACCTTGTCCGGGTGGCCGGCCGGGAGGGTGATGGTGTGCGGGGCCGAGGGCGCGATGATCTCGGTGACGCCGGCCTCCGCCGTACCGCCCGCGAGGAGGACCAGCAGGTCCACCGTGCGCTGCGCGGCGGCAGCGGCGGCCTGCGGGTCGACGCCCCGCTCGAAGCGTCGGGACGCCTCGGAGAGCAGCTTGTGGCGGCGGGCCGTGCGGGCGATGGAGACGGCGTCGAAGTGGGCGGCCTCGATGACTACGTCGCTCGTGCCGTTGACGCCGTCCTCGGTGACCTCGTGGTCGGCGATCTCGGTGTTGGCGCCGCCCATCACGCCGGCGAGGCCGATGGGGCCGCGCTCGTCGGTGATGACCAGGTCCTCGGCGTGCAGCGTGCGCTCGACGCCGTCGAGGGTGACGAGCTTCTCGCCCTCCTGCGCGCGGCGCACCCCGATGGTGCCCTGGACCAGGGACCGGTCGTAGGCGTGCAGCGGCTGGCCCAGCTCCATCATCACGTAGTTCGTGACGTCGACGGCCAGCGAGATCGGGCGCATACCGACCTTCTGGAGCCGGCGCTGGAGCCAGATCGGGGAGCGGGCCTCGGGGCGCAGGCCGGTGACCGTGCGCGCGGTGAAGCGGTCGCAGCCGAACGGGTCGGTGACCTGGACCGGGTAGCCGTAGGCGTTCGGCGCGGGGACGTCGATCAGCGCGGGGTCGCGCAGCGGCAGGCCGTAGGCGATGGCGGTCTCACGCGCGACACCGCGGATGGACAGGCAGTCGCCGCGGTTGGCGGTGACGGCGATGTCCAGGACCTCGTCGACCAGCTCCAGCAGCTCGATGGCGTCCTTGCCGACCTCGGTCTCCGGCGGCAGCACGATGATGCCGTGGGTGCCGTCGTCGCCCATGCCCAGCTCGTCGCTGGAGCAGATCATGCCGTGGGAGGTCTTGCCGTAGGTCTTGCGGGCGGCGATGGAGAAACCGCCGGGCAGCGTGGCGCCGGGGAGGACCACGACGACCTTGTCGCCGACCTGGAAGTTGCGGGCGCCGCAGACGATCTCCTGGGGCTCACCGGTGCCGTTGGCCTGGCCGACGTCGACGGTGCAGAAGCGGATCGGCTTCTTGAAGCCCTCCAGCTCCTCGATGGTCAGCACCTGGCCGACGACCAGGGGGCCCTTGAGGTCGGCGCCGAGCTGCTCGACCGTCTCGACCTCCAGACCGGCCGAAATGAGCTTGGCCTGGACGTCGCGCCCGGTCTCAGTCGCCGGCAGGTCGACGTACTCCCGCAGCCAAGAAAGCGGGACCCGCATCAGATCTCCATCCCGAACGGCCGGGTGAACCGGACGTCACCCTCGACCATGTCTCGCATGTCTTCGACGTTGTGGCGGAACATCAACATCCGCTCGATGCCGAACCCGAAGGCGAAGCCGCTGTACTTCTCCGGGTCGACGCCGCAGGCGGTGAGCACCCGCGGGTTGACCATGCCGCAGCCGCCCAGCTCGATCCAGCCCTCGCTGGAGCAGGTGCGGCAGGGCCGGTCGGGGTTGCCGACGGACTCGCCCTTGCAGACGTAGCAGAGCATGTCCATCTCGGCGCTCGGCTCGGTGAAGGGGAAGAAGTTCGGCCGCAGCCGGGTCTTCATGCCCTCGCCGAACAGCGACTGGACCATGTGGTCCAGGGTCCCCTTGAGGTCGGCCATGGTCAGGCCCTCGTCCACGGCGAGCAGCTCGACCTGGTGGAAGACGGGCGTGTGCGTGGCGTCCAGCTCGTCGGTGCGGTAGACGCGGCCCGGGCAGATCACGTAGACCGGCAGCTCGCGGTCGAGCAGGGAGCGGATCTGGACCGGCGAGGTGTGGGTGCGCAGCACGACACCGGACTCGGTGCCGCCGTCGGGCCCCTGGACGAAGAAGGTGTCGGCCTCGCCGCGCGCCGGGTGGTCCGGGCCGATGTTCAGGGCGTCGAAGTTGAACCACTCCGCCTCGACCTGCGGGCCCTCGGCGACCTCGTAGCCCATGGCCACGAAGATGTCCTCGATGCGCTCCGAGAGCGTGGTCAGCGGGTGCCGGGCACCGGCCGGGACGCGGTCGTACGGCAGGGTGACGTCGACGTCCTCCTCGACCAGCACGCGGGCGTCCCGCTCGGCCTCCAGTTCGGCCTGGCGGGCGGCGAGGGCCTTGTTCACGGCGCCGCGGGCCATGCCGACGCGCTTGCCGGCCTCGGCCTTGGCGTGCGGGGGCAGGGCGCCGATCTCCCGGTTGGCGAGGGCCAGCGGGGAGGCGGGGCCGGTGTGGGCGACCTTGGCCTCGTGCAGCGCGTCGAGGGAGTCCGCGGCGGTGAAGGCGGCGAGCGCCTCGTCCCGCATGCGCTCGATCTCTTCCGGTTTCAACGCCTCGACCTCGACAGGGTCGTACGACTTATTGGGTGCCGACATCTCTTCCCGTGCTTCCGATTGTCCCCCAGCTGACGCTGGGGGGTGCCCCCTGGCGGATGGTCCCCGTGACCGGCGTAGCGGGCCGTGCAGGACACAAAGGTGCCAAAGGCCGAGTCTAACGGGGTGGACGTAGACGAATGGCCCGTGGGCCGCTAGGCGAGATACGCCGGCGCGCTCACGGGCAACGTAAATCGGAACTCGGCGCCGCCGTCGGCGGCCCGGCCGACCGTGATCGTGCCGCCGTGGGCCTCCACGATGCCCTTGACGATGTACAGCCCGAGGCCCGTGCCGCCGCGCTTGCTGCCCCGCCAGAAACGGGTGAAGACGCGGTTCATGGACTCCTCCGGGATGCCGGGCCCCTCGTCGCTCACGGTGACCGACGTGCCGATTTCCTCGCCCTCGCGCGGGGACGGCGTGGGCGTGACGTCAATGGTGACGGTTCCCTCGCCGTGCCGCACGGCATTTTCGATGAGGTTGCTGAGCACCTGGTCGATCTTGTCGGGATCGGCCCACAGGGCGGGCAGCGGCTGTTCGATGCGGAGCAGGAAGCGGTCGGCGGGCTGGCCGGCGGCGACGTAGGCCTGGATGTGCCGGGAGACGGCGGCTTTGATGTCGACGGGCTGGCGGCGCACCTCCAGCCGCCCGGAGTCGATCCGCGAGATGTCCAGCAGCTCGGCGATGAGGCGGGTGACGCGGTCCGCGTCGGCGTCGACGGTCTCCAGCATGAGCCGCTTCTGGTCGTCGGTGAAGCGTTCCCACTTGGCGAGCAGGGTGGCGGTGAAGCCCTTCACGGAGGTGAGCGGGGAGCGCAACTCGTGGGCGACGGTGGCGATCAGCTCGGCGTGGCTGCGCTCGGTGCGGCGGCGGGCCTCGGTGTCCCGGAGGGAGACGACCACGCTGCGCACCGGACCCAGCGGCTCGTCGCGCACGTAGCGGGCGGAGACGAGGACCTCCCGGCCGCCGGGCAGCAGCAGGTTGCGCTCCGGCTGCCGCACCCGGATGGCGAGCCCGCCGTACGGGTCGGTGAGCTGCCACCAGCGGCGCCCCTCCAGGTCCTCTAAGGGCAGCGCCTTCTCCAGGGACTGTCCGAGGGCGTCGGCGGGCCGCACCGCGGTGATCCGCGCGGCGGCGGCGTTGAAGCAGGTCACGCGGCCGTGTTCGTCGGCGACGACGAGGCCGTCGGGCAACTGGTCGGGATCGACGCCGGAGCCGGCGCACCGGGACACGGGCGCGCGCCGCGCGTCCCGTCCTTCCGGCGCGGTGCTCGTGCCGGCCACACTCATCCCCGTACCCCACCTCTCAGACGGCGCAGGGCCCCGCGCTGGTCACCCTACTAGCTCTCGGTGACGGAGCGGCACCCTCCGGAGGCGCGCTGTGCACGGGCCGACGCGTAGAGACATACGGCGGCGGCGGTGGCGAGGTTCAGGCTCTCGGCCTTCCCGTGGATGGGGACGCGTACGACGGCGTCGGTGAGGGCGCGGGTCTCCTCGGGCAGCCCCCAGGCCTCGTTCCCGAACACCCAGGCGGTGGGGCCGCCCATGGTGCCCTTGTCGAGCTCCTCGTCCAGGTCGCGGTCGCCGGCCCCGTCGGCGGCCAGGACGCGCACCCCGGCCTCCTTCAGTCCGGCCACGGCCCGCTCGACGGGGACGCCGACGGCGACGGGCAGGTGGAAGTGCGAGCCGACGGAGGCCCGGACGGCCTTGGGGTTGTACAGGTCCACGGAGGCGTCGGTGAGGATCACCGCCTCGGCGCCGGCGGCGTCGGCGCAGCGCAGCACGGTGCCGGCGTTGCCGGGGTCCCGCACGTGGGCGAGGACGGCGACCAGCTTCGGCCGGGCGGCGAGGATGTCCTCGAACGGGGTGTCCAGGAACCGGCAGACGCCGACCAGGCCCTGCGGGGTGACGGTGGTGGAGATGTCGGCGATGACCTCTTCGGACGCGAGGTGCACCCGGGCACCGGCGTCGCGGGCCGCGCCGATGATGTCCGCGTACCGCTCCGCGGCCTCCACGGTCGCGAACAGCTCCACGAGGGTGGAGACGCCGTCGGCCCGGTGCCCGGCCGCCTCCCGGACGGCCTGCGGCCCCTCCGCGAGGAACAGCCGGTCCTTCCCCCGGAAGTTCCGCTTGGCCAGCCGCCGGGCGGCGGAGACACGGGTGGAACGGGGGGAGATCAGCTCGGGGGTGGGCATCCTCTAGGTCACCTTCAGCGAATTTCTACGTGCAGCGGATCAGGCGCCCCGCAGGGGCGCGGGGAACTGCCCGCGCTCGAACGACGGCCGACCCGGCAACGACAGGACCCGCAAGCCATACAGCCTGCGGGTCCTACGGTGAGCGTCGGCTCAGAGCCGGCGCGGCGTCACGCGGCCTTGGGGGCGTTCACGTCCGACGGCAGCGCCTTCTGCGCGACCTCGACGAGCGCCGCGAAGGCGCTCGCGTCGTTCACGGCCAGCTCGGCCAGGATCTTGCGGTCGACCTCGACGTTCGCGGCCTTCAGACCCTGGATGAAGCGGTTGTAGGTGATGCCGTTGGCGCGGGCAGCGGCGTTGATGCGCTGGATCCACAGCTGACGGAAGTCGCCCTTGCGCTTCTTGCGGTCGTTGTAGTTGTAGACCAGCGAGTGGGTGACCTGCTCCTTGGCCTTGCGGTACAGGCGCGAGCGCTGACCGCGGTAGCCGGAGGCCTGCTCCAGGATCGCCCGGCGCTTCTTGTGGGCGTTGACTGCCCGCTTGACGCGTGCCACTTGTTAACTCCTTGTAGCGGGGTCGTGGTGGTGCTCACACGACCCGGAATCGATTCGGTCCCGGTCCCGACGCACGGCGCTCAGAGCGCCGCCGCGTCACTTGCCGAGAAGCTTCTTGATCTTCGCGGCGTCGCCCGGGGCCATCTCGGCGTTGCCGGTGAGGCGACGCGTGACGCGGGACGACTTGTGCTCAAGCAGGTGGCGCTTGCCGGCGCGCTCACGGAGCACCTTGCCGGAGCCGGTGACCTTGAAGCGCTTGCTGGCACCGCTGTGCGACTTGTTCTTCGGCATAGCGCCGTTATCTCCTCGTCGGTGGCGCTCCGGTGCCCGGTCGTGAAACCGGGCACGGCGGAGCGTCGCTCTCTTCTTTCGGTTACATCCACGGGGACGTACGGAGACGTACATCCCCCGGGATCACGCCTCGGCCGGCTCCTCGGACGGTGCCTCGGCCTCGGCAGGGTTCTGCGACTTGCCGGGGTTCGCCTTCGCGTCGGCCTTGCGGGCCTCCTGCGCCTGGCGGGCCTCGGCCATCGCCTCGGTCTTCTTCTTGTGCGGACCGAGGACCATGATCATGTTCCGGCCGTCCTGCTTCGGGTTCGACTCCACGAAACCGAGGTCCTGGACGTCCTCCGCGAGCCGCTGCAGCAGTCGGTAGCCCAGCTCGGGGCGGGACTGCTCGCGACCACGGAACATGATCGTGATCTTGACCTTGTCGCCCTGCTTGAGGAACCGGACGACGTGACCCTTCTTGGTGTCATAGTCGTGCGGGTCGATCTTCGGCCGGAGCTTCATCTCCTTGATGACCGTGTGCGCCTGGTTCTTGCGCGCCTCACGGGCCTTCATGGCCGACTCGTACTTGAACTTCCCGTAGTCCATGAGCTTGCACACGGGCGGACGGGCGTTCGCCGCGACCTCGACCAGGTCCAGGTCGTACTCCTGCGCAAGCTCCAGTGCCTTCGCGAGCGGCACGATGCCGACCTGCTCGCCACTGGGACCGACAAGTCGCACCTCGGGAACGCGAATCCGGTCGTTGATGCGGGGCTCGGCGCTGATGGATCCTCCTCGGTAGCACCACACGGCGGTCTGGCGGACAGCCGCGTAACGTCTCTTTTCGTTAGACCTAACCGCGCCGAAGCACAAAAAATGCCCCGGACGATCACAGGCGGGGCTCCAAACAACCGGAGCACCGCCGCGATGCCGCGGGGCGCGCTTTCGGGCGACTCCATCGTCCGTACGGAACGATGGCGGCCGCCTGACCGGATGACCCGCCGCCCCGGAGGACGGTCAGGTGGGAGATCGGAGCCTCCACTTGTGGGCCGGACACAATCAGGTCCAGCCGGTCGTCCTTCAGATTAGCAGGATCGCTTGACAAGGGCGAATTCAGGGGCGCCGGGCGCGACCACCTATGGTGTGGGGCATGAGTGACACCCCTGCCGAGCCTTCCCAGGCTCCCGACTTCGACGCGATGACCCGGGACATCGCCGAGGTCCCCGCCGTCGAGGTGATCGTGACGGTCGCCGTCAACCTGATGAGCGCCGCCGCCGTGAAGCTCGGGCTGAGCGAGGAGGGCGAGAAGTACAAGGACCTGGACGAGGCCCGCAAGCTGATCACCGGGCTCGCCGGTCTGCTGGACGCGAGCGCGACCGAGATCAGCTCCTTCCACGCGGCTCCGCTGCGCGACGGCCTGAAGTCGCTCCAGCTCGCGTTCCGCGAGGCGTCGATCGTCCCGGACGAGCCGGGCCAGGGACCGGGCGAGAAGTACACCGGCCCGGTCTACGGCTGACCCGCTCCCGCACGGCCGACCTCTTCCTTCACGTACAGGGGCTCGCCCGGAGGCGTGGTCCCGGCCGGCAGCAGTGCCAGGTCGAGACCGCGCACCAGGCGGGCCCGCAGTGTTTCGTCGGCCGCCAGCCGCTCGGCGATCGCGCGGGCCGCCTCCGCGGGCGGCGCGGCCGGGTCGAGGACGAGGGCGAGGGTGCCGTCGGCCCGTCCGGGCCCGAGGTGGGCGCGCAGCACGGCGGGCTCCGCCGCCACCGCGGCACGGACGGCCCCCACCACGGCGGGGTCGGCGAGCGGGTCGGTGCTGGTGCGGCCCTCGGCGAGGGCGAGCAGCGCCGGGCCGGCCAGCTCGAACGGCACCGGTCCGGCGAGGTCGAGCACGACCGTGTCGGCCCGCTCGTGCGCCGCGGCCTGGAGGGCCTGGTGCAGGGGTACGGCGACCGGGCGGGCCGCGGGGTCCCAGCGGGCGAGGGAGTCGGTCGAGGTGAAGGCGGGCAGCGCGGTACGGCCGCCGGCCTTCAAGGTGGGCACGGCCATGTCGCTGGTCTTCTCCCGGCGCAGGCCGTTCTCGTCCTCCTCCACCTCGCCGAGCACGGCGACGACGGGGACCAGCAGGCGGGCGCCCCTGAGCGCCTCCAGGACGGGCCCGAGGGCGCTGCGGTCCTCGGCCCAGGCGGCCAGCGCCGCGCTCAGCCGGGGGTCGGCGGAGCCGTCGTCGTCGGAGAAGCCGGGGTCGGGAATGTTCTTGTTCGCCACGGTCCCCGACCCTATAGGGGGCGGGCCGCCGGGCTCGTGCGGGGCCGGGAACGCAGGCGGCACCGCGTTCACAGGAATCCCGGTCTTCCCTGACCCGGCCCTCAGCTCCGTCCCACAGGGCGCACAGCCCTCGCGCCGAGCATCGCGGCATGCAGTCCTCCAGAGCCCGCCGTGGCCGCCGCGCGCGCCCGTCCCGGCGCCGTGCCTTCCTGTGCGCCGCGCTCGCCGTCGCCGCCGTGGGCGGGGTCACCGCCGCCGGCACGGTCTATGTGAAGGGCCGGGCGCGCGCCGGGGCCGTGGCCGTATCGTCGGCGGCGACGCCCTCGGTCACCGCCTCGGCCGGGGCCGGTGAGGAGGCGTCCGTGCGGGAGCCCGCGACGGTGGACCGGGAAGCGGTTCTGAGCGCCGCCATGGCGGAGGTCGAGGTGCCGTCGGGCGCGCGGGTGTCGGCGGCGGTGCTGGCGCCGGAGTCCGGGGAGAGCGCCGTGTACGGCGACGCCTCCTTCGACACGGCGAGCATCGTCAAGGTCGGCATCCTGGCCGCGCTGCTGCTCCAGGCGCAGGACGCGGGCCGGCGGCTGACGGCGCAGGAGCGGGCGTACGCCACGAAGATGATCGAGAACAGCGACAACGCCTCCGCGACGGCGCTGTGGCACACGATCGGGCGGGCGGCCGGGCTGGACGCGGCGAACGAGCGTTTCGGGCTGACGGCCACCTCCGGCGGGGACGGTGGGCTGTGGGGGCTGACCCGGACCACCGCGGCGGACCAACTGGTCCTCCTCCAGCAGGTGTTCGGGGAGAACTCGCAGCTGAGCGAAGCCTCCCGGACGTATCTCCAGGGGTTGATGGAGTCCGTCGAGCCGGATCAGCGGTGGGGGGTGTCGGCCGCCGCCGAGGGCGACTCCTGTGCGCTGAAGAACGGGTGGCTGCCGCGCAGCACGACGGGGCTGTGGGACGTCAACAGCATCGGCCGGGTGACGGCGGGCGGGACCGACTATCTGGTGGCGGTGCTGTCGGACGGCACGGCGAGCCAGGCGCGGGGGATCTCGCTGGTGGAGGCGGCGGCGAAGGCGGCGGTAGGGGTGTTTGGCGACACATGACCCCTCGCGTTCGGCCGTAAAAGATCGAGCGACTGTCAACCGAATGACCTAGCGTGCAAGGAACTTGACGATGAGCAGGCCGGAGGCCGGTGATTTCTTTGCCGAGCCGGCGTCCGGCCGCGGAAGGAGCCCGGTGCCTCCCGTACGCCCCACTCGCCGATCCCTCATAGCCGGCGGCCTCGGAGCCGTCGCAGCCGCCGCCGTTCCCCTGTCGGCCCCCGGACACGCCTCGGCGGCCGGTCTCATCCCCATCCGGCTGGCCGGTCCGACCGGGCCCGCGCCGGTGGGCGCCGTGGAGCTGCACCTGGTCGACCGGTCGCGGACCGAACCCCGGTCGGGCACGGGAGCGCCGCGTGAGCTGATGGTGACCGTGCACTACCCGGCCACGGAGGTACGGGGTCACGCACCGCTGCCGTGGCTGCCGTCCGGTGCCGAGCGGGCGGTGAAGGCCCGCTTCGGCGGCGCGGTGGACGGCTACGCGCTGCCGTGGACGCACAGCGCGGACCGGGCGCCGGCCAGGCCGGGCCGCCGGCCGGTGCTGCTGTACTCGCCGGGCTACACCTCGGACCGCACGTTCAACACCCTCGTCGTCGAGGACCTGGTGTCCTGGGGGTACGTGGTGGTCACGGTGGACCACCCGTACGACTCGGGCGAGGTGGAGTTCCCCGACGGCCGCGTCGTGACCTGCCCCGAGCCGGACCCGGTCGGCCGGGCGGAGGCGGTCGCGGTGCGCGCCGACGACCTGCGGTTCGTGCTCGACCAGTTGGCCGTCGTGAACCGGGGCGGCAACCCCGACGCACAGCGGCGCCCGCTGCCCCGCGGTCTGTGCGGGAGCCTGGACCTCACGCGGACCGGCGCCTTCGGGCACTCCCGGGGCGGTGCCGCGTCGGCGGCCGTCATGTACCTGGACGAGCGGGTGCGGGCCGGCATCGACCTGGACGGCGCGCTGTACGGGCCGGTGGTCGAGCACGGTCTCGACCGGCCGTTCCTGCTGATGGACACGGTCGTTCACGACGGCATGGACCAGGACCCGACCTGGCACCCGTTCTGGGAGCGGCTGAGCGGCTGGCGCCGCTGCCTGCGGCTCGCGGACGCCGACCACAACTCCTACACGGACCTCGTGGCCGTCGCACCCCAGGTCCCGGAGGCGGTGCGGCAGCGGTTGCAGGCCGGCACGATCCCCGCCGACCGGGCGGTGGCGGCCGTACGGGCCACGGTGCGGGCCTTCTTCGACGTGTGGCTGCGGGGCCGTCCCGACACCGCGCACCTGCTGGACGGCGCTTCGCCGCGTTACCCGGAGATCGGGTACATCGCCGGGTAGCGGCTCAGGCCGAGTGCCTGCGGCCCCGCCACAGCATCACCCCGGCCACCAGCAGGACCCCGCCCGCGCCGCCCGCGAGCGGGGCCGCCCAGTCGGAGGGGCCGCTCGTGGCGCTGGGGGTGTCCGGGCCGGTGCCGAAGTACTTCTCGCCGTAGGACGCGGGTTTCAGGCTCCGGGGTTCGACCCGGGCGGCGGCCTTCAGGGCCGCCGCCGGGTCGATCATGCCGAAGCCCCGGGAGTCGTCCCGGCCGCCGACCGGGGCGTCCCGCGCGGTGTCCTCCAGGAGCTTCTTGATCTGGGCCGGGGAAAGACCGGGGTGGGCGGCCTTGATCAGGGCCGCCGCGCCGGAGACGAAGGCCGAGGCGGCACTCGTGCCCCAGCCCGCGTAGTACTTGTGGTCGGGGTCGGCGATGACGACGTCGACGCCGGGCGCGCTCACGGCCGCGTACCAGCGGCGGGTGGAGAAGGCGGCGCGGGTGCCGTACTTGTCCACGGCGGTCGCGGCGATGACGCCCGGGTAGGCGGCCGGGTAGGAGACGTGGTCGCCCTTGTCTCCGCCGTTGCCCGCGGAGGCGACGACGACCACGCCCTTCTTCAGGGCGTACTGCACCGCCTCGTCCTCGCCGGGTTCGGGGTGGGCGGAGTTCGAGTCGTCGCCGAGGGAGAGGTTGATGACGTCGGCGCCGTGGTCGGCGGCCCAGCGGATGCCGTCGGCGAGGGCGTTGCCGCGGGTGGTACGGGCCTTGGCGCGGGCCGGGTCGCCGTCCTCCAGGATCACCCGGACCGGCAGGATCTTCGCCTCGGGGGCGACGCCCACGACGCCGTCGGAGCCGCCGGGTCCGTGGCCGTGCCCGGCGATGATGCCGGCCATGGCGGTGCCGTGCCGGGCCCAGGTGCGGTCGCCGGGTCCGGCGCCGAAACCGATCATGTCCTTGTCGGGCAGGACGTTGCCGTCGAGGTCCGGGTGGTCGGCCTCGACGCCGGTGTCCAGGACGGCGACGGTGACGCCCCGGCCCTTGCTGGTCCGCCAGGCCTCGTCCAGGTGGAGGGCGCCGAGGCCCCACTGCTGGGCGCGGATGCCGTCGGCGTGGGCGGCGGACGGCAGCAGGGCGAGGGGGACGGCGAGCAGCAGGCCCACCGCCGCCTTGGCGGCGTGCTGGGCCGCGTGCGTCATGAGGGTTTCTCCGTGGCCGTGCCGACGGTCTTGCGCAGGCGCCGTGCGATGCGGTCGGCCAGGCCCTGTGCCTCGTTGCCGAGGCCGGCCTGGGCCGGTGCCGTGGTGGCGCCGGAGCGGACGGCGTCCGCGGCGGGCTGGGGCGCGTCGACGGTACGGCCGTCGGCCCAGCCGGAGACGGCATAGGCGACGACGGGGGCGTCGGTGAGGACGGCGACGGTCCACGCGGCCCGCTGCCGGTCCCCGAACCCGGCGGCGGCCGTGCTGGCGGCGGCGTACGGCCGGGGCATCAGGTCGGCGCGGCTGTCGAGGTGTTCGTCGCGGAAGCGGGCGGCGAGCGCGGACATCGCGGCGGGGTCGGCCTTGGTGAAGAGCAGGCCGACGGTGGTGACGTAGGTCTGGGTGGCGTCGGTGTAGGTGGCGCGCAGCAGCCGCTGGCAGCCGACCGGGGCGAGGACCTTGTGCAGCAGCGGGTCGAAGGCGTGGGCGCAGCCGCTGTCCCGGGCGACGGCGATCCGGGTCCAGGTGCGGTCGGCGCCGCCGGGGCCGGCGCCCGTGCCCTGGACGGTGGGCGGGAACAGTTCGTCCACGGGCACGCTGTGCCACAGGGTCCGGGCGGTGCCGAAGGCGTTCCCGGCGCCGTCCGCCCCGCCGTCCCCGGTGAGCCAACTCCCGGTCGCGGCACCGCCGATGAGCCCGAGTCCGAGCACGAGGCAGGCAGCGGCGGCGACGGTGCGCGTCCCGGCACGGGGACGCGTCCGCCCCCCGAACCCCTCCGGCTCCCCGAACGACACGAAGGGCCGCGCATCGGTTCCGGCCCCCCAGGAGTGAGCGGGGGCGGGCGCGGAACGCACGGGAGGTGCGGGAGCCAGGGGACTCCAGACCCCGGCCCGGCCGTTCGTCCGCCCGGACCCGGGGACGACACCGGCCGGGCCGCCCTCCGCCCGCGCGGGCGCCGGCACACCACCGGTACGGGGGTCGCCGGCAAGGGGGTCCCGCGCCTGCCCGGACGCGGGCACGCCACCGGTACGGCGGTCCCCCGGCGCTCCCTCGGAACCGGCCGAAGCCGAGCCGGTGGGCGCGGTGGGGGCCGAACCGGGGTGCCGCAGGCCGGGTGCCGGAGAACGCGGTGAATCCGGCGCAGGCGAGGACACCGGCGCGGGCGAGGACACCGGCGGAGTCGAGGGAGCCGGCGCAGGCGTGGACACCGGCGCGGGCGGGGTGGCCGGGCGGATCGGGCGCAGTCGCGCCGTCGTCTCCGACGGGGTCTCGGCCGGGGCGCCCTGTGCCCCGGGCTCCCTGTCCGGGCGGAGCCGGGCCGTGCTGGTCTCCGGGGCCGTCTCCGCCGGGGTCACCGAGGCCGTCGGAGCTGTCGGAGCGGTCGGGGCCGGTGCGCCGGCGGAGCCCGTACCCGGCGGGGCGTCGGGGAACCGGGCCGAGGCCGGCGGTGGGGGCGGGCTCGCGGGGGCGGGGGCCTCGGGCACGGCCGACGGGCGCGGGCGGTGCGCGCGGGGGGCCGCGTCGGGTGCGGGCCGTGCACCACGGGGGGTGAAGACCGACGGCTCCTCGTCGGGGTCGTCGTCCGGGAGCGGCGGGCGCTGGGCCGGGGGCCCCGGGGGAGCCGACGGGCGACGCGGTACCGGGGCGTGGCGGGCTCCCGTGCTCATGCACCCCCCGTTTCCTCGTGCCCGGGCCGTCTCCTCGTACGCGGGCCGGTCTGCTGCTCGGCCGCGCCCGGCGTGGAAGCTCCTTCCGGGCACGCATACCCGTACGGCCGGACCGGCATCCCCGTTCACATGGTGGCCGGGCGCGTTCCGCCGTACGTGCGCGTCACTCTACGGGTTGTCCGGGAGGGAAGGAGAACCAGTCCACGCGCCAGGGGCATCTGCCCGGAACGTCCCCCTACCCTGCGGTAATCCTGTCTGGCAGGCTTCCGTCATGACTGCGCGCGCCGCCGACCGGGCCCGTTACGACCGGGCCACCGCCCATCTCGACGCCCCTCTCGCGATCGTGGACCTGGACGCCTTCGACGCCAACGCGGACGACCTGGTCCGCCGCGCCGGGGGCAAGCCCGTGCGGGTCGCCAGCAAGTCGGTCCGCTGCCGGGCGCTGCTGGAACGCGTCCTGGCCAGGGACGGCTTCCAGGGCATCATGTCGTTCACCCTGGACGAGTCGCTGTGGCTCGCGCGTTCGGGGTTCGAGGACGTCCTGCTGGCCTATCCGTCGGCGGACCGGGCCGGGTTCGCGGAACTGGCCGCCGATCCCAAGCTGGCCGGTGCCGTCACCGTGATGATCGACGATCCGGCGCACCTCGACCTCATCGACGCGGCCCGCGACGGCGGTCGTGAAGTGGTGCGGGTCTGCCTGGAGTTGGACACCTCGCTGAGGCTGCTCGGCGGCCGGGTCCGGGTCGGGGCCCGGCGTTCGCCGCTGCACTCCCCCGCCCAACTCGCCGAGCTGGCGCGGTCCGTGTCCCGGCGGCCGGGCTTCCGGCTGGTGGGGATCATGGCGTATGAGGGGCACGTCGCCGGGGTCGGGGACGCGGTCGCCGGGCGGCCCCTGCGCTCGCGGGCGATCCGGCTGATGCAGGCCACCGCCCGGCGGGAGCTGGCGGAGCGGCGGGCCGCGGCCGTCCGGGCGGTCCGGGCGGTCGCCCCGGACCTGGAGTTCGTCAACGGCGGCGGCACCGGCAGTGTGCAGCACACCGCCGCCGAGGACGCGGTGACCGAGATCGCGGCCGGCTCGGGGCTGTACGTGCCGCGCCTGTTCGACAACTACACGTCCTTCTCCGGCCGTCCGGCCGCGCTCTTCGCCCAACCGGTGGTCCGGCGGCCCGGCGTGGGCGTCGTCACCGTGCTCGGCGGCGGCTACCCGGCCTCCGGCGCTGCCGGCCCCGACCGGCTGCCGGTGCCGTACCTGCCGGAGGGCCTGCGGTACGACCCGCAGGAGGGCCCCGGCGAGGTGCAGACCCCGCTGCTCGGCTCGCCCGCCGACGATCTGCTCATCGGCGACAAGGTGTGGTTCCGGCACGCGAAGGCGGGCGAACTGTGCGAGCGGTTCGACACCCTGCACCTGGTCGAGGGGGACACGGTGACGGCCTGCGTGCCCACCTACCGGGGTGAGGGGCGTACGTTCCTCTGAGCCGCCCTACAGGGGCGTGACGTAGGCGCCGGCGATCCCGCCGTCCACCAGGAAGTCGGTGGCGTTGACGAAGGAGGAGTCGTCGCTGGCCAGGAAGGCGACGGCGGCGGCGATCTCCTCGGCCTCGGCGAACCGGCCGACCGGGATGTGGACGAGCCGGCGCGCGGCCCGCTCCGGGTCCTTGGCGAACAGCTCCTGGAGCAGCGGGGTGTTGACCGGGCCGGGGCACAGCGCGTTGACCCGGATGCCCTCCCGGGCGAACTGCACGCCCAGTTCGCGGGACATGGCGAGGACGCCGCCCTTGGAGGCCGTGTAGGAGATCTGGGACGTGGCCGCGCCCATCCGGGCCACGAACGACGCGGTGTTGATGATGGAGCCCCTGCCCTGGCGGCGCATGTAGGGGAGGGCGGCCTTGCAGCACAGGTAGACGGAGGTGAGGTTGACCTCCTGGACGCGCTTCCACGCCTCCAGCCCGGTCTCCAGGATGGAGTCGTCGTCGGGCGGGGAGATGCCGGCGTTGTTGAAGGCGATGTCGACGCTGCCGTAGGTGTCGTACGCGGCCCTGAACAGCGCCTCGACCTGCTCGGGGTCGGTGACGTCGGTCTTCACGAAGAGCCCGCCGACCTCGTCGGCGGCGGCCTTGCCGCGCTCCTCGTCGACGTCCGCGCAGACGACGTGGGCGCCCTCGGAGGCGAGCCGGCGGGCACTGGCGAGTCCGATGCCGCTGCCGGCTCCGGTCACGACGGCGGTACGGCCGACCAGGCGGCGGCAGACACTGTTGTCGGTCACGCTGTTGTCGGTCACGGTGCGGGGACCTCCGTGCTGAGGAAGACGTTCTTGGTCTCGGTGAAGGCGGTCAGGGCGTCGGGGCCGAGTTCCCGGCCGAGGCCGGACTGCTTGTAGCCGCCGAACGGGGTCCAGTAGCGGACGCTGGAGTGGGAGTTGACGGACAGGTTGCCCGCGCGGACGGCCTGGGACACGCGCAGGGCGCGGCCCACGTCCCGGGTCCAGATGGATCCGGAGAGGCCGTAGGGGGTGTCGTTGGCGAGGCGGATCGCGTCCTGCTCGTCGGTGAAGGGCAGCAGGACGGCGACCGGGCCGAAGATCTCCTCGCGGGCCGCCGGGCTGTCGTGCCGCTCGCCGGTGAGCACGGTCGGCGGGAACCAGAAGCCGGGGCCGTCGGGGGCCTTGCCGCGCAGGGCCGGGGCGTTGTCGGGGACGTAGGACCGCACGCGCTCCAGTTGCCGGCCGGAGATGAGCGGGCCCATCTGGGTCTTCTCGTCGGCCGGGTCGCCCACGACGACGGCGGCCAGCGCGTCGGCGAGGAAGGCGCGGGCCTCGTCCAGCACCGCCTCCTGGACCAGGACGCGGGTGCGGGCGCAGCAGTCCTGCCCGGCGTTGTCCAGGAAGGAGAAGGGGTCGAGGGCGGCCTTGAGGTCGGCGTCGGCGAAGACGACGTTGGGGCTCTTGCCGCCGAGTTCGAGGGTGACCGGTTTGACCAGGCGGGCGCAGCGTTCCATGACCTCGCGGCCGGTGCGGGTGGAACCGGTGAACACGATCTTCGCGACGTCCGGGTGGTCGACCAGGGCGCGTCCGGCGGTGCCGCCGTGGCCGGGCAGCACCTGGAAGAGGTGCTCGGGCAGGTCCGCCTCCAGCGCCAGCCCGGCGAGGCGGAGCGCGGTGAGCGGGGTGGTCTCGGCGGGCTTGAGGAGGACCGCGTTCCCGGCCGCGAGCGCCGGGAAGGAGCCCCAGGCGGCGATCGGCATGGGGAAGTTCCAGGGGGCGATGACGCCGATGACGCCCAGCGGTTCCTGGAAGGTGACGTCCCAGCCGCCGGGGACCGGGATCTGCCGGCCGACCAGGCGCTCGGCGCCGCCGGCGGCGTAGAGGAGCAGGTCGCGGGCGTTGCCGGCCTCCCAGCGGGCGTTCGCGACGGTGTGGCCGGCCTCGCGGACCTCCAGCTGGGCGAGTTCCTCGGTGTGGGCGTCGACCACGTCGGCGAAGCGGCGCAGCAGCCGGGCCCGGTCGGCGGGGGCGAGGGCGGCCCACCGGGTCTGGGCGCGGGCGGCGCGTACGACGGCGGCGTCCACGTCCTCGGCGGTGGCGGCGGGGACGGTGGCGACGACCTCTTCGGTGGCGGGGTTGAGGACGGTCAGCTCGTTCGGGTCGGACACGTGGTGACCTTTCACAGGCGTTCGAAGGAGCGGCGCAGCTCCCAGTCGGTGACCGCGGCGTCGAAGGCCTCCAGCTCGACGCGCGCCATGTTGCGGTAGTGGGCGACGACCTCGTCCCCGAAGGCGGCCTTGGCGATCGGGCTGTTCTCCCACAGCCCGGCGGCCTCGCGCAGCGTTGTCGGCACCCGCGCGTGGTCGGCGGTGTAGGCGTTGCCGGCGCAGGGCTCGGGCAGCTCCAGCTTGTGCTCGATGCCGTACAGACCGGCCGCGACGAGCCCCGCGACGGCGAGGTGGGGGTTCACGTCCCCGCCGGGGAGGCGGTTCTCGAAGCGCAGGGAGCGGCCGTGGCCGACGACGCGCAGGGCGCAGGTGCGGTTGTCGTGGCCCCAGGCGACGGCGGTGGGGGCGAAGGAGCCCGGCTGGAACCGCTTGTAGGAGTTGATGTTGGGGGCGTACAGCAGGGAGAAGTCGCGGAGCGCGGCGAGCTGTCCGGCGAGGAAGTGCCGCATCACCTCGGACATGCCGTCGGGTCCGGCCATCGCGTTGGTGCCGTCGGCGTCAGCGAGCGAGAGGTGGATGTGGCAGGAGTTGCCCTCGCGCTCGTTGTACTTGGCCATGAAGGTGATCGAGACGCCCTCCTGGGCGGCGATCTCCTTGGCGCCGGTCTTGTAGAGGGCGTGCTGGTCGCAGGTGCGCAGGGCCTCGTCGTAGCGGAAGGCGATCTCGTGCTGGCCGGGGTTGCACTCGCCCTTGGCGGACTCGACGGTGAGACCGGCGCCGGCCATGTCGTTGCGCAGGCGGCGCAGCAGGGGCTCGATGCGGCCGGTGCCGAGGATGGAGTAGTCGATGTTGTACTGGTTGGCCGGGGTCAGGCCCTGGTAGCCCGCGTCCCAGGCCCGCTCGTAGCTGTCCTTGAAGACGATGAACTCCAGCTCGGTGCCGACCTGGGCGGTGTAGCCGTGCTCGGCGAGCCGCTGGAGCTGGCGCCGCAGGATCTGGCGGGGGGCGGCGGCGACCGGGGAGCCGTCGTTCCAGGCGAGGTCGGCGAGGAGGAGCGCGGTGCCCGGGTGCCAGGGGACGCGGCGCAGGGTGGAGAGGTCCGGGTGCATGGCGAAGTCGCCGTAGCCGCGCTCCCAGGAGGACATCGCGTAGCCGTCGACGGTGTTCATCTCGGTGTCCACGGCGAGCAGGTAGTTGCAGCCCTCGGTGCCGTGGTGCAGGACCTCGTCGAGGAAGAAGCGGGCGGCGAACCGCTTGCCCTGGAGGCGCCCTTGCATGTCGGGGAAGGCCAGGACGACAGTGTCGATCTCACCGCTCGCGACCAGGGCGTGCAGTTCCTCGACGCTGAGCGGGGGTGTGCGGTCTGCCACGGGAGAGCCTCCTTCGGCGCCATCGCGCTTCTTCGGCCGGGCCGGGAGCCATAAGGTATTGCCGCGAACCATTGCTTGGGAAGGGGGTGCGCCCGGATGTCGCGGGAGGCGGACGCGCGAACGGTGGACGACCGGCTCGCCGCGGTGCTGCGGCCGGTGCGGGCGGGCAACGGCTTCGAGGAGGCGCTGGAGCAGGTGCTCCAGGTCGTACGGCTCGGTCTGGTGCCGGCCGGCGAGCGGCTCCCGGCCGAGCGGGAGCTGGCGGAGCGGCTGGGGATCAGCCGGGTGACGCTGCGCGAGGTGCTGAAGGTGCTCCAGGACCAGGGCCTGGTGGAGGCGCGGCGCGGGCGGTACGGCGGAACGTTTGTGCTGCCGCGCCCGGACGCGGGCGGCGAGGACGAACTGCGGCGCCGGACCGCCGAGGTCGACATCGAGGACGTGCTGCGCTTCCGCGAGGTGCTGGAGGTGGGCGCGGCCGGGCTGTGCGCGGCGCACGGGCTGGCACCGGAGCAGGCGGAGCGGCTGCGGGAGGCGCTGGAGCGCACGCACGAGGCCCCGCTGACGGACTACCGCCGGGCGGACACGCTGCTGCACCTGACGCTGGCCGAGCTGTGCGGTTCGCCGTCGCTGACCGCGCGGTACGCGGCGGTGCGGGCCGCGGTCAACGACCTGCTGGACTGCATCCCGCTGCTGGTGCGCAACCTGGAGCACTCCCAGCGCCAGCACACCGCGCTGGTGGAGGCGGTGCTGGACGGGGACGCGGACGGGGCGCGGGAGATCGCGCGCGAGCACTGCGCGGGTACGGCGGCGCTGCTGCGGGGTTTCCTGGCGTGAGTCCGCCCTGGAAAGGTGTACTGCTGAACCTTTGACGTCGAGGAGGGCAGCATGACCGTACGGCCGCTGATCGGTGTGAGCACGTATCTGGAGTCCGGCGTGCGCTGGGGGGTGTGGGAGCTGGACGCGGTGCTGCTGGCGGCCGGCTATCCGCGGCTGGTGCAGCGGGCGGGCGGGCTGGCCGCGCTGCTGCCGCCGGACGCGCCGGAACACGCCGCGGCGGCGGTGGCCCGGCTCGACGGGCTGGTCGTCGCGGGCGGCCCGGACGTCGACCCGGCCCGGTACGGCGCCGAGCGCTCGCCGCGCACCGGACCGCCGGCGCCCGAGCGGGACGCCTGGGAGCTGGCGCTGATCGACGCGGCGCTGGCGGCGGGCGTGCCGCTGCTCGGGGTGTGCCGGGGCATGCAGTTGCTGAACGTGGCCCTCGGCGGCACCCTCGTCCAGCACCTCGACGGGCACGCGGAGGTGGTCGGCGCGTTCGGCGAGCACCCGGTGAAGCCGGTGCCGGGGACGGTGTACGCCGGCATCGTGCCGGAGGAGGTGACGGTGCCGACGTACCACCACCAGGCGGTGGAACGGCTCGGCGAGGGGCTGGTCCCGTCGGCCTACGCGGCGGACGGCACGGTGGAGGCCGTCGAACTGCCGGCGGAGCGGGGGTGGGCGCTCGGGGTGCAGTGGCATCCGGAGATGGGCGAGGACGTGCGGGTGATGGCGGCGCTGGTCGCTGCGGCGGGCTGAGCGCCGTCCGGCCTTCGGCCGCGCCCCCCGCGGCTTCGTGGCCGGGGTCCGCCCACGCGCGGGGGCGCCTCAGCCGCGGGTCAGGGACAGCAGTTCCCGGGCTGGGCCCGTGGGGCGGTGGCCCGTCGGCCATACCGCTCTCAGGTCCCGGCGCAGGGAGACGCCCTCCACCGGGATGCTGACCAGGCGCCGCATCCCCAGCTCCTCCCCCACCGCGAGTTCGCTGAGCACGGAGGGGCCCGCGCCGCTGACGGCGGAGGCCTTCACCGCCGTCGTGGAGGACAGCTCGATCAGCGGGCGGGCCAGGCCGCCGAGGGCCGCGTCCAGGACCTGACGGGTGCCGGAGCCCCGCTCGCGGAGGATGAGCGGGGTCGCGGCCAGTTCCGCCGCCGTCAGGGGCCGCCGGCGGCGGGCCCACGGGTGGGCGGGCGCGGTGACGACGATCAGCCGGTCGCGGGCGATGACCGTGGAGTCCAGGCCCGTGGGCACGGTCAGCCCCTCCACGAAGCCCAGGTCCGCCTCGCCGGCCAGCAGGAGTTCCGCGACCTTCGCCGAGTTCCCGGCGAGCAGCGAGACCGCCGTGTCGGGCCGCTCGGCGTGCAGCGCGAGGAGCCAGCCGGGCAGCAGGTACTCGGCGATGGTCATGCTCGCGGCGACCCGGAGCCGTGAGTCCCGCCGGTCCCGCAGCGCCCGCGCGCCCGCGTCGAAGGCCGCCGCCGCCTCCACCACCCGCCGGGCCCAGTCCGTGACCAGGGCGCCGGCGTCGGTGAGCCGGGAGCCGCGCGGCGAGCGGTCGACGAGGGCCACGCCCAGCTGCCGTTCCATGGAGCGGATCCGGCTGCTGGCGGCCGGCTGGGTGATGCCGACCTCGCGCGCCGCCGCGCCGAGACTGCCCAGCCGCGCCACCGCGAGCAACAGCTCCAGCGCGGCGAGGTCCGGCACCCGGTGCGCCAGCGATTCCGTGCGTAGCCCCTCCGACTCGCTCATAAGACCAGCTTATGCCCTCATAGACCCCTGCTCCCTGGTCCGGGCGGCCGGCCGGCGGGATCTTGGACGCATGGTCACCGCAGCCCAGCCCCTGCCCCTGCCCCGCACCGCCCGGCTCCGTCACCTGGGCCCGAACTGGTACGCCTCCGTGATGGGCACCGCGATCGTCGGTTCGGCCGGTGCCGCGCTGCCCGGCCCGGCGCACGGGGCGCGCGCTGTCCTCGCGGGCTTCTGGGCGCTGTCCCTGCTCCTGCTGACGGCCCTGCTGATCGCCCGGGCCCTGCACTGGAGCCGCCACCGCGACCAGGCCCGCGCCCATCTCCTCGACCCGGCCATGGCCCCGTTCTACGGCTGCCTGGCCATGGCACTGCTCGCGGTGGGCGGCGGCGCCCTGACGGCCGGCCGGGAGCTGATCGGCACGCGTACGGCCGTCGCCCTGGACGCCGTGCTGTTCACCGCCGGTACGGCGGTCGGGCTCGGGGCGGCCGTGGCCGTGCCGTACCTGATGGCCGTACGGCACCGCGTCGATGCCGCCCAGGCCTCCCCGGTGTGGCTGCTGCCGCTGGTCGCGCCCATGGTGTCGGCCTCGGCCGGTCCGCCGCTGGTGCCCTGCCTGCCGCCGGGGCAGCCCCGGGCGACCCTGCTGCTGGCCTGCCTCGCGCTGTTCGGGCTGAGCCTGCTGGCCGTGCTGCTGACGCTGCCGCTGGTCTTCGCCCGGCTGATCACCACCGGGCCGCTGCCGCTCGCGCTGACCCCGGCCCTCTTCCTGGTCCTCGGCCCGCTCGGGCAGTCCACCACCGCCCTCGGGCTGATCGCGGACGCCGCTCCGGGCGTCGTGGCGGCCCCCTACGACCGCGGCCTCGCCGTCTTCGCGGTGCTGTACGGGGTGCCCGTGACGGGGTTCGCGCTGCTGTGGCTGGCGCTCGCGACCGCGCACGTGGTGCGGGCCCGGCGGCGGGGCATGGGCTTCACGCTGACCTGGTGGGCGTTCACCTTCCCGGTGGGGACCTGTGTCACCGGCGCCGCGACCCTCGCCCGGCACACCGGTCTGATGGTGTACGACGCCCTGGCGGTCGGCCTGTACGGCGTCCTGGTGGCGGCCTGGCTCACGGCGGCGCGCGGCACCGTGCGCGGTCTGCTCAGCGGCGCGCTGCCCGCAGCGCCCCGGCCAGCACCCGTGGCGCTTCCGTCAGGGACGGGCCGTACCAGGTCAGATGCCGTCCGCTGACCAGGGCGCAGCGCAGCCCCGGGAACGCCTCCGGGCCGTCGTCGGCGGTGAAGCGGTACGGCTCGTCGGGCAGGACCACCAGGTCCGGCTCCCGGGCGCGCAGTTCGTCCAGGGGGACGCGGGGATAGCGCTCGGGGTGGTGGGCGTACACGTGGTCCACGCCGAGGCGGGCGAGGACGTCACCCGCGAAGGTGTCCCGGCCGAGGACCATCCAGGGGCGCCGCCAGACCGGTACGACCGCTGTCCTTCGCTCCGCCGGCTCGGGCAGGGCCGCCCAGGTCTCCGCCGCCTCGGCCAGCCAGCCGGGCCGGCCGGCCGCGCCGCACGCGATGAGCACCCGGTCCAGTTCGGCGACGGCCTGCGGCACGCTGCGCACCTCGGTGACCAGCACGTCCAGTCCGGCCGCGCGCAGGGCGTCGAGGTCGGGCGCGCGGTTCTCCTCCTCGTTGGCGATCACCAGGTCGGGGGCGAGCGCGATGATCCGCTCCACGTCCGGGTTCTTCGTACCGCCGATCCGGATGACGTCCAGCTCCTCCGGGCGACTGCACCAGCCGGTGGCGCCGACGAGGGCTCCGGGGAGCGTCCGCGCCACCGCCTCGGTCAGTGAGGGGACGAGGGAGACGACGCGTGCGCCGAGGGGGCGCGGGGAACCGCGCGACCGGCCACGACGGACGCGCGGACGCCGGTGGTCCGGCACGGGCCCGTCCGGTGGGCGCTCAGCGTGTGCGATCCTGCACCGCCTCGATGTGCTCGGCCACCGCCACCACGATCACCCGCGTGTCCGGCACCGTCGCCCGCCACCGGTGCCGTACCCCGCCCGTCAGGTACAGCGTGTCGCCGCGCCCGAGTCGGTACGCGCGCCCCTCGGCCTCGATCTCCACCGCGCCGTCGGCGACGTACATCAGCTCGTCGTTGCGGTGCTGGAACTCGCGGCCGGCGTCGTGGTCGCCGGTGAACTCGGAGGCGTGCAGCTGGTGGTGGCCGCGCACGAGGGAGCGGGTGCGCGGGTCGAAGTCGCCGTCGGCGACGGCCTCGGCGCGGACGACGTCCACGCTGGCGGCCGGGTCGGCGGCGGCGAGGAGTTCGACGGCCGTGGTGCGCAGGGCGTCGGCCAGCTTCTCCAGCGAGGTGCGGCTCGGGCGGGCCCGGTCGTTCTCGACCTGGCTGAGGAAGGGCACCGAGAGGCCGCTGCGCTCGGCCACGACGGCGAGGGTCAGTTCCAGCGCACGACGGCGCCGCCGGACGGCCGCGCCCACCCGCACGGGCTGCTGCTCTTTGTGGTCGCCCATCGCTCCGGCTCCCTCCCTCGCTCGTCGTGCCGCTCTCCGGGTGCCCGCTGTGGGGCACACCTCTTCCGATGACTTCTCTGCACCCTACGCATGTTCGGCAAACCGTTTCACGTGCCTGTCACATCCCTGACACTTCCGTGATCCCCGACCCCCACGGTTCGCGCCAGCGCTCGGGGCCCGGGGGCGCTCCGGGACCCGGTCACCCTGGAGGATGAACACGCCGTCCAGCTGGGCCGGGTGTCCGGGCACGGGCCCTCCCTCCTCACGGTGAGTGATTGGCCTGAACCATCCCGTAGGGCACAGGCCGCCAGGGGCGACCCGGGAAGACCGCGAGGGGCGGGCGGCACCGGACGCGGGTCGGCGTCCGGCGGCGCCCGCCCCTCGGGAGGCGGTCCGGGACGGTCAGGTCACCCGGCCGCCTGGCTCGTGGCGTCCTCCTTGGCGACCGGGGCCCACCTGTCGACGAGGCCGGGGTGCTGCCGCAGCCAGGCGCGGACGGCGTCCTGCTCGTTGCCCTTGCCGGCCTTCTGGATCCGCGCCTCCAGGCCGGTCAGCTGCTCCTCGGTCATCGAGAAGTCCTTCAGCCACCGGCCGACCTGCGGGTTGTCGGCGGCGAAGCCCTTGCGGGCGAGGGTGTGCACGCCGTCGCCCTCGCCCCAGGCGCCCCGGGGGTCCTTGAGCTTCTTCAGGTCGTAGTCGCTGTACGCCCAGTGCGGTGACCACAGGGTGACGACGACCGGCTGCTTCCTGGCGTAGGCGCGCTTCAGTTCGGCGAGCATGGCGGGCGTGGAGCCGTCGACCACGTCGTAGCCGCCCTGGAGGCCGTACTCCTTCAGCACCTTGCTCTTCAGCAGGCCCATCATCCCGGCGCTGGGCTCGATGCCGATGATCTTCCCCTGGAACTCGGACGCGTGGTCCTTCAGGTCCGCCAGGGAGTTCACGTCCTTCACGTACGACGGGACGGTCAGTTCCAGGGACGTGGGGCCGTACCACTTGCCGAGGTCGTCCAGCCGCTTGCCGTACTTCGCCCAGTACTCGGCGTGGGTGGTGGGCAGCCAGGAGTCGGTCTGGAAGTCGAGCTGGCCGGTGGCGAGGCCGGTGTAGAGCGGGCCGGCCGCGTACTGCGTGGTGGTCACCTTGAAGCCGCGCTCCTCCAGCAGCTCCTTCCAGAGGAAGGTGGAGGCGATGCCCTCGTCCCACGGGATGTAGCCGATCCGGATCTCCTTGCCCTTGCCGATGTCCGCACCGGAGGCCTCGGAGGTGCCGGCGGAGGAGCCGAAGATCCCGAGCCCGCCCGCGACCAGGGCGAGGACGACCACGCCGACGACGGCGACCGCCGGGCGCGGGCGGTACGACCACGCGCGCGTGCGGGCCTTCGCGGCGGCCCTGCGGCCCAGCGGGGAGAGCTGGGTGCCGAGCGCGCCGGTGACGCGGTCCAGGTAGATGGCGAGGACGACGATGGCGACGCCCGCCTCGAAGCCGTAGCCGATGTCGAGCTGGCCGATCGCCTCGTTCACGGCGCCGCCGAGGCCACCGGTGCCGACCATGCCCGCGATGACGACCATGGACAGGCCCAGCATGATCACCTGGTTGACGCCGGCCATGATGGTCGGCAGCGCGAGCGGGAGCTGGACGCGCCACAGGATGTCGCGCGGGCTGGTGCCGAACGCCTCGGCGGCCTCGACGAGTTCGGCGTCGACCTGGCGGATGCCCAGTTCGGTCATGCGGACGCCGGGGGCGAGCGCGAAGATCAGGGTGGCGACGACACCGGCGGCGGTGCCCAGGCCGAAGAAGAGCATGGCCGGGATGAGCAGCACCATCGACGGCATGGTCTGGAGCAGGTCCAGGACCGGCCGTACGGCGGCGCCGACCGCCCTGGACCGGGCGGCCCAGATGCCCAGCGGGACCGAGATCACCAGGGCGATCACGGTCGCCACGAGGACCAGGGCGAGGGTGGACATGGCCCGGTCCCACAGGTCCAGCGAGTCGACCAGCGCGAACCCGGCGAAGGCGAGGACACCGGCGAGCAGGCCGCGCAGCCACCAGGCGAGCACGGCGAGGATGCCGGCCATCAGCAGCGGCGCCGGGGCGGCGAGCACGGCGTCGATGCCGTCGTACATGCCCTCCATGACCGCCCTGATGGCGTCGAAGAGCCAGGAGAGGTGGTCGACCAGCCAGTTCACACCGGAGTCGACCCAGTCGCCGAGGTGGATCCTAGGCACGGCCGATCAGCTCCCCCCGCGGGTTGTCACAGGGCGCGGGACCGGCCGTCTCCTCGCCGAGGAAGCCGACCAGGCGCTGCCGGGGGACGACACCGACGACTCGGTGCGCCTCGTCCACGACCGAGACGCGGTGGGACAACCGGGCGCTGATCGCGCACAGCTCGGTGAACGGGGTCTCGCGGGTCGCGGTCTCACAGCCGCACAGCGGGGCGTCGGCCGTGACCGAGGTGTCCATGAGGGCACCCGCCGTCAGCACCCGGGACCGGTCGACGTCCTGGATGAAGGAGGCGACGTAGTCGTTCGCGGGGCGCAGCAGGATGTCCTCGGCGGTGCCGGTCTGGACGATGCGGCCGTCGCGCATCACGGCGATGCGGTCGCCGAGCCGCATGGCCTCGTTGAGGTCGTGGGTGATGAAGACGATGGTCTTCTTCAGGGTCTTCTGGAGCTCCAGCAGCTGGTCCTGCATGTCCCGGCGGATCAGCGGGTCCAGGGCGCTGAAGGACTCGTCCATCAGCAGCACGTCGGCGTCGGTGGCGAGGGCGCGGGCGAGGCCGACGCGCTGCTGCATGCCGCCGGACAGCTCGTCGGGCCAGGACGTCTCCCAGCCGGCCAGGCCGCACAGGGCGAGCGCCTCGTCGGCGCGGCGCTCGCGCTCGGCGCGGGGCACGCCCTGCACTTCCAGGCCGTAGGCGGCGTTGTCGCGGACGCTGCGGTGCGGGAACAGCGCGAAGTGCTGGAAGACCATGCTGATCTTCCTGGAGCGCAGTTCGCGCAGCGCCCGGCCGGTGAGCGCGGTCAGGTCCTGGCCGTCGAAGCGCACGGTGCCCGCGGTCGGCTCCAGCAGCCCGTTGAGCGTGCGCAGCAGAGTGGACTTGCCGGAGCCCGACAGCCCCATGACGACGAAGATCTCGCCGGCCTCGATACGGAAGGACGCGTCGATCACGGCGGCGGTCGTGCCGTCGGCGCGCAGCTCCGTCCGGTCGGCGCCCTCGCGGAGGCGTTCCACAGCTTCGTCGGGTCGTCTGCCGAACACCTTGTACAGGTGCTCCACCTCAAGCCTGGCTGACACGCGGACCTCTCGTCTTCGGGGACAGGACAGAGGCCGCGCCTCCCCAGACCGGGCCGGGGCAAACGCGCGAGTGGCCGGGTTCACGGCGATGCGCGTGACGCAACGCGTTCCGGGGGCGGGGCCGCTGTCGGTGCCGTGCGGCATGATGCGTGCGTGACCGGACGACTCATGCTTCTCGACACCGCCTCGCTGTACTTCCGCGCCTACTTCGGCGTCCCGGACTCCGTGAAGGCGCCGGACGGCACGCCCGTCAACGCGGTGCGCGGGCTGCTGGACTTCATCGACCGGCTGGTCAAGGACCACCGCCCGGAGCACCTGGTGGCCTGCATGGACGCCGACTGGCGCCCGCAGTGGCGGGTGGACCTCATCCCCACCTACAAGGCGCACCGGGTCGCCGAGGAGCACGAGGGGGCGCCGGACGCGGAGGAGGTGCCGGACACCCTCGCCCCGCAGGTGCCGGTGATCGAGGACGTGCTGGACGCGGTCGGGATCGCCCGCGTCGGGGTCGCGGGGTACGAGGCGGACGATGTGATCGGCACGTTCACCGCGCGGGCCGCGGGCCCGGTGGACATCGTCACCGGCGACCGCGACCTGTACCAGCTCGTGGACGACGAGCGCGGGGTCCGGGTGCTGTATCCGGTGAAGGGCGTCGGCACGCTCCAGCTGACCGACGAGGCGGCGCTGCGCGAGAAGTATGGCGTCGACGGGCGGGGGTACGCGGATCTGGCGCTGCTGCGCGGCGATCCGAGCGACGGACTGCCGGGCGTGGCCGGCATCGGCGAGAAGACGGCCGCGAAGCTGCTCGCCGAGTTCGGCGACCTGGCCGGGATCATGGCGGCGGTCGACGACCCGCGGGCGAAGCTCACGCCGTCGCAGCGCAAGCGGCTCACCGAGGCCCGGCCGTACCTCGCGGTCGCGCCGAAGGTGGTGCGGGTCGCCGACGACGTGCCGCTGCCGGACGTCGACACGGCCCTGCCGCACGCCCCGCGCGACCCGGCGGCACTGGAGGCGCTGACGCACCGGTGGGGCCTCGGCGGCTCCTTGCAGCGGCTGCTGACCACGCTCGCGGAGTGAGGCCGGCTCATATCGGGGAGTGAGGCAGACCCATGTTCCGGCAAAGGGATCTCATCGAACGCTCATCGAAGAGGTGGTGAAGCGGCGCGAGGTGCTAACTTAGGTAACCCTAACCGACTCCGCAGGAGGCCGTGATGGCAGAGCGTCCGGGACGAAAGCCGCGCAAGCCCCATACCGCCCAGGTGGTGCGCACCGAGCGGCTGACCCCGCACATGCAGCGCGTGGTGCTCGGCGGTGAGGGCCTGGCCGGATTCGCCGCGGACACCTGCACCGACCACTATGTGAAGCTGCTGTTCGGCGCCGCCGGTGTCACCTACCCGGAGCCCTTCGACCTGGAGCGGATCCGCGCCGAGTTCCCGCGCGAGCAGTGGCCGGTGACCCGGACCTACACCGTGCGCGCCTGGGACCCCGGACAGCGCGAGCTGACCCTGGACTTCGTGATCCACGGCGACGAGGGCCTGGCCGGCCCCTGGGCGCTGCGCGCGCGGCCCGGCGACACCGTGCGCTTCATGGGCCCCGGCGGCGCGTACGCGCCCGACCTCGATGCCGACTGGCACCTGCTCGCCGGGGACGAGAGCGCCCTGCCCGCCATCGCCCGCGCCCTGGAGACGCTGCCCGCCGGTGCCCGTGCGCACGCGTTCGTCGAGGTCTCCGGCCCCGAGGAGGAGCAGAAGATCGACACCGAGGTGCCGGTCGTCTGGCTGCACCGCGGGGACCGGCCGGTCGGCGAGGCCCTGCTGGAGGCCGTACGCGGGCTGGAGTTCCCGGAGGGCCGGCCGCACGCGTTCGTGCACGGCGAGGCGAGCTTCGTGAAGGAGTTGCGCCGGATGCTGCGGGTCGAGCGCCAGATCCCGCGCGAGGACCTGTCGATCTCCGGTTACTGGCGGCTCGGCCACAACGAGGACGGCTGGCAGGCGTCCAAGCGGGAGTGGAACGCCCGGATCGAGGCGGAGCAGGAGGGCGGCCCGGCGGCGGCTGCCTGAGCGAGCGGAGGGCGGCGGCATCCGACAGGGTGCCGCCGCTTCCGTACGCCCGGTTCCCCCCGCTCCCGCGGAGCCCCGCCGGGTCAGTCGCCCCGTACGCGCGCGTGCAGGTGCATGTCGTGCCAGCCGTCCTGGTGGAGGTAGGCGCTGCGCTTGGTGCCCTCCAGGGCGAAGCCGGCCTTGCCGGCGACCCGGCAGGAAGCGGGGTTGGCGAGCGCGTGCATGAGTTCCAGGCGGTGGAAGCCGATCTCCTCGAAGGCCCAGTGGGTCAGGGCCGTCGCGGCGCGCAGGGCGACGCCCCGGCCTCGCGCCCCCGCCACCGTCCAGTACGCGATCTCGGCGACGCCGTCGCCGAGCACGATCCGGCGCAGCGCGACCCGGCCCAGCAGTTCGTCCGTGCCCTCGTCCACGACGGCCCACTGCGCGTCGCGCTCGTCCGCCCACCCCCGCGCCACTGCGCGATCCACCCGGCGGCCTCTTCCGCGGACTCGCAGGACCGGCCGTGCCACTGGCGCAGCACCGGGTCCTCGAAGGCGGCGTGCACGGCGGGCGCGTCCTCGGGCCGCCACGGGCGCAGGAGCGTGCCGCCGGCGGCGGGGAGGGCGGGCTGCGGGACACGGGCGAGGGCGCCGGGGGTCAGGACGGGGCTGGTGAGAAACGGCATGCTGCCCATCCTGCCGAGTGCGGGACCGGCGCACCGCCTCTTCCCGGCGGCCACCGGGGTGACCGTGCCCCCGTACCCTTGACGGCGATGAGACGCCGTACCCCGCCCCCGCCCGCCCCGCTCCCCCAGCGCGAGGGCGTGGACCCCGTGCGCGTCCGGCTGCCCGTGGACGGGGCGTGGGCCACCGTGCGGGAGCATCTGGTGGAGCGGCTGACGGGAGCCCCGGCCGGGGTGGTCGAGTCGATGTTCGCCGCCGGGCTGGTGGTCGGGGCCGACGGGCGGGCCGTGGCGCCGGACGCGCCGTACCGGCCGGGGATGTTCGTCTGGTTCCACCGCGAGCTGCCCGCCGAGGCGCCGGTGCCGTTCCCGGTGGAGGTGGTGTACCGGGATGAGCACATCGTGGTGGCCGACAAGCCGCACTTCCTGGCCACGACCCCGCGCGGTGCGCACGTCGCCGAGACCGCGCTGGCCCGGCTCCGGCGTGAGCTGGGCATTCCGGCGCTGACGGCGGCGCACCGGCTGGACCGGCTGACCGCCGGGCTGGTGCTGTTCACCGTGCGGCCCGAGGAGCGGGGCGCGTACCAGTCGCTCTTCCGGGACCGGCGGGTGCGCAAGGAGTACGAGGCGGTGGCGCCGTACGATCCGGCGCTCGTCCTGCCCCGGACCGTGCGCAGCAGGATCGTGAAGGAGCGCGGGGTGCCGGCCGCGCGGGAGGTGCCGGGCGAGCCGAACGCGGAGACCCGGGTGGAACTGGCCGGGCACCGGGCCGGGCTCGGCCGCTACCGGCTCGTGCCGACCACCGGGCAGACCCACCAGCTCCGGGTGCACCTGACCGCACTGGGCGTGCCCATCCTCGGCGACCCGCTGTACCCCGAGGTGACCGCCCCGGTACCGGCCGGCGACTTCCGCCGCCCCTTGCAACTGCTCGCCCGCAGGCTGGAGTTCACCGACCCGGTCACCGGCACGGAACACACGTTCACCAGCACCCGCGCGTTGCTCGCATGGACGTCCCACGAGGCCTGGGCGGACGGGGCC
>NZ_KQ948362.1:43364-321497 GCF_001514055.1 Streptomyces corchorusii | reverse complement strand
GCTAGGTCCTCGTCGCCGGGCGTTCACCGGCAGGGGCCGGCGGACAGGTCTGGTCGCCGGTCAGAGCCGGGCGACGACCAGCGCGATGTCGTCGCGACCGCCGCTTGAGACGCCGAGGCGGGCCAGGACGGTGTCGGCGAGTTGTTCGGTGCCGAGCCGGCCGCATGCACTGAGTACGTCGGTCAGGCGTCCCAGGCCGGCGTCGATGTCCTCGCCGCGGCGCTCGATCAGCCCGTCGGTGTACAGCACGAGGGTGTCACCGGGGCTGTAGGGCAGGCTCGCCTGCGGGCGGGGGACGTGCTGGGGGCGGGCGCCGAGCGGTGGGTCGGTGGCCTGGTCGAGCAGCTCCCAGCCGCCGTCGGGGTGGAGGAGCATCGGCGGTGGGTGGCCGGCGTCGCTGTAGGTGATCAGGCGGCTTCGGGTGTCGGCGAGCACCTGGACGGCGGTGGTGCCCAGAGCGTCCTCGATGGACCGGGCGTACAGGCCGAGGACTTCCAGCGCCTGGGCGGGGCGTTCCAGGGCGCGGGTGGCGGCGGACAGGGCGCTGCGGAGCATGCCCATGACGGCCGCGGCCTGAAGGCCGTGGCCGATGACGTCGCCGACGGCGAGGGCGAGCCGGTCGGGCGGGATGTCGACGACGTCGTACCAGTCACCGCAAACGTTGAGGGAGCCGGTGGCGGGCAGGTAGCGCACGGTCACATCGTGGGGGTGCTGGGCAAGGTCAGGGGCGTGGAGCATGGCTTCCTGCAAGGCGAGGGCGACCTCGCGTTCCCGCGTGTGGGCCTGGCGCAGTTCCTCGTTCAGCCGTTGCAGCTCCCGCGCCCGTGCGTACAGCTCGGCCTCCAGCGCCTGGGTCTCCTCCAGGTACTGGCCCACCCGGACGGCGGCGGGCTGTGCGGCCTGGTGGGCCTTGACGAAGGCGGTGACGTCCTCGACGCGGTGGATGATGTAGGCGACCTGCCCGTCCGGGCCGAGGACGGGAGTGTTCACCGGGGACCACCACCGTTCTTCGAAGACGCCGGGCCGGTCCATGACGGGGATGTCGTACTTCTGCAAGCCCATCGTGTCGGGCCGGCTGGTGGCCAGGACCCGGTGCAGGGAAGCGCCGAGGTTGCGGACCCCGTCGGCCTCCGGGTCGGCGGGGTTGTCGGGGAACGCGGTGAAGATGTGCAGGCCGAGCAGGTCCTCGCGGGTGCGCTCGGTGGCCTCCAGATAGGCCTGGTTCACATCGACGATGACCAGGTCCGGGCCGAGTACCAGGTACGGGCTCGGTGTGGCGGCGAACAGTGCCGCGTGATCAACGCGCGATGCCACCGGCGGCACTCCCTTCCGGCCCCAACATCCCTTACCCTCAACTTACGGTCCGTCCTCCGTCCGCGCCCGCCGTCTCCTCCCCCCCTCAGCCGAGCCGTGACGGCCGGTAGGCGCTTCCGGCGCGGGCAGCGGGCCCGCCGTACGGGACCGGCGGCAGCGCCGCGCGCCGAGGTTCCGTGGCGGGGCGGCCACCCCGGGCGGGCGCCCGGGAATGACGCCCGGGCCGTGAGCATCACCCGACCCGGCGATGACCGAGGGGGCCAGGCGGTGCGACCACCGGAGCCGGGTTCTAAGCTGCGGTCATGACCGAGATCCAGACCCCGACGCCCCGCGACGCCTTCGAGCTGCTGCTGAGCGGCAACCAGCGCTTCGTCGCCGGCACCCCCGAGCACCCGAACCAGGACGCCACCCGCCGCGCCGAGATCGCACCGTCCCAGCAGCCCTTCGCCGTGCTGTTCGGGTGCTCGGACTCCCGGCTGGCCGCCGAGATCATCTTCGACCGCGGCCTGGGCGACCTGTTCGTGGTGCGCACCGCGGGCCACGTGGTGGGCTCGGAGGTGCTCGGCAGCATCGAGTACGGCGTGGACGTGCTGGGCTGCCCGCTGGTCGTGGTCCTCGGGCACGACTCGTGCGGCGCGGTCGGCGCGGCGTGCGCCGCACTGGAGGACGGCATGACACCGGCCGGGTACGTCCGGGACGTCGTCGAACGGGTGACCCCCAGCGTGCTGGCGGCGCGGGCCGCCGGACGGGTCGAGCCGGACCAGATCCTCGCCGAGCACATAAGGCACACCGTCGACCTGCTGCTGGACCGCTCCCGGGTGCTCGCCGAGAAGGTCGCCGCCGGCCAGGCCGCCGTGGTGGGCCTGTGCTACCGCCTGGCCGACGGCAGCGCACAGCTCGTCGCCTCGCACGGCCTCGACGCGGTGGTCCCCGCAGCGTCCTGACCACCCCGCCCCGGCTGCCGCAGTGACGCGCCGGGGCCGGAGGCACCGGAGGGGTACCGCCCGATGGCCCACCGATCCGGCCCCGCGCCGACCTGGCAGGGGCCGTGGGCAGCGAGGTGTGCCGGGGGACGGGCGAACCGGCCGTCCCCGACGACCGACGTAGCCGTCGAGGCTCCTGTCGGCACGCGCGACCACCGGTGCCGGGCCGATTTCCGAGACCTGCCCCCGAGCGACGGACCACCTGGGAGCACGTCGGCCCCTTGCGGCTGATGCCCTCGACCCGGTCGCGCAGCTCGCCGAAGCGCGGGGTGCCCTCACCCAGGGCCTCGACGACCAAGACCGCCCACCTGCCGGTGACGGCGTCGACGGGGCTGCCGGCACGATGCCCCCCGCGGCTCCTTGCTGACCGAACCGGCCTCACAAGATCGCACCGGCGCCGCGCACCGGGGCGGCAAGCCCTCCAGTGCGCCGGCCTCGGAATACACGCGCGTTTCGTGCAGCGCGGCGCGCGCATCGTGCAGGACGACGTGCCGTCCTCCTCCGCACACTCGGTGATCGAAGCCATCGACGCACACCGGATGACAGGCGGAGGCAGAACTCAATGCGGACGTTCGTCCACACATCCCGTCCCTCGCGGGTCGTCTTCGGATCCGGCACGGTGAGCCGGCTCCGCGAGGAGGTCGAGCGGCTCGGCCGCTCCCGTGTCCTGCTGCTGTCCGGCCGGTCCCTGGCCCGGACCGCCACCCGGGTCCGCGAGGCGCTCGGGGACCTCGTCGTGGCGGAGTTCGACGGCGCCGCCATGCACACCCCGGTCGAGGTGACCGAGCAGGCGCTCGACGTGCTCACCCACGCCTCGGCCGACGTGATCGTGGCCGTCGGCGGCGGCTCGACGACCGGCCTGTCCAAGGCGCTGGCCCTGCGCACGGACCTGCCGCAGGTGATCCTGCCGACCACCTACGCCGGCTCCGAGGTGACCCCGGTGCTCGGCGAGACCCAGGACGGGCGCAAGGTCACCCAGTCCTCCCCGGCGATCCTGCCCGAGACCGTCGTCTACGACGTCGACTTCACCCTCACGCTGCCGCTGCCCATGACGGTGACCAGCGCCGTCAACGCCCTCGCGCACGCCGTCGAGGCCCTCTACTCGGCCGACGCCAACCCGGTGACGGACCGGCAGGCCCTCGACGCCATCTCGGGCATCGCGCGGGCGCTGCCCCGGCTGGCCGCCGACCCCGTCGACCCGGAGGCCCGGGCCGACCTGCTGCACGCCGCCTGGCTCGCCGGGACCTGCCTCGCCACGGTCGGCATGGGCCTGCACCACAAGCTGTGCCACACCCTCGGCGGCAGCTTCGGCCTGCCGCACGCCGAGACCCACACCGTCGTGCTGGCGCACGCCATGGCCTACAACGCGCCCGCCGTCCCCGAGGTCATGCGCCGCATCGCCGACGCCCTGGGCGTGCCCGACGCACCGAGCGGCGTGTACGACCTGATCGTCTCCCTGGGCGGCCCCACCTCGCTGCGCGAGCTCGGCATGGCGGAGTCCGACCTGGCACGCGCGGCCGAGCTGGCCACCTCGACGCCGTACCCCAACCCGCGTGAGCTGACCGCCGAGGGCATCGGCGAGCTGCTGGCCGGCGCCTGGCAGGGACGCCGCCCGCAGGGCCCGCCCTCGACGGAGGCGAAGCTGGCCCGGCTCACCGAGGAGGTGGTCGCCAGCTTCGCGCACGCCCCCGACCCCCGGGTCCGTACGCTGATGAGCGACCTCGTCCGGCACCTGCACGCCTTCGTCGCGGCCAACGACGTCACCGACGCCGAATGGCAGTACGCCATCGACTTCCTCACCCGCACCGGACAGCTCTGCGGCCCGACCCGCCAGGAGTTCGTGCTGCTGTCCGACACGCTCGGCGTCTCCAGCGCCGTGGACCTGCTCACCAACTCCCGCACGCCCGACACCACGCCGTCCGCGGTGCTCGGCCCCTTCTACGTGGAGGGCCCGCCCGAGACCGCGCTCGGCAGCGACATCTCCGGCGGCCTGCACGGCACCCCGCTGTGGGTGGACGTACGCGTCACGGACAGCGAGGGCGAGCCCGTCAAGGACGCGGTGGTGGACGTGTGGCAGTCCAACGAGGACGGCTTCTACGACGTACAGCTCCCCGACCTCGACGGACCGGTGCTGCGGGCCCGGCTGCGCAGCGACAGCGAGGGACGGGTCACGTTCTGGTCCATCCTGCCCGCGCACTACCCGATTCCCGCCGACGGACCGGTCGGGCAGATGCTGGACGCGGTCGGCCGCCACCCCTACCGGGCGCCCCACCTCCACTTCATGTTCGACGCGCCCGGCCACCGCCGGCTCGTCACGCAGCTGTTCGTGGCCGACGGAGCGTACCTGGACAGCGACACCGTCTTCGGAGTCAAGGACGAACTCGTCGTCGACTTCACACCGCGGTCCGGCCCCACCCCCGACGGCCGTCCGGTCGACGGCCAGTGGTGCCGGCTCGACTACACCTTCCGACTCGCCCCCCAGGCCGGATGACCGAGGAGCGCACACACACATGACGACCACCGATCCGCTCGACGCCTACGACACCGACGTCCTCGTCGTCGGCAGCGGACCCGCAGGCGGCTCGGCCGCCCTGCTGCTGGCCACCTACGGCATCCGCACCCTGCTGGTGACGAAGTACGGGTGGCTCGCCAACACCCCGCGGGCGCACATCACCAACCAGCGCACCATGGAGGTCCTGCGCGACCTCGGCGTCGAGTCGGAGGCGCTGGCCCTCGGCAGCCCCTCCCACCTGATGGGGGACACCGTGCTGTGCACGGCCCTGACGGGCGACGAGATCGGTCGCATCCGCAGCTGGGGCACCGGCCCCGCGACGGCCACCGAGTACTCCGCCAAGAGCCCCTGCGAGATGATCGACCTGCCGCAGACCTATCTGGAGCCGATCCTCGTCGACAACGCGGCGGCCCGCGGCGCCAAGGTCCGCTTCGACACCGAGTTCGTCAGCTTCGAGCAGGACGAGGACGGCGTCACCGCCCTGTTGCGCGACCGGGTCCGAGGCGACGAGTTCACGGTCCGCGCCCGCTACCTGATCGGCGCCGACGGCGGGCGCAGCGCGGTCGCCGAGCAACTCGGCCTGCCCTTCGCCGGTCGCATGGCCAAGGCCGGCAGCATGAACATCGTCTTCAAGGCCGACCTCACCCAGTACTGCGCCCACCGCCCGAGCGTCCTGTACTGGGTGCTCCAGCCCGGCGCGGACACCGGAGGCATCGGCATGGGCCTCGTCCGGATGGTCCGCCCGTGGAACGAGTGGCTGCTGGTGTGGGGCTACGACATAGAGCAGCCGCCGCCGCGGGTCGACGAGGAGGCTGCGCGTAAGATCGTCCGCGACCTCGTCGGCGATCCCGACCTGCCGGTGGAGATCACGTCGACCTCGCTGTGGACCGTCAACCACGCCTACGCCGAGGAGTACGCGAACGGCAGGGTCTTCTGCGCCGGAGACGCCGTGCACCGCCATCCGCCGTCCAACGGACTGGGCTCCAACACCTCCGTCCAGGACGCGTACAACCTCGCGTGGAAGCTCGCGATGGTGATCCGCGGCGAGGCGGGACCCGCGCTGCTCGACAGCTACACGACCGAACGCGCCCCCGTGGGGCGGCAGATCGTCGAGCGGGCCAACCTCAGCCGCGACCAGTTCGGGCCGATCTTCGACGTGCTCGGCGTCGGCGGCGGCAGCGACGCGGAGGCCATCGCCGAAGGGATCGCGGCGCTACGGGAGCGGACGCCCGAGGGCGCCAAGAAGAGGCGGCAGCTCGAAGAGGCGATCCAGCTGAAGAACTACGAGTTCAACGCGCACGGTGTGGAGATGAACCAGCGCTACGTCTCCACCGCGGTGCTCCCCGACGGCAGCCCGGACGAAGTGTGGGCGCACGACCGCGAGTTGGTGCACCAGCCGACGACCCGGCCCGGCGCCAAACTCCCGCACGCCTGGCTGGTCGACGCCGAGGGCGAGCGGGTCTCCACGCTGGACGTCGTCGGCCGCGGTGTCTTCACCGTGCTGACCGGTCTGTCCGGCGGTGTCTGGGAGACCGCCGCGCGCGCCTGCGGCGACGCCCTCGGCGTACCGCTGCGCGTGGTCCGCGTCGGTGACGACAACCACCGCGACGCCTACGGCGAATGGAGCCGCGTCAGCGAGATCGCCGAGGACGGCGTACTGCTGGTACGCCCGGACGGACACGTCGCCTGGCGCCGCACCACCGCCGCCGAGACCGCGGAGGCGGCAGGGGAAGACCTCCTCGGCGCGCTCCGCCATGTCCTGGCGCGTTAGGGGAGGTTGCGAGGGGAGGCCCTCGGCGATGCCCTGATCGCGCCAGGGGGCGACGAGCCTCGCGGTCGTGTCGCACGACCGCGGGGCCGGCGGGCGGGACCTCGGCGTCCCGCCGCCGGCGGACGCATCGGCCGGGTCACGGGCTCGTCCGTCAACGGACGCTCCGTGCGGACGGCACCCACCACCGTCGGCAGCGCCTCGCCGCTCGACGACGGGGATCGCGGTGATCCGGCGCGAGCCGTAGGCGTGGCTGCGGGTGCGGGTGCGGGTGCGGGTGCGGGTGCGGGTGGCGGGGGGGCGGGCATCGAGCCGCAGGCACTGGTGCTGGTGCTGGAGCGCTGAGAGTCGCGGCGCCCCGGTCAGCCGGAGCGGCGCAGCGCGGCGGGGGTGGTGCCGAGCCGGGCGCGCATCACCCGGGTGAGGTGCTCCTGGTGGGAGAACCCGCAGGCGACGGCCACCTCGGCGATCGGGTCGGTACCGGTGCGCAGCAGCCGGCAGGCCCGCTCCAGACGCAGCGCGAGCAGGAACTGGTGCGGCGACTGTCCCGTGCTCTTGCGGAACTGCCGGGTGAACTGGCTGGGGCTCAGTGCGGCCGCGTCGGCGAGGTCCGCGATCGGCAGGGGTTCGGCCAGCCGCTCCTCCATGAGCGCGCGGACGGCGGCGAGCCGGCGTGCGGACAGCCCGGACCGGCTGTCCGCGGGCACCGCCTCCCGAACGTTGTGCCGGCGGGCGAGCTGTGCGGCGAGCATCCCGGTCAGGTGGTCGGTGTAGGTACGGGCCGACGGCTCCCAGGAGCGCACCGCGCCGGCCAGCGCGAGCAGGAGTTGCTCGGCCAGGGGATCGGTGGCGCCGAGTTCCTCGGACAGCTCCACGGGCCGTCCGTCGTTCGCCTCGCACAGCGCGTCGTCGGTGAGGTAGGCGTGGACCGTGTCAAGCGTGCCGCCGAGTTCGACGGAGAGAGTACGGCCGGCCGGTTGCAGGAAGAGCCCACCGGCCGGGATCGTCCGCGACCGGGTGCCCGCCCCGCGTCCCCGCCGCACGGTGACGGGGCCGCTCAGGTGCAGGATCAGCAGATGCGTGGGCGCCGGGTCGAAGGCGGCGCGATAGGGCTGCTCCTCCTGGGTGGAGAGGAACAGCCGCTCCCACCCGAGCCCAGCGCTGCTGTGCCGCGTCCGCACGCCGGGTTGCCGCAGGATGCCGACCGTGTCGGCCAGACCGAGCTCCGCCATGGTGCGACCTCCTCGTGGCACCGAATGTAGTTGAACTATAAACCGCAGCGGGGGGAGTGGAAGGCACTCGCCACCACGCCCTCGACGCGGCTGCCGCCACACGTCGTACGCCCCACCCCGGAGGCTGGACGCACGTGCGGCGGAGGAGGCGGCCGGGCCGCCACCGCCGTCCGACTCCGCGGTCAGGCGGCTGACGCCCCTGCCCCCACGCCACGGCATACGACCGCCACGATCGGGGCCACTACGGCCGCCAAGCCCGCCAACTCAAGGAAAGACTCTACCGTGTTGAGCGGGGAGGCCAGCAGGCCGGCCGTCCCGGCGAGGCCCCACGGCTTGGCGAAGGCGATCGGCATCATGAACCAGGTGAGCCCGACGGAGAACCCGCGGTGACAAAACCCAGAGCACCGCGTGGCCGACACCCCTGTTCAAACGCCGGGTCCTTCTCGGTGAGCACGTGATCGGCGACGTAGCTGCCGAAGCGGAGGACCCTGTCACCGCCACACGCGCAGCACCAGCCGCGGAAGCTGCCTGACCAGCCAGGCGCTGACGAGTCCGATTGCGGCGCCGGCGGCGACGTCACTGGGGTAGTGGGCACCTGACTGCACCCGCTCCACGGCCACCAGCGCGGCCGGCACCGCGCAGACCGCCCCGGCCGACGGCCACGAGGGGGCAACCGCAGCGGAGAAGGCCAGCGCCGCCGCGGTGTGCCCGGAGGCGAACGACGAGGAATCAGGCCGGTCCTCCACCTCATCGTGGGGAATCCACTCCTTGGGCGGGCGCGGACGGTCGATCACCTGCTTGCACACACCGTTGCACACCAACTGCGCCAAGGTGAGAGCCGCCAGACCCGCCACCGCCGCCTTGCGGCCCCTCCACCCGCCGGCCCAGACCATCACCGCGGCAGCACCGCACCACAACTTGGTGGCTTCCGCCGATTCCTCCACCACCGACAGCGTCCGATGGAGCCCGGGTTCCCGCCAGGAAGCCATCCGCTTGGTCAGACGACGGTCCATTTCGCGCACTGTGGCAAGCAACCTCATGACCTGCTGGTATCCCGCGCTCACCGGATCACGCGCGTCCGGATTCGACCACCGGCAAGGAGAGACACCCCGGCCCGTCCACCCTGGCTGGACTGGCACCCGACTTGCCGTCCCGCTATGAGGTCATCGATGGATCCCTGCGGGCGTCGTAGACGGCGCGGGCCTCGTCGATCCGGGCGAGGTGCGCGACGCTCCATTCGAGCAGAGGCGCGGTGGCCTCGCGCAGGGTGACGCCTATCTCGGTGAGCTCATAGCTCACATGCGGCGGCATCACGTCGTGGACGGTGCGGGTCAGGATTCCGTCGCGCTCCAGGCTGCGCAGCGTCACGGTGAGCATGCGCTGGCTGATTCCGTCGATGGCCCTTTTCAGCTCGGTGAAACGGCGCGGTCCGTCCTTGAGATTGCGCACGACCAGCAGCGACCACTTGTCCCCGACGATGTCGAGCACCACCCGGGTCCGGCACGCATCGCTGGGCCGCGCCGCCGACCGCGGATCGCCCTGTACCGCGTCCATGGTTACCTCCAGAGAACCGAGTCACCGAAAAGTGCCTTATTGCCTGCGGCGCGTCGTGTGCACCAGCATGCCCTTGGTACTCGAACAGTACCGAGGCATGAAAGGTAACTGCCAGAGCCGCGAACCAGCGGCATGCGCGTAACCGTGCTCTTCTGCTCCTGCGAAGGAAGATCGATGTCAACATTTCTACTGGTACACGGTGCTTGGCACAGCGGACGGTGCTGGGAGCGGGTGGTACCGCTGCTGGAGGCCGCCGGGCACCGGGTGTTCGCGCCGTCCCTGACCGGCTTCGGCGACAAGGCGCACCTGCTCGGTCCGGAGGTGGGTCTCGATACGCACGTCGACGACGTGGTCGGGCTGATCACCGAGGAGAACCTCAGGGACGTCGTACTCGTCGGCCACAGCTACGCAGGGCTGGTGATCTCCTCCGCGGCCAACCGGATTCCGGAACGCATCGCGCATCTGGTCTACCTCGACGCGATGGTCCCCGAGGACGGCGAGTCCGCAGTCGACGTCCAACCCATGACACGGCAACTGATCGAGCTCGCTGAGAAATCCGAGAGCGGCTGGCGCGTGCCGCCGATGCCCGAGCAGCCCGCGCCCTTCGGCCTGTTCGGCGTCACCGACCCCGCCGACGTCGCCTGGCTGCGCGGGATGCTCTCGGACCAGCCGGTGCGCTGTCTGCAACAGCCGGTGCGACTGGGCAACCCAGCCGCTCACGCGATCCCGCGCACGCACATTCACAATGTCGGCGCCATGCCGGCGGGCGTCACCCGTCGTCCCGTCCCCCCGATCCAACCCAACGGCACTGCCGCGCAGGTCTGGGAGCTGCCGACCGGCCACGACTGCATGATCACCATGCCGAGCGAACTCAGCGAACTGCTTCTCAAGCTCTCCTAGCCAGGGGTCACCGTCAATGTGTCACGCGGCGCGGGGCTGGGGGAGAGGCGCTGTGCCAGCCGCCGGTTGAGCGCTGACGTCAGATGGAGGAACCGTCGGCGGACGGGGCGGGCGGGGCGGTCTCGGCCGCGCGGCAGGCCGCACAGACGACCTGCGCGGTGGGCCCGTAGCGGCGCGTCAGCCCCTGGCAGCGTGCGCAGTAGCCGACCTGGTTCGGAGCGCATCCGAGCAGTACGGCGGCTGCGGCCCGGTCCGTCGAAGGGTCGATGCGCTGAGGCATCTCCTCCACGTATCCGAATGTACGACCGTCCGCCGGTCGGAGCAGTTCGTAGGGGACTGGGCGCGCACGCCGGGCCCATGCCCAGTGCGGTGTCCGGCCGGCGGAACCGGCACGGTTCGACGGTCGGGTCGGTGAGCGCACCCCCCGTACCTCGTCTGCCCTGGCAGTGACCTGATCCTCGTCGTTCGGGCCGAACCTACGATGTCGCCATGACGATCTCCGGGCAGCAGCCGCTGGTACGTGTTCTGTACGACGAGTCCCGCAGTGACCTGCGGGATCCGGCCCGTCCGCGCCCCGTCCGTATCTACGTGTGGGAGCCGCATCAGCCGCTGGCTCTCCTCGCGCCCCTGGTTGTCGTCTCGCACGGCACCGGAGGTTCCGGCAGCAGGATGGAGTGGTTGGCAGGACCGCTGCACGAGGCGGGTTTCCGCGTCGTGGCTCTGGACCACCACGGCAACAACTTCGTCGACGGCTACGAGCCGGAAGGCTTTCTGCATGTGTGGGAACGGCCTCGCGACGTTTCCTTCGTCCTCGACGTACTCGCTCGCGAGCAGCCGCTCGGGCCGGTTGGTGTGGCGGGTTTCTCCCTGGGCGGCTATACGGCTGCGGCACTCGCCGGTGTTCGTGTCGATCCGCGGCTTGTGTGGGCGGTGATGACGGGGGCGGTTCCCTTGCCGGAGATTCCCGAGTTCCCCGGCGCGCTGGAGGCGCTGCGGAAGAAATACCCGCTGGACGAGTCGTTGCGGCCCGCGCTCGACAGCGCCGGCGCCGACTTCTCGGATCCCCGAGTCCGGGCGGTCTTCCAAGTGGCTCCCGGAGTCGGCGGTCTCGTGACCCGAGAGAGCCTGGAAACCGTGCAGGTGCCGGTAGGCATTCGCTGGGGTGGAGCGGACACGGTCAACCCCTACGAGGTCGACACCCGGCCGTACCTGGACCACATCCCCACGGCAAGTGGCCGCTCAGCCGGCCCCGACGTTCGCCACGAAGACTTCTTCCTCCCGGAACCTGCCCACTCCGCCGTCCGTGCACGGGTGGGCGGGGAGGCTGCCGCCTTCTTCGAGCAGCACCTCGCCTGAACCTCGCCGCGTTCGGGAAAGGCGTCTTACCTCGACGAGCCGGGGCTGCCCTGGAGAGACCTGCCGTCCCGCTGCGGGCAGTGGCAGACGGTTCGCGACCGTCATCGCAGGTGGTCAGCGGACGGAACGTGGGAGGAGTCCCGCGGGCGATCCAGGACAGGATCCGCCTCGCTGTGAGGGCGGCCGTCGCCCGCTCACCTCCACCCACACGCCCGGCCAGGGGGGCGATGCCCCTCAGGTGGTCGTCGTGCTCGGCCGGCCGGCCGTCTTGTCGTCGGGCTCTACGGAATCCCGGCGCGCGTGAACCCGTGGCTGCGCTCCACTTTCGCCACATGCAGTGTGTAGCTCTGGTACCACTCGGCTCGCCCGCGCTGTTGCGCCGCGCGGTGCTCGACGTCGGTCCGCCACTGGGTGAGGGCGTCGGCGTCGCGGAAGTACCCGACCGTGATGCCCAGGCCCCCGGGAGTCTGCGCGTGGTCCATCCCCAGGTACCCGGGGACGTCCTGGACCAGCTCTTCCATGCGTGCGTTGGTCTCGCTGTAGCCGCTCTGGTCCGGGGTCCGCACCGTAGTGAAGACAGCCACGTAGTAAGGGGGTTCGTACGCCTCGACGGGCACGACCGGCGCTACCGAGTGCTCGCTCATGGCCCTACCGTGAGGCGGGGTGCGCCGCCGCGCGTACACCTCAATTTCGATCTTCATCCGAGGGTCGGCGAGACCGCACACGAGCATCGTGGCGGCCGGCTGAACGTCGCCGAAGCAGCGACGCAGGACCGGCCAGCAAGGCTCGAAGTCTTCGCGGTCGGGCAGCAGGTAGCGCACCCGCACCACGTCGGCGAAAGTGCACTCCGCCTCGGCCAGCGCGGCCTCGATGTTGCGTAGACACTGCTCGGCCTGCACCACCACGTCGTCGGAGATCGTCATGGTGGTGTAGTCGAAGCCGGTCGTCCCGGACACATGCACCCAGTCACCGTCGACCACGGCACGGGCATAGCCGATCTGCTCCTCAAAGGTCGAGCCGCTGAGGATCGCGTGTCGCTCTGTCATGCGCCGAACGCTAAGTGACCAGCACAGATACGTCTAATACAGCTGAAGGGATGGCCTGATATCTCTAGGCGTATGGAGCGCCCCGAACTTCCCCTGCCGCAGCTGCACGCCTTCGTCGTGCTCGCCGAGGAACTCCACTTCGGCCGCACGGCCGCCCGGCTGGGCATCGCCCAGCCGCCGCTGAGCCAGCAGATCCGCCGCCTGGAGGACAAGGTCGGTCACGCGCTGTTCACCCGTGAACCGGGACGCGTCACGCTCACCCCGGCCGGCCGCGAACTGCTGCCGGCCGCCCGGCGGGCACTCACCGACCTCGCGGACGGCCTGGCCGCAGCCAGGGCCGTCGGCAGCGGCCGGGCCGGCCGCCTAAGGATCGGCTTCGCCGCCTCCCTGGCCCTGACCGTCCTGCCCGGCCTGCTGCGCACCTTCCGGCAGCGGTACCCCGGCGTGCACCTGGACATCCACGAGATGACCACCGCTCCGCAGATCGCCGCCCTGCACGACAAGACCATCGACATCGGTCTACTGCGCGAACCCCCCACCGACGAGACAGGGCTCGGCTTCGCTACCGTACTCAGCGAGCCTTTCGTGGCCGTGCTGCCGTCCACCCACCCTCTGGCCACCCATCGGACCGTACAGCTCGCACGGCTGGCGGACTCGCCCTTCGTGCTGCTGCCCCGCACGGTCGGCCCGACACTGTACGACCAGATCATCGGCCTGTGCACCGCGGCAGGCTTCACACCGCGGATCGCCCAGCACGCGGTGGAGTGGCAAACCGTGTGCGCCCTCGTGGAAACCGGCCTGGGCGTCTCCCTGGCCCCGGCGAGCACCCGACGCATCCGCCTCAAAGGCGTCGCCTTCCGCGGGATCGAACCCAACACCGCCCGTACCCGAGTGGCCGTCGCCTGGCGGAAGAGCGACCACAACCCCCTGGTCGCACACCTGCTGGCGACCATCAGCCCAGATCCGCCGGACAGCACACCCAGCGCTTGCGGGCCGTCGTGAGGCTCATCGAACGGAAGCCTGGTGCCGCGCCGTCGCTCGCGGCCCCCGTGGGCTGTCGGTGAGGGGCCGTGTCCGGGGCGGGCCACAGCGCACAGCCGGTGACGGTGGTGTGCGGAGGGCTGATGTGTCCCGTCCGCCCGCGCCCCCGTGACGTCTGGCGGCCGTGTGCGGGGCGCGCCGCCCGTATGGCTGTGTCACCTTGGCCCGGAGAGACGGGTGACACGCGAGCCGCGACTACGGGAGGCGTCATGGGGATGGGTCCTGCCGCGCAAGGGGGTCCGGACCACGGGACAGCACACGCGGGGCAGCCCGGACGCAGGCGCTTTCTCGGAGCCTGCACCGGCCTTGGGCTCGCCTCGGTGACGGCCGCGGCCTGCGACGCGTCCGCTCCCACGCACGAACACTCCCCGGCGGCGTCCTCCCACCGGCCCGAAGCGGAACGGGACCGGTCCGGGACACCCGATTGGCGTATCACGTCCCGGGGGCCTGCCCCGGCCGTCGCCGGCTACGCCGACCGGGTGAGCGTGACACCGGGCGAGGAATGCGGCCTGTACGTGTCGACGACCGCGTCGTCCTTCCGGGTCTCGGCCTTCCGCGTCGGCTGGTACGGCGGCACCCAGGCCCGGCTCGTATGGTCGTCCAAGCCCGTACGTGGCCGCGCCCAGTCGGCACCCCGCTTCCTGCCGGACACCCGCACCGTGCGCGCGGACTGGCCGCGCACGCTCACCTTCGGCACGGCCGGCTGGCCGGAGGGCGCGTATCTGCTGCGGCTGGAGGCGGACAGCGGCCACCAGCGCTACATCCCGCTCATCGTGCGCTCCGCGCAGGGCACGGGCCGAACGGTCCTGATGCACGCCCCGGCCACCTGGCAGGCCTACAACCGGTGGGGCGGCTACAGCCTCTACGCCGGTGCCTCCGGCGCGTACGCCACCCGTTCCCTGGCCGTCAGCTTCGACCGCCCCTACGACGCCGACGGCGCGGAGAAGTTCATGGTGTACGAACGAGCGGCGGTGGTGTTGGCGGAACGGCTCGGCATACCCCTCGCCTACACCACCGGCATGGACGTGCACCGCGACCCGGAGGTCCTGCGCGGCGCGACCGCGGTGGTCTGTCTGGGGCACGACGAGTACTGGACCCCGGAGCAGCGCCGGCATGTCACCCAGGCCCGCGACGCCGGCGCCAACGTGGTCTTCCTCGGCGCCAACACCTGCTTCCGCCGGGTCCGCATCGAGCAGGGGCGGACACAGCCGGACCGTACGGTGGTCTGCTACAAGTCCTCCGCCGGGGCCGACCCGTTCTACACCACCAAGCCCGCCCTGGTGACCACCGACTTCCGCCAGGCCCCGGCACCGGACCCCGAGTCCTCGCTCACCGGAGTGCTCTACGAGGGCTACCCGACGGACGCGCCGTACGTCGTCCACGCGGCGGACCACTGGCTGTACGAAGGAACGGGCGTACGGCCCGGCGACGGCTTCGCCCATCTGGTCGGCGTCGAATACGACAGGGTCACACCCGCGGCCCCCGTCCCCGAGGCACTGGAGATCACGGCGCACTCTCCGCTGGTGTGCGGTGGCCGCCGCAGCCACAGCGACTCGGCCTACTACACGGCTGCCAGTGGCGCGGGTGTGTTCGCCACCGGCACCATGCGCTGGGTGGAGGCCCTCATGGCCGGCACCCCCGACGGCGGGCGCGACCACGGGATGGACGCCCGGACCCGCACGTTCGTGACCCGCACCACGGAGAACGCCCTGCGAGCCTTCGCACAGGGCCCCGCCGCCCATCACCGCCCGGCTGCCCGCCCGAACATCAGCGAGCTGTACAAGACCCGGACACAAGACCCTCAGTCACGACTGAAGGCGTAGACGCGCTCCACCCGCGCGACTTCCACGCTGTACGAGGAGTACCAGCGTTCACGTCCGAGCCGCTGTGCCTCAAGGTGTTCGGGGTGAGCCTTCCACGCGGCTATCGATGCCTCGTCCGAGTAGTAGATGACGACGAGGTCCCGGCCGTCCTCGTCCGTCAGCGACTCGCGGCCGAGATAGCCGGGCTGCGTCTCACCGAGTTCGGCCATGCGCTCGCTCATCGCTGCGTAGCCCTCCAGATCCGCGGCCGGCCGGGTAGTGATGATCACCGCGTAATACGGCGGCTCGGGACGGACGAACGAGGTGGTCATGCGAGAAGCCCTCCGTCAGTCAGGAGCACAGGGCGCCAAGGCTACTGACGTGATCGTTCGGTGGCTACCGCCTCCGCCGAGGAACACCGCCAGGGGCTGGTCGGCGCCGCACGCCGGTTCCCGCAAGGCGCGTCGCGGAGCAGGATCCGGTTCAGCCTGCGAGGCGGTGTGCGAGGTGGAGCAGATCTGCCAGGTGGAGCACCCGTCCGGCGAATCCCGGGAGGGGGACATGGAGCGCCCGCGGTGGTCGGGGTGGACGTGACCAACGGCATGCCCTGGGACCTCGCCGCCGCGATCAATTTCCAGGCCAACCAGCGAGCAGCCGGAAACGGCCCCTTGATGCGAGCGTCGACCTCCGCGGTCCACGACGCTGCCGCCGACCCAAGGGGCAGCATGGACGCGGCCCGCCGCATCGCTGCCCTCATCCATAGTGACCGCGCGGCCGCAGGGACTCCGCGACCAGAACGGCCATCTGCGTGTCGTCAGTGGCCTCGCCGGGGTCCCAGCCACCGCCTCCGCACATCTCGCCACCGGCACCAGGCGCGGGAAACCGCGCGGAGAACGCTCCCTGGGGACCGAACTCGAAGGGACCGCCCAGGGCGTCACCCACCGCCGACCCGACGACCGTGCCCGCGGCCCGCTGGATCCGCTTCATACGCGCAGGTTACCCGTGCCGCACCGACGGGCCCGCGGCCCGATTCCTTCTTCGGCTCCCCGAACCACCGGCGAGCGAACGCGTCCGGCTCACGGCGGCGTAACCCCGTCCGGCGCTGCCCCGTCCGGCAACTGCGCGCTCCCGACCCGCACTTCCGGGAACACCGGCAAGAGGTTGGTGTCTGTCCGGACCGTGATGTGTCTCGGAGACACGGAGCCCAGGTCTCCTTCGCCCCCCCGTGTCGTCCGGGCGGTGGCACCGCACACCTGTGAAACGACTAGGTTTGCACCATGTTCGAAGGAATGCTGGTAAGACTGCGCGCGCTGCGCCCCGAAGACGCCGAGCACCATGTGCGGTGGCGCAATGACCCCGAGGTGGTGCGCTGGGCCGCGGGCGGTGACCCGTTGTTCGGCCCGGTCACAGCGGAGGCGATCCGGCTCGGCTTCGACACCATGCTGCGACTGAACCCCAGGGAGTCGGCCGTGTTCACGGTCGAGGACCTGGCGGACGGCACGGTGATAGGCATGGCCGACTACCGGGACCTGGACCCCTACGCCGGAGTGGCCACGCTCGGAGTCACCATCGGCGAGCGGGAGTTCTGGGGCCGCGGCCACGGCAGGGACGCGTTGCGGCTGCTCGTGGACCACCTGTTCGGTGCGTACGGTCTGAACCGGCTGGAGCTGGACACCTGGAGCGGCAACGAGCGTGCCGTGCGCGCCTTCACCAAGCTGGGCTTCCGCGAAGAAGGCCGCCGCCGGTCGGCTGTCCTGGTGGAGGGGGAGCGCTACGACCGCGTGCTCTTCGGAATGCTCCGCGAGGAGTGGGCGAACCCCGCGTGACGCCGTACACGCCCTTCACGGGTCTTCATGCCCGTTCGGCTGACCGGGGGCACCTCACCGTTCGCGGGAGACGACTCCCGCCTCCTGCCCACGCGTCACGTCGTCCTCCGACCGCCGCGCGGGGGGCCGGAAAGCCAGGCTGATCAGTGCCACGGCCGCCGCCACGAGGAAACCCGCTCGCAGGCTGTAGTGGTCCGCCACCGCGCCGAGCGTGGCGGGCCCCGTCAGGGTCCCCAACCCGAGCGCCAGCACGGTGGCACTGAATCCGGTCGACGGCTGCTCGGGGAAGACGCGGTAACTCCACAGGGCGAGCAGCGACGACGTGGCCATGAACGCGGGCCCGTACAGCACGGCCGACGCGATCACCGGGCCCAGGGCGTCAGGGGCCAGCCCGAGGAGGGCGATCGCGGCGGACAGCGCCAGGAACAGCACCGCCTGCCCGAGCCGCAGTCCCAGCCGCAGGAAGAAGGCACCGGCGAAGACACCGCTGAGCCCGGCCAGCCCCATCAGCGTCCAGAAGAGCGGCGCCACCGGGGAGCCTTCTCCCGCCGCGTCCGAGACGGCCTCCACGGCGAAGGCCCAGTAGAAGGCGCCGATGACGCCGTACACGAACGCGGTGACGTACAGCGGTACGGCTGCCGGGCGCAGGAACCAGCGTGCCGTGACGGCATGTCCGCCACCGTTCCCGCCGGCGTCCCCCCGGTGGCGTCCGGCGGGCAGGACCCGCGCCGCGTACCAGGCCATCGCGAAGGCGACGAGCGCGAAGCCGATCCAGGCGTACCGCCAGTTCGCTCCCCGGGCGGCCAGGGCGAGCGGCCCGGCCACGGTGACACCGAAGGCGGTGCCGCTGGGAATCAGGGCCATGACCCGCTCGCGTGTACGGTCCGGCAGCAGGCGGTCGGCGGTGTCGGAGAAGGGCGCCCAGGAGAAACCCGAAGCCATCCCCGCCACCACGAGCCCCACGACGAGGACCCAGGTGCTGCGGGCCACAGCCACCGTCACCATGCCGATCCCCGCCGACACTCCCGCCGCGACCACCATGGGGCGTGGACCCAGACGCGAGACGAGCGCCCCCACCGTCACGAGCGCCAGCAGATACCCGCTGTAGGAAACGCTGTTGACCAGGCCGAGGACCGAGGTCGAGAGTCCGAAGCGGTCACGCAGACTCGGCAGGAACAACCCGTAGCCGTACCGGGCGAAGCCGTAGGCCACCGCCTGGGCCGCCACCCCCACACCACCGACCTGCCAAGCCACGCTCGACACCGCTGACTTACGCCGTCCGGTCACACGGACACTCCTCGTGCTCGGGCCGATTCCGCAACGCCGGTTATCCAGGTGGCGCCCTGATACACCGTGGCCCGCCGTGACACGAGTCGAACCCGGCCAAGGTCACACGACTGCCTCGCAGTTCCTCCGGCGGAAGAGGCCGGGTGGCGGCACGGCCGGTTGCAGGGCGCTCGGACGGTTCCGGGACGGGGGCGGAGCGTCGCTGTTCGCGGCTCCCTCGACCGTCGGGGTGAGCTCGATCCTCGGGTCAGGTCTGTACGTCGTCACGGGTGCGGCGGCGGTAGGCAGCGGCGTTGATCCGGCTGCCGCAGCTTCGCTTGGAGCACCAGCGTCGGGTACCCGCCTGGGAGCGGTCGACGAACAGCCGGGTGCACGGCTCGCCGGCGCAGTGCCGGATGAGCAGGTGGTCGGGGCCGCCGAGCAGGTCGCTGGCGCTCGCCGCGAGGGTGGCCAGCACCTCCTGGACCCCACCCCGGCGTTCCACCCGGCCCACGGCCTGGAGCGTGAGACGGACGGGTGGGTGCGCGGCGGCCCGTCGGACCCGTGCGACGTCCGCGGAGTCGGATGGTCCTCCCGCCGCCGGCGCTCCTTCCGTGGCCGCCAGGGCCAGCCGGTAGATCGCCTCACGCAGCGCCCGTGCCTTGGCCAGTTCCGCGTGGCTCACCGCCTCCAACCGGTCCACCACCCCGGCCTCGACAGCCCACCGGGCGAAGTCCTCCGGCTCGGCCAGCAGTTCCTTTGGCTGCGTCGTGCGCCAGGCCACGGTGGCGGCGAAATCAAGGGCGAGGTGATCACTGACGAAGGCGAAGCTCACCCCCCGAGTATGAGCGGTTCGGACGCCGGACACACATGTCGTCATACCTTCAGGGTATGACGAAGGGAGGAGTCGTGCGGAGCGCCGCGCGGCAGAGCCGCCACGTGAAGCGCCCGAGCAGCACAGTCCCGGTCCGGTCTGGAGGCATGCAGTGCGTACGCAGACGTCAGTGAAACCGGAGGGGCGTCCAGGCGTGCGGAAGTGGGTGCTCGTCCGCTACCTGCACGTGGCCCTGCTGGTCCGCCTCGCCTGCGAAGGAGCACGAGTCGGCCTGGTGGTGCTCGCCGTGGACCGTACTCGAAGTACCGGCTTCGGGGGTGCTCTCGTCGCGGCACTGCTGGTGCCCGGCGTCATCGCCGCCCCGCTGGCCGGCGCCCTCGCCGACCGGGTCCGGCGACGCAGGCTGTTCCACGGCGGCTGCCTGGTCTTCTACGGAACGGGACTGGCCGCCGTCGCGATGCTGGCCGGGCGGGCCTCCGCTCCTGTCGTCCTGGCCGTGGCGGGTACGGCGGGCTGCTGCACCCCCCTGCTGACGGGAGGTCTGACCAGTCTGCTGGGCGACCTGCTGCCGCCCACGGCGCTGAACCGTGCCTTCAGCCTGGACGCCGTCTCCTACAACCTGGCAGGGATCGCCGGGCCGGCCCTCGCCTCTGCCCTCGCGGCGGCAACCGGTCCCGCCCGCGCCCTCGCAGCACTGGGCGCCGCAGCCGCCGCAGGCGGTGTGCTCGTCTTCGCCTTACCGCTGGCACCCCGCGCCGGCGGAACCCCTGCGCCGCGCCCCGCCGATTTGGCAGCCGCGGCCGTCCTGCTGCTGCGCAACCCGCCACTGCGCTCGCTCACCTGGGCCAGCGGAGTGGGCCAGCTCGGGATCGGCGCCCTCCCCGTGGCCTGCGTGATGCTCGCCGCCCGCTACCAGACACCCTGGGCCGCAGGCGGTCTCATGACCGCCATGGCGCTCGGCTCGCTGACCGGCTCCCTGGCGTACGCATGGCGACCGTGGGGCACCCGCCGTCCCGAACGGACCGTCATCATCATGCTGCTCGCGACCGGAGCGGCGCTGGCCACCGTGCCCTGGGCGGACAGCGCCGCCGCGACAGCCTGCGGCTTCGCCCTGGCCGGGTGCTGCACCGGCCCGCTCTTCGCCGCGCTGCTCACCGGGCGTGACCGCTACGCGCCCCCCACCACCCGCACCCAGGTGTTCACCCTGGGAGCGAGCATCAAGACCGCCTTCGCCGCGGGCGGGGCCGCACTCGCGGGCGGCTGGCAGTCCGCCGGGTCGGGAAGCCTCGTCCTGGCTGTGGCCGGTTGCCAGGTCGCTGCGGCCGTCCTGGGCGCGCTTCTGCTGAAGGAACACCGGGCCGAGGCGGACGGCCCGCTCCCGGAGACGAGCTCTCAACCCCTTCGATAGGGGCGGGTTACGGGTAGCCCCCGTGTGCGTCGACCGGCCTGCCGGATGGTGGTGACCGAGTCGATCCGCAAAGGTGAAAGGGCTGTGAACACGTACAGACGAGGAGGCTTGCCATGCAGACTCGCCGCGCCGCCCTGCGATCGGCTGTTGCCGCCGTCACCCTGTCCGCCATCTCCGCGCGCACCGCTTCCGCCGCGCCGCGCGAGGCCGGGCGTGTGCGGCTGACGTTGCCCGCACCCAGTGGGCCGTACCCCGTGGGGACGATCTCACTGCGCCTCGTCGATGCCTCACGTCCCGATCCCTGGATGACATCGCAGCCGTACCGGGAGCTCATGATCGGCATCCGCTACCCGGCCCGCGCCGTCGGCGCGTACCCGACCGCACCGCAGATGCTCCCCGGGGAGGCCGCCGGATTCGCCGCTCTGAACAACTTCTCCGATGTGCCCAGCGATCAGGTCGACTGGGCGGCCACGCGCACCCACGCTCATGAAGGCGCCCCAGTCGACCGGAACGCGGGCCCGTACCCGGTCGTCTGCTACTCACCCGGTGCCGGGGACCCGCGTTCCCTGGGCACCACGCTCTGCGACGACCTTGCCTCCCGGGGCTACGTCGTGGTCACCCTCGATCACACCTACGACGCCACGGCTGTTCAGTTCCCCGGCGGGCGCGTCGAAAGCACGGTTCTTCCCGCGGAGTTCGCCAAGGCGTACCCGGACCCGGACCGCATCACCGCGCTCCTGCGAAAGACGCTGGCCGTACGGGTGGCCGACATCCGCTTCGTCCTCGACGAACTGCCCGGTGCGCTGCCCCGGGAGCTGCGCGGCACGCTGGACCTGGCCCGCCTCGGCATGTTCGGCCAGTCGGCAGGGGGTTTCACCGCCTTGCAGGCGATGTACGACGACCCACGCATCGCGGCGGCAGCCGACCTCGACGGCGTTCTCGCATACGTCCAGGAGGACAGCACCCCCGGCAACCTTTCCACCGTCGCGGCCAACGGCCTCGACCGCCCTTTCCTGCTGATCGGCAAGGAGGGTAACGACCTCGGCACCGTGCCGTCCTGGGACTCCCTGTGGCGGCACAGTCACGGCTGGCACCGGGGCCTGACCCTGCATGGCGCGGAGCACGCGACCTACACCGACGCGGAGGCGGTCATCCCGCAGATCGCCCATCGGCTCGGCCTTCCCCGGAAGACCGTCGTCGAGAACATCGGCACCATCGCACCGAGGCGCGCGATCAGCGCCCAACGGGCCTACCTCGCCGCCTTCTTCGACCGCTGGCTGCGCGACCGGGACGACCAAGGTCTGTTCGACGGGTTGTCGGACCGCTACCCGGAGGCGCGCTTCTTCTCCTGATGGCCGACCGGGTCGGCGCTGACGGCCGGCGATCCAGCGCATGCCGGAAACGGCCGGTCTCCTCGGCCAACGGCGTATCAGTGGGCCAGCAGGACCGCGGCACCCAGCATGACGAGCACGGAGGCGCCACAGAACGCGAGGTGTGAGCGGGGATAGTCGTACCGCTCGCGCGTGACTCCCTTGTTGATCTCGTGCGCCCACACCGTGAACAGCTTGCGGGTCGGGTACATGCCGATCGTCAGTCCGATGAGCGCGAACGAGCAGAGGACGAGCATGTCTGCCAGCGCGAAGCCGCGCCATGATCCGAGGGCCACCGCTCCAGTGCCGCACACCACCCAGATGAAGGGATAAACCGTCCAGAACCTCTGGATCGGTATCCACTTCGCCATCGCGGAGCAGTGGATCACCAGTGCGGTGACAGCCAACAGCCACGGCCAATCCGTGGTGACCGACGTGAACACGGACTTCCCCCTGAGTCAGTTCGAACCCGCGAAGAGTAGCAGCGAGGCGAGAGGAGGCTTGTCGGTCGGCGTTGGCGGTGCCGGGGTGCGGCAAGAGGAGGCCGAGGGTCTCCTGGAGGTGCTTCGACCGGCATCGGTCGGGTAGCGTGCGGATCATGTCGAGTCCTGAGTCAGACAAGGTGGGGGCTTTCGGTCACGCCGTCAGCCCCCTGAACCACTGAGCTCGTAGCCCTGCCGTCGCGCCGCTTCCGCGGTGGGACGCGTGTGCGCTGGGGGCTGGCCGCGGTGACGAGATGACCTTCTCGTGCCTCTCTCACCTCGGAGCCACTCGATGCCTCTGCCGCTGTATCTGCTTGCCATGGCGGTCTTCGCCATGGGGACCTCGGAGTTCATGCTCGCCGGCCTCTTGCCGGACATCGCCTCAGATCTTGACGTCACAGTCCGGACAGCAGGCGCCCTCACCTCGGCCTTCGCGATCGGCATGATCGTCGGTGCGCCTCTTGTGGCCGCGACCGCCCGCAACTGGCCCAGGCGCGCCGGCCTTGTCGGGTTCGTGCTCGTTTTCGCGGCAGCTCACGCCGTGGGCGCCATCACCACGAGCTTCCCCATCCTGTTCGCTACCCGAGTCGTCGCCGCGCTCGCGAACGCAGGGTTCCTCGCCGTCGCCCTGACGGCAGCCGCCACGCTGGTCCCGCCCGACAGGAAGGGACGCGCGCTGGCCGTGCTGCTGTCGGGCACGACGGTGGCCACGATCGCCGGTGTCCCTGGTGGGTCGGTGCTCGGCACACTGCTCGGCTGGCGAGCCGCGTTCTGGGCCGTCGCCGCTCTCTGTCTGCCTGCGACTCTCGGCATCCTCAAGGGAATCCCAGCAGGACGTGGTGAGGACGAGGCGACTGGCAGGCCAGCCCTGCGAGCGGAACTCGCCCAGCTCACCAGGCCGCGGTTGATCCTGGTGATGCTGCTCGGTGCGCTGGTGAACGCGGCGACGTTCGGAAGCCTCACCTTCCTCGCCCCCGTGGTGACCGACAGCGCCGGGCTGGGCCAGTTGTGGATCTCCGTCGCTCTGGTGCTCTTCGGCGCCGGTTCCTTCGCAGGCGTCACCGTCGCCGGCCGGCTGTCCGACCGGCGTCCCGGTCTGGTCATCGCAGTCGGCGGTCCGTTGCTGCTCATCGGCTGGCCGGCCCTGGCGGTGCTGGCCGACGAGCCGGTCGCCCTGTTCATCCTCGTGTTCGTGCAGGGCGCACTGTCGTTCGCGCTGGGCGGCACGCTGATCACGCGGGTCCTCTACGAGGCCGCCGGAGCCCCCACCATGGCCGGTTCGTATGCGACCGCGGCGCTCAACGTGGGAGCCGCAGCCGGCCCCGTCATCGCCGCGGCCGGCCTCACGACCGAAGCCGGGACCCTCGGGCCGCTCTGGGCGAGCGGACTCCTCGTCGCCGTGGCGTTGCTCATCGCGTTCCCCCTCCTCACCGCCATCACGGCCGCCCGCAGCACCGAGGTGCCACGGTGACACATGGTGTGGCCCCAGTCCTCAAGTCCAGGCAGACAACGGCTTCTTACGGCAGATCAGAGCGGCCCAGCCACTTCGGCCTCACTGGCACGCCGTCGGGGTATCGCTCATCGGACGGCGAGGCGGGCGGCACGGTGTCCACAGGCTCCGGCTCAGGCTCGGTGGCCTCGCCCTCGCGTGTGTCCGTCGACTCCCTCGTGTCCTCGCGCGCATGCGTTGGCTTCGCCGGTGCGGCGGTGTCCTCCAGCAGCTCCGCGACCGTGTACCGGATGCCCGAGGACCGCCAGGCAGCGTCATCGACGACCATCAGGAAGTCGTCGCCGTTACGGAAGAGCCGACGGCGCTTGCGCTTCTTGGGGTGATGAGCCATTGCGTGCCGAGCATGCCGTTCCAGCTCCACCAGAGCTTCTTCGTACGTACCTTCCACATATGCGAACACATGTGTCTCCGTGATGTAGCTGTCCCAGTGCTTGACGCTTGCCTCGCGGATCAGCCCCCAGGTCGCCATCGGCACCTCTTTCCGTCGGGATCAATACGAAGTGCGGCCCGTACGTCGGCGTGCGCTGCCGACATCGCCAAGCCTGTGATGCCCAGGCACGCGGCAGCGAGAACCGGGGTGGCCCGATGTGATCCCGACAGCCGAGAGCCGACCTGGGCCGGCCCGTTGGAGCGGCTGATGCACCTCCTGTGCTGGGCCGGTAGAAGGCCGAGCCGCACAGGGGGCTCATACGGGGTGGCACGCATCCCTCCTAAAGGCTGTCCCGCAAAGATCGCGCTGGTCGGGTGAGCGGCCCGGACGTTATCTGACCCTGCGAAGATCTTGCTGTGGCAGGACTGATCACCGCAGCGGAACCATCATGGATACACCCGTTCACCGGGCTACGGCCGCGTGACTTCCGCAAGTTGATCACGACGCTGCGCAGAGAGGGGGCCGATCGGACTCGCCGAGGGCGTCCCTGGTCATTGCCGCTGGACGACCGGGTGCTCCTGGTCGCCGCGTACTGGCGGACCAATCTGACCCTGCGACAGCTCGCGCCACTCTTCGGCGTATCAAAGTCCAGCGCCGACCGGATCATCGATCGAACCGCCCCGCTGTTGGCCCTCAAGCAGCGCCAGCGTCTCCGCAGGGACACCGTCCTGATCGTGGACGGCACCCTGGTACCCACCCGCGACCACTCGATCGCCGAGCAGTCCAAGAACTACCGGTACTCCACCAATCACCAGGTCGTCATCGACGCTGACAGCCGTCTTGTCGTGGCCGTTGGTGTGCCGGTGCCAGGAAACCGCAATGACTGCAAGGCATGGACCGAGTCCGGCGCCGCGGCCGTAGTCGGCACGACGACGACCATCGCCGACGGCGGCTACCGAGGCACGGACCTGGTGATCCCGCATCGCCGTCCTGCGGGCGGAAAGCTTTGCGGCTGGAAGGAGGAACACAACCGCTCTCACAAGCAGGTCCGGGCTCGCGTCGAGCATGTCTTCGCTCGGATGAAGACCTGGAAGATCCTGCGTGACTGTCGCCTCAGGGGCGACGGCGTGCACTACGCCATCCTCGGCATCGCACGCCTTCACAACCTCACGCTGAGCAATTCGTAGCCTGGCTCCTCAGGCGGACGTCTGCCCGTTCACACGCAGTAATGACGTTGCGCGTTACCTTCGAGGCAGGAATAGTCCACGAATGGCACAAGCATCGATTCCGCAGCCCGTCCTGCGCCCTGGCGACGTACCCGAGCGCATCGTGATCGAGGGCCTATTGCTGCGGCGTTGGCAGGCCGGGGACCGCGAAGCAAGATACCGCGCGATCTTGGCTTCCTTCGACCACCTGCACGCCTGGATGGATTGGGCTGACAACCCGCCGACCGAACACCAGGACGCGGAGCGCCTCGAAGAAGCGTTGAACTGGCCGAGCGACCGTAGCTACAACTTCGCCATCTTCGACGAGCATGAGCAAACGATCCTCGGCATGGCCGCCATCCACGACAACCTCGGCGGCAAAGCCGTTGAGATCGGCTACTGGTGCCACGTCGATCACGTGGGCCGCGGGGTCATTACCAGGTCCGCTCGCGCGCTGACCCAGCTTCTGCTCGGCCTGGACCACCTTGCCCGAGTCGAGATCCACTGCGACGAAGCCAACGTCCGCAGTGCCGCGGTCGCGCGACGCCTGGGTTACCGCCTCGACCGTATCGAGGAGGACGGCATAACGGCGCCGCACGAGTCTGGCCGGAGCATGATCTGGGTCAAGGAGCGCTGACGAACCCCTACCGCCCGGTGGGCAATGCGTGCAGCCGGGGGGCCTGCTGACGATGTAGCCGGCTGAGCGTGCCGGGCCTTTGACTTGGCCGTACTTTCTCCAGTTGCGGGACAGCCCTTAGTGCCGCATCAGGCAACATTTGCCCTTTAGTCGACGGCGCGGGGATGTTGTGATCCTGGGGCTGCTGGTCGCGCTGCGATGTGCGGACGCCGTGGTCAGATCCCAGGTCCGTAACCGGGGTCTGGCTGCCGGCGGGGGGTCCACCACTCGGTGAGCCCCCACACCGCGAGCGCGAGCGTGGCCAAGGCTACGAGTGCCGCGACCCAGGGGCGGTGCACCCATCTGGTGGCCAACGCCCAGGCGAAGAGCGGAACCAGTGCGCCGCCGAGCACGATGAGCGGCAGGTCGATGAAGAGTACGCTCAGATCGCGGGCATGGCCCTCGAATCCTCCGTCGATACTGACCGCGGCGCGCGGTGCCCAGACAAGCGGCGCGGCTGTCGCACCGAGGCCGGCGAGTAGGCATCCGGCGCCGCCCTCAGTCTTCGGGTTCATACCCGTGGCCCGTTCCGCGGTTCTCTCGCCCATGCCCGTGATAGACGCGGCGGCGTGGTGCACGGTTCCGACAGAGCGGCCGCGTGTTGTGACAGCGAACGTTGGGCCTGTTGTGATGTGACGCGCCGTCCGGGTGCTGTACCGGGTGGTAGGGGGCGGCCACTCTGTGCTGATGGCGATACGCGTACAGGTCCGAGAGATTGACGATGCCGAGGGCCAGCGGTTACTGCGGATCATCCGCAGGGGCACTGGATCGGTGGTGACCTGGCGGCGGGCCCAGATGGTACTGCTGTCCGCGCAGGGCATGCCGGTGGCGAAGATCGCCGGGGTGACCTTCACCAGCGCCGACCGGGTTCGCGATGTGATCCACAACTTCAACGCCGACGGCTTCGACTCGCTCTACCCGAAATACAAGGGCGGTCGGCCGAAGACGTTCACCCTGCCCGAGCGCCGCGAGATCAAGAAGTTCGCCAAGTCCAAACCCGTCGAGCACGGCCTGCCGTTTTCCACCTGGAGTCTGTCCAAGCTGGCGGAGTTCCTAGTCGTCGAGGGGGTGGTCGACGACATCAGCCACGAGGGCCTGCGCATCTTGCTCCGCGAGGAAGGCGTCTCCCTTTCAACGCCTGAAGACCTGGAAGACCTCCCGTGACCCCGACTACGCGGCCAAGAAGGCCCGCGTCGAACACCTCTACGCGATCGCCGACGGCGAGGTCATACCCGAGGAGGGCGAGCCCGAAGGATCTTGTGCATGGACGAGTTCGGGCCGCTCAACCTGATGCCGCACCCTGGATGGCAGTGGGCCGAACGCGGCGGCAGGCACAAGGATCAAGGCCGTGAACCTCGCCGTAGACGCCGGGCCACCTACAACCGCTACGGCGGCGTGCGACACCTGTTCGCCGCCCTGGACCTGGCCAAGGACAAGCTCTACGGCCACATCAAGCCCATCAAGAGGCACACCCAGTTCCTGGAATTCTGCCGCTACCTGCGCACGCTCTATCCTCCGACCGTGCGGATCGCGATCGTGTGCGACAACTTCTCCCCGCACCTGACCACGAAGAAGTGCCAACGGGTGGGCACCTGGGCGGCGGCAAACAATGTCGAGATCGCCTACACACCGACCAACTCCTCCTGGCTCAACCGCATCGAGGCCCAGTTCACCGCCCTGCGCTACTTCACCCTCGACGGCACCGACCACGCCACCCACAAGGAGCAGGGCAGCATGATCCGCTGCTACATCATCTGGCGGAACCGCAACACCGACGACCGGCGCCTACGGACCGTCGTCGACAGGGCAGACGTTGCCTGATACGGCACTAGACTGCCGGACGAATCGCCGGGGTGTCGTTAGCGCTGAGTCTTCGGTTGGCTTGGAGATGCGTCTACTCGTGTCGAAGAGTCAGCGCTGATTGCGGGTAGCCGCCGGATCCACGGCCGAGGAGCGCAGCCGCTGGTCGATGGCGGTGCCCGCTTCGGGCGCCGGCAGCCTCGCGGCCGGCCGTGCGCATCGCCCGCGGGCCAGCGGCCGTTGACACGGTTGTTTCGACGAATTTAACCTCCACCTCAGGACTTGACCTGCGATTATTGCCAGACAGCCAGTGACGTGGAACGTCTGACCAGCGCCCCTCGTCCCTGCTCGGCCGCTTCCCAACGGGGTTTTTGATGATCGAGAAGACGTTCCGGAGCCACGACGTTCCCTCGACCGATCGCTTCGATGCCTGGCGGAAACGGCTGGGCAGACATGTCTCGCCTCTCGGCTCCGGCAGTGACGAGGGAGAGGGTTTCCGGGCGGAGACACGTCTGCTCAGGCTCGGTGGCTCACGCGTGTGGTCCACAACCGTGGACCCCGCGACCATCCGGCGCACACCGGAACTCGTTCGGCAGTCCGATCCCGGGGTCTACACGTTGATCCTGCCGCTCAGAGGCGAAAGCGAAGTGGCCCAGGGTGACCGGGAAGCCGTCCACGGCCCCTTCGACATGCACGTCCTGGACTCGTCCCAGCCCGTTCACCTCCGTCTCCTCGGCGGCCCATCGGTATATCTGATCGGCGCCGACGTACCCAAGGCCGGATTTCCGCTGCCCCCTTCATGGATGGACCAGCTCCTCACCCGACGATTACCGGGCCGGGAAGGCGTCGGGGCCTTGCTGTCGGGATTCCTCATGCAACTGACCGACGACTCCCAGTCCTACCGCTCGTCAGACGGTCCGCGACTTGAGGCGGCACTCCTCGAACTGCTGACGGCGCTGTTCGCCCATCACCTCGACGCGAACGACAGCGGCGCGCCCAACAGTGCCCGGCACGCTCTGGTCCTGCGGATCCAGGCTTTCATCCGCCAGCATCTGCGAGATCCCCAACTGACCCCGTCGGCCATCGCCGCCGCGCACCACATATCCGTCAGCTATCTGCACCGTATCTTCCAGGGAGAGGGCACCACCGTCTCGTCCTGGATCCGTGAGCAACGTCTGGCGAACGCCCGCCGAGACTTGGCCGACCCCACATTGCGTGACACACCCATCCACGTGATCGCCTCTCGCTGGGGCTTCCCCCGAGCCGCCGACTTCAGCCGTGTGTTCCGCAACGCCTACGGCATACCGCCAAGGGACTACCGGGACCACGCACGCCTCAACCCAGCTCTCCCTGCCTCCCACTCCGTGACACCAGCCAAGTAGAGCCAACCCACTCCCACTGACCCCGGATACGGTCCGCCTGAGTGAGCGGGGGAGGAGTGGGCGGTGGAGCCCGGGGCGTGTCCCTGCCGCTACGTTCAGCCCGGTCAGTCTTCCGGGCCGGGTAAGCCTTGTGAGGCTGCCGACGGGTGTTGAGGTGCGGTGGCGGACGTGAGCGCCTGTGCGCCCCGCCTGCGCTGGGGGATCCGGGGGAGGCCGGCCAGGGAACCGCGGCGTAGTCCGATCGCGTGCCCGCCTTTGTGGGCTGCCCCCGCCCGGACCCCGGCTCCCACCCGTTGCCGGACGAGCCCCCCGAGGTCGTTCAGGGCCTGCGGCCGCGGAAGGTGCGGCGCAGGTCGTTCACCCAAGCGTCGGGGTTCTCCCAGGGAATGAAGTGGCCGCCGTGGTCGTGGGCGTTGACGTTGACGTGGTTGAACCAGTCGGCCTGCGGGCCGGACGTGAAGGCCCGGACGCGCTCGTCGGCGGTGTGGATGCCCGGCGGGTTCTCGTACGTGACGAAGGTGAGGCCGACCGGGGCCTGCACGACCGGGGTGCGGTCGTGGGCGGGGGACCAGGGATAGCGGTTGGCGTTGGCGTAGTAACGCATCGACGTGGCGATGGAGTTGTTCACCCAGTAGATCGTGGCGTGGGTGAGCAGGTCGTCCTTGGTGAAGACGGATTCGAGGTCGCCGCCGTTGTCGCTCCAGGCGTTCCAGCGCTCCAGCAGCCAGGCGAGCAGTCCGGCGGGTGAGTCGCTCAACCCGTGGGCCAGGGTGGCGCCGTCGAGCATGTGCACGGCGAGGTGGGACGCGAAGTGGTGGTCCAGCTCGATGATGCGGGCGCGGATGTCGGCGGGCTGGTCGTCGGTGAGGGGCCGGTTCCGGGCGAAGTCCCAGGCGCGGGGGCCGGTGAAGAAGTCGAGCGGGAGCCCGGAGCCGATGTGGATGCCGTAGAGCTCGTCGGCGTACTTGTGGCCGAGCTGACTGGTGACGATTGCGCCGATGTCGCAGCCCCCGGCGGCGAACTTCTCGTAGCCCAGGGTCTCGGTCATCAGGGTGTGCCAGAGGTCGGAGACCTTCCAGAAGTTGACGTCCGGAAAGCCGGTGAGCGGGCCGGGGAAACCGAAGCCGGGCAGGGACGGCACGATGACGTCGAACGCGTCGGCGGGGTCACCGCCGTACGCGGCCGGGTCGGCGAGCGGGTCGATCACCTTCGACCAGTGCCAGAACGTCCACGGCCAGCCGTGGGTGAGGATCAACTGGATGGGGCGGGGGCCGCGGCCGGGCTTGCGCATGAAGTGCACCGGGACCCCGGCGACGCTCACCTCGTAGTGCTCGTAGACGTTGATGGCGGCCTCGGCCTTGCGCCAGTCGTAGCCGTCGCGCCAGTAGGCCACCAGCTCGCGGAGGTAGCTGTCCGGGACGCCGTAGGACCAGTCCTCGTTCCCCTCGTCCAGCGGCGCACGGGTCAGCGTGAGACGGGCGCGCAGGTCGTCGAGGGCCTCGTCGGACACACGGATCGAAATGGGCTCCAGGGGGAAGGCGCGCGGGACGGTCATGCCGTGATTCCTTACTGGATGACTGGATAACTGGTGACTGGATAAGGGGAAGCGGTGCTGTCCGCCGGTTGGATGGGTGGGCCGGACCACCGATGCACCCCCCTTCCGTCGCGACGCGACCATCTTGGCACCGGCGGGCGCGACGCGCGCCGGCACCGCCCGGCTGTCGGAGAGGCCCCGGAACCGCAGAGGCGATTGAGTTGCGGACCCGCGCCTTGCGCGAGTTCAGCCGGTACGCGTTCCCCACCTGCCCCCCGGCGGCCGGTTTGCCCGATCGAAGCCGCCTGTTCCGAGGCCGAGTTGAACGTCTATGCAGGATCGGGCGGGGACCACTTCGAGTACGCGGAACCTTCGTCGGCAGGGAGTCAGAACGGGTCCGGTAGGTCCATGAGCGCGAGTTCGGCCGGGTCGACCACGGCGGTGATCTCGGTGATGAGGCCTTCGGCGACGGTGAAGGCAAGGAGGGAGCGCGGGGTGCCGTCCTCGTTCCAGGAGATGACGCCGGGGCGGCCGTTGACGGTTGCCGCATGTCCGCGTGCCGCGCTGCCGGCCACCCGCGCGCGGATGGCGACTTCGGTGGCCCCGAGCGTGACGAACGTGCCGTTCGCGGTGTGTACGGTGAACTTCACCTCGGGGTGGAGAATCTCCAGCAGTTGCTCGAACCGGCCGTCGCGGGCCGCCGTCAGGAAGGCCCGCACCACCTCGCGTTGCTGTCGTCCGCCGCTTGCCGGCTGCCGGGCGGCCCGTACCTTCCTGCGGGCTCGGCTGGTGAGCATTTTGGTCGCGTCGGCGGATTTGTCGAGGATGGCGCCGATCTCCCCGTGGGGCACGGCGAACACGTCGTGCAGTACGAACGCCAGTCGTTCGTCAGGGCGCAGCGAGTCGAGGACCGTGAGGAGCGCGAGGCCGACGGAGTCCCCGAGCGTCACGAGGTCGTCCGGAGCAGGAGCGGCGTCGAGCGTCACGGTGAATTCCGGCAGCCGGGCGTCCAGGGGAACATCCGGCTGGGTACGGCCCGCCCTCAGGACGTCGAGGCTGATGCGGCCGACCACGGTGGTCAGCCAGCCGCCGAGGTTGTCGATGGTGTCGGTGTCCTGGCGGGAGAGCCGCAGCCACGCCTCTTGGACCACGTCTTCCGCATCGGCATGTGATCCGAGCATGCGGTAGGCGACGGCGCGGAGCCGGTCACGGTGGGACTCGAAGGCATGGGCGATCGGGTCGGCGGGATGGGTGCCGGCCATGGTGTTACCTCCTTGGAAGCTGCTCCGTCATAGGGATGACGCGCACAGGCGCCGCAACGTAACCCGATGAAGGAGAGCACTCCCGCATGGAAAACCGGCTCAAGAACAAGAACACCGACAACCCCGATGTGTGGACCGCGATCCAGCACCTCCAGAAGGCGATCGCCGTCGGCGGCGTCGACCCGAAGCTACTCGCGCTGGTCTACCTGCGAACCAGTCAGATCAACGGCTGCTCGGCGTGCGTCCACGCCAGCGTCGTCGGCGGGAAGAGGGCCGGTGACACCGACGAGCGGCTGCACAACGTGGCGGCGTGGCGTGAGGCGCCGTTCTACACCGATGCGGAACGCGCGGCACTGGCGCTGGCCGAGGCCGCCACCCGGCTCCAGGACGGTGCGCAGGGCGTCACCGACGAGATCTGGGAAGAGGCCAACGCGCATTTCACCGAGGAACAGATCGGCGCGATCAACCTGGAGATCGCGCTGACGAACTTCTTCAACCGGATCAACCGCACCATCAAGGAACCGGCCGGCAAGACCTGGGGCTGAGCCCAGCGCGGCACGCACCCACTGAGGCTTCGCCAGCGAAATGCATCTTCGGGTGGGCCGCGGGGCCAGGGGTGGGCCGCCGGGCCGGGGTGGGCCACGGGGCCGGGCAGAGGTGAAACCCCTGGCAGGGCCGGGTGGCCAAATGTGCGGTGGAGCGCACAGCCACAGGCTTGTGCAACCCCCGCTTGCAGTAACGCGAGCAAATCCGCACCGGCTCCGACCTGGCCGACGGCATTCACCGGATCCGGGACCGTCGTCCGGGACCGTTGTCCGTGACCGTCGTCCGGGACCGTTGAAATGCAGCGTCCCGGTGGTACGGGGGAGACCACCGGGACGGCGCGGCCAGCCTACTCAGCACTGTTCGCCCGCGTGGGGAGATTGCGGGACGTGTCCGGAAGCGGTCGTCCGGGCCGGCCGCTGCGCGGGCCGACGCCTGCCACCGGACGACACCGCATCCGACTCATGGACGAATGATCGAATGACACGGCCCTGGTCGGGGTAGAACGGACGATGGCGTCTTCCCGTAGGGGGAGATGCCGCTACTCACCCCGGCCGGCACCCCCGGCAAGATCGAAGGACGCAGTATGGCCAGCGGCACCGTGAAGTGGTTCAACTCTGAGAAGGGCTTCGGTTTCATCGCCCAGGACGGCGGCGGACCGGACGTCTTCGCCCACTACTCCAACATCTCCGGCAACGGCTACCGCGAGCTGGTCGAGGGCGAGACGGTCACGTTCGACGTCACCCAGGGCCAGAAGGGGCCCCAGGCCGAGAACATCGTTCGCGGCTGACATCTGCCGCTGGCCTGCGGAGCATGTGCGGAGCGGCACCACCGACGAGGCGTGGAGCAGCTCGGTAGCTCGCTGGGCTCATAACCCAGAGGTTGCAGGTTCACCTCCTGTACCCGCTACGAACGTCAGGAGGCCCGGCATCAGCCGGGCCTCCTGACGTGTCGGACAGCCGCAGCCACAGCGCCTACGAGGCGGGCCCCGTCCCTCGAAGGGACGAAGCCGAGCTGCCCGATCACCCGCTGACCGGTGGCTGGCTTGGGCTGCCACGGCTGGGCCGGCCGGGTGAAGGAGTTCGGCCGGGCCGTCGGCGGCACGAGCAGACAGTCGGCCCTTGGACAGCCGACGAGGCGCAAGCACTTCATCGGCACCCCGTGAGGCACGGCCTTCGGCGGGGTAGCCGCTGCTGTGATCGACACATGGCGCTGACGGCGTCCGCTTCGCGGGAGAGGAGAGCGCGCGCATGGCTACCGGCGCGGACTCGGCGAGGATCACGGCGAAGGTCCACGGCAGGGACATCACCTTGGACGGCCCCCTGACGAAGGACGAGATCCGCAACAGGATCTGGTGGTGGCAGAGCGCCGACCCCCGGACTTCCGAGGAACAGGAAGACGGTCAACACGAGCGCGACAACCCCCACGACGACTCCCGCAAGGATGTGATCATCACCCTGGGCGGGTACTACGAGGTCTCCGCCGACCCTCGTACGCCCGAGGCCGAGAGACTGGTGGAGCTGGTGTACGACGAGCTCCACCCGGACGAGTGACAGCGCGGCACAGACAGAGCAGCTGGGAGCCAAGTCTCCGCAGTGCCGGAACGTCCTCAGCGCGGTGCGGCAGCAAAGTGCATACGGTGATCAGCTCGGGGCAGACGACTCCCTGAGCACGCATCCACCGTTCCCGACCGTGCAGCCACCCGGCGGGTGCGCGCTCACGGACGTCGCGGGCCCCGTGGAACGGCCCGCCTTTCGAGAAGGTTGTCGCTGTGTTGCTGCCTGCGGAGAAGGAACTACGCGGGGTACTGGCCCGTTTCGCCGACGCCCGCTTTCGCCATGATCTGCACCCCACCGGCCACTCCAGCCGGGAGCTTGAGGACGCCTCCCACACGCTGTGCGTCATGACCGGCACCGAGTCGGTGGACCAGGCCCTCATCGCCGCCGACGCCCTCCTGGAACGGCTGCGCGCGGACCGCACCGCGGCGACCAAGGTGACGCAGCCTTTGGCCGCCTGACGCCCCTGCAATCCACTCAGTGATCAATCCGGACAGGCTCACCCACGCTCGGACCGGGCGCCGGCGCGTGGGCCATCGGCCGAGAGGCGGAGCAGGCCCGCCGCCGGACGCTGGGACCTCGGAGGGCGTCGACATTGCCATGTGCGGTGCGTGCCGTGTCAAGGCTGGCCGGCCATCGGAACCCTTGCACAGCGTGAGCAGTCTGCACCGCTGGTGAGGAGATACGGAAATAACTCCGATGCCTGAAATATCACCGTGTGTGCGAGGCGTGGGGAACGGGTATGCGCCGTCTGGCCGCCACCGCACCACTGCCGGAACACGCGTCACGCGTTGTGCCGCCGAGATGGACAGCGCGACGCGGCCCGGCAAGAAGGAGAAGATCATGCAGATGACTCGACGGATCGCGATCGTCGGCGCTTCCACGGTGCTCGCCGCAGGCGCCATGGCGATCGGCAGCGGTCCCGCGACGGCGGCCACAACCCAGACGCCCGAACACCACCCGGCCGTCGGCGTACCGGGTGGCGCTCAGCGCTCCACCGACCGCCCCCATGCCGCCCGGCAGCCTACGGACCGGTGGATCGAGGACCAGCTCGCGACCTTCTACCCGTCGTCCAAGCACCGGCTCGCGGTGTTCGACCCCTGGGTTAAGGACCAGCTCGCGCTGTTCCAGAAGACCGGCCGGTGAGCGGGGCGACGGCCCCTCTCAAACCTCGGAGGCCGCAGTTGCCGGTCCGGCGCAGTCGGTCCGGTCCCTCGGCGCCGTGGTGCGTCCCTCCGGGCCGGCGCACTGTGCCGCGCTGATCAACCGGGTGCCGCACGAGTGCGTCCGGTCCGTCGGCGGCGGTCAGGCCGGAGATGCTGCTGGCTATAGAGATGCCGCCTGCCAATACGTGGCCCGCCCCGCCGTAGCTTGCCTACGCCAGCCCTGATGCCTGCTGTGTGAGTACCCCGCCCTGCTCGGCCTCGGCGCTCCTCGCCGACGCTGTCGCCCGCCGCAGTCCGGCACGGTCGTGTGCACATGGTGCGGCACGGCAGGGACCGCTGCTGCGGCCGTGCCTGCTGTGCCGATTGCGGCGCCGCCTGCCATCAGAAGAGAGCACCCCCGGGCTGCGGCCCTACTTCCCATGCGCCAGTGGCGCCCTTCTGGATTCCTCGGCGCCAAGCGCAACGCGGAAACATGGTTCCCCCGCAGGGCGCGCCGCTGCGGTGGACGCCGCTTACGCTGGGAGGACGGGCCGCTCACGGCAGCCTGGGAGGTGCGCCCGTGTCCCGCTGTCACCGCTTCCATCTGGACGTGGCAGGCCACTCCGTCACGGTGCAGACACGCATGGCCGCACATGAGACCGAGCTACTGGTGGACGGCAAGGTGGTCGGCTACCAGGGCGCGCGGGCGGGACACCGCAGGCCCGTCGCGCTCACTGCCGAACTTCCCGGCGACCCGCCCCAGCCCTTCGGCGTCACTGTCCATGCCGGCGATGCCGCCGTCTGTGTGCTGGAGATCGCCGGGCGCAGACAGCCCATGCCCGAGGTGCCCCTGGGACGAGGGGACGGCCCGCGGCCCGGTGTGGACCGGCCCGCACTGCGCCGCATACGCAGACTTCTGCGCCACACTCTCCCGCGACGCGCCCGCCGTCGCTGAAAACGGGGCATCCGTGGGACGGTGCGGCCCGGCGCTACCCGCGGTGGTTCGTGCCCGTGTTCCAGCCCGACCTCCGGTGGCCTGACCCGCCGCCCACGGCTTCCGGAGGCGATCCCCGCTATGCGGCGGTACGCGTGCCGGAGCCGGCGAGAGGAGTCGCCGCGGTCGCGAGCGGCACAGGCGTGCTCACCTCACTGTTTGTGTCCCGTAGCTGCTGGGTGGTGTGCAGCGCGGCGTGAAGCAGGAGACGTGCGGGCAGTCCCAGGCCGCTGGCGTCGATGGCCATGCCAAGGAGAGGCGCGGCAAGGGGGGTGAGGGTGCGGACGAGCGACCGCACCGGGGGAACGAGCGAGGTGCGGGGGAGCGTGATGACGAGCGTGAGGGGCACTGCGGTGTCCTTGAGCCGATCAAGCCACATCGAAGGCGGCTGGTTTTGCCGGTTTTCCTCAGGAAAATCCGCTTCCCAGGCGCGTAAATGGCCCCAATCTCTCAACTGTGCCAACAAAAGGTGAACAGGAGTGGTGAGCTGCTCGGACGCTGATCGCCGACTCCTGCGCGGTCGGTCGGCCGATCCGCAAGCGGACGGACTCCGAGATATGCATGTATCGGACATAATGTAGAAGGGTCGGTAAAAGTGATGGGGTGATCACATGACCCAGACGACAGCTCAGCCCCCCGCAGCGGCCCCCACGGACGCGACCGTCGACCAGACGCGGCATGACCACGACCGGCATACGATCACCATCCCGCTCGACAGCGTCGCCCACGCCGCGCAAAAGGCGGTCACCCTTCCCGTCACCGCCGCCCAGCGCATCCTGCCGGCCAAGGGGGGACTTCCCCTCTATGCCGGGCTCGGCGCCCTCGCGCTGGCAGGTGCCCTTGAGTGGCCCGTCGCCGCCGGAATCGGCATCGGCTACGCCGTTCTACGCCGCGGAGGGGCGTTCCCGCCCCCACCACCGGCACCACAGACGCCCGCAGAGGCGATCGACAAGCCCACAACCTCAGCCCCCGGAGCCGACTGAGGAATATCTCGCGGTCGAGGTCGGCGAGGCCGGTGCGTACGGCCTCGCCGACCTCGACCTGTTGTCAGCGGTGTTCGCCTGGTCATCGGGGTGATCGCGGCCAGGTGATCAACGACTCCGAATGCTGGGTGTGCCGTTCTCGGTCCCGCGTGTTTCGACGGGGCGTGCATGATCCGGGCCGGCGACCGTTCGACTACACAGCGACGGGGCGGATGACGCATCCCGGGATGCTCGGGGGTCGGGCCGGGGGAGGGCCGGGCGGGCTGGACGGCGGATGGCCGTTGCGGGGGAGTGGGAGGCCCCCCGTCGGCAGCGGACCCGGTGGAGTGGGCGCGGTTCGCCGGGCGCGTGATTGACGAGACCGGTGACATTGCCGGTCCCCTCACGCCCGCCCGGCGTCGACAGTGGCACCGCCAGCCCCATGGCGGTGCCCTTCGACCGTCGGACGCATGCGCGCGCCGTCGACGCCGAACGGGCAGCTCGCCGCGACAGAGAGGACGACTCGTCGTGCAGCACCCGCACACCGGCACCACGTCACCGGTCCACCGTCCGCACCCGGCCCTCCCCGACCCGCGTACCGGCCGTCGTGGCCGTCGCACCGGACGGCTCGCGGCCCTCGCCGCCGCCGTCAGCGCCGTCTTCACCCTGACCGCACTCGGCGGGCCGGCGGCCCACGGCGCGGACAACCCCTTCGAACGTGGCCCCGCGCCGACCGAATCGAGCATCGAGGCGCTCCGCGGGCCGTACGCGGTGTCGGAGACGACCGTCTCCCGGCTCGCCGTCAGCGGATTCGGCGGGGGCACCATCTACTACCCGACCAGCACCGCCGACGGCACCTTCGGGGCCGTGGCCGTCTCGCCCGGCTACACCGGCACCCAGTCCTCCATCTCCTGGCTGGGCCCGCGCCTGGCGTCACAGGGGTTCGTGGTCTTCACCATCGACACGCTCACCACACTGGACCAACCGGACTCCCGGGGGAACCAACTGCTCGCCGCGCTCGACTATCTGACAGGGAGCAGCTCGGTCCGCGGTCGTATCGACTCCACCCGTCTCGGCGTGATGGGCCACTCGATGGGCGGCGGCGGCAGTCTGGAGGCCGCGAAATCGCGTCCCTCGTTGCAGGCGGCGATCCCGCTGACCCCGTGGAACCTCGACAAGACCTGGCCCGAGATCAAGACACCCACCCTGATCTTCGGTGCCGACGGTGACACGATCGCTCCCGTCGCGACCCACGCCGAACCCTTCTACACCACTCTCCCCAGCTCCCTCGACCGCGCGTACCTGGAGCTGAACGGCGCCACCCACTTCACGCCCAACACCTCGAACACCACGATCGCGAAGTACAGCGTGTCGTGGCTGAAGCGGTTCATCGACAACGACACCCGCTACGAGCAGTTCCTGTGCCCGCTGCCGCGGCCGAGCCTGACCATCGAGGAGTACCGGGGCAACTGCCCGCACACCAGCTGAACGCGTGCGCGCACCCGTGAACTGATCGTCCGTCAGTGACCCGGCGGCGGTCGCCCGTGACGGCGACCGCCGCCGGCGTTGTGCCGGAACGCCGCTCGAAGCCCTGCGCGTTGTGCCGCAGCACCGTTCGGAGCCGCGCGCGGTGTGCCGCGGCACAGACCGCTTCCCGCCAACTCACCCGGAACGCGCAGGTGATGTCCCTGAGACTGTGTGCAAGCGGCCCGGACGCCGGGCTTCCACGCTTACTTACGCGTCAGTAAGGTCGTGGGAATGACCGGACAGACGCCCATGGGACTCGCCTCACCGCGGTACCGGCCGGGTCCCCAACGGCACGTGATGGCAGCGCTGTCGGACCGGCTGCGTGGCGGCGGTGCCTGTGTGGTGACCGGCGAGCCGGGGGGTGGCCGCTCGGCTCTCCTCGCCCACGTCGCCCGCGCCTTCACCGCCGGGCCCGTCGTGACCGTGCGCGCCCGCGCCGGGGAGTCCCGGGAGCCGCTGACCGGGATCCGCTCGTTGTGCCACGCGGTCGGGACGACCCTCGTCGGCGCCGCCGACCCGGTGCGGGAACTCGTCGGTGCGCTGCGGTCCACGGCCGCGCACCGGACCGTCCTCCTGTGCGTCGACGACGCCCACCTGTGGGACGCCGCCTCCCGGTCCGCACTCGGCCGACTCGCCGCTCACCTGTCCGACGGGAGCCGTGTCGCCCTCCTGCTCACCGTCGCCGGACACCGCCCCGTGGACCCGGAGTTCACCGGCCTGCCGCTGCTGCGCCTGGCTCCCCTGTCCCCGCCGGACGCCGCCGCCCTGCTGGACGACATCGCACAGGACGGACTCGACCCTGGCGTGCGCGACGAGATCACGGCCGCGGCGGAGGGCAATCCGGCCCTCCTGCTCAGAGTGTTCCACCGCCTGACCCCGGCCCAGTTGCGCGGGCTCGCGCCCCTGCCACGGCCCGTGATCGATGCCGAGACGCTGACCGCGCTGGTCGGCGGCCACCTCACCCGGGCGCTCCCCGGACAACGCGACCTTCTGCTCGTGACCGCCGCTGCCTCACAGGTGACGGGAGAGGCCACCGTCGACGCCGATCTCGCACGGCGCGCGACCGCGTGGATCTCCGCGGGCGCCCCCCGCCTCGGGCCACCGCCGCGGCCACTCGCCGACAAGAACCGTTCCGCGCCGAACTCCGGCCCGCCGTCCTGGCGGTCCGACGGCTCCGAGGGACGGTGTGGTCCGCCGCGCGGGCCGCATGCCGCCGACAGCGGCCGACCGGAGTCGTACCGCGACCCCGCTCCGTACGACAGTGGCGACAGCGGTGACGGCCGGCTCTCACCGTACGTCGCCCCCCTGCCCGAGTTGCTCCATGCTCGCGACGGCCGGATCGGTTTCCGCAGCACGTTGTTGTGCCGCACCGTGTACGCCGACGCGTCGGCCGAGCGGCGCCGTGCCGCCCACGACGCGCTGGCCCGTGCGCTGCCCGACGGGCGCGGCCTCATGGCGCTGCTGCACCGCTCGTGGGCCGTCGCGGGTCCGGCTCCGTCGCTGGCGTCCGACCTCGCCGCCGCCACGACCCAGGCGGATCCGGCGGTGTCGCCCGCACTGCGCTGCACGGCCCTCACCCGCGCCGCCGACCTCACCGCGGACGGCGCTCGGCAGGTCCGGTGGTACACGGCCGCCGCCGAACAGGCGCTGCTGGCCGGGCAGTCCGACCGGGCCCTGCGGCTGCTCGACACGGCCCGCGATCGCCCGGCGCCGTCGACGGTACGCGCGCGTGCCGAGCTGCTGCGCGGAACGGTGCTGCGATGGGACGGCCCCGTCGACGACGCCCGCGAGACCTTGCTGCTCGCCGCGGAGTTGTTCGCTCCGCATGACCCTGAGCGGTCCGCCGAGGCCGCCTTGGCCGCCGCGGACGCCGCCTGGTCGGCGGGCGACCTGGCAGCGTGCCTGAGCGCGCTGGCGGCTGAGGGCACGGCCAGGGTCTGCTCGAGGTCCGGAACTCACAGCGGGGGAGACGCGAGCGGCCCGGATGGCGGGGCGCAGTCGCCCGGGGGCCGGGGCCTTCTCCCGTCGGCCGGTCCCCGCTTCGCGGGCGAGCCGGTCGGCACCGTCGTACCGTCCCCGGCCCTGCGCGACCACCGCGCGGGCATGCGGGCCGTCCTGCAAGGCCGCTTCGACCTTGCCGCCGCGCCCTTGCGGCGGGTGGTGGACCGCGCGTGGACGACGACCGAACGTGAACGGCTCGCGCACACGACTGACGCCCATGACGGCGGGCTCGTGCCTGCTGCCGGCGACCATGACGGCGGGCTTGCGCGCACTGCCGACCACCACCACGACCAGTTCGCGCACACAGCCGACGACCGCCGCGAAGAGCCGCACACCACCGACGACGGCCCCGCGCAGGCGCATACCGCATCCGCATCCGCATCCGCATCCGGAGGCGGAGCCGCAGCTCCAGCCGGAGCCGCAGCCGAACCGCTTTCGCCCCCGACGGCCGACCACCCTCGGCAAGCGCACATCTCACGCTCCCCCGATCAGTTACCCCGCACGACAGGCACCCTTCGACAGCCCCCGCCCCCACCGAACGCCCCCGACACGCTCCTGCGAGCGGCCTCGGCGGCCCTGTTGCTCGGTGACACCACCGCCGCCCGGCGGGCCGGTGCGCGGGCGCTCGCGGTGGCCCGTGCGGACGGGTCCGCCGTGCACGAGGCGCGGGCTCTGGAGTTCCTGGCCTACGGCGAACTCCGGGCGGGACGGCATGCGTCTGCCCGGGCCCATGCCGAGGAGGGCCTGCGCAGCGCGTACCGCACCGGGCAGCGCAACACGGCCGCCCATCACCACGCCGTGCTGGCCCTCGCGGCGTCGATCGAGGGCGAGGCGCACACCGTCGCCGAGCACGTGACCGCCGCGCTGGCCACCGCACGACGCCACGGGCTGGCGCAGGCCGCCACGCTGGCCCAGTGGGCCGCCGCCCGCGCCGATCTGGGCCACGGCCGTCCGCGTGAGGCCGCCGAGCGGCTCGGCCCGCTGGTGCGGCCCGGCACGGGGCGCGGGCACTTCGCCGTCTGGATGCTCGCCGTGCCGTGTTACGTCGAGGCGTGCGCGTTGGCCGGGCAGCCGGACGAGGCACGGGAGGCGGTCGAGGACTTCGCGCGCTGGGCCGCGTGCGACGCCGACCGCCAGGCCCCGGCCCAGCTGCTGCGCTGCCGCGCCCTGCTGGCTCCGCCCGAGCCGGCCGACGCGCTGTACCGGGAGGCCCTGCGGCGGCACGGGGAGGCCGCCGGTGACTTCGAGCGCGCCCGCACCGAGCTGCTGTACGGCAAGTGGCTGCGCAGGCGCCGTCGGCTCCGCGAGGCACGCGGCCAGCTGCGGGCCGCCCTGCTCGGCTTCGAACGCTGCGGCGCTCGCCCGTGGGCGCAGCAGGCGGCGGCCGAACTGCGGGCGAACGGCGTGGCCGGGACGGCGAGGACGGCCGGGGCCGGGGCGGGCGCGGCGGTGCGAGGGGGCGGCGCCTCGGCCTCGGGCGAACTCCTGCCGGACGGGCTGGACCGGCTCACCCCGCAGCAGTTGCGCATCGCCCGCCGCGTCGCCCAGGGCCTCACCAACCGGGAGGTGGCCCTGAGCCTGTCGGTGAGCACCCGCACCGTCGACTACCACCTGCGCAACGTCTTCGCCGCCCTCGGCGTCCGCTCGCGGGTGGAGCTGGCACGGCTGGTGGAGCAGGCGGAAAAGACTGGTGCACACCTCTAGGGACCGACCGGACGGTATGTCATTCTTCGGAACACGACGCGTCAGCCGACCCTGGGGGAGACTTCCATGCGCCCTGCCGTACGGCCACGACCCGCCTTCCGCCCGGGACCCCAGCCCGCACCCCGGCCGCGCGCACCACACCCCCGGTCGCTGATCGACGCCGAGGCCCTGCGGGTGCTGCACCGCGCCGCCCGGGCGCTGCTGGACGACCTGCCCGCTCTCACCGACCGGTTGGTCTCCGCCCTGCGGGAGAGGGAACCGGCCTACCGGGCCGCGCTGGACGACGACCGCCCGGGCGTCTGGCAGGAGGCGCACCGCTCGTTGCGGCACAGCGTCTCCTCACTGCTCGACCCGCGCGGCACCCGCGACTCCGCATACCGCTGCTCCTGGCGCATCGGGGTCGACCGAGCCGAACAAGGGCTGCCCCTGGACGCCCTGTTGCACGCCTTCCGGCTGGGCGGCTCGCTGGTGTGGCAGGAACTCGTCGACGTCACCTCCCGCAGCGCTCCGGAGGACGTACGGCTGCTGGTGCACGTGGCCGGCGACGTCTGGGACTTCGTCGACGAACACTGCACGCTCGTCGCGGACGCCTACCGGCAGACCGAACGACGCCTCGCGTGGCGGCGCGAGAACCGGCTGCGGCTGCTGGCCGCCGCGCTGCTGGACGGTACCGGCCGCATCGCCGACCTGCCGGAGACCGCGCAGGCCCTCGGTCTGCCCGAGCAGGGGCGGTACGTCGTCGTCGCGGTCGCGGGCGAGCGGTCCGCCGAAGCCGTACGGGCCCTGCTGCCCCCGAGAGTGCGGGCCCACTGGCACACCGGTCCGGAGACGGACCACGGCATCGTCCTGGTCGAGGACGGCGTCGTGCCGGCGCCGGACCAGCCGCCGCCCGGGCTGCGCGTCGGGATCGGGCTCCCCTCCGACGGACTGGCCGGCGTCGGCGAGGCGCGCCGGCTGGCGGACACCGCCCTGCGGCTGTGCGGCGACGCGGGCGGCACGGTACGGCTCGACGAGCATCTGCCCGAGGCGCTCGTCGTGTCCTGCCCGGAACTCGCCGGCCTGCTCGTCGAGCGCGCGTTCGGTCCGCTCGCACGGCTGGAACCGGCCGACGCGGACGTGCTGCTCGACACGCTCGCCGCCTGGCTGGCCTGCGACGGCTCGGCCCAGCGGGCGAGCAGGGGGCTGTACTGCCACCGCAACACCGTTCTGAACCGCCTGCGCCGCTACGAGAAGCTGACCGGCCGTTCCCTGTCCCGCCCCGCCGACCTGGTCGAGATCGCCCTCGCCCTGACCGTCCGCCGCCTCGGCCGTCAGCGGCCAGCCTCCTGACCGCCCGCCGACTCGCCCCTCAGCGTGCGTCGACCACGTCGTCGGAGGTGCCGGTGCGGCCGAGGGGGATGGGGCGGGCGATGCCGCGCAGCGGGTGGTCGTCCGCGAGGAGATTGGCGCGGGAGCCGTCCGTGTCGATCCTTCCGAGGATGACGCAGTTGGCGCGGATGCCGAACGGCGCGCCCTCGGCGGCGAACCGCAGCGCGGCGGCCCGGCCCTGGCCGCGGGCCGTGCCGGAGATCAGCGCGACCTTGCCCTCCAGCCGCTTCACGAGGGCTCCTCGCGCAGCGCGTCGGAGACCGACTTGACCCCGCCGTGCGCGGTCAGTCCGCCGTCGACGGGGATCTCCGCGCCGGTGATGAACGACGACTCCTCCGACAGCAGGAACACGACCAGCCCGGCGACCTCGTCGACGGTCCCGGTGCGGCCGAGCGGTGTCTCGCGGACGTTGGCCTCGCGGAAGGTAGGAGCGGCGGAGGCGGTCATCTCCGTCTCGATGTAGCCGGGGTGGACCGTGTTGACGCGGATGCCGCGCGGGCCGAGTTCCAGCGCCGCCGTCTTCGACAGACCCCGCAGCGCCCACTTGCTGGCGGTGTAGGCGACCGGGTAGTGGGCGGTGAGGGCGGCCGAGGAGCCGATGGTGACGATCGAGGAGCCGGGCGGCATCAGCGGGGCGAGGTACTGGATTCCGAGCAGCGGGCCGGTGACGTTGACCGCGTGCACACGGTCGAAGTCCGCGGCCCGTACGTCGCCGAGGCGGGCGCGCCAGGTGATGCCCGCGTTGTTGACCAGGCCGTGCACCTGCCCGTACGACTCCTTGAGTTCGGCGGCGAGGTCGGCCCAGTCCTGTTCGCTGCTCACGTCGAGGCGGCGGCAGTCGCCTTCCGGCCGTACGTCCGTGGCGATCACCCGCGCGCCCTCCCGTGTCAGCGCCGCTGCCTCGGCGGCGCCCTGGCCACGGGCCGCGCCGGTGACCACGACCACTTTGCCCAGCAGTCTCGTGGAGTGCGGGGCGCTCACGACCGCTCCCGGGACCGGCGCCGGCCGTAGGGCAGCGGAACCGGTTCCGCGCCGGGCACGACGGTGTTGGACACGCTGCCGATCCCCTCCACGGTGAGGGTGACGGTGTCACCGGGTTCCAACGGCGGCGGCGTCCGCTCGCCGCGCAGCCCCCACAGTTCGGCGAGGCAGCCGCCGTTGCCGCAGGTGCCGGAACCGAGCACGTCACCCGGCACGACCCGGGTGCCGCGCGAGGCGTAGGCGGCCATCTCCTCGAAGGTCCAGCTCATGTGGGACAGCAGATCCGTGCCGACCGTCTCGCCGTTGACCTCGGCGGTCAGGGCGAGACGCAGGAAGCCGTCGGCGTCCCGGTGGGGCTCCAGCTCGTCGGCGGTGACCAGGACCGGGCCCAGCGTGGTCGCGGTGTCCTTGCCCTTGCAAGGGCCGAGGCCGACCGCCATCTCCGCGGACTGGAGGTCGCGGGCCGACCAGTCGTTGAAGACCGTGTAGCCGACGATGTGATCACGGGCCCGCTCGGGCGTGAGGTCGCGGCCCTCCCGGCCGACGACGGCGGCGACCTCAAGTTCGAAGTCCAGCGCACTCGACCCGGGCGGGACGGGGATGTCGTCGTGCGGGCCGTAGATCGCGTGCGGGTTGGTGAAGTAGAAGGTCGGCGCGGCGTACCACTGCTCGGGCACGCCGACCGCGCCGCTCACCGAGCGCCGTACGCCCTCGACGTGCTCCTCGAAGGTGACGAAGTCCCGGACGGAGGCGGGCTCAAGCGGCGGCAGCAGCCGGACCTCGGACAGGTGCGGACCCGGCGGTACGTCGAGCGCCGCCGCGCCTGCGGCGAGCAGGCCGGACAGCCCGCCGGACTCCCGCAGCAGGCCGGTGAGCGAAGTGGTGCCGGGCAGCGGCAGCAGGGTGCCGTCGTCCTCCACGACGGCCACGCGGCGGCGGTGATGGTGTTCGTAGGCGGCGAAACGCATGGTGCGGCTCCGGGGAGGCTGGCCCGAGGGCGCGGCGGGACTGGGTCGGGGCAGGTGGCAGGGCCGGCCGCGCCCCGGGAGCGAGGGGGTGGGATCAGACCGGCGGGGCGACGAAGACGCCCCGGTCGGGGTCGTTGAAGGACTCCTTCGCGACCAGCTCGTTCATCGGGTTCGCGGTGCCCCACTGGTCGGTGACCTCGGGCTGGGAGAAGTCGTACACGTGGGGGTGCCAGGTGTCCTCGTCCAGGCACTCCAGCTCGGTGGTGTACTCGACGGTGTTGCCGTGCGGGTCGAGGAAGTAGGTGAAGGTGTTGTCGCCCGCCATGTGCCGGCCGGGCCCCCAGATCTTCCTCGCTCCGGCGCGGATCACGCGGCCGGAGCCGCGCATGTACTCGTCGATGCCGCGCATCTCGAAGGAGATGTGGTGCAGGGAGGTGTGCGGGCCCTTGGCCAGCGCCATCGAGTGGTGCTGGTTGGAGATCCGCATGAAGTGCATGACCTCGCCCATGTGCGGCGAGCTGAGGGTGTCGGAGAGGCGGAAGCCGAGGTGGCGCTCGTACCACTCCCGGGTGCGGTTCAGGTCGGGGGAGTTGAGGACGACGTGGGAGAGCTTGACCGGGATCGACTCCTTCTCCTCGATCCTGCGGTGCTGCCGGACCTCGACGTCGGCGGAGACCTCGACGGTGCGGCCGTCGACGTCGAAGAAGCGGAAGCCGTAGCCGCCGCCGGGAGTGTCCACCGTGCCCGGCTGGGAGATCAACCGCACGCCCCCGGCGCTGAGTCGCTCGGCGAGCGTGTCCACGTCGGCGGCGCAGGCGGCGCCGTAGGAGACCAGGTCGAGGCGCTTCTCCTCGGCCTTGCGCAGCCGCACCACGTACTGCTCCGGGGAGCCCTCGGCGGCCAGGAAGGAGATCCCGGAGTCCTCGGCGACCTTCGTCAGGCCCCAGACGCCCGCGTAGAAGTCGAGCTGCTTGGCGTAGTCGGGCACGGCGAGGTCGACGTGCCGCAGATGGGTGAGAAGTCGCATGGTGTCAGTTCTTTCGGAGGAGTGCGGCGGCGTTGCCTCCGCGTACGGCGTGGAAGTCGGCGTCGGCCAGTCCGGACGCGCGCAGCGCGCCGACGGGGTCCTCGGTGCCCATGTCGAAGGGGAAGTCGGAGCCGAGCAGCACCCGGTCCGCGCCCGCGGTCCGGACCAGCTCCCGCAGCACGTGCGGATCGTGGACGAGGGAGTCGAAGTACAGGCGCTTGAGGTAGCTGCTGGGCGGGTGCGCACAGCCCGCGCCCGCGTCGGAGCGGGCCGACCAGGCGTGGTCGGAGCGGCCGATGTGGGTGGGCAGGTAGCCGCCGCCGTGCGCGGCGATCAGCCTCAGGCCCGGGTGCCGGTCCAGGACGCCGGAGAAGATCAGGTGGGAGAGCGCGACGGCGTTCTCCACCGGCTGGCCCACGGTGTTGGACAGGTACCACCGGTCGAGCCGCTCGTCGAGCGTGCAGCCGAAGGGGTGCAGGAAGACGAGCGCGCCGGTTTCCTCGGCCCGGGTCCACAAGGGCGCGTAGGCCGGGTCGGAGAGTTCCCGCCCCGGTGCGTGGCTGGAGAGCTCGACGCCCAGCAGGCCCTGGTCCAGCGCGTGATCGAGGGCGCGTACCGTGTGACCAGGATGCTGGAGCGGCACGAGGCCGAGCCCGCGCAACCGGTCGGGCGCGGCGGAACAGTGCGCCGCCGTCGCCTCGTTGGCCAGCCGGTACACCTGCTCGGCCGTTTCCTCGTCCGCCCAGTAGTGGTAGTGCGAGGGGGAGGGGCTGACCAACTGGACGTCCACGCCCTGGGCGTCCATCGCGGCCAGCCGCACGGCGGGGTCGGTCAGTTCCGGGACGCGCTCGCGCACCATGGAGCCGCTCACGGCGAGTGCCGCCGGACCGTTGCGCCGGGCGTCCAGCGCCTTCGCTTCCGCCAGCCCCGGCAGGCCGGCCACCAGGGCCTCCACCTCGGGGAGCAGCACATGCGCGTGGACGTCCACGGTGGGGGCCGTGCTCACGGCAGCTCCCGCAGCATCGTCATCGTGCGTCCCATCAGGCCGGGGAGGTCCGCGTCACGGACGCCGTCGAGCTGCCACTGCCCGATCCGCACGGACGCCTCCACGACCGGGCGGACGCGGGCCACGCGCCGCTCGTAGTACGCCTGGAAGAGGGCGTCGTCCCAGGTGTCCGAGGCGGTCAGCAGCCGGGCGAGCACGAGTGCGTCCTCCAGGGACAGGGCCGCGCCCTGCGCCAGCGTGGGTGGGCAGCAGTGCGCGGCGTCGCCGATCAGCACCACTCGGCCGCGGTGCCAGGAGCCCTCCACCAGCAGCCGGTCGAACCAGGTGTAGTTGACCTTCGCCGGGTCGGTGATGTGTTCGGTGATCTCGGGCCAGTGGCCGCCGTAGGCGGAGGCGAGGCGGCGCATCTCGTCGGCGTAGGTCTCCGGCGGGATGGAGGCGCGGTCGCGGTTGTCCTCGACGACGTACGCGTACAGGGTGGTGTCGCTGGTGGGGCAGTACCCGGCGATGTAGGCCGGGCCGCCGTAGGCGAGGTCGGTGCGGACCACTCCGGCCGGGCGCGGGGCGGCGACCCGCCAGATGGCCATGCCGGTCGGCTCCGGCCTGGCATCGATGCCGATCGCCGCGCGGGTCGAGGAACCGAGGCCGTCGGCGGCGATGACGAGGTCGTACCGGCCCTCGCCGCCGTCGGAGAACCGTATCGAGACCCCGTCCGCGTCCTGGCCGAGGATCTCGGCGGTCGTGCCGAGCCGCACGGTGGCGCCGCCGGCTCGTACGGCGTCGATCAGGATCTGCTGGAGCTGCGGGCGCTGCATGCCGACGGTGGCGGGCAGGTCGTCGCCGCCGGTGCGCAGGTCCCGGGCGACGTGCAGGAGCGTGCCGTCGGGGGCGGTGATGCCGACGGAGTCGAATGCGAAGCCGGACGCCTTCACCCGTTCCCATACGCCGAGTTCACGCAGGACGCGCAGGGCGTTGCCCTGGAGGGTGATGCCGGAGCCGGCGGTGGCGTTCCAGTCGTCCTTCGCCTCGATCAGGTCCACCGTGAGGCCGGCGCGGCGCAGCAGGACCGTCACGGCGTTGCCTGCGGCGCCGCCACCGATCACCAGGACCGTGCGGGCTGTGCTCATGAGGGAACTCCCTTGTTCCGTTCGTTACTTCACGGCGATCGGGTTGACCGGGGAGCCGACCGCGCCGGTGACGGGGAGGGGCGCGGCGGTCAGCCAGAACGCGTACGTGCCGTCGCGGACACAGTCCTCGGCGAGCGCCTCCAGGTCCCACATCTCGCCGATCAGCAGCCCGATGTTCGGGATGGCGACCTGGTGCAGGGGCTGGAAGGCGTGCTCGAACTCGTTCGGGCGGACCTCGAAGCCCCAGGTGTCGGTGGCGATCGCGGCGATCTCGGTCGAGTGCAGCCAGCCGGCCGCGGTGAACGACAGCCCGGGCGCGGGCCCGCCGGCGTAGTCACCCCAGCCGTCGCGGCGGGCCCGCGCCAGCTGCCCCGTGCGCACCAGCACGATGTCCCCGCGGCCGACGGCCACCCCGTGCGCGTCGGCCGTCGCCGTCAGGTGCTCCTCGGTGATCGCGAAACCGTCCGGCAGCTCCCCGTCGCTGCCGATCACCCGGCCGACGTCCAGCAGCACACCCCGGCCCGCGACGTACGGCGCCATGTGCTCGATGCCGGTGACGAGGTCGCCGTCGGAGGTGACGACCCTCCCGGCATCCCGCCCGTTCCACGCCTTGCCGTGGTCGAAGATGTGGCCGAGCCCGTCCCACTGGGTCGAGCACTGGAGCGGCATCGCGATCACGTCGTCCGCGCCGCCGATGCCGTGCGGGAAGCCCTGCGTGCCGAGGGCGGCGTCGGTGCCGGTGTCCAGCATGGTGTGCACCGGGTTGGTGCGCCGCCGCCACCCCTTCTGCGGGCCGTTCATGTCGAAGGACTGGGACAGCGAGAAGCTGACGCCCCGCCGCACCAGGGCCGCGCCCTCACGGCGCTTGCCCTCGTCGAGGAAGTTGAGGGTCCCGAGCCGGTCGTCCTCGCCCCAACGGCCCCAGTTGCGGTACGCCTTGGCGGCCTCGGCGATCGCGCCCTCGGGGTCGTCGCGGTTCACGCGGCGCCCTCCGCGACACAACGGGTGCGCTGGACCCCGAGACCGGTGACCGTGCCCTCCATGACGTCGCCGTCGCGCAGCAGCCGGCCCCAGTGCATGCCGTTGCCGGCCGGGCTGCCGGTGAGCACCAGATCGCCGGGGAGCAGACGGGCGGTCTGCGAGGCGTACGACACCATCCGCGCGACCTTGAAGATCATGTCCTTGGTCGACTCGTCCTGCATGGTCTCGCCGTTGAGCTTGAGCCGGACGCGAAGGTCATCGGGGTCCGCGACGGACTCGGACGGGACGATCCAGGGGCCGATCGGTGTGAAGCCGGGCGCGTTCTTGCTGCGCAGCCAGTCGGTGCCGATCTGCGGCATGTCCCGGCGGAAGACGGTGGCCCGGTCGGTCAGGTCGTTGGCGATGGTGTAGCCGGCGATGTACCGCGGCGCGTCCTCCACCGGCACCCGGTAGGCCGGCTTGCCGATCACGACCGCCAGTTCCAGCTCCCAGTCAGGCTGCTCCGCCCAAGCGGGCAGCACGACGTCGTCGTACGGGCCGGTGATCGAGGTGGGCAGGCCGATGAAGACGTACGGCAGGTCCTCGGCGGCCCGCCGGTCCATGAGCTCGGCGGCCTCCTCGCGCCGCTCGCTCTCGGGCCGGTCGTCACCGGGGGCGCGGTGGGCGACATGCAGGTCGATGACGTGCTGCCGGTAGTTCGCGCCCGACTGGAACACCTGCCGCGGGGCCACCGGCGCGTGCACGCGCAGGTCCGTGACGTCCGTGCGGGCCCCTCCGGTGCCGGCCGCGAGCGCGCGCAGCCGCGGCAGGGCCGTCTCCCAGCGGTCCAGCACGTCCAGGGTGGTCAGCCGATCGTCGCCGAAGACGTCCCGCAGGTCGAGGGCCTGGCCGTCGGGGGTGACGAGGGCGGGGAATTCCGGCCCGTCGGGGGCAGAGAGGGTGGCGAGGGCGAACGGTCCCGCGAAGAGCGCGGACGAGGGTTCGGGTTTCACGGACGTGTCCTCCTGATTGCGGTGGGACTAATCTGGACCCGCTGTCCGTGATCAGGGAAATCGATTCTGTGGATGACGAGCATCCACCGTGTTTATTGCCCCCGCTCACCGCCCCACCGCAAGGGACCGATCCGTGAACCTGGCCCGTCTTGATCTCAACCTCGTCGTCGCCCTGCGCGCCCTGCTGGAGGAGCGCAACGTCACCCGGGCCGGGCAGCGAGTCGGTCTGAGCCAGCCCGCGATGAGCGCGGCCCTCGCCCGCCTGCGTCGGCACTTCGATGACGACCTGCTCGCCCGCGTCGGCGGCCACTACGAGCTGACCGCGCTCGGCCAAGTGCTCCTGGACCGCACCTCCACCGCCTACGACGTGCTGGAACGTCTCTTCTCCAGCCAGGCCGACTTCGATCCGGCCAGTGAGAACCGCGAGTTCAGGCTGCTGGCGTCCGACTACGCCGTCGCCGTCTTCGGCACCGAACTCGCCCGCGTGGTGCACGCGGAGGCCCCCGGCATCCGGCTCCGCTTCACCCAGACCCCGCCGAGCGTCGTCGACGACACCGCGACCCTGCTGAGCGCCACCGACGGCCTGCTCATGCCGCACGGCGTGATCAGCGACTTCCCCGCCACCGACCTCTACGACGACCGCTGGGTGTTCGTCGTGGCACGGGACCATCCAGGCGTCGAGGGCGGGCTCACCCGGCGTGACCTGGCCCGGCTGCCGTGGGTGACGTACCAGCGCACCTACGACGCGCCCGCCGTACGGCAGTTGGGCATGCTCGGCATCGAACCGCGCGTCGAAATCTCCGTCGACAACTTCCAGCTCCTGCCCCTGATGGTCGCCGGCACCCGGCGCATCGCCCTGATCCAGGCGCGTCTGGCGCGGATGCTCGCGCCGATCGCCGCCGTACGGGTGGTGGAGCCGCCCTACGAGGCGGTGCCCCTGCGGGAAGCGCTGTGGTGGCACCCGGTCCACACCCATGACGCGGCCCACATCTGGCTGCGCGAGACGGCCGCGCGGGTCGGGGCTTCACTGCCCCGCACGGCCGAGGACTGACACGAGGAGAGCGCCTCACCAGGAGTCGGTCCTCTCAACACCCTTCGTTCGTGGACCTCGCTTCCCATGCGCATCCACTGGTCCTGGCCGACGACGCGCGTACTGCCACCGGCTTCGTCGGCACCCCGCTGATCCGAGACGAGCGCTGATCGGCACCGGTCATCTGGACATCCTGTACCGCCTGTCGATCCCGACCGAGTGCCCTTTATGACGCGACCCGGTGACGATGGGGGTCCGCGAACTCACCTTCCGGCCGCGCCCCGCAGCCGGCATCACCTGGGCTCGTACCTGGCTGTGGGCCCGTCGGCCTCGGGGCGGGCGCCCCCGTGCTGGAAAGCACGGGGGCAGGCTGATCTCCATCTTTTCCTGAGCGTGGCAAAACATCGCAGGAATCCATGGGCGGCTCGCTCAAAAGGCAGGCGGCATCGGGGGCGTAATCAGCGATATATGGAACAGCGGAATGCGTGATAAGTCATACGGTCAGCCGTCACGGATTCATTCGTAGGGGCATGACTTCGCCAAGTAAGTCAAGACTTACCCTCAGGGAGCTTTGACCGTATGGTGTGGCTCCAATCGAAGGAGCCCACTGTTGTCGAAAACAAATGATCCCGCTGTGCGTGCGGTTGACTCGGAGCAGGATTATGTGTCCTCCTTGTATGAGTTGCTCACCGAGCGGATTTCCGAGGCGCGAGCACACCGAGCGAGTGTGCTGAAGGCCCCGGCGGACAGCGCCGGTGAGGTGTATGAGAGAGAAATCGCCGCCGAGCGTCTGGCCAAGGAAATCGGCCGGCTGGAGGGCGCCGAAAAGGGGCTGGTCTTCGGGCGCATCGACTGGACGGACGGCACGGCTCTGCGCATCGGGCGGATCGGACTGCACACGGAGGAGGACGACCTGCCTCTGCTCGTGGACTGGCGGGCGAACGCGGCGCGGCCCTTCTACGAGGCGACACCGGTCCACCCGATGGACCTGCGGCGGCGCCGGCACCTGCGCCTTGAGGAACGAACCGTCATCTCGGTGAGCGACGAACTGCTGGACGGGACCGCCCCGACCGAGGAGGACGTCGTGGGGGACGGCCCGTTGACCGAGGCTCTGTCGGCACGGCGCACGGGCAGGATGCACGCGGCCGTCGCGACGCTCCAGGCCGAGCAGGACGCGATCGTCCGCTCCGCCCACCGCGGGGTGACCGTGGTGCAGGGCGGGCCCGGCACCGGCAAGACGGTGGTCGCCCTGCACCGGGCGGCCTACGTCCTGTACGCGTTCCCGCGCGCCGCGGAGGAGGGTGTCCTGGTGGTGGGCCCGAACGCCCGGTTCCTCGACTACATCTCCCAGGTCCTTCCCTCGCTCGGAGAGAACGACGTCGTTCTGGCGACCTGCCGGGAACTGGCCGGAGTGTCCACGAGCACGGTGGACCCGTTCGACACGGCGCGTCTCAAGGGCGGCTCCGACCTCGCCGACGCCTTGGCCGGCCTGCTGCGCGTCCACCAGGCCCCCGCCGGTGACTTCACCGTGCGGGTCGGACAGGAACCGGTTCACCTGTCCGGCGAGGAAGTCGCCACGGCACGCGACGCCGCCGTGGCAGCCGCACCGGGGCACAACCCCGCGCGCCAGGTGCTCAAGGAGCTCTTGGTCGACGCCGTCACCGACAAGATGCAACGAGACATGGGCGACCTCCTGGAGCAGATCGACGCCGATGCCGCCAGGATGACGGGCATGGACCTCGACCGGTTCACGGGAGCCGCCCAGCGCCGTGCCGAAGGTGCGGCCGACTCGGGTCCGGTCCACGAGCTGGACCTGGACGCCGTCCGAGCCGATCTCCTCGACGACGCCGATGTCGACCGGGCGGTCGAGGTGTTGTGGCCGCGGCTGGTACCCGGTGACCTCGTGAAGGCGCTCCTGACGAACGCCGGCGCTCTCGCCGAGCACCTGCCCCGCCTGACCGAGCGGGAGCGGTCCCTGCTGCTGCGCGGTCCGGACGACCCGTGGACCGACGCCGATGTGCCGTTGCTGGACGAGGCGGCGAGCCTGGTCGACGGTCCCCCCGAGCGGACGTACGGGCACGTCGTCGTCGACGAGGCGCAGGAACTGACCGCCATGCAGTGGCGGATGATCGTCCGCCGCTGCCCGGCAAGGGCGATGACGCTGGTGGGTGACTTCGCCCAGGCAGGTCCGGTCGCGACAGCACGCGACTGGAAGGAAGCGCTGAGCCCCCACGTCGGACCGCGGTTCAAAGTGCACCACCTGACCGTCAGCTACCGCACCACGCAGGAGATCCTGGAGAGCGTCCGGGACCTGCTCACACGGATCGCTCCGGACCAGAAGCCCACACGGTCCCTGCGGAGCGGTGAGAGCCCGCGCACCGTGACCGCACCTCCCGACGGGTTGGCCACCGCCGTCGTCCAGGAACTCCGCGCCCAGAGCACCGCGCACCCGGGCGAACTTCTGGGAGTGATCTGCGCGGACACCAGGGTGAGCGAGCTGACGGCCCAGGGCATCGCTCACCACGCACGCGTCGTGCCGGCCTCCGAAGCACGCGGCCTGGAATTCGACGGGGTCGTCGTCATGAACCCCGAGGAAATCGCCACGGCCCGCCCCGGTGGGGAAAGGGACTTGTACGTGGCCCTGACCCGGGCCACCAAGCGCCTGTGCACCATCACCGCCCAGCCCGCCTGACGACTCGGCGCCCGCGTCACCGCCGCGGGCGTACGTACGCCACCGGATCCAAGCCGCTCGCACCGCCATGACAGTCCGGCTGGTCCCGAGCCGACGCTAGTGACCTTCCGCCCCAGCCCCCTCCCGGGTGCGGCGCGCACCGGCCGGCCCGAGGTGAACGAAGCCTGCCCAGGCCCATGGGTTGACCGGGTTGTCACAGTCCGTGTCTGTCCTGGCCGTCAGTTGTTCCCGCATTTCCCGCAAGGTTTCATGCAGTGCGATGCCCGGATCGGGCGTGTGGGCCAGGTGCCGGTGGAAGGCGGCTGCGGTGTTCGCCGCAACGCGGTCGTCGATCTCCTGCCGGGCCCCGATCACGTGCCGGAACCCGACCACGTGAATCGCCGCGGCAAGATGCAGGCTCTCGTCCGGGTGGATGGCACTGCCGGTGACCCCGTGGCATGTTGACAGGTACGCCAGTTCGGCTCCGTCCAGGGGCAGCCCCACCAGGTCCGTCATGCGCAACGGTGCGTCGAAGGCGATCAGCGCCGCGTCCGTCGGGTCCGTGACACCGCCGGCGCCGTGCCCCGCGAAGTGGAAGTGCGTGTGGGTGGGGAGTTCTCGCAGCAACGTCTCTCGTGTGGCTGTGGGACCGTACAGGTCGGTGACTTCGATGGACGTGGAGCCCAGCACCGCCGCGCGCTCCTCCTGCGCACCGCGCAGGACGTCGCCGCGGTTGTACGGGGTCGGCACCGCGACGGCCAGGAGCCGAGGTGTGTTCCGGGCTGTTCCCCGCTCCTGGGCCTCGGCAAGACTGCGAAGGGTCGGGGCCTCCGAGGAGACGACCCGGTCGATGACAGCCCGACCGGAGCCGTCGTGGTGTCCGGTAGCGGCGAGCGGGAAGGCGGTGAGCGGACCTGTGGGGCACCACCACACACGCGGCCACTCGGCGTTCCCTGGAAAGCGGTCCTCGTGGCCCAGGGCATTGAGTACTGGTCCTGTCAGGGTGTCCCAGCCCCATGCGAGGAGTTCGCCCAGTTCGTCGATTGCCGTGCGATACGTGGCGACCACCCGCCGGGGTGCCTGGCGGCCCCCGAGGGCTGCACGGTTCAGCTCACGGCGGGCTTCCTGAGCAGTCCGCAAGACGGTGGTCCAGCGGCGCACCTGCTCAGCGACTTCCACCCCCGGGACTGCAAGGGGCACCGCCCGGATCTCGGAGCCACGGAGCACGATGGCATCGCAGTTCGCTCTGCTCACGTTGAGGATGACGACCGTGCCCTCTCCCATGGCCGCGGTGAGCCGGCCAGGAGACGGCGGACCCAGGAAGGCGTCGAAACCGTCCAGGGCCCGGATCCGCGAGACGATCCGCCGATGCTCTGCGTTGACCTCTGCGAGCTGCTCCCCTCTTGCGGTGTCGGGAACAGCGCTGTCGGTCAGTTCACGTGCCGCATCCCGGATCGCGAGGAATTCCTCGGCAAGCCTCGCATCCACGGCCCGCAGCCGTTCGAGATCGCTGACGTGGCCGGTGAGCTGCCCCCACAGCAGTCCGCGCCCCCGCTCCAGGAACTCCACCGCGCGAGCGGGATCGTCCAACCGGAGGGCCCACACCGCGACTTCACGGGCGAATCCGTCCCAGTCGCTGATCACGTCCAACCGGTCGGCCAAGGTCATGCCGTGCCAGTCGATCTGCTGCAACAAGTCGAAGGCGAACTCTGCGCCGTCGATCGCAGCGTGTGCATCGCCTGCCGCCGCACGGACCGCAGCCCATTTCCGGGCGGCGATACCCCGGAGGTGGACCAGCGACGGTTGGTGGCGTCGTGCTTCGTCGAATACGGCGAGCACCTCGCCGACGGAGACCTCACGCGACCGCAGCGAGCCCGCCGTCAACAGCACACCGCCGAGGTTGTTGAGGTACTCGGCCCGATGGGCCTGATCCGCCGAGGGAGTGCGGACAGCCGCCCTGGCCTGGGTGACGGCACGGCTGAGATCCGCAGGATCACCGGTAACGCGGTAGCGCTCGACCAGCACATTGCTGAGGGTCGTCAGTCGGCGGCCCCGCTCGATGTGGTGCAGGGGAGTCGCCGCGACAGCCCGGTCCGCGTACGCCAACGCCTCCGTCAAGTGAGCGGGATCGCGGTCGAGTCCGTACATGTTGCCCAGAGCCCTCGCGAGGTTGTCCCAACGCGTCGCCGCGTTCGCGTGTTCCGGATGAGTCAACCGGGCGCACTCGCGCCAGCATTCGATGGCCCGTTCCAGGTCGGCACGGATCTGATGACGCCGGAACCGATGCGAGTAGGCGCCTCCCAGATTGTTGAGCACAGAGGCACGCAGCTGGGGGTGGTCCACGGACAGGTCGACAGCTTCGAGATACACGTCGATGCACTCCTGCATATCCACCAGGTCCCGGTTGTGTTCATACCGGCGGCCAAGGGACAGCCCCAGCCTGTTGAGCGCAATAGCTCGCTCATGGCTGTCACGGAGATCCCTCACGGCAGCGTTGCCCCGTCGGACGGCTTCCTGGAGGTCAGCCAAGTCACCGCGCTGTTCGAAACGCAGCCGGAGCAGTTGTGCCAGGCGTGAATCAAGCTCTGCTCGCCCGGGCGTGCCGGCCTGGGACTCCGCGGCGCCGGTTCCGGCGTAGGCGATGGCACGATCCAAATCCGCGGCCACACCCGATCGCTGGGCCTCGTGCTCCCACAGATGAGCGAGTAGCCGATTGAGTTCGCCGTACAGGCTGTGCTCCGGCCCGATCGTCTTCACCGCGTCCTCCGCCAGGCGGATGGCCTCGGACAGGAACATCGGATTGGTGAACATGACGTACGCGTCCCCCAGACCGGCAGCGGTCTTCGCGGCCATGCCGATCTGGTCGAGGGACCTTGCCTGCGCGAGAGATTCGGCCCGGCGGACGACAGCCGATTCGAGTTCCTGAAGATTGTGCTGAACGGCTGGTTCATCGGGCAGATCCGTTGCGGCGGAGCGCAGCAGTGCGAGGGCTTCTGCTCGGTCTTCCGGATCTCCGCAGTGCTCGAACCGTGTGGCGAGTGCGACGCCGAGATCGGCGCGCATGCGCGGGCGAACAGGGTCTCCCATGGGGAACGCCTCCGCGGCGCGACGGGCGATCCTCACATGCTGGTCAAGTATTTCGGGGACGGCCTTGAGTGTGACGCGGGCGTGCAACAGCGCGGACTGGATGGACAGATGATGCCCGTGTCTGGGATCGCGGTCGCCGTGCTGTTCGAGCAGGGCGTTCCCCTTGCCGATGGCCGTCTCCAGATCAGCAGGGGTGCGGCAGACGCGGCATGTGATCTCCAGGGTCCGCCACACTTTGTCGATGGCCTGCCAGCGATCGGAGTCCGTGCTGTGCAGCCCGGCCACCTCCATGAAGCGGTCGACGGCCTGCCACAACAAGGCCGGGTCACGGCGAACCAGCGCCAGGGCATGTAGGGAGGCGCCCAGATTGTCCAGGAAGCCCAGACGCCGGGGTCCGTTCTCGGGCTCGGCGGTAAGAGCGCGTGCATGGCTGTTCACCGACTCCACCAGCAGGTCCACGTCGTCCGTGGCCTCGTACAGGAAGTAAGTCGTGGTGCCGAGACCATCGATGACGGTCGGATCCGGGCCCGGGTCCGCATCGTCCTCGACGACGGGATCGGCCGCATCCCGAAGACACTCGACGGCGGTCACCAGATAACCGAGGTCATCACTGGACTTGTACCGGTCGAAGAGCAGGTGTCCAGCCGTTGCCTGCACGCGGCGCCGCAGCGCACGATCGCCGGTTCCCTTGCCGATCAACATCAGCACTTCGTGGACTACTGCTGAAAACGCCGGATCATGAGCCAGGTGGTGCGCGTTGACTGAGAGAAGCCCGCACCAGCCTTCCGCTGTGATCTGCCCCGCGCCCACTGGGGGAAGGCCTGCGGCATGGCCTGGCAGGTACTCCTCCAGGAAGATGGACAAGAGGCCCGCGACGGGCAGGTCACTACTGGAGAGATTGATGTGGCGGCCGGTCGCGCCGCGATAGTAGTGGAGCCAGCAGACGTTCAGCAGCGCACCGACATCGAGCGATCCCTGCCCGAGGCGGGCGGCCACCGTGCGCATCACGCCCAAAGACTCGACGAGCGCTTCGGGGGCGTCGAGCAGCGTACGGTCCTGGCTCTGCTCGTAGACCTCCAACCGGTCCGAAAGAGCGGTTACCATCGCGTCCGACATCGATCCGTTCCCCCCGGTTGGAGCAAGCGTGCCAGACGTGAGCAGGACTCAGCGGACTTACCGCCATCTCGTCAGCACCATGGATTCCCAGCCTCACGGTGCTCCCGTAGCGACCCTCAGCGAGGATCCCAGCTTGCGCACGGCAACTGAGCGCGTCCAGCATGCCGCAGGGCAACTTCAGGCCATATTTGACGCCTTTCCCACGCTCACCTCGCTCACGGTCTACGTGGGCGACTCCCGGATCGGTGTGGCCACGCATACGGACTATCCGCCGGAGGAAGTCCAGGAAACCGACCAGGAACGTGACGGTTCCTGGTCCCGCGGCGACGGCGACCGGTCGCTCTTGCCAGGAGCCTCACGGCACTACAAAGCCTTCCGTTACTCCTGTGCCCAGTGCCTCCACACGGTCTACAGCCCCGCTCCCACTCCACCCGCTTGCCCCACCTGCGGCAACCCCACAAGCGAGGACTCATGAAGCTCTCGGCCCTGGTGGGCGCCGCCGGCGGTGTGCTCGGCAAACGATTCCTGCTCGTCTCGTACCTGCCGACGATCGGATGCGCCCTGTTCCTCCTGGTACTCCTCTGGGCCGGCGTACCGGGGACGGCACCGGACTTCGACCGGGCCTGGGAGACGGCCGCGAAGCTCGGTGTCGGTGAGATCCTGGGCCTCTGGCTGGTGGCCACTTTGGTCGCTGTCGTCAGTCACCCGTTGCAACTGCGCCTGGTCCGCCTCCTGGAAGGCGAGTGGCCAACGCTGCTCAGTCCGCTGCGCCGACTCGCGGTCCACCGCCAGACATCCCTGCGTCGAAGGCTCGGGAGCCGTATGGTCGCGGTCGGTGATCCGCCGTCGCCGGCAGAGGTGAACCGCGCGGGCGCCGCGTACGCCCGGTGGAGCACGCTGTACCCCCCGGCCGAACTCACCCCCGCCCCCACCTCCCTTGGCAATGCCCTCGCCGCCATGGAGCATTACGCCGGGTTCAGCCACGGGCTGGATGTGGTGGTCACCTGGCCGCGGCTCTACCCGCTCGTCGAGGGGATGCACAAGGAGGCCGTGGACACCCATCGCGACGCCATGGACGCCGCGTGCCGCTTCTCCGTCATGGCCGCCGTCACCGCGGTGACCGCTGCCGGCCTGCTGTGGCAGTCAGGATGGTGGCTCCTGCTCGCCCTGATGCCGGCTGTTCTGTCCCGGCTGTCGTACCGTGGCGCCGTTCAAGCCGCCATGGCTTACGGTGCCTCCCTCGACGCGGCCATCGACACTCACCGCTTCGCCCTGTACGACAAGCTCTGCCTGCCTCGCCCGAACACCCCGCGCGAGGAACGAGCCCTCAACGACACCCTGTGCTCACACTGGCGCCAGCGGGTCCCGTTGCCCGATGCCCTCGTGTACTCCCATCCATAGCCGGAGTGAACCGGGGGCGACCGCACATTTGGTGCCCATGCCGCTGGTGCGAGAGGTTCGGTGCGCACGGGGCCACGCGACCACCCACAGCACCTTGGTGATCCAGAAGTAGACGGTGAGCTCGGGCACGTTGTTCCAGCGCACGACGGTCGGGGAGACCGCGGCCGACCTGCTGAACGAGAAGGCCGGCATGGGGCTGACCGGTGTGTCGGTGCCGATGAGCGCACTGCTCGCCGTGGTGTTGGCGGTGCAGTTCCGCACGACGGCGTACCGGGCCGGGGTGTACTGGCCGGCCGTGGCTCTGATCAGCGTCGTCGGCACCCTGGCCGGCGGCCTGTCTCACGGGGCTGTCGCGCGAAGTGGACGGCGGCCTCTCCAACAGGCGGTTTCCGGCGTAGATCCACACGTTGGCGTCGAGCAGGCCGTCGTTGACGGTTTCCAGGACGCGCACCCGGGGACCGCTGGTATCGACGGTCATGGCCACCGCCGCCGCCCGGTCGCGCAGTTCGTCGTCCGCCTGGTGCTCCAGATGCCGGTCCATGACGGCGTTGAACACCACGGTCAGCATGGTCATCAGCAGGGCGGCCGTGGTCAGTGCCACCAGGGAGAGCCGACCGCGCAGAGTGCGTGGGACACCGCGGCGGAGGACGCGGAGGGCGCGGCTCATGACAGGCGGTGTCCGATGCCGCGCGCCGTACCGATCGTGAGGCTGCTGCCCGCCTCGCGCAGCTTGCGGCGCAGCCGGCTCAGGTACTGGTCCACCGTGTTGTCACTGACCTGCGCGCCCTCGGGCCAGCCCGCCCGCACCAGGTCCCGGCGGCGCACCAGGGTGCCGTCCGCGGCGACCAGCGTGGCCAGCAGCCGGAACTCGGTGGGGGACAGGGTGCTGCGGACGCCGTGCACGGTCACGCTGTGGTCCACCGCGTCCAGGACCAGATCCCCGGCCGGCACCGCCATCGTGGCGACCGTCCGCCTGAGGGCGGCTCTCAGCACAGCGGCGAGCTCGACGAGGTGGAACGGTTTGGGCAGGTGGACGTCACCGCCGGCGGCGAAGTCGGACAGACGGTCGGTGAGCTGGTGCCGGGCGGTCAGGAAGATCACGGGGGCGGCGAAACCGTTGGCACGCATCGCCTGGCACACGTCCCGTCCGTCGGCGTCGGGCAGGCCGACGTCCAGCACGGCCGCCGCGATTCCGCCGGTCGCCAGCCGCAGAGCGGTGGCACCGTCGGCGGCGAGGACGGGCTCGAAGTCCTCTTCGGACAGGCCACGGCGCAGCACGTCACGCAGGGCGTGATCGTCCTCGACGACCAGGATCCTCGGACGCATGGTCCTCCGTCGGAGCGTGAGCGGGGTCGGTCGGTTCGGTGAGGAAGGACGCGGGGAGGAGGTGCGCGGCGAGGCACAGGCATGTCCCCAGCCAGCCGGCGGCGAACAGCCAGCCGCCCAGGACGTCCGTGAACCAGTGCACGCCGAGGTAGCCCCGGGTCAGCCCGACCGACAGGCCCCAGCCGCACACCGCGATCCGCAGAGCCGTGCCACCGCGCGGCGCGCGCAGGGTGAGTGCGACGGCCAGCAGACCCGCGGCCAGGGCGGCCGTGGTGGTGTGACCGGAGGGGAACGCCCAGCCGCTCGCGTGTGCCCGCCAGTCGGCCTGCGGAGGGCGCGGTCGGTGGACCAGTTCCATCACGCCGTAGCGCAGTAGCTGTCCCAGACCGAGGCAGGCGAGGCAGACGGCGGTGGCGAGCAGCCGGGACCGCGCCGTGCGGCCCGCGACGGCGCCGGCCAGCGCGGCGAGGACGTAGGGGACGAGGCCGGTGCCCGTGGCGGTCACCGCGCGGGCCAGTGCCACGACCGCCTCCGGGCGGTGGCCGACGGACCATGTGAGGAAAGTGTCGTCCAGCCACAGCGGTGCGCCGGCCCGGCCGATGACGACCAGCGTCAGGACGCTGAACGCCGCCCACGCGCCCAAGCCGACGCTGCCCGCCAGGTCGGCGGTGCCCCTGCGGTTCATGAGCCGGACAGCAGCAGTCGCAGGGGCCCGGCCGCCGTCAGCCGTCGGGCCAGCCCCGTCGACCGGCGCTGGAGCACCAGGAGCGACGCCAGTGCGACAAGCCCGCCCAGGACCAGCCCGACCAGCACGTCGTGCGGATAGTGCACGCCGACCCAGACCCGGGACGCCGCCATGGCGATCGCCGCCACACAGGCGACCGCACCCAGCCGCCGCGACACGAACAGCAGCGCCACCGCCGCCGCGGCGGCGATCGCCGCGTGGTTGCTGGGGAACGACCAGTCACCCTGCGCCGGACACGCCTCCAGCGTCCGCACCGGCAGGCCGCGGCACGGCCGGTCCTCTCGGACCAGCAGCTTCAGGACGGCATCCACCCCGTACGCCAGGAGCACGACCACCGGAACCGCCAGCGCCGTCATCGCCGCCGCCGCATTCGCGCGTCGCGCCCGCCACCAGCCCAGAGCCATGAGTAGGGCGAACACCGCCAGCCCGTATGTCGACCACACCTTGATCGTGGTGTCCAGCCAGCCCGGCGAGTGCCGGGCGAGGTCCACCACGTCCTGGTAGACGGAGCCGTCGATCGACGCCCCGCCGAACGCGAGCATCATCCGCGGACCTCCTCGGCCTTCGTACGCCTGCCGCCGCGGTACGGCGACGCGGCGAGCGGAATCAGCGACACCGTCACGATCAGCCCGACCAGAGGCAGCAGCCAGCGGTCCACGTCGGGAATCGGCGAACCCAGCGCGAACCCCGCCAGGGCCAGGCCGACGCTGCACACCAGGCCGCCGGCCACCTCCGGCAGAGTGACCATCCGGCCGGGCACCGCCAGGACCCCCGCGAGCGGGAGAGCACGGTACGCGCCACCGGCACGCATCGCGCCGGCACGTTCGTCTTCGCGTGGCCGTAGCGCGCGAGCGGTTCCTCCGCTCTCCGCGCTCCTTCCCGCAGCGGGGCCGACCGGCCGCGGGCCGGCAGGGCCCCGCCCACCCGGCGCCCGATCAGACAGCCACACGGGGCACCGGCCGGCGCACCGACCGCCGTGGCGGCCGGCAGTGGCCCGAGCGACGGCTTCACCCCGTGCTGCCTGGTGCCGGTGCGCAGAAGGCCCGCCGTGAACAGAAGGGAGTCGCCCGGCAGGAAGTGGCCGACCAGCAGCCCTGTCCCGGCGAACGTCACCGCGCCGAGGCCAGGGGCGCCGAAGGCGGTCGGCGGCGACTGCGCGCTGAGAGGGTTCACCGCGAGCTGCGAGGGGTGTGGTCATCGGCAGGAGTCCCTTTCTGTGCGGGCGACCGGATGCACGGCGCCCGGACCGTCTGTGATCAAGAAGACGGTCTACAGAACTGTAGACGATTGCGGAGTGAGGATCGTTCCCCTGCGTGCAGAACCCGACGAGCTCCAGGGCGCGGTGAAGGGCGAACGTCGGCCGGCGCCGAATGGGGGCCGTGGCGATGGTCGTGCTCTACCCGTACAAGCGGGTCGGGATCGCCACCGCGGTGGTCCGGGCCGGGCCCGGGGCGAGTTCTGCCTGCATCCGGGCGGGTCGGGATCCGTCTGCGGACCGGCATCGGCTCCCAGGCCCAGCTCCAAGGCTCCCGGCCCGAGCTCCAGGTCCATGCCCTCGGCGGCGCGCTCGACAGTGCGTGGCCTTCAACACAATTTGCCCAATTTGGCGAGAGGTGTGCCTATAAGTGATGTCATGGCTGGTTGCACTCCTTCGGCGATCAGCGCAGGGATGCAAAGACCAGTGACATGGAGAAACGCTTGATCACGCTGTTCACACGTCGCACCGGGCTGGTGGCTACGACCGGCGTACTCGGCGGCGTACTCGCCATCACGGCCCTCGGCGGTACGAGCAACGCTGCCACCGGCGGCAACGATGCCGGGACCCCCCCGACACCGCAGGCACGGGCAAGTCAGCCAGGCACCCAGGAGGCTTCCGACGTCCGAATAGAGATCACGCCCGGGCAAGGCGCCTACAACGTCGGGATCGACGGGCCGGTCGGTGTGGCCGTCGGCAAGGGCAAGCTCACCAAGGTGACCATGACCGCCGTCGCGACCGGAGCCGAGGTCCCGGGCACACTGGCCGCGGACGGCACTTCCTGGAAGCCGAACGGCCGACTGGAGCGTGCCACCAAGTACCAGATCACCGCGGAGGCCGAGGACGCCAAGGGGCGCTCCGCCACCGGCAACGCCACGATCACCACGGTTTCCCCGGCCAACGACTTCATCGGGCACGTCTCCCCCGCGGACGGCTCGACCGTCGGCGTGGGCATGCCGGTGACGGTCACGTTCGACAAGGCGATCGACGACAAGGCCACCGTGGAGTCGGAGATCCAGGTCAGCTCCAGCAGCGGCCAGCAGGTCGTCGGTCACTGGCTGAACGACCACCGCCTGGACTTCCGCCCCGAGAAGTACTGGAAGTCCGGCTCCACCGTCACCGTCACGCTCAGCCGCGACGGCATCCAGAAGACGGTCACGTTCAAGATCGGCCGGAGCCAGATCAGCACCGTCGACGCCAAGACCAAGCAGATGACCGTCGTACGGGACGGCAAGACGATCAAGACCATCCCGATCTCGTCCGGCAGCCCCGAGCACCCGACGTACAACGGCCAGATGGTGATCTCCGAGAAGTTCGCGCACGTCCACATGAACGGTGCGAGCGTCGGCCTCACCGAGAAGGACGGCAAGCCCTCGTACGACATCAAGGCCGTCCCGCACGCCATGCGCCTGACCGACTCGGGCACGTTCATCCACGGCAACTACTGGGCTGCCGACTCGATCTTCGGCAAGGTGAACACCAGCCACGGTTGCGTGGGCCTGAAGGACGTCCGGGGCGGCGACGACGGCAAGCAGCCCGCCGCGTGGTTCTTCGACCAGTCGATGCTCGGCGACGTCGTGGTCGTCAAGAACTCCGACGACAACACCAAGTTGGCGCCGGACAACGGCCTCAGCGACTGGAACATGCCGTGGCAGCAGTGGGTCGCGGGCGGCCCGACCGGCTGACACCACGCCACTCTCCGGTCAGCCGAACCGGCATCCCTTCCGCCAGGCGGTGGCCGACACCAAATCGGCCACCGCCTGCACGTCAGGACCCACTTGGGCTCGCCCGCGCAGCCCGCCCGCGGATCCGGCGTGGGCACGGCAACGCTCAGCATCAGCTCCGTAGCGATGTGCTCCGCACACGTGGCTCTGCCAGATTCGCATGTGTTCGATGGCGGCTTCCGGGGTCGGCAGGGTCCCGTTGCCGCGCCCCGACATCTCGCAGAGTGCGTCCCAGGCGGCGGGCACAACGGCGGTGACGATCCAGCCGTCTCGCGCAAGCCGCCACAGTAAAGCCCCTCCTGCAACGCCAGGACGAGCGGACCTTGCGATGATCCGTCTGAGCGGTGGACACGGCTCGCTCATACAGGGCCCGCCATCGCCATCGTCGGCGCCGGCCCCCAGCTCGGCCTCGCCATCGCGCGCACGTTCGGTACCCACGGCTACGACGTCGCACTGATCGCCCGCAACCGGGCCAAGATCGAGGCCCTGGCCGGGAGCCGATGTGGCAGCGGGGGAGCGGGGCTTCGGAAGCGGCGTAGGGGCGGAGCATGTGGCCGACGAGGCGCTGCCAAGTGGAGGGCATTGAGCCTTCGAGGGACCACCTCGTCGGACAGCTCGCGGAGCGCGCCGGACTCATCAACCACTCTCCACACCACGGACTCGGTGCCGGCCCACCGCCGACGGCTGTACTGGCGGGAGGCGCTGTCCCGAACCTTCGGAGCGGTTGACATCAGCGTTCCTGAAGAGGTGTATTCCGGCACGGTCCGTACGTCACCGCTGGGCCGCATCCGGGGTATCACTGTGGAGGGCGACCCTATGCAGAGCCTCCGCACCCGACGCCTCATCGCTGGGAGCACCAACGACAACCACGTCGTCGTGATGCTGCTCAGCAGGGGGAACGCCCGGGTCGAGCAGGACAAGCGCGACGTGCACGTGCGGTCAGGAGCTCTCTTCGTCTATGACAGGGCGAGCCCCCTACGACTAACCTTCCCCGAACCGTTCAGACGAAGTCCCTCGTCCTGCCACGGCACGTCCTGGATCTGGACGAGTCCGACCTGCGACAGATCACGGCCGCGCCGCTCGGCCGCGAGTCGCCGCTCGGCACGTTGCTGACGCCGTGGCTGTCCCGGCTCGTGGAGACCGCCGCGACGTACCCGCAGCGGACGGGCGAATCGATCGCTCGCAACGTCGTGGACATGGTGCAGACCCTGGCCGAGGAGCGACTCGGCAGACCCGGCACGGACACCCCAACTGCCGCCCGGATGTTGCTGCTACGCATCCGTGCATACATCGATCAGCACCTGTCGGACCGGGACCTGACGCCGGACACCATCGCCCGGGCCCACCACATCTCCGTCCGCTATCTGCACAAACTCTTCGAGCTGGAGAACATCACCGTCAGCCGGTGGATACAGAAGCGCAGACTGGAACACTCCCGACGCGACCTGGCCCGCCGGTCAGCGGAGCTCACGATCGGCGCAGTGGCCCACCGCTGGGGATTCACGAGCCCCTCGCACTTCAGCCGGGTGTTCCGCGCCACCTACGGCGTCTCCCCTGCCGAGTGGCGGAACTCCATGGTGCTCGCAGCACCGCTTCCGCGACGCCCCGCCAGTACTCCGTTACGTCCCGATGGTGACCGGGACCGCCTGCTGGAGCCGGGGATCGCGGACGAGTCGCACCAGGATCGCCAGCAGCTCCGTGGCCCCCACTGATTCACTGATGCCGATCTGCACCGGTGGCTCGTCGAGGAGGGGCCGCAGCAGGGCATGGCGGACCTGAGGACGGGCCACGGAATCACCGAGCGGAATTCGCCCCGGCTACCAAAATTCATCCTGCCGCAGAAGGCCACTGTGGCGCGCTGGCCTTCGTCATCACGCACGGGCCAGGCCGGTGACGCAAGAGCCGCAGATTCCGGTCATCGCCATCTCCACCCTCGACCGGGTCGCAGAACAGCGCGCCGCGCGCCGAAACAAGACCCATGCTCAACGACTCACGAGACTCCGGCGCGCTCGTCGAGGACAACGCGGACGCCGTCATCCTCATCCACCGTGATGACGTCCACGATAAAGCCCCCCCCGCGCCGACGAAGCCGACCTGATCGTGGCGAAGCACCGCGACGGCCCAACCGCCGCCGCCATCACCACCGTCTACTCCCCGTCCCACCACTCCCACTTCGTCGAGAGGACGCGGACGTGACGCCGCCTTTGCCAGGTCTCAAACGTCACGTCGGAGTATCACGGCTGGTGCCGGATGGATGCCGGAACCGGCGTGGCGCTGAGACCTGCGGGTCATGCCTGTACGTTGTTCGCGTTGAACGCCGACGTCTGGAAGGACGAGCGGCCGTGCCGGGAACAGCCGGTCCGGCCGGCACGGTTGCATCGATCGAGGGACCGGCGCCGCACGGGCGGGGAACACGGAGACCACAAGGTCGTCCGCCCCACCAGGATGCGGGCGCCACGATCGTGGTACGCCGGCCGCACACACAGAGCAAGACGTATTTCTCCAGGAGGATCGCTTCATGACTGACCGGCCCTTGACACTCATGGCAGTGCACGCCCACCCCGACGACGAGGCGACCGGAACCGGAGGGATCCTCGCGCGGTACGCGGCGGAAGGCATCCGCACGGTTCTCGTGACGTGTACCGACGGCCGTTGCGGTGACGGACCGGGGGGTGTCAAGCCCGGCGATCCCGGGCACGATCCGGCGGCGGTCGCCTTGATGCGCCGTCAAGAACTCGCGGCGAGCTGTGCCGTCTTGAAGGTCAGCGATCTGGAGATGTTGGATTACGCCGACTCCGGGATGATGGGCTGGCCGAGCAACGACGCCCCCGGATCCTTCTGGCAGACTCCCGTGCAGGAAGGCGCGGCCCGGCTCGCGGAACTCATGCGGCACTACCGACCTGATGTGGTCGTCACCTATGACGAGAACGGCTTCTACGGTCACCCCGACCACATCCAGGCCCACCGCATCACGATGGCGGCGCTGGAGATGACCACGCTGGCACCGAAGGTGTACTGGACCACGATGCCTCGTTCGATGATGCAGCGGTTCGGCGAGGTCATGCGCGAGTTCGATGACGACATGCCGGAGCCGGATCCTGCCGAGGCCGCCGCGATGGCCGAGATCGGCCTCCCCGACGATGAGATCACTACGTGGGTGGACACGACCGGGTTCAGCGGGCAGAAGTTTGACGCGTTGGCCGCGCACGCCAGTCAGGGCGACAACATCTTCTTCCTCAAGATGGGGAAGGAGAGGTTCGGCGAATTGATGGGCATCGAGACCTTCCTGCGTGTCCAGGACACCACCGGCGCGGCCATACCCGAGAACGACCTCTTCGCCGGACTGCGCTGATCCGCGTCCGTCCGTCCGACCGGACGGGACGGGACGGGCATCGGCCGCACGGGGGCGCGAGCGAGGGGATCACACACCCGCAGTCTCGTCTTGAGGAGCGGCTGCGCGAGCAGGCGGCCACCGAGGCGGAGGACTTCGTGCGGCGTCGGGAGCAGGCCCGCGGGGAGTAGGCCAGCGGGGGAGCAGGCCCGCCGCGATGCGGCCCGCGCGGCTGCCCGATTCAGCCGATCCACCGGCCTGCCTGAACTGGAGGGCTCCTGGGGCGCCATGGTGGCGTCCGTGACCTGGATGCTGCGCGAGGGTCGGCGGTACGGCACCGGTTACGCCCCAAGTTCGGCGTCCACGCATCTGGCCGCCGTCGTCGTCGGGCTGCGCGGGCGCGGCGTGAGGTCTCCGGCGACCACCAGGCCGAGGCCCGCGCCGCGCTCGACGAGGGGCCTGGCGGCCAGGCTCGTGCAGGCCAGGAGCGGCGGGGCCGCGGGCAGGCGGTCGGCGCCGACATCGACGGGCTGCGCGCCGTCACCCGTGCATGCCCCGACACCCTCACCGGCGACCGGGACAAGGCTCTGGTCCTGACCGGCCTCCCTACGCCGCCCGCAGCCAGGATCCCCGCCGGGCTGCTCGCCGACGACGCCACCCTGAACCCGCGCGGCCTGGTCATCGCCATGCTCACCGGCAAGACGAAGCACTCGTTGCGCGACGCCAGGATCCGCTACGCCGGCGATCCCGAGAACTGCCCGGTGCGCGCCTGGACCGCCTACCGCGAGCGCCTGATCGCCGAGCACGGCCCGCGCTGGGCCGACCCGTCCACCCCCGCCTTCGTCGGCATCGACCGCTGCGGCCACATCACCGGCGGCATGGGACCGGACCCCGTCACCCGCGCCATCAACCGCATCTCCGCCCGGGCCGGCATGCCTATCGCCTGGACCGGCCACGCCCCGCACATCGGTGGTGGTAGGGGGCGCCAGTCAAGGCCGGGCGCAGCAGGGTTTCCAGGGCGTCCGGGCCGGCGGCGCCGAGCTGTTCGGCGTGGCCGGCCAGTTGTGGCCGAGCGGTGTCCGGAGTGACGGCGGCCAGAGGCCGGTCGCTCCGTCGGCCAACAGCCGGTCTGGATCGACTCGGTGGCCCGCCCCCGCATACTGGTATCGGCCTCGTTGTGGCAGGACACCAACTACCAGGGGGACGTACAGATGGACGTGGGTCCGATGCTCGGCGGTATAGGCCGGGTGGCGGCTGGGGTGGGTCGGTTCCTGTGGGCGGTGGTGACCGTGCCGACCACGGGCACAGAGGATGACGCCCGGTACGAGATCGGCAGGCTCGCCGACAAGATCGAAGACGAGGTACCGGAGGAACTGCGGGACCGGGCGTGGGGTCTGGTCCTCAAGGCTCTGTACGAGGTCCCCCGCGAGATAGAGGAGTTGGTGGAGGAACACCGGGAGTTCGACGGCGAGGGGGGCTGAGGAGCCGCCGGCCAAGCAGTGATGCCGGGCTCCGAAGGCGTCCATCACCCCGCAAGGAACGGGGGCCTTCGGTCTACTAACGGCGTTGTGTTAGCCGTTGTAGGAGGCGCAGTTGATGACCGACCCGATCGCTTCTCACCCAAAGAAGGGAGCGCGGGAGGGTGGCGCACGGGGCGGTGCGGTATGGCGGAGGCAGATGCCTTCGATGTCGGCGTCAACAGCGGCCTATTCGACGGCTGGAACTACGACGACTACGACGAGACTGAAAGCTACGCGATCGGCTCCTGAGGCTCATCGAGCGAGGATCCAGCCGCTGCGGCGGGGTGCGGTGCCGGGAACTTGCCAGGGGCGGCATTCCTGGGGGAGTGCAAGGCGCAAGAGCCGCGCCCTGCACTCCTGGCGACGGCCGCGACGCCGCCGAAGTCATCCTCCGCGAAGCCGAACTGCTCCACCCAGCCGTCCTCGCGATCCCGGTGCGACAGCCGGGGCATCCACAGGGCCGGGCGCCATGTAGTGATCTGATACGGGTTGCGCCGGACTTTCGGGGCACCAGTGGTGGGGTAACTAGTTGCGCTTCGAAAGTGAGGCGATCTGTGCCCCGTACTGCCCGAAATCAGGGCCAGGGCCCGCCTGCCGACCGTCGAATGGCAGTCTCCGTCGCGTTCGAGGGCAGCGCCGAGATCGCCGAAGCTCGCAGCATGGCTCGCGACTTCCTCACCTCGTTGCAGGCCGTACATGGTCTACCGGTGTCGGCTCGTGCGATGGGGATGGTCCAGCTCGTCGTGAGCGAGCTGGTGACCAACGCCCGCAAATACGCGCCTGGCCCCTGCCTGCTCGACCTGGAGGTCAGCGGGGGCGCCGTGGAGGTGAGCGTGTGGGACAGCAGTACGACGCTGCCGTCGGTGAGCTCGGCCGACCCGGACCGGATCGGTCAGCACGGCCTGGAAATCGTGATGGCGGCCTCCCAGACCTTCTGTGTTCACCGGGAGCCGATGGGCAAGCGCATCACCGCGACCATCCAACTCGCCGACGACCCGGACGGCGACGTCGCCGGCCGCCAACTCATATGACGTCAAGCCCTGTACCGGACCCTTCCCGGTCACGGGCTCCGGTGGGCGCGGTCGCCAAGGCAGCGCGCGCCGCGGGGAGCGGATATCCCAGCCGCGCGGCGACGTCCTGAGCGCTCGCGGCCGGTTCCCGCTCCAGCAGCGCCGCATCCGCCGCTGCCCGCAGCTCTCTCCCGAACTGGCGGCGCGGCATCGAGGCGGCCACCCGGTAGCGGTGTGAGATCAGCAGCAAACAACCGCGGTGGTCGGTCGGACGGTCCTACGTTGTCGGCCGCCGGGTTTCGGGGAGCGGCCAGCCCGATGAAAGGCCAGGTCATGTGGCTGATGTGGCAGCAGTGGCCGCTGTGGCGATGGCGGCTTGGAGTGGCGGGAGTGGCGTCCCAGCGCCAGCCTGGGAGGGTCCGTTGAGCGACAGGACGGGAGACACACATGACCTCCGTACTGCGTCACCACCGCCTTCGTACGTTCGGCGCCGGTGCTCTCTCCGTGGCGCTGCTCTCCGGCGGGACGAGCGGAGCCCTGGCCGCGAGCCCGTCCCCCAGCACCATGGCCTCGATCACCGTGAAGGCCGACAAGACCGAGGTGAAGGCCAGGGACAAGGTGACGTTCACCGGCCGTACCAAGGGCCTGAAGGTCGGTTCCCCGCTCGTGCTCCAGCACGAGAAGTCCGGCAAGTGGATCCCGCTCAGGGCGACCGCCAAGGTCAAAAAGGGCAATTCGTACGCCCTGATCGCCAAGCTCAACACCAAGGGCGCCGAGCATCTGCGGATCGCGGGCGTGAGCGGCTCCGAGAAGGTCTACTCGCCCACCGTGGCGGTCAAGGTGAAGTGAGCCCCCACACCCACAGCGGCAGACGCTCGACCGCCTCGCATCCCCGGTGGATGCGAGGCTCTCTTGACGATGCGGGGAGCGGTGCCGGGGCGGCAGTGGCTGCACGCGCTGGTGTCGTCGGTCAGCAGTCGCCGGGCCTCTTCCGGGCTGACGGGCCGGGTGTCGTTTGCCCGCCATGTAGCAGGTGCTCGGGGTGGGCCCGCACGAGCGGCCGGTCGGCCCGGATACCGAGTTCGACGATCCAGTCCGGCGGTGCCGGCCTCGCGCGCCGGCCGCATCGCATGCCACACCCACAGAGTGCGCAGCCGCTCCGGGGCCGGCGGCGCGCCGTCGAACAACATTTCTCGGTTCTACTTCCATGATCGTCTCCGCCCCGACTCGCGTGTTCGATTTTCTGTTCGATAACGTGAGGGGTGGGAGGTGAGGACCGTGAACGACGTCGAGAAGCCGGTTGCGACTGCGCGGGCGACGGTGATGCATGTGCGCTGCCCGGACCGGCTGCCGGAGGAGATCTACCGGCGAGTGCTGGAGCTGCTGGCCGGCCTGTCCCCGGTGGTGCAGGCACTGCCGCCGTCCGCGGCCCTGGTCGAGCTGAAAGGCGCCCTGCGCTACCACGGCACTGACGTGGCTCACCTGGGCGAGATCCTGCGCGTGCGGACCATCTCGCACCTCGGGGTCGACGTCCGGGTCGGCATAGGGCCCACGATCACTGTCGCGGCCACCGCCTCCGCCCAGGTCACCGGTCCCGGCGGTGCCCTCGCCATCGCCCCGGACCAGGTCGCCGACTGGCTCGCCCCGCTGCCCGTGGACGATCTGCACGGGATCGGGCCGCGCCAGGCCGCCGTGCTCCGCGACTACGGCATCCACACAGTCGGACTGCTCGCCGCCGTGTCCCCGGTCACCGTGCAACGTCTGCTGGGCAAGAAGGCCGGCCGGCTCGCCGCCGACCGCGCCCGCGGCATCGACCCCCGCCCCGTCGTCCCCCGGAACCTGCCGGCCTCCGCTGCCGTACGCCACCGCTTCACGAGCCACACCCTGGACGGCGCCGTGGTCCGGGCCACCCTGCTCGATCTCGTCGTCCAGCTCGGCCTCCAGCTCCGCCGCCGGGGTCAGGCCGCCCGCGCGCTCACCCTGACCCTGCGCTTCGCGGGCGGCACCGCCTGGGAGAAGACCCGCCGCCTGCCCGAACCTTCCGCCCACGAGGACGACCTGCGCACACTCGCGTACCAGCTGATGGACGCCGCCGGCCTGCAACGCGCCCGCCTGACCGGGATCGGCTTGAGGGCCGAGGACCTCATTGACGCCGGTCAGGTCGCCGAGCAGATGAGCCTGGACGGCGCCCGCGAGTCCCGCCTCGTCGCCGAGCAGGCCATGGACCGGATCCGGAAGAAGTTCGGGCCCGGATCCATCGGGCCGGCCACCGTCGTGCCCTTGCGCCGGGCCTCGTGACAGCACTCCCGGTGAGCGGGGCGCGAGTGCGCGAGCACCCGCCGTTGAGCAGGGTCCGCGCTTCGCCGTAGTACCGGCCGACAACGGCGGTGGGAAGGAAGGAGCGCAGGCTGTGGCAAATGTGCCTGGGGTAGTCGACGGCTTCGCCCCAGTCGGCGGGGGCTTGGTCGGTGGAGAGCAGGACCCAGGGTTTGCTGGAGTAGATCGCCGCCAAGACTGGCAAGGGCGGGCTTCCACGGGCTCGCCGACTTCGGCATGAACGGCGCCCTCCACCTCGACTCCGCCTGGCACCACGGCTGGGAAGCGGTCGCGGCTCTGGTCGCCATCACCAAAGCGACCATCCGTGGCCGGCCGCGCCCGTAGCCGTCTGTGGACCGGGTGCGTGCCTCGCTCGGCATTACCCTGCCCGCCCTTCAGCAGGTCCAGGACGACCTGAACGCCGATGACGTTGACGCCCGCGAGCTTGCCGCGATCCTGCGCGAGCTCCAGGAAGGGCGTCGACGTTCCCGGTGGCCTCTTCCCGATGCTCGCGCAGGTGGTCAGCACCGCAGCGCGTCGGGCGGAGCAGATCGAGCCGGACCGCGACGGCGAGGAGAACGGCTGATCGTGCTGATCGGCGCCTCCGGCGCGGGCAAGTCCACACTGGCCCGCACCTGGCCGGCCTCCCAGATCCTGTCGCTGGACGCTCGACACTCGGCGCGCTCAACCGATGACCGGGTTGCCGCGTTCGACCGAACCCGGTCCCTCGCCGAGCGAATCGGCCCGGGATTGCGTCCACCGGAGACGTTGCCGTTCCACTACTCGGTGATACCGTATAGCAGTACTCGGTGCCACGTAGTACCGACAGGGCTGAGGAGCACCCGCGATGGACGACCTGACGGAGATGTTGAAGGGCACGCTCGAAGGGTGCGTGCTCGAAATCATCGGCAGCGAGGAAACCTACGGGTACGCCATCACCCGCCGGCTGAACGAGCTCGGCTTCACCGACGTCATCGAGGGGACGGTGTACACCATCTTGCTGCGGCTGGAGAGGAACGGGCTCGTCCAAGTGACGAAACGGCCGTCCGGGGTCGGTCCGCCGCGCAAGTTCTACGCGCTCAACGACGCCGGACGCGAGGAACTCGCGAAGTTCTGGGCGAAATGGCAGTACCTCTCATCGCGCATCAACAGGCTCAAGGAAGGCGGGAGATGAACTTCTGGGAGAAGGTCACGGGCAGCGATCTCACCAGGGAATGGAAGGCGTTCGAAGCCCGGGTCGAGACCCTGCCTGACGACTACCGGGTGGCGTGGGGACAGATCGTCGCCCACCTCTTCCCCTACGGGGACTTCACCGGCCGCAATCTGATGCCGATCCTCGACTCCGCCCTGGGGCTGCTCGAAGTGTCGGCAGCGGACGGGCAGAGCGTCCACGAGGTGCTCGGCGACGACGTCCGGGGATTCTGCACGGCGCTGGCCGGCGGAGCAGGGGCCCGGACTTATCGCGACCGGTGGCGCGAGCAGTTGAACAGGAACGTCGCGAGGAAACTGAGCCGGCTGGGAGGCTGACGTGAGCATCCAAGACATCATCGAAGGCAAGAAGCAGTGGCGGGCGCACCTGGCCCGGGTCAAGGCACTCCCGCCGGACTACCAGATCGTCTACAAGGAGATGCAGAAGTACCTGTTCAAGGTCGGCCCGGTCAGCCTGTCCGACGGACCTCTCCTCCCTGGAATCGTTGACTTCTTCGAGGAGGGCGTCGCCGCGGGCAAGGGAGTTCTGGAACTCATCGGCACCGACGTCGCCGCCTTCTGCGACGACCTGATCAAGGACTCTCCCACCTACGCGGATGCCTACCAGGAATCCGTCAGCGGGGGATCCGACGCGGCCAGGAAGTGACACCCGCCGGACCGGTTCGCGACACTGCCGGGTTCCACCACGCGGGCTCGTGGAGTCGTCTGCGTCGGCAGCACGTGGACGCTCCCTTGTGCACGCCGGTTGGCGAGCTGCCGGTGCAGGTGACTGTTCTCCGCCGTGGCCTGGTGCAGCGCAGACACCAGTAGTACCTCGACACCAGCCTTGAGCTGGGTGATCCCCTGCGTGTCGGCTGCCCTGGGCTCCTTGAGCCGCCGGACCCGCAGGCGCATACGCCGCTCGCCGTCCGGCGTCCCTCCCCGGGCCCGGACCTGCTCGCAGAACTCCGCCTTCAGGTCGGTGTCGTACCTGATCGCTGAGGCCAAAGCTCAAGATCTGAGCGGGCCTCTCAAGGTTTGGGTGGGACCTGCGGCGCATCGGGCACATCCACTGGCCGGATAGGTAGCCTGTGCGCCGTCTTGCACTGAGCCTGTTCGCCAAAGCGACCATTCGCTTGCCAACGCCCCACCCCCGTGTCCCCTCGATGGGCAGACAGTAGCGGTATGTGCTGGGGCCCGCGGGCGCAACTCTTTCGAATCCTGCGATTCTGGTCGACTCCGGCATCGAGGATTGCTCGCATGTCCCGCAGGACGTCGCGCCCCAACCCTTCGATCCGCGCGACTGGAAATGCGCCCGTGCGCACCTCCCCCTGTCGCCCGACCTCGCGCATCCACCACACCGCCAGCACCCGGGGCGCGGGACGAGGCGCGGGCCGGTGCCGTACCGGAGCAGCCCGACATCGCCGTGGTGGTGACGGTCGGCGCCGGGTGTACCGAGGCGTGTCATGCCGGGCACGCCGCCTGCGACCGGCTGCGCGGTCTGCTCGACCCGGCGTACATCGGTACGGAGCGGGTGCCTCGGGAGTGGGCCGAGGGCCGGTATCCGCCGGTGCGGTTCGCGGTGCTGTGGGGCCCGACCGAGGTTGGGGGCCGGGCGCAGACCAGGCCGGCGCCCGGCGGGGACGTGGCGATGCTGCGCCAGGACCAGATGTTCCTCGCCGAGGACGGCACCCCGTGGGTGCGCACCGATCCGGCGCCGGACGCGTTGGACGACGACATCCGCTGGCACCGCCCGCCGCGGCGGGAGTACGACCGGTCGGCGGGCGGTGGTTTCCTGTGGCTCGGCGGGGTGCCGGCCGCCGCGCGCGAGGCGGTGTGGTCGAGGGTGCGTGGTGGGCGGCCGGCGGGCTCGCCGTCGGAGTACTCGGGACGCTGCTGGTCCGCAACGCGGCGGCCAGGGGTGGTGCCGGGCCGCCGCGGGACGCGCCTCGTCGGGAGCTGATCGATCTCTGAGCGGATCCGGGGGCGGCACCTGTGGCGCCCACGGATGCCTGGCCTGCTGCTCGATGCTCCGGCGTAGGCCGCATCCCGGTTCGCCCTGTTCGGCAGCCGTTCGAGACCGTCGGAAGTGCGATGGCCGGCAAATCCAGCCGCACCGATCAGCCGGCGGGTCCGGAGCGTCCGGCACGGCATCTCGGCCGCTCCTTCGGTCGCTCCTGGCCACTGCCCAGCACAGCGCCCAGCACTCGCCACTCACCGGTGCGCACCGCGTCGCCGTGCGCACCTGATGCGCCGCGCTCCAGCCAGCCGACCAACCAGCCAGCCGCGCCGAGCCGCGCCCCAGCCAGCCGGCCGCCGCCGCGCTCAGCTCCCACGAGATTCACGCGCGCGACGGTCGGCCGGTGACGTTCCCCGGTGCCTACTGCTGCGAGTGGCTACTGCGTCCTGGTCGAGCGGCGCCGCATGAGCAGCCAGGTGGCCCCACCAGCGGCGAGTAGCCCGCCACCGGCCAAGCCCGCGGTGCCCACCGCCGCGGTGTCGGCCTCAACCGTGGCCGGTTCGCCGCTAGTGCCGGCTCCGACCATGCCGGTGTGACCGGCCATGTGGCAGGTGCCGCCGCGAACCATGTCCAGGTGCATCGCCACGACCGGACGGGCACTGCGCGCAGCGGCCACGACCTGGCTGTTCTTCCCGGCCTTGATCTCCTGGTCGATCAGGGCAAGCGTCTGGCGGTGTCCGGCTTCCTGAGTCCTGAGCCACGCCGCGTCGTAAGCCGACGTTCCGGCTTTCGCCTGCACGGCGGCCAGTTGCTTCTTCTGCTCCGCGGACGGGGAGGCAGGCAGCCGCACCTTCAGCTTGTCGGCCAGCGTCTTCACGTCCGCGTCCAGCTTGGTGTGGTCGCGTACCAGTACGGCACCGACCTGCTTCACGCACTTGCTGGTGGCGTGCCGCCCAGCGTCTTGGCCCGCCGCGATCTCGGCGAGGTTGCCCTGGTGCACCTGTATCAGGAACGTTTCGTCCTGGCCAGCGGGCCGTTGGGCGAATGCGTGGGGTGCGGCCGTACCGCAGAGCGCTACCGCCGCCACCGCGGCGGCCACCGGTCGTTTGCGCATGGGTTTCGCTCCCTTCGCGCCGGCGCGGCACATGCGCATCGCACCGGCGATCGGAACGGGGCGCGCGATGGAGCGCCCCCATGGATCTGTACCGGGGCGCCACCCGCCCGTACCGGGATGAGCCCGTGTTTCACCCGAGTGGCCCATGCGGACAGCTCCGGGGTGTGCACGTACGTAGGCTGGATGGATCGGCCGGGCCGAGGGGCTGCACCGCCGGTACCGCGGCCCGGGCATGGTGATCGACTGGCACGTCGAGTGCTGGCGGCGGCAGGCGTAGCACCGTCGCTTCCTCGGCTGGTAACACGCCGGTGCGTTCGGCAGGGCCGATTCCCGCGTTCCGGGCGTTGAACCGAGTGATCAGAGCCTCGCGCAGGGCACCCCAGAATCCCGGCAGGGTTGCCGAGCCGAGCTGAGCCGAGCCGGGCCGGAGCCGCACCCGCCCCTGCACCTCCCGTTCATCTCCGGAACGGTCTCCGCATGGGGAAGGCCGATGGGAGTGCCGGACCTTGTGACGACGCCGGGCAACAGCGCGGCCGGCCCCGGCGTCCGCGCGACGTCCGGGTTGAAGGGCGACGTCCGCATTGAAGGGGAAGCGCTGATATCGCCGCGCCGCTGGATAAGGTCGGCATGTGGAGGCCAGCACAGGTCAGCAGAACGACGTGTTCGCCGGCGAAGCACGGGGTGAGTTGTCGCCCCGGACGGCCCGGGCGCTGTGGTGCGGGTCGGCGGGCCTGGTGATCGCCGCCCTGGGCGTCCCGGTGTCCGTCGCCGGTGCGGAGGACGGCCGCCGACTGATCGTGGCCACGGCCCTGGTCGTCGTACAGATCGGTGCCCTGAGGTGGCAGACGCGCGCCCCGGTCCCCGTACTGGCCGCGAACGCGGCGACGGGGATCGTGGTGTGGGCGCTGCTGCCCGCGGTGACCTTGACGGGGGCGCTCCTCGCGGCGCAGGTCACGTTGTGCGTGCTGTCGGCCACCCGACCACGGCGGGTGTCGTTGTGGGCGCTCGCGGCGATGTGTCTGCCGGTTCCGTTGGCGTTCGGGGCGGGTGGCAGTGCGAGCCCGGCGGTCTATGTGCTGGCGGTGGTCCTGGCGTGGACCCTGGGGCAGTGGCGCAGGGCGCAGCAGGAGCGGATGAGGGCGGAGATGCGCCGGGCCGTGGTGGAGGAGCGTGCCCGGATCGCGCGCGACGTGCACGACGTGGTGGCGCACACCTTGTCGGTGATGGTCGTTCAGGCGGGCGCCGCGGACGATGTGTTCACCGAGCGGCCGGACCAGGCACGTCAGGCGCTGCGGGACATCGAGGGGGCCGCCCGCTCCGCGCTGGGTGAACTGCGCCTGACCTTGGGGGCGTTCGGGCCCGAGGCGGGCGAGGGCGCGACAGGGGAGCCGCGGACGCCGGGGCCCTCACTGATGCGCCTGGACGAGCTCGCCGACACGGTGCGCGCGACGGGGATGACCGTACACGTGCACCGCGAGGGGGCCGCTGACGGGCTGCCGGCCGCGGTGGACCTGACCGCGTACCGGATCATCCAGGAGGCCCTGACCAACACACTGCGCCACGCGGTCGGCGCCGATGAGGTCAGTGTGCGCGTGATGGACGAAGGACACTGCTTGGAGATCACGGTGGTCGACAACGGACGTACGGCGCAGGGGCTTTGGGCGGGGACCGGCGCGGGACGCGGACTGGTGGGGATGAAGGAGCGCACACGGCTCGTGGGCGGCAGTCTGCACGCCGGCCCACGGCCCGGAGGCGGGTTCGAAGTGGCGGCGCGGCTGCCGGTGGAGCGCGCCTCATGACACTGCGGGTGGTGGTGGCCGACGACCAGACCCTGGTCCGTACCGGATTCCGCATGATCATCGACGCCCGTGAGGACCTGGAGGTGGTCGGTGAGGCGTCGGACGGCCGGGAGGCGGTGCGGCTGACGCGCGAACTGGCGCCCGATGTGGTGCTGATGGACGTACGGATGCCCGTCCTGGACGGCATCCAGGCGACCCGGCGGATCGTCGCGAGCGGGAGCCGGGCCCGGGTCCTCGTGCTGACCACCTGGGATGTGGACGCACACGTGGTTGCCGCGCTGCGGGCAGGAGCGAGCGGCTTCCTGCTGAAGGACATCCGTCCGGGTGAACTCGTCGACGCCATCCGCGTCACCGCGCGGGGCGACGCGCTGCTCGCACCGAGCGTCCTCAGCCGTGTCCTCGACCGGTTCCTGCGCACGACCCCCGACCCGGCGCCGCCGCCGTCCCTGAAGGACCTCTCCGCCCGCGAACGGGAGGTGCTCACCCTGATCGGGCAGGCCCTGTCGAACGCGGAGATCGCCGAGCGGCTGCGCCTGTCGGAGGCCACCGTCAAGAACCACGTCACCGCGGTGCTGCGCAAACTGAACCTGCGCGATCGCGTCCAGGCCGTCGTCGCCGCCTACGACCACGGCCTCGTACGGCCACGACGCCCCTGACAGCCGTCTCCTCCCCAGGGAGGAGACCCGGGCCGCGCTCCTCCCGCGCTCCCAGTGCCGGTCCCCTCCCGCGGCCGATGTGCGACCGGAGGTGCCGGACCTAGCGTCGAGGTGTGATCGACGACCTGCCCTGCACCTTGTATCTGCTGGCCCACGACGAAGCAGCCGAAGCTCCCTACGACCGTTCCCGCGCGGCTCTGCTGGTCCGTGCCGCCGCCCTGATCGACCTCGCGATGCGCGGCCGACTGGAGGAGCATGCCGGCACGGTCACCGTTTCCGGTACGGAACCGACCGGCAACCCCGTCCTGGACCGCGTTCTGCGCGACGCGGCCCACGGCCACAGCTGGAAGCACCTCGTGCGCCGCCACCGCACACACACCCTGACGGACGCGGAGGACCGGCTCATCGCGGCGGGACTCCTCACCGCGAAGGCGCCCCGCACCCGCTTCGGCACACGTCGGCTGAGTGTGACGGACCGCGCCGTGCCCGCCGCGCTCCGCGCCCGCCTGTCCGCGGTCCTGCACTGGGACGGCGCGGTGCGGGACATCCCCGCCGCGGACGCCGCGCTGCTGGCGCTGGCCGCGGCGGGTGGGGTCCGTTCCGTGGTGTCCCGGCAGGACCAGAAGACCTTCCGGGCCCGCATCGACACCTGCACCGCGTCTCTCGCCGCCTTCGCGCCGGGCCTGGAGAAGGCGGTACGCGCCCTTCCGACGACCATGATCGCCGCGCAGGGCGGCATGGGCGGCAGCTGACCGAACGGGGAGATGATGACCACGCACCGCGTCCTGACCACTCTGGGCTGCGCCCTGATCACCGTCCTCACGACGGCCTGGTCGGCTGCGCCACCGGCGCAGCCCGCCCCGCCCGCCGCCACGGTGGTCCGCACCCACCACGGCCCGGTGCGGGGTGTCCACCGCGACGGCTACCGCACCTTCGCGGGCATCCCCTACGCGGCGCCCCCGATCGGCAGCCTGCGCTGGGCGCCGCCTTCCCCCGCGGCCACCTGGTCCGGGACACGGGACGCGAACCGCCCCGCGAGCGCCTGCCCGCAACCGGCCGGCGAGGTGCCCGCCGGCAGCACCGACGAGGACTGTCTCCACCTGAACGTCACGACGCCCGACGGCGCCGGACCGGCACACCCCCGGCCGGTCGTCGTGTGGCTGCACGGCGGCGGGTTCACCACCGGAGCGGGCAGCTCCTACGACGCCCATCGCATGGCCGTCCGCGGTGACGTGGTGATCGTCACCGTCAACTACCGCCTCGGCGCCCTCGGTTTCCTCGCGCACAGCGGGCTGCCCGGCTCCGGCACGTTCGGTCTGGCCGACCAGCAGGCAGCGCTGCGCTGGGTGCGCGCCGAGATCGGCGCCTTCGGCGGCGACGCGCACAACGTGACCCTGGCCGGCGAGTCGGCGGGCGGCTACAGCGTCTGCGCCCAGCTGACCTCGCCCGCCGCGGCGGGGCTGTTCGACCGGGCGATCATCGAGAGCGGCCCCTGCACCGGGCGTCCCGAGCGACCGTTCGCCCCGTCGTCCGTCCCCTTGCCCGCGGCGCGCGCGGCGGGCGCGGACTTCGCGGCGAGAGTCGGCTGCGGTTCCGCACGCGACGTCCTGACCTGCCTGCGGCACGTGGCGGTCTCCCGTCTGCTCGCCGCCCAGAGCGCGGACCAACAGCCCGCCACCGGGACCCCGTTGCTGCCCGACGACCCCGCGGCGGCAATCACCGACGGCCGCTTCCACCACGTCCCCGTACTGATCGGCCACACCCATGACGAGGGCAACGGGTGGGCCGCCGGGATCATCCAGGCCGGCCATCCCGTCACCCCCCAGACCTGGCCCGACGTCGTGGCCGCCTTCTTCCCCGCACCGGGACAGGCGAAGGCGATCGTCCGCGAGTACCCGGTGCACCGCACCGACGGCGGCCCGGTGTTCGGCGCGGTCATCGGCGACGCCGACTTCGCCTGCCCGACGGCGCGCACCGGCGGCCTGCTCGCCGCCCAAGTGCCCGTGTGGCGCTACGAGTTCGCCGACGAACACGCCCCGCTGCTCACCCCGGGCACGCCGCCCTTCCCGCTCGGCGCACCGCACGCGAGCGAACTGCCGTACCTCTTCGACCTGGGCGGCCGTCCCCGCGAGCTGACCGCGGCGCAGCACCGGCTGGCCGACACCATGATCGACTACTGGACGCGCTTCGCCCGCGGCGCCGACCCGAACGGCCCGTCGTCACCGCACTGGCCCCGGCGGACGGTGCTCTCCCTGGCGCCGGACCACATCGTCGCCACCCGCACCACGCGGTCCCGCCACCACTGCGGGTTCTGGAACGGCCTCGGGTGATCCCGGAAACGACCGTCGCAAGAGCCCGTCGAACCGTACGCCGTGGACGAACCGACGAGGAACCCACCACACGAACTCAGGGGGACAGCCATGAACGAAACCGTCGCCAGGCGTCTGACAGGTCTGGCCGGCATCGCCGGCGCAGCCGCCTTCATCATCGAAGTACCCCTGTACTTCCTCTACTCCGGCCCGCCACCGGACTCCAACGTCCTGGCCAGGCTCCTCATCGGAATCCTCGCGCTGGCACTCCTGGTCGTGTTCGTCACGGCCTTCCGTGAGCTGGTCAGGAGGACGGATCCCGCGAGCGAGTGGATCGGCACCCTGGCCTTCGCCGCCGGGCTGGTCTACGCGACGGTCACCCTGGTCTCCAGCGGACTGGAAGGCGGCGCGGTCATCGCCGCCGACCGCCCGATCGACCCCACCGTCACGGTCCACGCCACCTACCTCCTCTACGGGGCGATCGGCCGCCTCATGCTCGCGTTCTTCCTGACCGCCGTGGGATGCGCAGTCTCGCGTACGAAGGTGCTGCCGCGCTGGACCGGCCGCTCCGCCCTCGTTCTGGCAGGGATCAACCTCGCCTTCGTGCCGTCCGTGTTCTTCGGCAACACCCCCGCACACTTCTACGCGGCGAACGGCTGGGGCACGACCGCCCTGATGGGCGCGCTGTTCAGCTACTGGCTGCTCGCCCTGGGTATCTCCGCCTACCGCAGCGCGGCAGGACACACGCCCGCCGGCTCACCGGCTCCGCGGCGCTGAGGCCGCCGGCGCGGCGGAAGCCGGGGGAGCCGGGCGGGGCGGGGGCCGTGTGCGCGTAGATGATGGGGGCGCTGCTGCTGCTTTCCGAGCGGCTCAGCTTGCCGGTGCTGTCGGTGTTCCCGGTGCGGGAGGTGTTCGCCTTCGGCTCGCGTTCACGGCGCCTGCCGGCCCGACCCTGCGGCCGGCAGGGACGGAACGCGACGGGGCACTGCTGAGCGGACAGCGGGCCCAGCGGGCACCCCGCCCGGCAGCGGTGGGTCAGGCGGACGTCGTGGCCAGCGCTTCCTCGGCCTGGCGCAGACGCCACTCCTCGATGGTGTCCTGCTGCCGCCGGGCACGCTGGAGCAGCGCCTCGATGCGTGCACGGTCCAGGCGCTCGTCCGTCGCGCTGAGCCGGTGCAGGGTCTGCCAGACGGCCGCCTTGCCCTCGACCGCCAGCCGCAGCGCTTCCAGATCCAGCACGGTGCCCAGTGGAGAGGGGCGTACCAGCCGGCCGTTGGGTTTCAGCCGTCCCATCTTCTCGCCCGCCCAGCCGGCGCACACCTTGTAGTGGCGAACGGGAACACCGAGGTCCCGCATGACGGCCAGCAGCGCTGTCCGGTCCTGGGCGATCTCTGCCGCGACGGGCCCGAGCGCGCGGGCGAGTGCGGAACCCCGGGAGGTGCGCACCAGACGGGCGGCGCGTTCGGCACCGAGGGTGTCGACGGCGAGGTGGTCATTGAGATAGATGCCGAGCAACTTCACGTCGCGGCCGTGTCCGGCGGGGTGGTGCCGGAGCGCGCCGGAACGGGGAGGGGTGTTCATCTGCGCACTCCTTCGGTCGCTGTGGATTCCCTTGTGCGAGCGGCGGATCGCCGCGAAGCCCGGAGTGCGCGTCGCCGGCCGTCGCCGACCCACCGCACCTGCACAGGGACGGCGCCGACGGTCCGGTCGGGCGACGGACAACTCCGGGCGGTGCGGCACGCGATGCCGTACCCGGTGCTACGTCTTCGTGAGTCGCCGCTTCCGGCCGGGCGCCTCCGTGTAGGACCAGCCCGCCCCCCACCTCGTCCTCGGCCTGGATTCCGTGACTGCGTGACGTGACCTGATCGCCCGCCTCGGCTCCCTGCTCGCCTCGCGCTTCCTCGGCATGCCCGCTTCCCTCGGCACCGGTGCCGAGGGATCTGTTGCCGCTCTTCTAGCGTGGGGGTTTCCGGCCGATTCCGCGACGCGGAACCCGCCCCGCCCGGTGTGGCTCCGCCGCGCTGCCGCAGAACGCTTCCGGTCCCGTCCGGTGCTGTGGGCAGGGGATCAACCCCGCCGGTCGCCATCCGGTGTGGCCGCGGCACGGTCGGCCCGTCCTCCGGTGCCCAGACTGCCCGTGGCACGCAATGGCCGTCCGGCGTCCCAGCGGGGCAGATGGTGCCGGGCCAGCCGCAGTACCAGGGGCGGCAGGGCCCAGCGCAGGGGCTGGACGAGACGCAGCCACGCCGGGATGTAGACGGCGGTGCTGCGGCGCTCGACGGCGCGCGCCAGTCGGGCGGCGACCGCCTCCGCCGGACGGATGTCCCGGACGCCGGGCGGCATGTGCACGCGCAGTTGGCGCAGGGCGGCGAAGTCCTCGGCTTCGCGGATCATGTCGGTGTCCGCCCAGGCGGGATAGGCGACGCCCACCGCGATCCCCTCGTGCGCCACCTCGGCCTGGAGGGCGTGGGCGAAGGCTTCCACACCCGCTTTGGAGGCGCAGTAGGCGCTCATCATCGGGGTGGCTCCGAGTGAGGCGAGCGACGCGACCTGGAGGAAGTAGCCCGCCGTCGCCGTCAGATCGGGCAGGAACGCCCGCGCCGTGTGGGCACTGCCGGTCACGTTCACGTCGATGACACGGCGCCAGGAGGCGGGGTCCGACGTCGCGAAAGGGCCTCCCTCGGCGATTCCCGCGTTCGCCACGACCGCCGACGGCCGGCCGAGGTGTTCGCGGACCTCGCCCGCCGCATCGTCCAGGGCGGAGCTGTCGGTGACGTCGACCTCGACCGCCAGCGCCGGTGTGGGCAGGCTGGCCGCCAAGGCGTCCAGTTCGGGCCCCTCATGGCCGAGAAGTGCCAGGCGCGCCCCGCGCCGGGCCAGTTCGTGCGCCAGTGCCGCTCCCAGTCCGCGCGCGGCTCCGGTGATCACGACGGTCCGGTCCTGGAGCGGGCCGGCCATCACGTGCCGTCCCTTCGCCAGTGGTCCCGGCCCGCGCCCGGCTGACCGAACCGGTCCGCCGACGGTGCCCCCTGGGCCGGCGCGCCCGAAGAGTCCTTCCCGGCCGGGGAGAGCGGGCGCACCGGTGTCCTGTCCGGGGATTCGAGCCATCGGGTGGAGATGTGCACACCGTCGGCCGGCCGGCCTCCCGACATCGCGGCGGCGGCCAGACAGAAGCGGACCCACATGTTGAGCTGGATCTCCTTCGCCAGGCGCAGGTGCGAGTACAGAAGGTGCACCAGGCGGCTGCCGGGGCACGCCCAGAGCTCGATCTCGAACACCAGCAGACCGTCCTCCTCCCGCGCGCGGAAATGCACCTGACCGGCCTCCATGTGACCGCGCAGGGTCACCAGATGCAGACGGTCGACGTCACGGTGGACGACCTTGACGGGTCCGTTCCAGGGTCCTGGCATCTCCACCAGCAACTCGTCCCCGACGTCCAGACCGTGGTCACGGAGCTCACCGGTGCGGATGTCGACCACCTCGGAGGGAACGAAACGCTTGAAATCACAGCAGACCCATTCGATGAGCCGCTCCGGACCGACGTCGGCATCGGTGATGCGCACGCGGAAGAGGCGGTGGAAGAGGGGGCCGTAGCCGTCCTGGGCCCGTTGCACCCGGCTGTCGGCCGCTGCGGGCGGCAGCCGCGGTGGGAGGTCCGTCTCGTCACCGCGGCACTCGCCGCCTCGGTGCAACGGCGTCGTCTCCCACAGGTAGCGCCACGAGACCAGCCCTGTGCCCAGAAGCCACCGCGCGAGCACGGCCAGCGTTCGAGGACAGCGTGGAGGCGTCATCCCTGCCCCTTAGACTCCGTATGAAACGCTATTAATCGGCGTATATCCTGACAAAAGACGCACTCTCGAAAATAGTGACACAAGCAAGCGATCCGGAGGTTCCCATGGTGGTCCGGCTCCTGCACCGCGCAGGTGTGCGGAGTACTCATCTGCACCTGGTCTCGCTCGCCTCCGTCGGCCTGTGCGTGACGTTGTGGGTGCGCGCGAAGACCGTCGACCAGGAGCAACGGGGGAACGCCGAGCGGCGCGCGCTCTTCGTGGGTCTGTGGCCGCCGACGCTGTGGCTGATCGGCGACTCGCTCGAAGGTTCCCAGTGAGTTCCCTGGGCAACTGGGCCTTCGGACGCCTCGACGCCGTACAGGCGTGGCGGGACCTCGCGGACGCGCGCGTCAACTACTCGGTCGACGAGGTACGCCGGCCGTCCTGGAACATCGACGTTCACCGCACCGCGCTGCCGGCGGAGCGACCGGGACCACCGGAGCCGGCAGGCCCATGGGAACGGGCCTGCCGCCTGGTCCGCGACTACGAGTTCTCACCGCCGGAGATCGTGCGCGCGCTCTACGACCCCGCCGCACCGTTGCTCGGCCGCGACATGTTGCTGGAGGCTCGGTTCCACGGCATGCACTTCTACTGCGGTGTGCGCGTCACCAGGGTGGTGGACGAGGTGCGCGACGGGGCCGACCGCGTCTGGGGATGGGCCTACGAGACCTTGGAGGGCCACCTGGAACGCGGCCGGGCCACCTACGAGGTGGTGAAGCGGCAGGACACCGGCGAGGTGCTGTTCGTCGTCTCATGCCATTCCCAGGGTGCCCCCACCCTGGACCGGATCACCTTCCTCGGGTGGCGCGTGTTCGGCCGCCGCACCCAACTGCGGTTCTATCGCAGGTGTGCCGAACGGCTGCGCCTGTTCGTCGAGGCCGAGCTACGCGGCCAGGAACCGCTGCCCGGCCGTTCCCCGGTCGTCGGGCGTCTGGTGTGCGCGCCCTCCGACACGAGGATGCACCGCACGGACGCGCTGGCGATCCACCGGGTCGCTCCCGCCTGAGGCGCGCGGGCGCGTCCGCGCGGGCAAGGGCGAACTCGAAACGTCCGTCGAAGGAGTCCGCGTGAAGGTGCTCGGCGGCCGAAGTCATCGCGGGATACCCCACCTTGTCGAGCTTGCTGCCTTCCGGAGCGAGAGCGCCCCCAACACCTTGCTGTTCCTGAGTGATGCCGGCCTTGGGTGTCGGTCCCGCCCCAGCAGCGTGCTGTTCATGACCTCGGCGAACCGGTGGGCGGTCGGCTCGGGGGAGTGCACCCCCGACACCAGCCGCGCAGCGTCCCGGTGCGTGAGGGGCACGCCGCGGCACCCGCGACCGAGGACGGAACGCGCCCCTCGCCGGTGCCGGACATGCGGATCGGGCCGCCCCCCGGTGGGGACGGCCCGTCGGACACCCGGTGCCGGGGCCGCTGGCCCGAGGCCGTCCAGCCGCCGGCCTCGCGGCGGCGCTTCAGCAGGCTGCCGTCGCCGGGTGCGCGGTGCGGCCGGTGTGGTGACGGCGCATCCGGTGGAAGGGGACCAGGGCCAGGGAGCGGACCGCGACGGCTCCGATGACACCGGTGGCGACGGCGACCACGACCCAGCCCACCGGGGCGCTCCACGTCGCCCCGGTGAGGGACAGCAGCCGGATGCCGTAGGTCGCACTGGCCGCGGTGGTGAAGGTCAGGGCCCAGAAACCGAGGGTGAAGGGAAGCCGCAGGTAGTCCTTCACGAGGAAGAGGTGGGGCAGGAGCAGGGCGGCCATCGTGCCGAGCAGGATCTCGTGGACCGTTCCGGGCCGGCCCCCGGTGATCACCCACCAGGCGTTGCCCGCGACGGCCGGCGGCGCCGAGAAGATCGCCAGGGTAGGCAGCAGGGGCCGCGGGAGTTCGGGACCGGTCGCGAAGCGGACCAGCAGCAGGCTCCCGATCAGCAGCCAGAACAGGATGCCCGCGGCGAACAACACCTTCGCCGCACCGGGGTGACCGATCGTCGCGACGGATTGGGCCGAGATCAGGGACGCCGCGACCGTGGGCAGCAGATGACCGCCGTGCAGCGTCGCCGGGTCGCGCGGCACGGTCAGCAGCCTGGCGACGAACCACGCGCCGAAGCCGGCGCCGAGGGCCAGCATGGCCCACACCAGCCCTCTGCCCACCAGGGGGAACGACACGGCAAGCCGGGCCGACATCAGCGAGGCGGCGACGGGCACGAGGGCCGCGAACGGGCCGAGAACAGGGTGGCGCAGATCGTCGGCGACCTCGTGCGGCCTGAGCCCGGCCGCGGCGTACCGGAGCACGGTCACCAGCCACGCGGTCGCGGCCACCAGCCAGAGGGCGGTCCCGATCACCCGCGGCGCCCCCAGTTCGGCGGCGGCCGTCCAGGTCCCCGCCAGCCCGGACAGGCCGAAGGAGATGCCGAAGGTGTTGAGCGGAAGCCGGGCCCGGGCGGGTCGCGCGGTGCCGGCGGACCGGCCCGTACGGGAGGTGGATGCGGACATCGGGACTCCAGTGGTGCGTCGAGCGGGCGGCGCCACCAGGGCACCTCCGCCTAGGGATGGTTGACGTCCTGTTTCCGAGGACGCTCCGATCGTGCGCTCCCGCCGCCACATGAGTCCAAGGAATGGTTCTCATCCTATCGATAGGTACAGCGCATGACATGCCTGCGGGGGACTCGATCATGCATGGAACCTATGGAAGCCAGCACATCCAATCATTGGAATCATCGCGGCTCCCGTACCAGAGTGATGCGGGACCCCACCGGCGTCAGTCGTTCGACGGAAGCACGCGGGCAGGGGCCGTTGTGCACTGATGTGCGGAATGCAACCCGAGGTGACCTTCTTCGTGAAGGCCCCAGCACAGTTGGGAGCCAGTCCTTATGCGTACCCCCGATCCCGCTTCGACGACAGGTCCGGACCGGCGTACGGTGCTCGCCGTGCCACTCGCCGCGGGCGCGGCCCTGGCGGTCGGCGCCGGGCAGGCGGAGGCCGCCCCACGGCCGGTCAGCGGCGCCCCGCACGCACACCCGCACGCACCGCGGTTGGAGACGGTGGCCACGTTCGACGGTGCGATGCCGACCGGTGTCACCGTCTCACGTGGTGGCCGCGTGTTCGTCAACTTCCCCCGGTGGGGCGACGACGTGCCGTTCACCGTGGCGGAGATCCGGCACGGCAAGCCCGCCGCCTACCCGGACCGGGAGGTCAACACCCCTGACACGACCGCCCCGGAGCGGCACTTCCTGGGCGTGCAGAGCGTCGTCGTCGACGCCGCCGACCGCCTGTGGGTGGTCGACACCGGCCGGGTGGAGTGGGCCGACGCGCCGTACGGCGGGCCCAAGTTGGTGGCCGTCGACCTGGCCACCGACAAGGTGGTGCGCACCATCGTCTTCCCCGCCTCGGTGGCCGGTCCGCGCAGCTTCGTCAACGACGTGCGCTTCGACCTGGTCCACGGCTTCGCGTATCTCACCGATGCCACACCGGACGGCCCCAACGGGCTGATCGTCGTGAACCTGGCCACGGGGGAGTCGTGGCGGCGCCTGGACGACACCCCGTCGACGCTGCCGGTTCCGGGGTTCGTGCCGACGATCGACGGCCGGCCGATGCTGAACCGTCCGGACGGCACGTCCGCGGGGACGCCCATCGGCATCGGTGTGGACGGGATCGCGCTGAGCCCCGACGGTGAGTGGCTGTACTACTGCCCGCTGTCCAGCCGGCGGCTGTACGGGGTGCGCACACGCGACCTCATCCGTCTGCGGAAGACCGCCATACAGGTGCACGACCTCGGTGTGAAGGGGATGTCCGACGGTCTGGAGACCGACCGTGCGGGGCGCGTGTACGCGGGTGACATCGAGCGCAAGGCGATCGTCCGCCGCGACACCGACGGCAGCTATCACACGCTGGTGCAGGACGAGCGGCTCAGCTGGCCCGACACGTTCTCCATCGGCTACGACCACAAGCTCTACGTCGTCGCCAACCAGCTCAACCGCCAGGCCGCCTACAACGGCGGCACAGACCTCCGGCGCAAGCCGTACGTGCTGTACCGCCTGCCCATCGGCAGCGGACCGGCACGCCGTTGACCCGAGCCGGCTCAGGCCGGACTCCTCCCTCCCGCAACCGTTCGACCGAAAGGCGGATTCCCCATGTCCCGCAAGTTCACTCGTGCCGCCGTGGCGGCCTCCGTCGCCGCCGCTGTCGCGGCCGGTACCGCGCTGGCCGCCCAGCCGTCCGTCGCCGAGGACCGACAGCGGACCGGCTCCCACGCCTGGCCCTGGAAGCTGGTCGACGGCTCGCCCGACCTGGTGAGGCCGACGGCGCTGACGGTGGACCGCTCGATCGGTGAGCGCCGGGCGGTGCTTGAGGTACGTCTCGCGCAGCAGCTGTACACCTTCTGGAACACCGGTGAGGAGAAGTACCTCGACGCGTCGGTCAGCCCGGACTTCGTGGACAACACCCTGCCGCCCGGTCGGCCGCAGGGCCCCGAAGGCCCGGTGTTCGCCTCGCGGAACTTCCGCGCCGCCGTGCCCGACCTGACGTGCGAACTGGCCGACCTGCTGATCGCCGGTGACAAGATCACCGCTCGGCTCGTCTTCCGGGGCCACTTCACCGGCACCTTCGACGGAGTCCACGGCAAGGGCCAGAAGGTGGACTTCAACGCCATCGACATCCAGCACGTCGGCGAGCGGCAGATCGTCGAGGACTGGCACATCGAGGACAACCAGACCCTGCTGTCCCAGCTCGGCGTCGACTGACCGACCGTCCGCACCGACCCCCGCCCCCGCCACGCGGTGGTCCCTCCCGGCCGTCCACCAGGCGCGGCACCGGACCGATCGGTGCCTGACTACTTCCATCCGGCCTTGAACAGCGCGCATTCGAGCAGGTCGGGGCCGGCATCAGGCGGCCAGGTGCCGGTGGAGGTCAGCTGACGGGTGGCTGCGTGCATGAACGAGAGGTAGACCTCGTAGCGGTGGGGCGACCAGTTCCAGTCCGCCCACACCCAGGCAGCGACCGAGCCGTCGGGGTCGTGGCCTGTCTCCCTTCCGACCGCGGCGGCCAGGGACCGCATCCGCAGGGAAAGAACACGGTCGAGGACGAGCGGTCTCGGGCCCCGCACGGCCGGCAGTGCCGCGCCTGCGAAGTACAGGAACTTGGTGAAGAAGGACGGCCCGAGCCCGGGGATCCGCTGATGGAGGGCCGCGTACGCCTGCCGTGAGCCGTGCTCGCCGAGCGTGGTGACCGCGAGAGCCAGGGCCGCGTCCAGGCTGTCGGCGGCCAGGATTCTCTCCAGTGTGACCGGCCCGCTGCCACCGGCGGTGCCGCGCTTGCCCTTCCCCCAGACGTACGTCGTCACGAGGGCCTCGCGGAAGGCCTCGCGCCGTAGCGCGTCCGCGACGGCCGAGGTCACCTGCGCCCGGCTGACTCCGGCATCACCGGTGTGGGAAGGGCGGGCCAGAGCAGAGGGCCACGGAGTGATCCGCGCCCACCGGCTGGGCGTGTAGCGGATGGTGTGCGCACCCGGTGTTGCGTCCGTGTACGTTGCCGCGTTCTCCGCCCACCAGCGGCCCAGGGCCGTCACCGCGGCATCGGGCAGCCGCCGCGCGGCGAGCTCCCGGTCCACCGCATCCGCGCGCTCTTGTCTGTTCACGTTCCCCCGGCGCCCTTCCCCGGTGGGGCCAGCGCCCCGCGTGCACCGCTGCCGACCCCCACAAACGGTGCGAGCGAAGGAAGTTGACGCCCCCGCCTCTCCAGCAGCGTTGAGTATGACATGTGCTCCGGGTCCTGATGCGTGGGGTCGAGCCAGGTCTCGCAGTGGTCCTCGGTGAGTGCGAGGGGCATGCGGGTGCACGCGGCCGGCTGCGTCGGTGTCCTCCGCGTCCATGGTGCCCGCGAGGCGACATCGCGGCGGGTGCGACGACTTACGGCGCGCTGACACCCCCGTTCGCCCCGGACGGCTGGTGCGCAGGACTCCGCCGGGCCTTCGACCGCCCGCCGGCCGCCGCAGAGCGCCCGCTCCTGCCGTCGGGCTCCGGCACCCCGGCTTCCCGCCCCAGAGCCCGAACCGCGCGGACCTCGGCTCAGCGTGCCTCCGGCCGCCACCCCAGCGCCCGTGATATTCCCCGAGCCGCGAGCCGTACCGCCGGGACCAGCACGGCTGCCTGGGCCGTCGCGTGGGGGACCACGATCGACACCGCCGCCGTCACCCCGCCGTCGCGGCCGTGTACGGGGGCCGCCACCGACAGGGTGTCCTCGGTGATCTGACGACTGCTCACGGCCACGCCCGATCGCCGTACCTCCGCCAGTTCGCGGCGCAGTCGCGCGGGATCCGCGATGGTGTACGGGGTGAACGCGGTCAGCGGCCCCGCGCAGTACGCCTCCTGGAACGGCTGCCCGCTGTGGGCCAGCAGCGCGAGCCCGACCCCGGTGGCGTGCAGCGGCCAGCGGGCGCCGACCCGGATGTGGACGCCGACCGCGGAGCGCCCGGAGAGCCACTCGACGTACACGACCTCCCCGCCGTCGCGCACCGCCAGCTGCACGTTCTCGTGCGTCGCCTCGTACAGGTCCTCCAGGTACGGCAGCGCCACCTGCCGCAGCGCGAGTCCGCGCGGAGCGAGCGCCGCGATCTCCCACAGCCTCAGCCCCACGTGGTAGAGACCGTCCGCGTCCCGCTCCAGGGCGCCCCACTCGGTCAGCGCCCCCACCAGCCGGTGCGTGGTGGTGAGGGTGAGCCCGGCCCGGCGGCTGATGTCGGTCAGACAGAGCGCCGGATGCGCGTGGTCGAAGGCCGCGAGCACGGCGAGCAGCCGGTCCGGTGCGGAGCGCACCGTCCGCGGGGGCAGCGCGTCGGCGGTCATCGGGACGGCGTCACCCGAGCCCGTTCTCGGCGACCCTCAGCAGCAGCGTGTGCAGGGCGTCCCGCTCCTCGGCGTCGAGCGGTCGGAGCAGTTCGCCCGTGACCCGCGAACCCGCCTCGTCGGTGTCGCGCAGGAAGACCCGGCCGGCCTCGGTCAGCACGACGATACGGCTGCGCCGGTCGTCCGGGGAAGGACGGCGCTCGGCGAACCCCAGCCTCTCCAGGTCGTCGACCAGGCCGACGATCGCGCTCGGATCGTAGCCGAGGGAGGTGCTCAACTCCCGTTGCAGGGCGCCCTCGGAGGCGGCGAGGAAACGCAGCAGCGCGTAGTGGCGCAGCCGCAGGCCGGACTCCTGGAGGAAGGCGTTGAACAGCTGGCCCGAGCGCAGCCCGAGCCGGTACAGCAGATAGCCGGTGTCCGCGTGCAGCCCGCGCATCCACGGCTCCCGGGCGTCGATCGGGGCGGAGCCCACGGCGTGTTCTGGGGCGTGCTGCTGGCCGGTGATGGCGGGCTCCCTGGGCCGGGCCTCCGTCCGGAGGCGGGACGTACGTACGTGCTGCCCCCCAGCATGCCGCACGGACCGGTCGGCAACAACTATTGACGACAACAATGATTGTCCTTAGCTTCGATCTCGGACCGCACGCCGCCCGAGTCACCGGCGCACCCGCCGCGGCGCGCCCGGCGGCCGACCCCTTGGGAAGGGACCCGCTCGTGCCCAGCATCGATCTCACCGGCAAGGTGGCCGTCGTCACCGGAAGCGGCCGTGGCCTCGGCCTGGCCTACGCCCATGCCCTCGCCGCCCACGGCGCCGCCGTGGTCGTGAACGACGTCGACGAGGCCGTCGCCCAGCAAGCCGTGAAGTCCGTCACCGAGGCGGGCGGCAAGGCCGTGGCCGAGGCCGTCGCGGTCGGTACCGGCGAGGCCGCCGACCGGCTGGTCGCCCGCGCCGTGGAGGAGTTCGGCCGCCTGGACATCCTGGTCACCAACGCCGGCATCCTGCGCGACAAGGTGCTGTGGAAGATGACCGACGACGACTTCGACGCGGTGATCACCACCCATCTGCGCGGTACCTTCACCTGCGCCCGAGCCGCCGCCGTCCGGATGCGTGAGCAGGGCGAGGGCGGCACGATGATCCTGGTCGGCTCCCCGGCCGGACAGCGCGGCAACTTCGGACAGACGAACTACGCCGCCGCCAAGGCCGGCATCGCCGCCATGGCCCGCACCTGGTCGATGGAGCTGGCCCGCGCGCACATCACCGTCAACGCGATCGTTCCGGTCGCCGCCACCGCCATGACCGAGACCATCCCGGCCTTCGCCCCCTACATCGAGGCCATGAAGCACGGCCAGCCGCTGCCCGACTTCCTCCGCAAGGGCGAGGGGTTCGGCACCCCCGAGGACTGCGCCGCTCTCGTACCCTTCCTCGCCTCCGAGGCGGCACGCGGCGTGACCGGCCAGGCCATCGGCATCGGCGGTGACAAGGTGGCACTCTGGTCGCACCCGCAGGAGATCACGGCGGCGTACGCGGACGGCGGCTGGTCCCCGGACACCCTCGCCGACGTGTGGGCCACCTCCGTCGGCGCCGAACCGCAGACCGTCGGCATCCCGGCGCCGAAGTTCCCGGAGGCGTGATGGGCCTGGACAAACTCGTCGCGATCGACGTCCACACCCACGCCGAGGTCTCCTCCAAGGGACACTCCTCGCTGGACGACGACCTGCACCACGCCTCCTCCGCCTACTTCAAGGTGGAGGGCGACCGGAAGCCGACCCTGGAGGAGACGGCCGCGTACTACCGCGAGCGGAAGATGGCCGCCGTGATCTTCACGGTCGACGCCGAGTCCGCCACCGGCACCGAGCCGGTCCCCAACGAGGAGGTCGCCGAGGCCGCCGCAGCCAATCCGGACGTGCTGATCCCGTTCGCCTCCATCGACCCCTTCCGCGGCAAGGCCGGCGTGAAGCAGGCCCGGCGCCTGGTCGAGGAGTACGGGGTGAAGGGCTTCAAGTTCCACCCCAGCATCCAGGGTTTCCTGCCCAACGACCGCTCGGTGGCCTACGGCCTGTACGAGGTCATCGAGGAGACCGGGACCATCGCCCTGTTCCACACGGGCCAGACCGGCATCGGCGCCGGCGTCCCCGGCGGGGGCGGCATCCGGCTGAAGTACTCCAACCCGCTGCACGTGGACGACGTCGCCGCCGACTTCCCCCACCTGAAGATCATCCTGGCGCACCCCTCGTTCCCCTGGCAGGACGAGGCCCTGGCGGTCGCCACGCACAAACCCGGCGTGCACATCGACCTGTCCGGGTGGTCGCCGAAGTACTTCCCGCCACAACTCGTGCACTATGCCAACACCTTGCTCAAGGACAAGGTGCTCTTCGGCTCGGACTTCCCCGTCCTCACCCCCGACCGCTGGCTCGCCGACTTCGCGAAGCTGTCGATCAAGGACGAAGTGCGCCCGAAGATCCTCAAGGAGAACGCCGCCCGGTTGCTCGGACTGACGACAGCGTGAAGGGGCCGTGAGATGCGCAACGAGGGACTGGGGTCGTGGCCCGCACGCCGGGCCCGCAAGACCCCGCACCGCACCGCCCTGATCCACCGCGACCGGAGCGTCACCTACGCCGAGCTGTACGAACGCACCACCCGCCTCGCGCACGCGCTGCGCGCCCGGGGAGTCCGCCCCGGCGACCGGATCGCCTACCTCGGCCCCAACCACCCCGCCTTCCTGGAGACGCTGTTCGCCGCGGGCACCCTCGGCGCGGTCTTCGTCCCGCTCAACATCCGCCTCGCCGAACCCGAGATCGCCTACCAGCTCGCCGACTCGGGCGCCAAGGCCCTCGTCCACGCGCCCTCGCAGGCCCCGCCGGCGGCCGGACCGCCGGGCAGCACCGAGGTGCGGACATACGTCGAAGTGGGCGCCGCGTACGAGGACTTGCTGGCCGCCGCGAGCGACGAGCCGATCGACCAGCCCGTTCGCCTCGACGACACCTGCATCATCATGTACACCTCGGGGACCACGGGCCGGCCCAAGGGCGCCATGCTCACGCACGGCAACCTGGTCTGGAACGCGTTCAACGTCCTTGTCGACCACGACCTCACCGCCGACGAACGCGCCCTGGTCTCCGCCCCGTTGTTCCACACGGCCGGGCTGAACATGCTCACCCTGCCCGTCCTGCTCAAGGGGGGCACCTGCGTCCTGGTCGAGTCCTTCGACCCGGACGACACCTTCGACCTGATCGAACGCCACCGGATCACCTTCATGTTCGGGGTGCCGGCCATGTTCGACCAGGTGGCCCGGCATCCGCGCTGGGACGGGGCCGACCTGTCCAGCCTCCGCATCCTCACCTGCGGCGGCTCGCCGGTCCCGACCCCGCTGATCGCCACATACCAGGAGCGCGGGCTCACCTTCCTCCAGGGCTACGGCATGACGGAGGCCGCGCCCGGCACCCTCTTCCTGGACGCCGAGCACGCGGTCGGCAAGGCGGGCTCGGCCGGTGTGCCGCACTTCTTCAGCGACGTACGGGTGGTGCGGCCCGACCTCGCACCGGTCGACGTCGGCGAGACGGGCGAGATCGTGGTGCGCGGGCCGCACGTCATGTCCGGCTACTGGGGACTGCCGAAGGAGACCGAGGCTGTCTTCGCCGACGGCTGGTTCCGCAGCGGGGACGCGGCCCGCGTCGACGACGACGGGTACGTCTACATCGTCGACCGCATCAAGGACATGATCATCTCAGGCGGCGAGAACATCTACCCCGCCGAGATCGAGGACCAGCTCCTCGCCCACCCCGACATCGTCGAGTGCGCCGTCATCGGCGTGCCCGACGACACGTGGGGCGAGGTGCCGCGCGCGGTCGTCGTCCCCCGCGAGGGCGCAACGCTCGACCCGGACGAGGTGATCGCCTCACTCTCCGGCCGGCTGGCCAAGTACAAGATCCCCAAAACGGTGGTGATCGCGGACGTCCTTCCGCGCACCGCCTCCGGAAAGCTCCTGAAATCCCGTGTCCGCTCCCGGTACGGCACCACCTCCTAGACAAGGACCACAGATGAGCATCACCGTCAACGGCCTCGACGAACTCAAGAAGCTCGCCGGCGGCGACCTCGGCACCAGCGAGTGGATCGAGGTCACGCAGGAGCGGATCGACACCTTCGCCGACGCCACGGGCGACCACCAGTGGATCCACGTCGACCCGGAAAGGGCGAAGGACGGCCCGTTCGGCGCGCCCATCGCCCATGGCTATCTCACCCTCTCCCTCTTCATCCCGCTCTTCACCGAGCTGCTGGAGGTCGAGGGCGTGTCGACGAAGGTCAACTACGGTCTGGACAAGGTGCGTTTCCCGGCCCCGGTGAAGGTCGGCTCCCGTATCCGGCTGGTCGCGAAGCTCGCCTCGGTGGAGGACGTGCCGGGCGGGGTGCAGATCGCCGTGGACGGCACGATGGAGATCGACGGCGGCGGAAAGCCCGCGGCCGTCCTGCGGAGCCTGTCGCGGTTCTACGTCTGAGCAGGGGGACGCGTGCGACAGGGAGCATGTCCGTCACCGAGGCGTCCCCCTGCGCCGCACCAGCTACTGGGAGCCGACCGACGACGCCGGCTGGCTGAAGCCCGGTTCGGCGAGGGGGAGGTCTACCTCTCGTGACCTGACGGACCTGTCACAGATCGAGCACCAACCGCCCGCCCCGGCACCGGGACACACAGATCATCATGGTCTCGCCGGACTCCCGCTCCTCGTCCGTCAGGACCGAGTCCCGGTGCTCCGGTGTGCCCTCCAGGACGTCGGTCTCGCAGGTGCCGCAGGTGCCCTCGGTGCAGGAGTAGAGCACCTCGACGCCTGCGGCACGCACGGTGTCGAGGATCGACACCCGCGGCGGGACGGTGAGCGTACGGCCGCTCCGCTCCAGGACGACCTCGAACGCGCCGTCGTCTCCGGCGGGTCGCTCCGTGGGCCGGAACCGCTCGACGCGCACCGCCCCGGCCGGGCAGCGCTCCTCCACCGCGTCCAGCAGCGGGCCCGGACCACAGCAGTAGACGAGCGTGCCGTCGGGCAGGCCGTCCAGTACCGGGGCCAGGTCCAGCAGCCCGGTCTCGTCCTGCGGGGCGAGCGTGACCCGGTCCCCGTACCGCTCCAGCTCCGCGGTGAACGCCATGGAGCGGCGGGTGCGGCCGCCGTACAGCAGGGTCCACTCGGCGCCCGCCGCCTCGGCCGCGGCGAGCATCGGCAGGACGGGCGTGATGCCGATGCCGCCCGCGATGAACCGGTAGCGCGGGGAGGGGTGCAGGGGGAAGTGGTTGCGCGGCCCCCGCACCCGTACCTTGTCGCCCTCGCGCACCCGCTCGTGGACGTACGCCGAGCCTCCCCGCCCGTCGGCCTCGCGGAGCACGGCGATCCGCCACAGGCGCCGGTCCGAGGGATCGCCACACAGCGAGTACTGGCGCTCAAGTCCCGGGCCGAGCAGGACGTCGACATGGGCGCCCGGCTCCCAGGCCGGCAGTTCCTCGCCCAGCGGATGGCGCAGGGTCAGGGCGAGCACGCCCTCGGCCGCCGGCTCGCGGCGGTCGACGACGAGTTCGGTCTCGTACACGGTCATGAGGTGGTTCCTCCGGGCTGGTGTCCTTCGGGGTGCGCGAGCATCCACTCCCACATCCGCACCGGGTCGTCGGCGGTGTTCTCGGCGCCGCAGTGACAGGTGCCGTGCAGGACGTCGGTGCCCGGGAGCCAGTCGATGCGGTAGACCTCGCGGCTCACAGCGGCGGACGGCGTGCTCACCGGACCTTCTCCACCGGCTTGTCGCCCTCCTCGACCAGACGGGCGAGGATACGGCGGGCGGCGAGACCACCCGTGTCGATGTTGATGCTCAGCTCCTGGTAGCCGGCCCGCTCGGTGCCGAGTGTCCTCTGCAACAGGTTGAGCGCGTCGACGTCCTGCATGACGACCGTGTGGTTGAAGTCGCGCAGGAACGTGGTGACTTCCTCGTCGTCCTTCGCGAAGTCCCGGGAGACGGCCCAGAAGTCGAACACCTTGCCGTCGGTGGACGGGGTGATCGCATAGGTGATCTCGGTGTGGAAGCCGTTCGGGTCGCCGCCGTCCGGCTCGGGCAGCACGCCGACCGGCGCGATCCGGCTGTGCAGCAGGTAGAGGCAGGGCGCGTGGTACTCGATGTCCTGCCAGCGGGTGATACGGCCCTCGATGCCGGTGGAGCGGGCGTAGAAGGGCGGGCACTCGGCGTCGTCCATGTGCCGGCTGACCCGTACGATGCCGGCGGCCTCGTCGACCTCGGTGGTGATCGGCGTCTCGGCGACCTCCGGGGTGCCGATGTAGCCGCCGTGCAGATACGTCTCGTGGGAGAGGTCGAGGAGGTTGTCCACCAGCAGGCCGTAGTCGGCGTCGATCGGCTCCATGCCGCGCACCGTGACCCAGTCCGGGGAGTCCAGGTGCGGGGCCCGCGGAATGGTCCCCGCGTCGGCGAGCGCCGGGTCGCCGATCCACACCCACACCAGCGAGTCCTGCTCGACGACCGGGTACGAGGCGACCCTGGCCGTGCGCGGGATGCGCTTCTGCCCCGGCACGTACACGCAGGCGCCGGTCGTGTCGTAGGTGAACCCGTGGTACCCGCACACGATGCGGTCCCCGTCGAGCCGGCTCTCCGAGAGGGGGAAGCGGCGGTGGACACAGCGGTCGGCCAGCGCGACCGCGGTGCCGTCGTCCTCGGCGCGGTAGAAGACGAGCGGCTCACCGAGGATCGTACGGCCGAGCAACTCGCGCCCGACCTCGTGGCTGTAGGCGGCGACGTACCACTGGTTCCTTGCGAAGGCGGTCGTGTGAGGCATGGGGGTCGGCTCCCGTCTCTCGTGGTGGCGCCATCGTCGGGAGAGCCTCCGCAGGGGCGCAATACGGCTTCCGCCCCACGGAAGAGGCGATACGAACGCCCTGTTCGTGATGCACGGCTCGTGCGGTGCCGGCATCGGCGCCCGCCGGCCCCTGTGCCCGCGCCGACCGCGGACACGGCCACCGCCTTGATCACCGGCCGGCGGTCCTGCACATTCCGTATGTCTCCCACGGCTGCTGATGTAGCGTCAGCGCGCATGAACAGAATCATGTGCGGGACAAACCGCCGGTGGAGCGGGGCGGTCGGCGCGTTCCTGGCCCTGCTGCTCTCGGCGGTCACCCTGTCCGTGGCTCATCCGGCGGCAGCCGCCTCCGTCCTGGCCCCGATCGACCCCAGCGGGTTCACGATGCGGGCGGGGGACTTCACGAACCGCGGCGCCGCGATCCAGCGGATCGAGGCGTCGGGAAGCGTCTCCGTGCGCACCTCGCCCGAGCAGGTGCTCGCCGACGGCGGTCACGCCGGGCGGGCGGCACTGTGCCACAACACCAACCTCGACGGCTCGTTGAAGTACGACGGCTTCTGCTGGGACCAGGTCGATGACACCTCCGCCGTCTGGACGCCCCAGGGGCTGACCGGTTCGCACGACGCCCAGCCGGGCGGCACCTGGAACGGCCACTACCTCTACATCGCCTCCTGGCACTACACCGACAACGACTACGCGCGGATCACCATCGCGGAGTCGACCGGCACCTCGGTCACCTACCAGCACGTGCTGCTGGTCGACCCGTACTCCACCGGCAGCGGCTCCACCTTCCGCCCGGTGGGCGGCGCCGGTGACCGGCCCGGGACGGACGTGCTGAGCGGTCACGCGGACGGTGTCACCTGGTACGGCAACATGCTCTTCGTCGCCACCGGGCACCAGATACAGGTCTACGACCTGCGGCACCTGTGGAAGATGAGTGACACCTCCACCGACCAGGTCGGCATCCTGGGCAACGGCAAGTCCTCGGCCCGCTACCACAACTGGGCGCTGCCCATGGTCGGCATCTACTTCAGCGGCGACACGGGTGACCCCTGCGACGCCACGCGGCCCTGCCTGACCTCGCTCAGCCTGGACCGGACGTCCTCACCGGACGCCCTGGTCACCTCGCAGATCGCGACCAAGGGCGGTGGGCCGCTGATCCGCTGGCCGCTGAACGCGAGCACGGCGCTCCCGGACACCGACACCGCGAACGACTACACCGGGACGGTCACGGCGACCGGTGCCTACACCGTGCCGATCTGGAAGGTGCAGGGAGCCGCCACGGACGGCACCTCCTACTACTTCAGCGGCGAGTGCCCCGAGACGGCGGGCACCACCGACTCCGACGTGCCGTACTGCATCCACCGGGCGCTGCCGGGCGCCGCGCCGCACGTCCTCACCCATGCCCCGCCGCTGACCCAGAACCTCTCCTACGCCCCGTCGTCCGGGCGCCTGTGGGGGCTCAACGAGCGGGAGAACACCACCACCGGGAAGCGGGTGGTCTTCTCCCTGGTGCCGTCCGCCTGAGGACCGCCGGGTCACCGCGTCCGGAACCGGCCGTTCCGGACGCGGTCCGTGGTATTGGTCGGGGCAGTGGAGCATCCGCTGACGGACCCGTACCCGTCGCCCTCGCCGGCCCGCAAGGCCGGATGCGCCGAGACCGGAACTTCCCGCGAAGACACCCGAGGGCGCCGAGGACGAGGTCGGCCATGGGCTGGCGGTCGCGGGTGAGGACCGGGTGGACGAGCAGATCGGCCGTGTGCAAGGCCAGGCGCTTGGCGAAGTGGGGCAGGACCCGTGTCGTGGCCGGAGGTGCCGCCCCTGGTCCGAGGTCGGCGACCTTGGCCGGATCGAGGCGCTCGCGGCGCGGCCGGCGCGATCCCCTGGGGTGAGGGAGCGGTGCGCGGTGGGCAAGACCAGGCCGAGAAGAGCCGAGTGGTTCCGGCACGGTTCACTGATTTCCGCGAACCCCGGGGCGATGAGGGCCGGGCGCGTATCCTGTGCGGGTGATCGGATTAGATCGTCTGGCTGTCTTCCTGACCGTGGTGACCGTGCTGATCTCCGTGCCGGGGCCGAGCGTCCTGTTCGTGGTGAGCCGGGGGGTGGCGCTGGGGCGACGGGCCGCCGTATCCACTGCGGTGGGGAACGAGGCGGGGCTCCTCGTCCAGGTCGTCCTGGTGGCGTTCGGGCTGGGGGAGGTACTCACGCGCTCCCTCCTGGTCTTCTCGATCCTGAAGTTCGCCGGCGCTCTCTACCTGGTCTATCTCGGTGTTCAGGCCTGGCGGCACCGCAAACTGCTGATCGTGGAGGAGGAGCGGTCCGCAGCGTCGGCCGGCCGGCCGGGACGGGTCTTCCGGGAAGGTTTCATCGTCGGGGTGAGCAATCCCAAGGGTCTGCTGATCTTTGGCGCGGTGCTGCCGCAGTTCGTCGACTCCTCGGCGGGAAACGTCCGGGTCCAGCTGTTGCTGCTGGGCCTGATCTGCGTCCTGATCGCGTTGGTTTCCGACGCGACATGGGGCCTTCTCGCGGGAACGGCCCGCAACTGGCTCGCCAGGTCACCGCGTCGGCTGTCGTGGATCGGTGGAGCGTCGGGCGTGGTGATGGTCGGCCTGGGAATCCGGCTGGCGTTCAGCGGACGCGAATGAGGCAGGGGACGGGCCCGCCGACCTGATGTCAGGCGCGCAGGAATCCGCGGGCCGGACAGCCGAGGGCATCCGGTCGGCGATCCGGCTGCCGGGAGCGGTCCGCCTCAGCTGACCCGTTCGGACCACGTCACCGCGGCCATTCACCGCGGGTGATGCCCAATTCGTATGCGACCGCGACCGCACTGGCACGATTCCGCAGCCCGAGCTTGACCAGCAGATTCTGTACGTGTGTCTTGACCGTACTCTCGCTGACCACCAGCTCTCCGGCGATCTCGGCGTTCTTCATGCCGCGCGCCAGGAGTTTGAGGACTTGTCGCTCACGAAGCGTGAGCAGGTCGAGTGCCGTATGGCGGACGGACTTCCTGCGGGGCAGCCTGTTGTCAGGCTCCTCCTGGTCAGGTATGCCGATCCGGTACCCCCCGGAAACGAGCCTGATGGCGGACACCAGGAATTCCGGTTCTTCCCAGGCCAGCACCACACCCCCGGCGCCCAGTTTGTCGGCATCCGCGCGGATGGGATCGTTCGCGTCATTGGTCACCAGCAGCATGCGCGAGACACCGGAACCGGAGTAGTGGACGGCCCGGTGCATCAGGTCCACCACGTTGATGGACCGGCATGCGGTGTTGATGATGAGCACGTCCAACGAGGAGTTGAGGGTGGCTTCGAGTGCCGTCGGGCTGTCCCGGGCGCTGCCGACGAGGGTGAGGTCGGGATACTCCCGCAGAACATGCGCAAGCCCGGCGTGCACCAGGCTCGAATCATCGATCAGGAAGATCCGCAATGGTTCCGGCTTCTCAGCGCCGGCCAAGTCGCTCGACGCTGGAATCCGGTCGGATCGAACTTCGTCCACGAGCCCCCCTGCACCGCGAGTAGCGGCTACGGACAGAGTCGAACAACGCCTCATCTAATCCCACGGCCGCGACCCCGGAGCACACGATTTCTTGCCACATTCGGCTGGCAAATGCGGAAAAGGGGTGAGCCGGTCACTTCGGCCTAGTCCGTTCGGCTCGTGGGCTGCCGTGATCCGTCCGATCTACCGAAGACACCACCCGGAGAGCACGCCTAGAGTCCCGAGCCATGACACAGAGCGTGGTGATCCTGGGTGGCGGAACGGCTGGATGGATGACCGCTTCCTACCTGCGGGCGGCCTTCGCGGACAGAGTCGACATCACTGTGGTGGAGTCCCGGCGGATCGGCACCATCGGGGTGGGCGAGGCCACCTTCAGCACGGTCCGCCACTTCTTCGACTATCTCGGTCTCAGCGAGGCCGACTGGATGCCGGAGTGCAACGGCACGTACAAGCTGGCGGTGCGCCTGGAGAACTGGCGGGCGCCCGGCACGTACTTCTACCACCCGTTCGAACGGATGCGGGTCGTCGACGGGGTGCCACTGACCGACTGGTGGCAGAAGGTCGGCGGGACGGGCAGCTTCGACCGGGACTGCTTCCTCATACCCTGGCTCTGCGACGCGAAGGCGTCCCCCAGGTATCTGGACCACCGGCTCTTCGAGCAGGACTTCGACGAGGACCCCGACCGTCCGCTCTACCGGACCACGCTCGCCGAACAGAACACCCAGTTCCCCTACGCCTACCACTTCGACGCCTCGCTCCTCGCCGACTTCCTGTGCCGCTACGCCGTCGGACGCGGCGTCCACCGGATCATCGACGACGTCGTGGACGTGCGCCTCGACGAGCGGGGCTGGATCGACCGTCTCGTCACCCGCGAGCATGGAGACCTGACCGCGGACCTCTACGTCGACTGCTCCGGCTTCCGCAGCCGGCTGCTCGGCGACGCACTCGGCGAGCCCTTCGTCTCCTTCCAGGACTCCCTCCCCAATGACCGCGCGGTGGCCCTGCGGGTCCCCGTCGACACCGCGGTGCGGGGCATCCGGCCGTGCACCACGGCCACGGCCCAGGACGCCGGATGGATCTGGACGATCCCGCTCTACGACAGGATCGGCACCGGATACGTCTACGCCGCCGACTACTGCGAGCCCGAGGAGGCCGAACGCGTCCTGCGCGACTTCGTCGGGCCCGCCGCCGCGGACCTGGAGGCCAACCACATCCGGATGCGGATCGGCCGTTCCCACCGGGCCTGGGTCAACAACTGCGTGGGCATCGGACTCTCCGCCGGCTTCGTCGAACCGTTGCAGTCGACCGGCATCTTCCTCATCCAGCACGCGATCGAACAACTCGTCAGGTACTTCCCCGGCACGGACAGGGACCCGGTGCTGCGCGACACCTACAACCTCAGCACGGCCCGGGCCATCGAAGGCGTCCGGGAGTTCCTGATCCTGCACTACCGGGGCGCCGCGCGCGCGGACAACGACTACTGGCGCGACGCGAAGAAGCGCCCGGTGCCCGAGGACATGGCAGTGCGCATGGAGCAATGGCAGAGCAAACTGCCCGACAACGACACCACCTACCCCTACTACCACGCCTTCGAGCCCTACAGCTACGTCTGCATGGCCCTCGGCCTCGGAGGCATCCCGCTGCGCCACCCGCCCGCGCTGGACCTGCTCGACACCCGTGCGGCACGGGCCGAGCTGACCCGGGTCCGGGAACAGGCGCGGAAGCTCGTCGACACGCTGCCCAGCCAAGTGGAGTACCTCTCGGGGCTGCGCTGATGGTCGTAGCCCTCCACGCCATGGTGGTGCTGGCCGTGGTGCTGTTGGCGGCCCGGCCGGCCCGCCGAGCGGCGACGCTGGTACGCCAGCCACCCGTCATCGGGGAAATCGCCCTCGGCCTCGTCGTCGTCCCCGTCCTGACGACGGCCGCCGGACCCGGCCTCGTCGAGACGGCGCTGCCGTCCGGGGTCACCGGCCACCTGCACACCATCGGCCTGGCCGGGCTCGCGTTGTACCTGACGGGCGTCGGACACAGCGCCCGCCCGCGGCGCGGCGAGCTGTCACCGCGCTCTTACGGCCGACTGCTGGCGGGCTCCCTGCTGCCCGGGCTGATCGCCGGGGCGTTGGTGTCCGTGTGGGTGGTGTGGCGGGACGCGGCGGGGGAGCGGGGCACGGCACCCACCGCCGCGCTGGTGCTGCTGCTGGCCGCCGCCTTCGCCGTCACGGCTGTTCCGGTGCTGGCGCGGATCCTCACCGACCGGGGCATCGCCGACACCACCGAGGGCCGGCTGTCCCTCCTCGTCGCCGTCTCCATCGACGCCCTGACCTGGCTGATCCTGACCTGCGCGCTGGCCGCCGCCGCGGGCAGCGGCAGGCAGGTCGTCCGCTCCGTGGCGGTGATCGCCGTCGGCGCGGCGGTGGCCGTGGCGCTCCGGCGGCTGCTGGGCCGGAAGGCCGCCGGCAGGCTGTGCGCCCGGTGGCCGGCCGCCGCCGCGGCCACCCTGGGCGCGGTCGCGATCGCGGCGGCCCTGGCCACCGAGCGGGCGGGACTCACCGCGATCTTCGGCGCGGTGCTGGTCGGTCTCGCCGTTCCCCGGGACGGCGAACAGGGACCGCGGACCGAAGCCGTACGGAGCGTGGAGCGATGCGGCCTGCTGCTGGTCCCGGCGTTCTTCGTGACGGTGGGCTTCCGGACGGCCACCGACGGGCCGGACGGCTTCTCCTGGGCGACCCTCGCGCTGGTGCTGCTTCTCGCCACGGTGGCCAAGCTGGGCGGCGGCTACGCCGGCGCGCGGGCCGCGCGGTTGCCCACCGGGACGGCACTGCGCTTCGGGGTGCTGATGAACACCCGGGGCCTGACGGAGATCGCCGTGCTCCAGGCCGGACTGTCGGCCGGGATCCTCTCGTCCGGGCTCTTCCTCGCCATGCTGCTGATGGCGCTCGTGACCACGGCCGCCACCGGCCCGCTGCTGTCGTTCGCGGACCACCGTTTCCCCGCCACCGGGGCCCTGCCACGTTCCGCGTCCGAGGAGCTGTCCCATGACAAGGCCTGACATGTCTGCCACGGCCCCCCGGGAAACGACGGTGAGGGAAGGCGACTTCAGGACCCTGATGTCCTTGTTCCCCACCGGTGTCGCGGTCATCGCCACCCTGGACGGCGCTCGCCGGCCCTGGGGCATGACGTGCTCGTCCCTGTGCAGCGTGTCCCTGAACCCGCCCATGCTCCTGGTCTGCGTGCGAACCGGCAGTCCCACGCTGGCCGCGCTGGAGCGCACCGGGGCGTTCAGCGTCAACCTGCTGCACGACTCTGCCCGGGACGTGGCGGAACTGTTCGCCTCGGGCGACCCGGACCGGTTCCGGCGGACGGCCTGGCACCTGCCCGACGCGGCGGCCGGCCCGCACCTGCTGGACGCCGCGCACGCCGTGGGCGACTGCCGGGTCGACGGGGTGCGGCAGGCAGGGGACCACACCATCGTCTTCGGCCGGGTGTTCCGCGTCAGTGTCCGCACCGGACACGCACAGCCCCCGCTGCTGTACGGGCTGCGCCGGTACGCCGCCTGGCCGGCGAGCGGTAGCGTGGCGGAGCCCGGCCGGTCCCGGCCGGACCCAGCCGACGAGGAGTGAGATGTCGCAGCCAGCGGAGCCCACCAGTGTCCTGTCGCCCGAGGAGGTGCTCCGCAAGGCCGGGGTGCCGTTCACGGTCCTCGACCACGTCCCGATCGTCGGCCAGGAGGATGCCGAGACCAAACTCGGCCTCACCACCGAGCAGTTACTGAAGACCATGGTGTTCCGGACGGCCGACGGCGGCTTCGTGCTCGCCGCCCTGCCCGTCACCGGACGCGTCAACTACGGCCGGCTGGCCCGGGCGGCGGGCGTCTCCCGCGCCAAGCTCCGGCAGGCCGAACCGGGGGAGCTGAGCCTGCTGGGCATGGAACCGGGCGGCGCGAGTCCGGTCTGCGATCTGCCGGACGTCGTGACCGTCTTCGACACAGCGGTGACCCGGATGGGCACCGTGTACTGCGGCAGCGGTCGCGCCGACCGGACCGTACGGATCGAGGCCGCGCACCTCATCGAGCTGGTCGGGCCGAAGATCGAGGAACTGTCCCAGTGACGAGGCGGGCCCTGTCACCCGGTGGCCCGGCCCCGGCCGGACACCCGCCGGGGTGAACCGGAAAGGCGGTGCGCGCCGGATGCCCGGACCGCACCGCCTCCCTCATGAGGGGGACACCCGTCCTACTCCCGGTCGTCGAACCGTTCCGGGGCGAACGGCTCGGCACCCGCCGGTCGCCGGCCGGACACGAGGTGCTCCGTCAGGAGCCGGGCCGTGCCCGGGGCCAACGGCATGCCGTCGATGCCGAACCCGGTCAGCAGCCACAGCCCCGCGGCCCCGGACGCCGGGCCGACCATGGGCAGACCGTCGGGGGACATCGGGCGCACACCCGACCACGCCGCGCGCACCGGTGTCTTGGCCAGCACCGGGGCGTGCCGGGCAGCCGCCGCCGCGATCAGCGGGACCGCCACGTCGCCGTCCCGTACGTCATCGAGCTGGAGCGCCGGACCACTGCTGGAACCGAGCACCACCTCTCCACCGGGCAACGGCTGCAACGAGAAGACCACCTGAGTGGCCGTGGCCGCGGGAGCGGCGATGTCGGCCAACAACGGGGGGCCGTTGCGCCTCAAGCCGACCGGGCCGTGCCACGTGGACTGCATCAGAGTGTGACGGAACACCGCGCCCGTGACCGGCGCGGTGCGCAGCAGCCAGCCACGTGCCCCGAACACCGGCACATCGCTGCCGGCCTGCTGGGCCAGGCTCCGTGACCACGGCCCCGCCGCGAGCACCACGTTTCCCGCCGCCAGCGGCCCGTCGTCCGTGACCACACCGGTGACCCGGTCGCCGGCCGTGGTCAGACCCCGGACCGGTGCGTGCGTCCGGATCTCGGCGCCCGCACGGGCCGCCCGCCCGGCCAGGGCCGCGGCGGCCAGGACCGGGTGGAGGGCGTACGCCCCCTCGACGATCACCGCGCCCGCCAGGTCAGGCGCGAGGCCGGGCTCCAGATCCCGCAGTTCGTCGGTGCCGACCACGCGGGCCGGGAACCCGGCCGCGGACAGCGCCTGGCCGTGGGCGCGGGCCCGGTCCAAGTCCTCCGTGTCCGCGGCAACCAGCAGATAGCCGTGCGGACGGAACCTGAACGGCACCTCGCTCTCCAGCTCGGCCCGTTCGTAGTAGGCGATCGCCTCGGCGAACAGCCCGGCGCACGCGGGCAGCGGACTGGGGAGCAGACCGCCCTGGTTGCGGCCGGTCGCCCCGCCGGCCAGGGCGCCGCGCTCCAGCAGAAGCACACTCAGCCCCTGCCCGGCCAGCCGCTCGGCGACCGTACAGCCCGCTATACCGCCGCCGACCACGATCACGTCATGTGCCATGGGATCCGCTTCCTTCCAACGGGTGCTCGTATACGCGGGTGGGGGAGGGAGCGCGCGCCTCGGGAGCGGAGAGCCGCACGCAGTCGCGGGCGATCTCGCCGAGGAGCCGGGGAACGGTGTGTTCGATCTCCTCGACCCGTGCCGTCCGCAGTGCGTCCGGCTTCTCCGCTCGGCTGGAGGCGGCGGCCGGGTACAGGCCGTTGGCCGCCAGGTCGTCCCGCACCACCCGTATCCGGCGCAGGAGCTGCGCGGCGACCTCCGCGGGCGAACAGGGCGCGCGGAGGGTGAGGAAGTACGTGTCGAACAGAACCGCCCGGACGTCGCGTGGCAGGGCCCGGCCGTCGCCCGCCGCCGACTGGAGCAACGAGGGGGCGTCGGGCACCAGCTTCGCGGCGATGCCCTCGTGCACGGCGTCGTTGAGCGCGCACTCGTCGAGCATGACGTCTTCCCAGCCGGCCCAGGCTTCCGGTAGCCGCCCCCGCAACAAGGCCCGCACGGGGCCGTAGTCACGGGCCCAGGCACCGCTGAACGCGGGATGGTGCAGCGCCATGCTCGGCCGGATGATCCGGTGGTAGACGTCCCGGGTGCACGACGCCGTGTACAGCAGCATGGCCGAATAGCCGCGCACCAGCCGGGCCGCGGCGGCCACCTCCTCCGGTGGCGCCGGGACGGCGGCCTCGGCGGCCCGCCGTCCCAGCTCCTGCCAGAGCATGAAGGTGAGTTGGTGACCGGTGATCCACCGGAACCAGAACAGCTGCTCCTCGGAGCCCGCGGCACCCAGCGGCACCAGGGCACCGGGGTCTACCGCATCCGGGTCCGTGCGGGTGCGGGTGGTGCCGAGGAGTTCCGCGTACCGTCCGGTCAGGTGAGCGTCGCCGCTGCTCGGCACTGGGGCGGGCGGCAGCACCAGAGGTTCGAGCCCGTAGGCGCGGCCGCCGTACTCGGCGACGCCGGCTTCCAGCAGACCGGTGGTCGAGTTGCCGTCGAGCGCGCTCACCGTCCCTCTGCCTCCGCCGGTATGTGGGTGAACTCGTACTCCAGCCCGTTGACGTCGTAGGCGTAGAAGCTGCTCACCCCGTCCGAGTCCACGACGATCTCCGTCGACGGCTCGGGACGGGCGAACACGTAGCGTCCGGAGGCGAACAACCGCTGCCAGCGGTCCCGCCACGCCCGTAACTCCTCGGCCGTCGCGGCGGCCAGGCACACATGCTGGAACTGGAACATGTCCGGATGCGGGAGACAGTAGGCGGCCGAGCGGGTGAACAGATGGAACCGCATGCCGACGGCGGCCACCTCGGTGAGCCGGGTGATGCCGGGCAGCCGGTCGCGGGTCAGGTCGGAGAAGGTGTCGAGGGTCCAGGTGGCGGTGCCACGGAAGAAGTCGGTGTACCACGCGACACAGTTGTCGAGGTCGGCCGTTTCGACCGCCAGGTGGTGCAGTCCGGCCCGCAGGGCGCGACCGGCCGCTGGGGGTTCGTCCACAGGGAGGGGCACGGTTCGGGAATCCTTTCCGATGGTTCATCGGGCGACGGCGTACGCCTGCTCGCCGCGCGGTGACGCTGCGGCGCGCAGCAGGCCGTCACCCGGTTCGACACCCACGGCGCACACCTTGCCCAGCGACCAGTCCGGTACGGAGACCAGGGCGTGCCCGCGGCGGGTGAGGCCGGCTGCGGCCTCGTCGCCGCGACGGCTTTCGATGCGTACTGCGAGCGGCCGGTGGGTGCGGGGAGCGAACGAGGAGGGGACGTGCTCGGAGTGGAAGGCGAGGGTCTCGGCGGCGTGTTGCAGATCCAGTCCGAACTCCGCGTGCGCCAGGAAGAACCCCAGCGTCCACTGGTCCTGCTGGTCCCCGCCCGGCGTGCCGAACGCCAGCCGGGCCTGGCCGTCCTGGACGACGAGGGTCGGGCTCAGGGTCGTACGGGGCCGCTTGCCCGGCGCCAGGGAGTTGGGGTGCCCCTCCTCCAACCAGGCCATCTGGCCCCGAGTGCCCAGCGGGAAGCCGAGCCCCGGGACCGCGGGGGAACTCTTCAGCCAGCCGCCGCTCGGCGTCGCGGCCACCATGTTGCCGTGCCGGTCGGTGACCGTCAGACAGCACGTGTCACCGCGGGCCTCGGTCGCCGCCACGACCGGGGGAACCACCGTGGGCAGTCCGTCGTACAACTGGCCCTGCCAGTAGGGTCCACCGGGCGGTTCCGCACGGTCCAGCGGCGGGATCCGTGGCGGCCGTCCCGCCGGCGCACCGGGACGCAGCGTGTCCGAGGCACGGTCGCCGACCAGTCGGCGGCGTTCGTCGGCGTAGTCACCGGACAGCAGCGCGGACAACGGTACGTCGGTGAAGTCCGGGTCGCCGTACCAGGCCTCCCTGTCCGCATAGGCCAGCTTGGCGCACTCGATCACGGTGTGCAGATAGTCGGCGCTGTCCAGGCCCATCGCCGCGAGGTCGAACCCCTCCAGCAGGGCGAGTTGCTGGAGGAACACCGGGCCCTGCGACCAGGGACCCGGCTTGTGCACCTCCAGACCACGGTAGGCGCGGTGGACCGTGGCCTCCGTACGCGGTTCCCAGCGAGCCATGTCGTCGCCGGTGAGCAGTCCCCGGTGCCGCCTGCCCGTGGCGTCCAGGGCGGCGGTGCGCAGATGCGCGTCGATGGCCTCGGCGACGAAACCGCCGTAGAACGCTTGGTGGGCGGCGCGTATCTGCTGCTCACGGCCGGGTCCGGCGGCCTCGGCTTCCTTGATGATCCGCCGGTAGGTCTCCGCCAGCGCCGGGTTGCGCAGCCGGGAACGGGGCCGGGGCGGCGCGCCGTCCACCAGATACGTGCGGCCGGACTGCGTCCACTCATCGCGGAACAGCTCCGCGAGAACGGCGATGGCCTCGGCCGCCTTCGGCAGGACCGGGTAGCCGTCCGCCGCGTAACCGACGGCGTACCGGAGGACCTGCGCGAGCCGCATCGTGCCATGTTCCTCCAGCAGCCGCAGCCAGGCCCCGAACGCGCCGGGGACGGTGGCCGGGAGCAGACCGGAGCCGGGGATCCGGGGCAGGCCCAGCGCCTGGAACGCCTCCGGTGTCGCCGCCTGCGGCATCGGCCCCTGCCCGCAGATCACCTGGACGCGACCCGACGCGGCGTCGAAGAAGAGGATCGGCACATCGCCGCCAGGTCCGTTCAGATGGGGTTCCACCACCTGGAGCACGAAGCCTGTCGCGGCGGCGGCGTCGAAGGCGTTGCCGCCGGCCTCCAGGGTCGCCATGCCCGCCGCAGAGGCCAGCCAGTGTGTCGAGGACACCGCGCCGAACGTACCCCGCAGTTCGGGACGCGTCGCCATGACCGCCCCTCAGACCGAGGCGGAGGGCGACGGCAGATCGCTCAGGCTTGCCGCGATCTGCTCGTCCGTGACCGTCGGATTCTCCATCGTCCCGGCCAGGAAGGAGTCGAAGGCGGCCAGGTCGAAGTTGCCGTGCCCGGAGATGTTGAACAGGATGACCCGTTCCTCCCCCGCCTCGCGGGCGGCCAGCGCCTCGACGAGCGCTGCCTTCAGCCCGTGCGACGACTCGGGGGCGATGACGAAGCCCTCGCTCCGCGCGAAGCGCACCGCCGCATCGAAGATCTCTGTCTGGGGGAACGCCCGGGCCTCCACCAGACCGTGCTCCTTCAGCAGGCACAGGCTGGGCGCGTCGCCGTGGTAGCGCAGGCCGCCGGCGTGGATGGAGCCGGGGATGAAGCCGTGTCCCAGGGTGTGCATGTACAGGGGCGGGGTCAGACCGGTGGTGTCCGGGAAGTCATAGGCCAGCTTGCCGCGGGTGAGCGTGGGGCATGCCTCGGGCTCGGCGGCGACGAACCGGGTCCGCGGGCGTTCGCCGCTCAGCCGGTCCCGCAGGAACGGGTAGGCGAGGCCCGCGTAGTTGGAGCCGCCGCCGACGCAGCCGATCACCACATCGGGGTACTCGCCCATGATCTCCATCTGCTTCCTGGCCTCCAGACCGATCACGCTCTGGTGCAGCAGCACGTTGTTCATGATGGAGCCCAGTGCGAACTTGGTGTCGTCGCGGCTCAGCGCGTCCGCCACGGCCTCGCTGATGGCGATGCCGATGCTGCCGGGCGAGTCCGGGTCCTGGGCCAGGACCTGACGGCCGGCCTCGGTCCGCCGGGTGGGCGAGGCGTAGACCTGGGCGCCCCAACTCTGCATCAGCGACTTGCGGTACGGCTTCTGCTCGAAGGACGCCCGGACCATGTAGACGTTCACTTCCAGCCCGAACAGCGCACCGGCGAACGACAGCGCGGAACCCCACTGGCCGGCCCCGGTCTCCGTCGTCAGCCGGCGGACGCCCTCCTCGGCGGCGTAGTACGCCTGGACGACCGCCGTGTTCGGCTTGTGGGAGCCCGAGGGGGACACACCCTCGAACTTGAAGTAGATGTGTGCCGGGGTGTCGAGCGCGCGCTCCAGTCGCTCCGCCCTGACCAGCGGGGAGGGTCGCCAGATCTTGTAGACGTCCCGCACCCGCTCCGGGATCTCCACCCAGCGGTCCTGCGTGAACTCGTGCTCGATGACCTTCTGCGGAAGCAGGTCGACCAGATCCCCGGGCTGTAGGGGAGCCATCGTCACGGGGTTGAGGGGGCCGGGGAGAGGCGAGGGAAGATCGGGAAGGATGTTGTACCAACGGTCGGGCAGGTCGTTCTCGGAAAGCAGGACTCGCTTCAACACCGGTGATTCCCTTCGAACGCCAGGACATTCCTGTTGCGGAATCTTAGGAAGGGAATAGCAGGAAGGCTTCGCCCTTTCTGCTTGCTCGCGGGGATGAGCACTCCACAGATCTGACTAGTCCCAAATGCGCACGACTCCGCACCCTGTCCGGATGCAAACTGGCTGCTCGAAGTCGCTGCGAGTCGCACCAGCCACGCTTTGACACGAAGCCGGGCCCGAGGCGGAGGAACACGTGACGGCAACTGACACGGACGTCATTCGCGCACTGGAGAAGCGCCGTTTCGACACCCTTGTGGCGCGCGACCTCGGCGGCTTCGCTGATCTCTGTCATCCCGACCTCGCCTACGTCCATTCGAGCGGAACCCTGGACACGCTCGATTCGTTCACCGAAAAGTGCGAGAACTCCCATTACGTGTACCACCGAATCGATCACCTTGTGGAGAGCGTCAAAGTGATCGGCGACACCGCCGTGATAGTCGGCGAAATGCACATCGACATCACTGCGGGGGGAGTGCGAAGGAAATTGGCCAACCGCGCGCTCGGAGTGTGGGCCCGTGTCGACGGCAGATGGAGACTCCTCGCCCACCAAGCCACTGCGAAGCGGTAGGGGAGCGGTACCCGGGGAGCACCGTACCCGGCCCCGGCCCGGGGTGGCCGGTGCGTGAAGTGGACTTGGTGGAAGCCGAGTCGGCGGCGTCGGCGGCGTCGGGGCGATGATTCTGGTCGGGCTGACGGGCCTGCTTCAGTCTCGTTCCACTGGCGGGCCGTCTCCTCCCCGGCAGCGGCAAAGACCTGGCACAGCCACCGACGGAACACCGGGAAACCCGCTGGGGCAACGGGACGCGACCGGTTGGGCCCGGCTCTCCTACCGCCGGGCCGAGGCAATCTTCGAGGAGAACACCCGCCTCCTGGCCACCCCGCTCCCGCCATGCCACCGTCCGCTCCCTGGAGCGGTACGCCCGCCCCGGCGTCGACGCGATTGCCCGACACGTCACGGAGCGCGGCCCCGCCGCGCATCCCCGGAACCGATAGCGGACGTGGCTCTCCCTTGCACCGTGGGTCAGAGATGGGAGACAGGGACCCATATACGTGTGCCGCTGCGCGAGAACCGTCAACCCGCTGCTGACCGATTCACCTTGAGCGAGAGTGACGGCAGCGCGTGCCACATGGGCTTTGAGCCATGTCGGCGATGAGCGAGGGAGGGCTGAGGAGCCCCTGTGACGGAAGTGGCGTACCGACGCGTCAGCGAGGACGTCGGGACGCGGGAAGCACAGGCGCGGCTCCCGCAAACGTACCTCCCGGGTGTTGGCTGGACCTCCCCCTTCACGACTGTACGTAATCACATCCATGCGGTGCGCTACGGAGCGTTTCGGCTCCGCCACGGCGCGCAGAGGTGCGGCCTGTCGGCGGCGCATACCAGCAGTGCCGACCCAAGGGGAAGACCCATGGCCACACCTCCCGCTGCCCCGCTCCGCGTTGCCCTGGTCAACGGCAGCTTCGAACAGCCCTCCGTGACCGGCGTAGAGATCCTGCCGGACGCCTCGCAGACACAGGCGGCCAAGCGGGTCCCGGGCTGGCTCACCACCGCCTCCGACCACAGGATCGAACTGTGGCATTCGGGCTTCCAGGGGGTGCCGGCGGCCGACGGCGCCCAGTTCGCCGAGCTCAACGCCAATGAAGTCTCCACGCTCTACCAGGACCTGCCGACCACACCCGGTACGAAGCTCTACTGGCGGCTGTATCACCGCGGTCGCCAGGGGCAGGACACCATGGCCCTGGACATCGGCGCACCGGGCTCCATGGTGGAGCAGAGGCGCTTCACCGACGGCAACACCGCCTGGGGCTACTACACCGGCACCTACACCGTCCCGGCAGGCCAGACAACGACCCGCTTCGCCTTCCGTTCCATCTCCGCCGCCGGCGGCAACCGCGGCATCGGCAACTTCCTGGACGGCATCTTCTTCGGCACCGCCCCCTACGTGGTACTCGACAAGACCGCCGTCCCGGCCGGACCGCTGGACGTGGGCGACGTCGTCACCTACCGCATCACCGCCAAGAACGAAGGCGGCGGCGCGGCCGAGAACCTCACCCTCACCGACGTCATCCCCCAGGGCACAACGTACCTGCCGGGCTCGCTGCGCATCGTCGACGGCCCCAACACCGGAGCGAAGACCGACGCGCAAGGCGACGACCAGGCGTACTACGACGCCCAGGCGAACAAGGTCGTCTTCCACCTCGGCAACGGCGCCACCTCCGCGGACGGGGGCGGCCTGCCCAACACCGAGACCCTGCCGGCGGGAACCACGGTGGAGTACCGGGTCACCATCGACCGGGCCAGCGGCGGCAAGCAGATCACCAACACCGCAACCGCCTCCTACGAGAACCGGCTGGGCGACACACCGGAGCCCCTGACCTCCACCTCCAACGAGCAGGTCACGGAGGTCAAACCGGCTGCCGACCTGACCGTGGCGAAGGCAGCCGACGCCACCACCGTCACCGTCGGCCAGACCGTGACCTACCGCATCACCGTCCACAACGCCGGCCCGAACGACGCCACCGGCGTCACCGTCACCGACCGGCTCCCCGAGGGCCTCACCTTCCTGTCCGCCGAAGGCCCCGGAAGCCACGACCCGGCCACCGGGCAGTGGACCGTGGGCGACCTGACCAACGGCGCCAACGCCACCCTCGTGCTGCGGGCCAAAGCCACCAAGGCCGGCCTGATCGACAACACGGCCACCGCCACCGCCAACGAGAAGGACCCCGACACCGCCAACAACACCGACACGGTCAGCGTCTGCGTCGAACCGGCCCCCTCCTGCTGCGACCCCTGCGCCGGCCAGAAGTAGCCCCGAGCCAACGACTACTCCCGGCCCACCCCCTGTGGAGGGACCGGCCGGGAGTACATCCACGGCGAGGACGGCTGCCCCGGATGCGACGGCAACCGCGGTCCGGCCGGCGTCGACTGGGAAGCCCGACTGCACACCATCACCGAGATGCAGCCGGACATCGCCAAGTGGGTCGCCCGCGAGGGGTGGACCCGGGCGGTCAACGACACCGGCTACCCCGTCACCCGCCGCTCGGGCGCGAACATTCCGGAGCCGGGCGTGTCATAGCGCTGGACGGTATCGGCGTCCCAGATCTTCTCCTGCCGTATTCCGTCAACGCTCGCCGCCGGCCCATGCGATGGCCACCGAGTCTTTCAGGCATCAGGAACAGCTCCGCAGTTTGACATTCAACCTCGTGCCTCGTGCCTCGTGTCCAAGTCTGCGAGGGTGCTTTCGTGACTGACGATGAGGTTGTTGAGGCAGTTCGTGATCGTGCCCGGGCAGGCTCTCTGCCGGCACCAGCACCTCCAGCGGCGGTTACGGAGGCGGAGCAGACCATCGGCTTTCCGCTCCCGCCGCTGCTACGGCGCCTCTACCTGGAGGTGGCGAACGGAGGCTTCGGCCCGGACGACGGCATCCTGGGTGTGCGTGGCGGTGCTTGCCAGGGCGACTGGAACGATCTGGCAGAGATCTATCAAGAGGGACCGGATCCTTCGGGCCAGATCCCGGCCGGTCTGGTGCCGGTGTACGACTGGGGTTGCACCATCTGGTCCTTGGTCGACTTCCGAGATCCCACCGGACCAATGTGGTGCACCCACGAGGGCGACTGCTGGCCGCAGGGGATCAACTTGGCCCAGTGGCTAGCCGAAACCATGACTGACACCCTTACCGTCCGCAGGCTCCTCGCAAGCCAACCTGCCTCGGTCTGGCCGCCCTTGTAGGCGTACAAGCGGAAAACGTTGACTGCAACACTCACCGACTGCGCGCTGTGACGACGACCGCCGGCACGATGGCCAGCGCCAGGGTGCCGCCGCCGACTGCCAGGAGAGGGTAGCCGACGGCTGTGACGACCAAGCCCGAAGCCATGCCGCCCATGGCGCCCGCGGCGGAGACGGAGACATCGACCAAGCCCTGGGTCCGGGCACGGGTGGCCAACGGGACGGCATCGGTGATGATCGCGGTGCCGCTGACGAGACCGAGACTCCAGCCCACACCCAGCAACGCGAGAGCCATCGCGAACACGGCGGCGGAACTGTCAGGTGCGTTGGCAGCAACGATCCCCGCAGTCAGCAGAACCAGCGCGGCGCCGGCGGCGACCGGCAGTGGGCCGTACCGGTCGACGAGCCAGCCGGACAGGGGCGCGGGCAGATACATCGCCCCGATGTGGATCGCGATGACGAGGCCGGAGGCGGCGGCGCTGTGGCCGTGGTGGTGCATGTGGACCGGTGTCATCGTCATGATCGCGACCATGACCAGCTGCGTGAGGGCCATGACCAGCGCACCCAGCAGTACGCCGGCGCGGCGCCGTCCGGCTGCCGGCCGCGCCCGACTGCCGGGATCGTCTGAACGCGCGAACGTTTCGGCGGTGCGCTCAGCCTCCAGCGTGCGGGCCAGCAGCAGTGGGTCAGGGCGCAACCAGATGGCCAGAACCAGCGCGGCTGTCGTGTAGGCGGCACTTGAGAGAAGGAACAGCCCGGCCAGGCGGGGGACGCCGAGGGTATGAGCGAGGTTGCCGGCGGGTGCGACGAGAATGGGGCCGACCACGCCGCCCACGGTGGTGGCGGTCAGCACGGTGGACAAGGCACGGGCGCGATGCTCGGGAGCCGCCAAGTCGGCACCGGCGTAGCGGGCCAGCAGGTTCGTGGCCGTACCGGCGCCGTAGACGAACATCGCGACGAACAGCAGCACGGAGCTGCCGGCGACGGCGGCGGCGATGACGCCCGCGCTGCCGATGGCGCCGGCCAGATACCCGGCGGCAAGACCGGAGCGACGGCCACGGGCTTGGGAGATACGCCCGACTACGACGGCCGTCAGCGCGGAGCCGGTGATGGACAGGGCGCTGAGCAGGCCGGCAAGGCCGGTGGAGCCGAGCATGTCCTGCGCGAGCAGGGCACCGACGGTCACCCCTGCCGCCAGTCCGGCGCCGCTGAGGACCTGAGCGACGATCAAGACAATCAGGACGCGGCGCTGCGCCTGGGACCGCGGGAGAGCCTCGGTGCGAGCGTGCGGGGTGGTCGTCACAGAGTTCCTTCGCTGCGCATGGCCCTGCCGGACGGCGCCTGTGGCGGTTCGGGAGGTCTGAAGAGGACGCGGGTACAGCGCCGTGGCAAGCCGAGCCAGGGGAGGCAGCCCCCTACCGGCCCTGCCGGGGCATCGGTCGGTGTCCCGGTTCGACCGGCTGCGTGATCAGGCCCGGTCGCAGAGGTCCAGGCGGTCGAGCAGCCCGGCGTCGGTGAAGGCGGCGATCAGTTCGTCACGGCCCTCGGTGAAGTGCGCCCAGCTGTGGTAGTGGACGGGAACCACCCGTCGGGCGCCAAGGATCCGGGCGGCCTCGGCGGCCTGCGCACTGTCGAGGACGATCAATGCGCCGTCGAAGAGCACGGGGAAGCGGGGAGCTCCGGCGAACAGGATGGCGGTGTCCACCCCGCCGAACCGTTCGGCGATCTCCTTGACCAGGTCGAGCGAGGCGTTGTCGCCGCTGACGTAGACCGTGGGCAGACCGTCCCCGGTCAGGACGAATCCGACGACCTGGCCGGTGACCGGTTCGACTTCCTCCCGCGGACCGGGCCCGTGGACGGCCGGCACACCCGTGACCGTGATCGTTCCACCGCCGGGGCGGTCCAACTCGATCGGCTCCCAGTCGGCCAGCCCCCTGGCGCCCCCGCCCAGCCGCTGCCCGCCCCCGGGCGTGGTCAGGGTCAGCGGGACGTCGGCGAGCAGCGCCCGGCCGGAGTCGTCGAGATGGTCGGGGTGCTCGTCGTGGGAGAGCAGGACCACGTCGATACGGCCGAGGCCGGACGGCGCGGCGGAGGCGGGCGCCGTCTTGGTCAGCCGGCCGCCCGGCACGTGGTAGTCGCGGGGTGCGTCGAACGTCGGGTCGGTCAGGAATCGCAGGCCGCCGTATTCGAAGAGGGCGGTCGGGCCGCCGAAGACGCGTATGGGGATCTGCTCAGTGGTCGTGCTGGTACCAGGCATCAAAACCTCACGGACAGAAGGCAGTTCATCCGTGAAGAACGGTAGAGGTGTGTCACGGATGAACGCAAGCCGTACCATGAGAAGCATGAGTGAGCCCCTGACCGCCGCATCCGCGCCACCGCCCGCGCCGGGCGGGGAGGAGTACCTCGCCCTCGACTTCGTCAACAGCGCCGTCGCACTCCCTGGAGGGCACTTCATCGATTTCCTCGGCACCCCCGAGGCCACGAACCGCTGGCTCACCGAACACGGCCTCGCGCCGGCCGACGCCGGGGTGCAGGAGATGTGCGCGACGCAGTTGCGCTCCCTGCGCGAACACATCAGGGCATTGTTCGCCGCCCGCGTCACCGGACTGCCCCCGCTTCCCGCGGCACTGTCCGCCGTCAACGACGCCCTGGGCAGAGCTCCCACGGCCGCCCTGCTGTACTGGGATGAGAAGAACGGCCCCTACCGCACGGCGCCGTGCCCCACCGACGAGATCCTCGACCGCGCTCTCGCGACCCTGGCGGCCAACACGGCCGACCTCCTCACCGGCCCCGACGCCGACCGCCTTACCAGCTGCGATTCCACCCCCTGCAACCGCTACCTGCTGCGCCACGGGCGCCGCCACTGGTGCTCCACCCGCTGCGGCGACCGCGCCCGCGCCGCCCGAGCCTACGCCCGACGCACCCAGCCGAAAGCAGACTGACGAACCCGTACCGCCCGGGAGAGTGCCGCCGACACCAGGGGGCGGGGGCAACGGACGTGACAATGCAAGTGCGTTCGCCCCCCACCGGGGCCGTGAACCCGCGTCGGTCCCTTGCCCCTGCTGGAGCGCCGCTCTCCTCCCCGGCCGGCAGCCCAGCCCGGTCGGCCCCCGACGGCCGCTGCCCCGCACCCGGCGGTCGCCGACCCCGCGCCCGGACTGGCGCCGCTCCCCGACGGCCGATCCGACGGCCGGGACGATTGAGAACAGGTTGTCACGCTCACCAAGCGTCACAGTCGGGGTGTCACGCACCCCACCACGTCCCAGGACGCAATAGGCCGCCTACAAGTACTCGTGCCGGTGCGGTGCGGTGCGGTGCGGTGAGGCGGGCGTGGCGCGCGGACGCCGGACGGGACGGCCGTCGCGTGGGAGGCGGCAGCCGGCCCGGTCCTTCGTCGCGCGCGCGTGCGTACTGTCAGGAGGCGAACGCCCGCTCCAGCCTGGGGATCAGGTCCCGCAGATCCTGTTCCCAGCAGCCGCCGTTGTGGCCGCCGTTGCACTGGGTACCCCAGGTGGAACCGTCGCCGTAGTCGACGTAGTGGTACGGCATGCCGAGCGCGTCCATGCTGTCCTTGACGTGCTGGGCCGCGCCTTCGAGCCAGAACTCCGGTTCGGTGGGGACTCCGCCGCCGTTGCCCACGTAGATGGAGATGCCGATCCCGGCGAGCTTGTCCATGTGCGCGGCCGGGTCGACCTCGTTCCACCGCCAGTCGGCGTTGAACACCGGGTAGGGCGAGCCGAACAGGGCGTCACTGTCCACGCCGGGCTTGTAGGGGGAGTTGTCGGGGTCGCAGGCTCCGGACGACGAGCCGCAGATCGCGCCGAGCGCGTCGGTGACGGAGGCGACGACGGCCAGCCGCAGGTCCATGGACCGGACCGACAGGTCGATGTCCCCCGACAGGGACGCCGTCTGACTGAACAGGTCGGGCCGGACCTGCGCGTAGTGCAGGGCGCCGAACCCGCCCATGGAGACACCGGCGACGGCCCTGGCCTTCTTGGTGGGGATGGTCCGCAGGTTCGCGTCGATGAACGGGATCACCTGCTTGAGGTGGAAGTTCTCCCAGTTCTGGGCGCCGAGCTGCGTCTTCTGGTTCAGCCAGTTGGCGTACCAGCCCCGAGCGCCGCCGTCCGGAATGACGGTGATCATCGAGTCGGACGTGGTCAGCGCCGGATAGTTCTGCTGGATCGGGTCGTCGGGCGAGCCGTGCAGGAAGTACAGCACGGGGTAGCGCCTGTTCGGGTCGCCGTAGTAGCCGCTAGGCAGGATGATCTTGATGTGGTGCTTGCCGGCGACCTCCGGCGTGGTCACCGTGATGGTGAAGTTCGTGGGACCACCCACGGCCGTGTCGACCTGCGTCAGTCCGAATCCGTTCGTCAACGGCGGCGGTGCGGTGCCGTCGGCAGCCTGGGCCGGACCGGCCGGCAGGGCCAGGGCCAAGGCCAGGGCGACGGCGGTGACCATCCCGGTCGCCGTCAGCCGCCAGCGGTTCGATGTCCTTGCCACAGCGTTCCTCCTTGTGAGCCTTCGTGTGATGCGGGGCGAGATGCGCCGGGAAGCGGTGACGCCCCGGGAGGGGAGGAGCACGCCGAAGACTGTCATCGGCGTTCCGGCGTGCTCACACGTCGATCTCAGTTCAGCGCCTCGACCTCCAACTCGCGCAAGCTCGCGACCTGTTCCTGGGTGAAGCGCACCTCCTGGATGCAACTGGACCCGAAGACGACATCCGTCTTGCCGTCGACCCGGCCCGGAGTGATCACGTCCAGCACACCCGACTCGCCGGTCGAGCCGTGGTCCCGGATCCGCTCACCGTTGCGGACGGCCTTCCGGACGTCGGAGAACCGCGCGTTCAGCGGAATGCCGGCCTTGCCCTGCGCGAACACCGCGCGGGCGAGCGCGTCGCGGACGGCCGAACTGCCCGGGTCCAGCGAGTGCGGGGTGTGCACCGGGTCCTTCGGGGCGAAGGTCACCCGCCAGGGCGGCTTCTCGATGGCCTGACCGCCGAGCGGATACGACCAGCAGTCGGCGAACCACCAGGACCCCCGGCTGTCCGCCGTGTGGTCGCAACTCTTCCAGCCGGCCAGGATCAGGCAGGCTTCGCTCACGTTGACCAGGTTGCCGTCCACGTCCCTCCCGTACCGGCGGCTTTGTCCAGGCACGGTCACGCTAATGAGGGCCGATGAAATCCCCATGACACCGCTGTGGGTGTGCGACGGTCCGGGCCGACGGGGGACGGCTGCGCGACGACTCCTCCACCGAGGCTCCCTGGACGCCGAATCCGTTCGCTGAACGGGGATTTCATCGATTTTTCAACGCCCCCCGCCAGGATGAGCCGACCGCCGCGGGCCCTCAGGTCCGTCCGGTCCTTATCCGCAGCCGTGGCGCGGCGACCACCTCGTGCCGCCCCGGCACCGGCCGCGGTGCCCGAACACGCACAGCCGCCCGCACAGCGCCGGCGGCCCGCATCCCCGACCGACACCCGGTCCGCCGCGGCGGACCGACCGGCCGTGTCCACCGCGGCCGACCGACCCCGAAGGGACGACCATGTCCGACTCCGCACACCCCGACCGCCGTCCGCCCACCCGCCGAACCCTGCTCAAGGCCGGCGCGGGCGTCGCCCTGACCGCCGGCGCGTTCGGCGGCTCCCTCGCCGCCGCCCCCTCCGCAGCCGCGGCCCAGAACGGTGCGCCGCTGTGCGAACAGCCCGGCGACTCGGCCCGTGCGCAGGGGCTGGGATCGGGCGACCTCGCCATCCCCTACTACCGGGAGCACGACAACAGTTGGGGTTACGTCTTCGGCGACTCCTTCAGCGAACCCGCGCTGGGAGGGGAGTATCTCGGCTCCCCGGTCATGCTGAACCAGGCATCCTTCGACGCCTCAGGCTCCACGCCGATCTCGTTCACGTGGGCCATGCCCACGGGAGGCGGCGCCCGGCAGCTCTTCGACTACCAGCACAACGCCGACAACGGACACGGCTTCGAGGTCAGCCGCATCCCGAACGACTGCATCGAGTTCGGCGGCCGCACCTACATCCAGTACACCTCCGTGGAGGTGTGGCAGCCGCCCACGGGCTACGACGGTTCGCGGATGTCCGGCGTCGCCTACTCCGACGACCACGGCGTCACCTGGCACGACTACCCCTACCACTGGGCGGGGGACACACAGGGCGTCAACCAGTCCATGTACGGCATGTGGTCGTTCGCGGGCATCGACCCCGACGGCTGGCTGTACGTCTTCTCCAAGCGCTGGAACGGCAGCCACCTCAACACCGGTGACGGCGGCGCGATCCAGCTCTTCCGCATCCGGCCGGAGGAGTTCCGCGCCGGCAACTTCGGAGCGCAGGAGAACTGGGCCTACCTGGACGGCAGGTGGCAGTGGACCCGTGCGGTGCAGCCGTCCGTGATCCTCTCCGGGAACAACATCGGCGAGTTCTCCGTCAAGCGCATCGGCGGCACGTACTGCATGAGCTACTTCGACGTCGCCGACTACTCGATCTGCACCCGCACCGCCCCCCGGCCCGACGCTGTGTGGAGCCCGCCGAAACCGCAGATCGTCGGCAACGCCACCTGGCCGCCCAACCACTGGGGCAAGCCCCAACTCCCCTTCCTCTACGGCGGGTACATCCACCCGGGCAGCGCCGGCCCCACCTCTCTGACCCTGATCGTCTCGCAGTGGAACGGCCAGCCCCACCAGTCGCCCTACCGCGTCCTCCAGTACGACGGCATCAACCCGTGAGTCACCCCCGCACGTGTGCCTCGGAGAACACACCCCCCGGAGGAAACAAGTGAGCGCAGCCCGCTTACGACGTGTGAGAGCAGGCGGCACAGTCCTGCTCGCCGCCCTCACGGTGCTGACCGCCCTCGGCAGCGGCCCGGCGAGCGCCGACAGCACCCGGCCCCCGAAGATACCCGGCCCCCTCGGCCACGCCGCGCCCGCCACGGCGTACTGCGACATCCCCGCGGAACGCGACATCGCGGTCACCCGCAAGGTCTATGAGGTCGGCCAGCGCATGAACGTCTCCCCGAAGGTGATGCTCGCCGGGTTCGAGACCGGCTGGGTCGAGTCCCGGATGAACAACCTGGCGTGCGGGGACCGGGACTCGCTCGGCGTCTTCCAGCAACGCCCCTCGCAGGGCTGGGGATCACCCGAGCAGGTCCTGGACGTCGACTACGCCGCGGCGAAGTTCTTCGAGGTCGCCGAGCAGATGGAACCCGGCATGGAGGGCAGCACCGCCGGGCAGCTGGCCCAGGCCGTCCAGCGCTCCGCCTACCCGCTCCGCTACGACCAGGCCGAGGGCACCGCCGTGGAGCTGCGGGACGAGGCGTTCCAGCCCTACGGCACGATCGGGGCGAAGTACGGCGGCATGGGCGGCCCCGGCAGTGTCCTCGGCGCGCCGGTCCGGGCCGAGGAGGCGGCCTCGCTGGGTGGGCGCTTCCAGCTCTTCCAGAACGGGATCATCCTGTGGCATCCGGACGTGGCGTACGCGGTGTACGGGGATGTTCTGAGCAAGTTCTGGGCGACGGACGCGGAGCGGCGCTGGGGTTTCCCGACGATGGACGAGGCGGATGCTTCGCGGGCGCCGGACGGGACGAGGGGGCGGTACCAGTTCTTCGAGCGGGGGCTGTTCCTGTGGTCGCCGTCGACGGGTACGCACGTCGTGCATGACGCGATCTACGACGCGTTCCATGCGGGGGGCCACGAGAGCGTCCTCGGGTATCCGACGACCGACGAGACGGACGAGGCCGGCGGCGGGCGGATGCAGCGTTTCCAGAAGGCCACCATCCACTGGCATCCCGACAAGGGCACCTGGATCACCGACAACTGAACAGGAGGACTCCCTTGAAGTCCCTTCACCGCAAGGTGCTTCGCATGGCGGCCGTGACCTCGGCGTTCCTCGTCGCCACCCTCTGCGCCGTACCGGCCGCGAGCGCGTCGAGCCCCGACGGGCCGATCGGCCGGGGCGAGGCCATGGACCGTGCCTGGTCGTGGATCGCCGAGCAGGTGCCGTACAGCCAGTCCGGCTGCCACGAGAACCAGTTCGGCTGCTACCGCCCGGACTGCTCTGGCTACGTCTCCATGGCCTGGCACCTGAGCAGCTCCCTCACCACCTGGGGCCTGTGGGACGTCACCTCCGGCATCCCGGCCGACGACCTGCAACCCGGCGACGCCTTGCTGCGGGACTCGGGCGGCGTCGACCACGTGGCGCTGTTCCTCCGCTGGGCGGACCCGGCCCACACCCGGCCGGTGGTTCGCGAGGAGTACGACTTCGGCCACGTGGCCGAGGAACGCGTCTGGAACGACGGGCTGCGCGGCTTCTCCCCCCGCCGCTACAACGCGCTGGACGACCTCGTGCCGTACGGCACCATCGCCGTCAAGTACGACAGCATGGGCGGCCCCGGCAGCGTCCTGGGACAGCCGATCCGGGGCGAACGCGACTCGTCGCTGGGCGGGCGCTTCCAGCAGTTCCAGAACGGGATCATCCTGTGGCATCCGGACGTGGCGTACGCGGTGTACGGGGATGTTCTGAGCAAGTTCTGGGCGACGGACGCGGAGCGGCGCTGGGGTTTCCCGACGATGGACGAGGCGGATGCTTCGCGGGCGCCGGACGGGACGAGGGGGCGGTACCAGTTCTTCGAGCGGGGGCTGTTCCTGTGGTCGCCGTCGACGGGTACGCACGTCGTGCATGACGCGATCTACGACGCGTTCCATGCGGGGGGCCACGAGAGTGTCCTCGGGTATCCGACGACCGACGAGACGGACGAGGCCGGCGGCGGGCGGATGCAGCGTTTCCAGAAGGCCACCATCCACTGGCATCCCGACAAGGGCACCTGGATCACCGGTATCTGATGGAGATGCCGGCACATCGCTCGACGGACGCGTCCCCGGGGCCGCCGGCTCATCCTCGCCGGCGGCCCTGCGCGAGACGGCTCTGCAGCCGGGCGTGGCGGAACTGGTACACCGCACCCGCCTGGCGCAGGACGCCGCGCTGGTAGGCGTCGTCCAGGAAGGCGGCGACCGCCCAGGGGAGACGTCCGGTCAACGGCAGCCAGATGCGGGTGAGCAGACACCACTGGCCCCAGGCGGTCAGGGTCAGCGTATAACCGAGCGCGCCGCCCAGACCGCTGATGGTGCCGAGCATGAGACTGCCCGCGGGGTCCATGACGAGCCGGCCCAGGCGCCCTTGCAGCAGATCCACCACCACCCCGGTCCCGAATCCGACCGCCGCGCCGAACACGGGTGCCCAGAAGCACAGTTGGGTGAGCACCGTCCGGCGGTCGGCGCGCAGGACGCTGCCCGGGCTGACGGCGGAGACGATGTCGAGGGGCGTTTCGAGGAGGCCGAGGAGACAGAAGGAGAGCCCGGCAGCGCCACCGAAGACCAGTCCGAAGACGATCGCGTCGATCAGCCCGAGCTCCAGCGCGGACGACAGCCCGGCGTTCCAGCTGAACGCGTGCAACAGGCCGACGACGAACCCGTAGGCGAAGCCGAAGAACGCGCCGCCCAGGGCGCCGATCACCAGCCGGGGCCCCGCCCGCCACGTGGTGGTCTCCGGCCGGCCGCGGATGCGCAGCCGTACGGCGGACGGCTGGACGTCCTTGCCCGTGACCGTGTACGTGAACCAGTGCACCAGCCCGAACAGGAGACCGGCCAGCGGGCCGACGATCGCCCCGTCCAGCACGCCGCCGGCCAACGAGCCGCTGAAACCGGCGGCCATGGCGCCGTCGACCAGTCCGATGACCAGCGCGGTGACGAGGGCGGTGACCAGAGTGCGGGTGGAACCGCGCAGACCGTGGCCGAGCCGCCACCAGGCCAGGTCCGGAGTCCTCAGTTCCGTCAGATGGCCGGCGAGGTGGCCGAGCCAGCGCTGGACGCGCTCGGGGTCCCAGCCGCGCGCACCCGGTCGGGAGCGGCGATAGACGGTGGGAAGGAAGTTGTCGAGCAGGTGCTCCTCCAACTCCCGCACCCCGGGGAACAGTTCGGTGTCGAGCAGCTCGGCCGGATCGTGCTCCGGCGTATCGCTGTAGACGGTGCGGGCGAGCGCCACCATCAGCGGCGTCGACAGCACCGTGGCGAGCGGGGCCGGTGACCTGTCGGGCGAGGGCTCGCGCAGCTTCTTCAGCACGGACTGCCAGGCGCCCGCCGCCGGGTCCGAGCGGTCCGTCTTGCGGGTGGTGCGGGGCAGATAGTGGTCCAGGTCGTCCAGGGTGAGATCGACGAGTTCGATCGGCGCGGCCGAGGTCAGCACATCCGTCTCCTCGACCGCGGCGGCGTACTCGGCGGGGCGGCTGGTGAGCACGAGCGGCAGCGTGGTGGCGTTGAGGGCCTCCAGCGCGGGGCGCCGCAGACCGTCGGCCATCTCGTCGAAGCCGTCCAGCACCGGCAGTACGCGGCCGGAGTCGACCAGCGCGGAGGCCAGGCTGACCTTGCCGGGCCCCGGGGCGGCCGTACCGGGATAGTCACGCGTCAACTGCTCGGTCAGCCAGTCGCGCAGGGTGACGGCCGTGGGGTCCCAGGCGCCGATGCTGAAGATCACCGGAACGGGCTCGGCGGGCGTCCGCGACCTCAGATGGTCCAGCACGAAGCGCAGCGCCAGGACCGACTTCCCCGACCCGGACCTGCCGAGGACCACCAGCCGCCCGGAGGGGATGCTCCGGTAGGTCTCCGCGATGCCCTCCAGCCGGCCGCTCAGATCCAGCGGCCCGCTCGGGGCGCCCGGCGGGAGACGGCGGATGTTGGCCCAGTGGTCGGTGAGCGTCTCGCAGGCGGCCTTCCAGCGGACCGGCAGCGGGTACGGGTCCTGGATCCGCCGCTGCTCCTCCTCGCGCTGCCAGCGGGCCGCCACCGCCCTCGCGAGTTGCTCGGCCGCCTCCGTCGGCGCGGCCTGCACCGCAGGCGGCGCCACGGCGGGTTCGCCCGCTTGCGCCGCGCCCACTCCCAAAGCGCCCGCTCCCAAAGCGCCCACTCCCGCAGCGCTCGCTTCCGCCTCACCCGTGGTGCCCGCGCCGCCGCCCCTGCGCCCCGGGACGGCGGCACCGAGTAACTCCTCGCGGTCCTCGCTGCGCAGGGCCAGCGCGTCGGCCAACTGCTGCACCGTGGTCATCCGCGGATTGCTGCGCTTGCCGGTCTCCAGACCGCGGATGGTGCTCACACTGACACCGGAACGCCGCTCCAGCTCGTCCTGGGTCAGTCCCGCATCCTCGCGCAGCCGGCGCAGCACCGCGCCGAACTCACCGGCCACAGGCCATGGCCCTTCCCCCCTTGAAATGTCCGTTTCCGCAGGTCGGGACTCTAGCGCGGGCACCGGTCACATATGACCGGTTGAATGCTCTGTCCACATTTCCTGCACGACGGCCAGCCTCGACCACATCGACGAAACGACCGGGGCGAGGGGATCGACCGGTCCGGAAGAACGGGGAGTGGCCATGCCGACGACGACCGCGGGCCGGTGCGACCGGGGCGTCACGGGTCTCACCGCCGAGGAACGCGAAGTGCTCTACGCGCTCGGTTGCGGCCTGGGGAACGCCGAGATCGCCGCCACCCTGGTCCTGCCCGAACAGGTGGTGGCCGAACGGCTCGGCCGCGTACTGGAGAAGCTGGGACTGCGCGACCGGGCCGCCGCCATCGTGCACGCCTTCGACTGCGGTCTGGTCGTACCGGGCCAGGGACCGCGCCGGCCCGAGCCGGGGAACACCGCCGCACGCCGCACCGGCACCGCGTCCGGCCCCTGGCTCCGGGTGTCGGTGCTCGGCCCGCTGCGGACGACCCTCGCGGGCCGGCCCGTGGACGTCGGCCCCGTGCGGCAGCAGGCCGTGCTGGCGGCGCTCGCCCTGAGCCCGCGCCGTTCCGTCAGCAGGCGGCGACTGTTGGAGGACGTCTGGGGCAGGGAGATGCCGGACGGCAACGTCGTACCCGTCTACGTGTACCGGCTCCGCAAGATCCTGCGTCTCGGCGAGCGCCCGGACTCGGTGATCCGGCGCGACCGGTACGGATACGGACTGGTCCAGGGCATCGCCGAGGTGGACGCGCTGTGCGTGGACGACCTGGTCACCCGGGCCGAGGAGGCCGAACGCACCGGCGACCTGCCGGGGGCCGTACGGCTGTGCGCCCAGGCGCTGGAGCTGTTCCGCGGCGAGCCGCTGGCCGGGCTGCCCGGGCCGTTCGCCGAGGCGGAGCGGGTGCGGCTCGCGCAGCGCAGGGTCGGCCTGGCGCAGCGGAAGGCGGACTGGCAACTCAGGCTTGGCCGGCGCCTGGAGGCGATCACCTCGCTGTCCGCGCTCGCCCTGGAGGAGCCGCTGAACGAACCGGTCGCCGCGATGCTGATGCACGCGCTGCGGCGCGACGGCCGGCGGGCCGAGGCCCTGGCCGTCTTCGACCGCATCGCCCGGCGCCTGGGCGACGACCTCGGCGTCGCCCCGGGCGACCTGCTCGTGCGGGCCCGGCGGGCGGCACTGCTCGGGGAGGACGCCGGGCCGGGCCGGGGCCGGGCGGGCGCGGCGTGAGCGGGGCGGCGGACGACCGTGAGCGCGCCGAGGAACTGCTGCTGGCGCGGATCTCCGCGACCGCCGGCAGGGCCCGACTGGGCAGGCGACGCGCCACCTACCGGGCGCCGCCCACCGAGCCCTGGCGGCGCCGGCCGGCCACCGCGCGGGTGCGGCGCCTGCTGCGCGCCGACGGCGGAGTGGCCACGAGCCCGGGCGCCCGGCTGGACCTGTACCAGCACGGTCTGACAGCCGCCGTCGGCCGGACGATCCACGTCGTCCGCTTCGACACGACGGTGGTGCGCCGGCGCACGGTGCTCACCTCGCGCGGCGTCACCGGCGCCCTCGTGCTGGTCGACGTCCACGGCGAACGGGTCGTGCTGCGCTGCGGCGACTTCGCCCGGTCGCAGGAGTGGTGGTCCGTGATCTGCGGGGCCGTCGTCGCCGCGCAGGCCCCACGGGCGCTGGCCGCGCTGCGGCAGGGCGCGCGGCTGGCCTTCGGCCCCCTGTGGGTCACCGCGGACGCCGTCGGCTCCGCCCGGACTTCCCTGCGCTGGACCCAGGTCCAGCGGGTCGAGGTCCGCAACGGATGCGTCGCCGTCCGCGCCGACGGCCGCTGGCTGGTGTGGTCCACCGCCGCGTCCGGGATCCCGAACCTCTTCGTCTTCCAGGCCCTCACTGAACACCTCGCCCGCGCCGGGCGGGACGACGACTGACGTACGGCGCCTGAACCGGCCTCGGCGTCCGACGGACTCGGCCGGCGGCCACTCGCCCCATCGAACCCAGAACGACCGACGCATACAGACCGACGCATACAGAAGGAGACAGTCATGGCCGACAGCTACCGGTACCGCTGCGGTGAGTGCGGGCACCGCACCTCCTGGGGGAGCGAGTCCCAGGGGGAGAAGGCGATCGAAGGGCACTACCGCCGCAGCCACCCGACCGTCGTCCCCGGCGGGATGGTCGAGTTCCGCAAGGGATCGTCCGGCGGCGGTGGCGGCGGATGCCTGCTCGCCCTCGTCATCCTCGTCGTCATCCTGATCATCGCCTCCCAGCACTGACCGAGCAGGGAACACATCTCCTGGGCGGCCACTGCGGGCGGGTGCGGTACCGCGTGCGTGACCGCACCACCGTCCGCCGGGCGGCACCCGCCCGGCGGACGCCGTCACTTCTCCCGGCCGACCGTCTCCGGAGCGGGTCGTGGAAGCGATCGGTGACGACCTGGGGTCTCGCCTGTCGAGGCCCGGTGCGAGGCGGTCACACCGACGTCGCGTCGGCGGCGCGGCGGCGGAGGCCGCCCGGCGCCGGGGGAGCGGCATCAGGAACTGCTCGGTGGCCGCGACCCGGGGACGCAGGAGGTCGGCGTCGTGCGCCCTGCCCACAGCGTCGAGGTAGCGCCGGACCCGGTACCGGAGGAGGAAGGAGACGGGTATGGGGCGGCGCAGCGTGCTCGTGGCGGGAGCTGCCCTGGGGCCGGGCGCTCGCGGTGGTGACGGCGGTGTGGGCGGCCCCGACACCGAGGTCGTCCGCCGGTGACATCGCCGGGGCGCGCCGACCGGAGCGCAACACCCGCAGCAGACCTGCCACCTGGCGGCCGGACAGACGGCCGCCAGGTCTTCGGCGTCGACCTGGACGAGATCCGCCTCCGGCCCGGTCCCGCCGGCCACCGCCGCCCCATGCACTGCGCCGCGCCCTGCGGTCCCGGCCGGAGCACGGTTCGCCATTCGTGGTGATCGTGCAGAGGAACGCCGGACTCCTTCGACGAGCCTCGCGCGGGGCTGCGGGCACGGCAGGACTGGCAGCGGTGGCCGCCTACCCCCTACACCTTCCGGCGGCTCGACCCGACGGCCGACGTCGTGATCCAGCCGTGGTTTCCACGGTGAGCGGGGCGGCCTACCGGGGAAGCACCTGACGCCGGCTGTCGGGCACGACGTGACCGCCATCGGCGGTGCGGACCTGTGACGGCGTCGAGGACGGCCGGTCCAGGGGCCGGGCCGGGTCCGTCTCGAACACGACCTCGCCGCTCAGACAGGTCCTGTCGTCCTGTTCTATGACGGCCTTCAGCGCGTTGCGGCGCAGGAACGCGACCGAGACCCAGGCGGGGCTGTCCAGTTCCACCCAGCCCTGGAAGGACACGGACATCCCTGTCACCGTGCTGCCGGCGGACGGGCAGACCGCGTGAGCGGCCTGACGGAGCGCTTCCAGGAGAAGCATGCCGGGGGCGTGGTCGACGGGGTGGTCGAACAGCACCGGATGGTCCTGGTCGGCGCGTAACTGCCAACGGCCCGCGTGTTCCGCTTCGGCCAGGACCACGTTCCCGGCCAGGGCGTGCCCGACCGCGGCGGGCGGCAGGGCAGGGGGAAGCGGCAGGGAACGGTGTCCTTCCCCAAGGTCGCACCGACCGCGCAACCGGCGGTACACGGCCGGGGAGTGGTTGGTGAACCGGGTGCGGGCGGTGCCGACGTGACGGTCGTTCAGGCGGACGGCCGCGTGCATGGTCATCGAGACCAGGCAGTCCTTCCTCATACGGACGTCGGAGCACGTGATGTCCAGGACGACGTCGGCCGGGGACCGCGGTATCAGCATGGCCCGCGGCTCGACCTCGAAGCTGAAATCGTCCCAGACCAGATGGCTGCCGAAGGGGACGCCGTAGGCGACGTGGGACAGCAGCGGGAAGGTCTGGCGCACGGTCTCGACGAAGAGCAAGGAGTCGAAGCGCCGGTTGCCGGGCCGGTAGAAGGCGTGGAAGCGGGGCCACCGGGCCCGGACGGTGTGCCGGTCGCCGCCATGAGTGGTCCAGCCGGTCAGGAGCACTTCGGTGGCCGCATGCTTGTGGACGAGTTCCTGAGGGACCTTGTCGATGGCCTGTGGTCCGCTGCTTCCGTAGCCGTGCAAGTGGGACATGCCGACGTTTCCCCCCGTATCGATGGCCTGCTCGACAGCGATGCGGTTAACATAAATGACGCTATCTATGTCTGTCGAGGAGTGATCGCCAGTGCCGACTGCCAAGGCGGAGCAGGCTGCCCGTACCCGCCAGAGAGTCCTGCTGGCGGCGGCCGAGGTCTTCGACGAGGCCGGTTACGAGAAGGCGTCCGTGACCCAGATCGTGGAACGGGCGGGGCTCACCCTCGGTGCTCTCTACTTCCACTTCGGCTCCAAGCAGGGACTGGCCGAAGCCCTGATGAACGCCCAGCCGACGACGATAGAGCCCCGGCTCACCTCGACCGGGTTGCAGCGCCTGGTGGACATCACCCTGGTGTGGGCGGACCGCATGAAACGCGATCCGGTCCTTCGCGCAGGGGTCCGTCTCGCCACCGAACAGGGCAGCCACGGCATGAACGACGCCACCTCCTTCGAGGAGTGGCGCGCGCTGATGTGCAGTCACCTGGACGTGGCCCGGTGCAGCGGTGAACTCCGCGACGGGCTCGACACCGACCGGCTGGCCCGCTTCGTCGTCGGCGCCTGCACCGGGATGCAGGTCTACTCGGATCTCGCGACCAAGCGCGACGACCTCATGGAACGTGTCTGCGACATGTGGGACTTCCTGTTGCCCAGCATCGCCTCGGAAGCGGTGCTGCGCGACATCCACGTCGGCCCCACGCGCCTGCCCGCCCAGTGACCGTGACAGCGGCCGGGTCCCGGCACATCGTCCTCACCGGCGCCACCGGGCAGATCGCTTCGCTGATGGTGACGCATCTGGCGCCCCGTCACCGCCTCACCCTGACCAGCCGCACGCCCCGTCCCACAGGGCAGCGGTCCGGCATCCGGCACGTCACCTGTGACTACGGCGACGTGGACAGCGTCGTGGACGCCTTTCGCGGCGCCGACGCCGTGTTCGTCGTCACGAACGACCCCACACGGCCCGAACACGACCGCAACATCGTGCGCGCGGCCGGCAGGGCTTCGGTGGGACACATCGTCAAACTCTCCGCGGCGGCGGTGCGCGACGCCGCGGCGCACGATCTGATCACCGAGTGGCAGCGCACCAACGAGGACCGCATCAAGTCGAGCGGCATCCCGTGGACCATGATCCAGCCGCGGTCGTTCATGTCCCATGCCCTGGCGTGGGCGTCGAGCATCCGCGGCAGCGGCACCACGTACGCGCTGCACCCTCACAGCCGCAACGCGTGCATCGCGCCCGAGGACGTCGCAGAGGTGTCGGCGCGCGTCCTCGGTGACAGCCGGCACCACTTCCGGTCGTACGAGCTCACCGGCCCGCAGTCGCTGTCGGCCCACGAACAGTCGGCAGTGCTGGCCGAGGTGCTCGGACGCCCCCTCACCTGCCGGGAGCTCTCCCGCGAGGAGGCCCACGCCACCTATGCACGCAGGTACTCACCGGTGATGGCCGACGCTCTCCTCGAAAGCGCCGAGCGCCAGCTGGCCGGTGCCAAGGCATTCACCACGGACACGGTCGGGCGGCTGACCGGGAGGCCCGCGACCACCTTCGCCCAGTGGGCGACCGGTCACAAGGACCGTTTCGAGTGAGAGGGCGGCTGCCGTGCCACGGAGAGCCGTGCCCGACCAACCCAGCCACGTTGAGTCACGCTAAGGAGACCCATGCCCTCACAGGGCTTGCTGCACGGCAAGACGGTCCTCATCACCGGAGCGAGCAGCGGCATCGGTGCGGCGGCGGCGGAGCTCTTCGCCCAGGAAGGGGCCCGCGTCGTCCTGGCCGCCCGCCGCGCGGACCGGCTGCGGGAACTGGTGGCCGCGATCGGCGCAGCGGGTGGGCAGGCCACGGCCGTGGTGGCGGACGTGACCCGCGCGGGTGACATGCACGCGGCCGTGGAGACGGCGCTGCGGACCTACGGCCGGCTCGACGCCGCCTTCAACAACGCGGGGTGGACCTCCACCGGTACGCCCATGCACCTGATGGACGACGCGGAGTACGACCGCATCATGGACGTCAACGCCCGAGGCGTGTGGAACGCGATGCGGGCACAGATAGCCGTGATGCTCGAACACGGCGGCGGCTCCATCGTGAACACTTCCAGTGTCGCCGGGATCCGAGCGACCGGCGCCTCCGCCCCCTACATCGCGGCCAAGCACGCCGTCATCGGCTTGAGTAAGGCCGCGGCCGACGAGTACGCGGAACAGCGCATCCGCGTCAACGCACTCGCCGTCGGCAGCACCCGGAGCGAGCTGATGGACCAGGTGCTCTCCGACACGCCCGCGCTGTTCAAGCCGTTCACCGAGCGCGCCATGCAGCACCGCCTGGCCGAACCCGTGGAAATCGCCCAGACGGCGGCCTGGTTGTGCTCGGACCGCTCGTCGTTCACCACGGGCGCCGTCATCGCAGCCGACGGGGGATGGACGGCCCGTTAGCCGCACGGCAGCGGCGGACTTGCTCGAAACGCTCCGGGTTCCCCTCGTTCTCGTGCCGGTCACCCGGTGCTCACCATAGGGTCGGAGCGCCCGTCGAGCCGCCGCCGCGGGACCGCTCCGCCCGCGGCCACGGGCAGCCGAACCTGGGGACGGTACATGGGAGACCTGACAGGCCTCGTCATGGCGAAGGCCGACAGGAAGCCGGCACGAGGCCCGCAGCGCGCGACGAGCCCCACGACGCCGCCCCCAGCGGGGCGGGCGGGACGGGCTCGGCGGGAGACGCCCGCGCAACCGCCCGCCGTGACGCCGACCGGCGTCTGACCGGCCCGACCGGTCCCACCGCATCCGTTGTCCGTGGCCCGGCCCGCACCCTCACAGACGTTCTGACCCCCCGAGGCCCTTCCATGAAGAACAGAGAACGCGCCGCATGTACCCGCGCGAACCTCGTCCAGGCAGCAGCGCGCCACTTCGACCGGCACGGTTACGAAGGTACGACGCTCAACTCCGTCTGCGTAGAGGCGAACGTGACGCTCGGGGCCCTCACCTTCCACTTCCGCTCCAAGGCGGCTCTGGCGTCGGCGGTGGTGGAGGAAGGCATCGTCGAGCTGGAGCGCCTCAGCACGGCGGACTCCGCGACCGGTCGCCCCCTCGGTGACCTGTCCTCCCTCGCGCTCCGGGTGGCCACGGCACTGCAGACCGCCGTGCTCACCCGGGCCGCCGTGCGGCTGGTCGAGGAGGGCCACGTGCGCTCCGACTGGCCCGGTGCCTTCCGCGCGGAGGTCCTGCGACTGCTGGAGGAGGCCTCGCTCGCAGGTGAGCTGGCCGCCGACGTACGGCCGGCGACCGCGGCGCACCTCATCATGTACGTGATGGAAGGGGTGGCGGCACAGTCCCGGAGGGCCGCGGCCGAGGGGGGGTCGACGGTTGCCGACATCGCGGAGGTATGGCGCGCCGTGCTCGGCGGCCTGGCACCGCGCATGCCTTGAGCATGCCGTGTCGCCAGCCGCTGCTTCGAGCGGGTGACGCGCTCCCGGCCACGGCCGTGCCCCGGGGCGGCACCCCCACGTGGGGCGGGACGCCCGTTTCGCCGGGCGGCAGCGGCTCCCGGCGCTCACCCGCGCGGCCGGTTGCGGGATCCGGGTCAGGTAGGGCGGCCGTGGAGCCGGGAGTAGGCGAACGCGACGGACACCAGCGTGGTGTGGTGGTGCCAGCCCGGGAACGACCGCCCCTCGAAGTCCCGCAGCCCGAAGTCCTCGTGCAGGGTGTTGACCACGCCCGCCGCCAGACTCGGCTGCCGCATCAGCGCGCCCAGGTCGGGCAGCGGACGGTCGACCAGGTTCGTCAGCCAGTACTGTGCCGAGTCGTCCCGCCGGTGCTGGACGAGCAACCGCAACCGGACGCGTCCACTCGGCGGACCGGACGGGGACACCGGGAGCGTGAGGACGCGCTGCCGTTCCTCCGCGGTCACGTTGCCCTGCTCCGTGAGGAGTTCGCGCACGGTGAGCGGTGGCGAGCCGGCCGACGGGGACGGCGCGTGCACGACGCGCATGGTGCCGGGGACCTCCACCACGAAGGGCAGTTCGCTCCGTGTGAGGTGAGCGAGGAACGCCTCGCGGTCCGGCAGCCAGGACAGGTCGGCCGTGACAGGAGCACCTCGGCCAGGAGACAGCGAGGCCGTTCGTCGCAGGAGATCCGCGGCCTGGGACCACAGCGGACCGCGGACCTCGTCCGGCACCCGCACCTTCGACCGCCGTGCCCGCGTCCAGGTCCGGGGAATGTACAGGCTCCAGTCGACGGGCAGCGGGCCGTGCTCGCCCGTGGCCAGCACCACCAGACCGAGCTGGCAGTTCGACAGCCGGCCCAGTATCGGGTCGAACCTGCGGTGGACCCCGGCGGAGTACTCGCCGCGCTTGGGTATGAAGGCGGGTGCCAGTGTCCAGGCCGTCACTGCTTCGCCGGTCGGTACCACCCGGCGCAGGAGGTTCCGGCGTGCCGCCGTCCAGTCCCACGGGCTGGCGTTCACGAACTGGTGCAGAGCCTGTGAGGCCGTCGGCGAGTCGCTGACGGATTCCGCCAGCCGCCGCAACGACTTCTTACCGGGTGTCCGCAACAGTGCCCGCACGTGCAGCTCCGCCCACCTGCGCTGGTCCGCTCGGGGCAGATGGTCGAACACGGCCTCGACGAACGACCGGAGACACGGGCCCTGGGCGCCCTCGGCGAGGGTCGGCGGCGCCGGCTCGTGCAGCACTGTCATCGGGACATCCCTCCCATGCGACGTACCGCTCTCCACGATGCGTGTGCGCGGCCCCGCCGCCGACGGCGGGGGATGCACCGGCGGCGAGGCCGCGCCCAGCATAAATAGTTATCTATCTAAGGCCAGGGGGGTGGCGGCCCGCGTGACGATTCGAGCCAGTTCGGGGACGGGACCGGCCGGCCGCTGAAGTCCGCGCCGGTGCGGCAGAGTTGAGAGGGCTCGTACGGGCGGACTTGGCCAAGTGGCGCCACGGCCGTCCCGCCGACTCACATGAATAGCGCTCTTTATGCTTGACTCGGCCTCGCCGTCGGTTGATCCCCCGCAGTCGGCGGCGAGGCCGCCGCACATCGATCGGGGACAGCGGTACGTCGCTTGGGAGGAAGTCCCGATGACACTGCTGCACGAGCCGACACCAGGAGCATCCGCCGGGCCCGTCTTCGGCTGTACGGCGCGGGCAGGCCGACGGTGGGCGGAGCCGTACGAGGCGCCGCTCAGCGCCCGCCGGCCCTCCGGGGACTGACGGACGTGCCGTGCCGGTCCCGCCGATTCGCCGGCCGGCCACCAAGCGGGGACTTAGCCGCGTCATGACGGTCCGCGCCCTCGCTGCGAGATGCGCTCCACCGTCTTCCCCCGCACGGCACCCCTGTGCCGGGCGCCACGCTCACCGGAACCGATGACGTTCTCCTCGGTACTTGCAGCCCCACATGCAGAAAACGACAGAAAGCAGATCTTCGGTGCCTTCAGACCTTGTGGACAACCCGCCCCCCACCCTCCTGCCGGACCGGTCGCGGACGCCGGCCCGGGATCCCGCCCCGACGACGTCGGCACCATCTGCCGACGTCCATCTGGCGCCCGTCGCCTCGCTGGTGGATGCCGACTCGCCGCGTCTGGAAGGGCTCAGCCAGGACCACATCGACGTCCTCGCGCAGGGCGACATCGAGCCGATACTGGTGCACCGGGACACCCTGCGCGTGGTCGACGGGATGCATCGGCTCCGGGCCGCCCGGCTGCGCGGGGACGAGATGATCCCGGTCCAGTATCTGGACGGGCCGGCCAGTGAGGTGTTCATCCACTCCGTGGCGGCCAACGTCAGCCATGGTCTGCCCCTGACCCTGCGGGACAGGAAAGCCGCGGCCCGGCGAATCCTGGCCCAGCACCCGGATCTGTCGGACCGGGCGGTCGCGCGCATCACCCGGCTGTCGCCCAAGACCGTGGGCGCCGTCCGCCGTGCTTCGAGTGAGGAAGTTCCACAGTCGAAGGTCCGGGTCGGTGCGGACGGCCGTTCTCGTCCGCTCGATGCGGCACGACGCCGGGAGGCGGTCGGCGCGTTCCTCGCCGAACATCCCGCCGCCACGCTCCAGGAGGCGGCCACCGCCGCCGGGGTGTCGATCAGCACGGCGTGCGAGATCCGGCAGCGGATGCGGCGTGGCGAGCAGGAACCCAGGCCACCGGACCGGAGCACCGCACGCGAAGCACGGGACCCGTCTCCCGCGGGCGGTGCGGGCGACCCGGTGAGCAGCCGGTGCACAGGGCGCGGCCGGGCCCGGCGCATCGAGAGCCTGGCGAAGGACCCGTCCCTCAGGTTCACGCAGTCCGGGCGCGCGTTGCTGCGCTGGCTCCACGAGCGGGCCCCCGATCTGGAGGCGGGGCGGCAGTTGCTGGCCGCGGTGCCGCCGCACTGTGCCGTCGCCGTCGCGGACCTGGCGAACTCCTACGCCAAGGAGTGGGAGCGGTTCGCCAGCGCATTGGGCCAGGCGGTCATCGACGCGGACGAACAGCGCAGCGCACCGGAGCCGCGACGCCCGGTGCGGTGAGCGGGCCGCCCGTCCGGCGCGGAGCGGAAGAAGTCCTGCACCGCGCGGTCCGTGAATAGCGGCGGACGGAGTTTCGAATCCATTTCTTGACGGCAGATCAGGGCCGGCGAATGATGAGATGCAGTTCGGCGGCAACAGCGCCGGATATCGACGGGAAAGCGCCGGGTGGCAGGAAGGCAATTTCCTTCGTGTCACTCGGGCGACCGGCCCTCGGAATGGGGCAGCAGAGTTCTTCGACCGAACGCTAGAAACACCTGGAGTTCAGGATGGACCGAGCGGGGGTTCGAGTGGAGACGACCGTGGCCGACGCGGAAGCGAGCGCGGACGTGGCCGTAGTCGGCGCAGGGCCGGCCGGTCTGTACACCGCCTGCTGCGCGGGCTTCCGAGGACTTTCCAGCGTGATAGTCGATGCGCTGCCGGAGCCGGGCGGGCAGGTCGCGGCCCTGTACCCGGAGAAGAGGATCCACGACGTCGCCGGCCTTCCGGCCGTACGGGGCCGGGAACTGGTCGACGGTCTGATCGCCCAGGTGGAGCCGTTCCGCCCGCGTTACCTGCTCGGCCGGACGGCGGTCTCCCTGGTGCCGGAGGAGGGCAGAGGCTGGGCGATACGGCTGGAGGACGGCGGGTTGGTGCGTGCCGGAGCCGTCGTGATCGCAGCCGGACTCGGCCGTTCGGTCCCGCGCACCCTGCCGTGCCTGGGGCCCTATCAGGGGCGTGGCGTGGCCCACCACGTGCCGCGTCCCGACGAGCACCGGGACCGTGACGTGGTGATCGTGGGCGGTGGCGACAGCGCGGTCGACTGGGCTCTCGCCCTCGCGCCGATCGCACGGTCCGTCACGGTCGTGCACCGGCGCTCGGCCTTCCGCGCCCATGAGCACAGCGTCAAGCAGATGTACGCGTCGGGCGTTCGAGTGGTGACCGACGCGCAGGTGACGGCCTGTAAAGGAGCCGGAAATCTGGAAGAAGTGTGGGTCCGGGCGGAGGAGGGCGAATTGAAAATGCCCGCACAGGCTCTCGTCGGGGCGTTGGGATTCATCACCAACATCGGCCCGATCGCCGATTGGGGACTCCGGATGAGTAATCGCCTCGTTCTGGTCGACGGAGCGATGCGGACGAATATGCCGGGAGTGTACGCGGTCGGCGACATCTGCCATTACGAGGGTCGCGTTCCCCTCATATCGGTGGCCTTCGGCGAGGCGGCGACCGCGGCGAATCACGCGGCGGTCGGGCTGCGCCCGGGAGCGCGCCTCGCACCGGAGCACTCCACCGACATCGACGCTACCAACCTGTCATGAACCTGAAAAAACTGACCATCCTTCCGGCGGGAACCGAAGTCCTGCTGCCGGCGGGATCCCCCCTCACCGAAGTCGAGTACGAGGTGCCGCGGCTGCGGCCCATCCCCTTCGGATGCCGCTCCGGATCGTGCGGCGCGTGCGTCATCGAGGTGCTGGAGGGTCTCGGCTCCCTCGGCGAACCCGACCCCGACGAACTCGACTTCCTGGAAGACCTCGGCCGCACCGGCGGCACCCACCGCCTGGCCTGCCAGTGCCGGCTGCGGGGCGACGCGACCGTTCGCGTCGCCGACGACATCTGAATCCGCTCGCACGAAGAGTCCGAGTGTCCGAACCGAAAGGTGAACCATGCCGAACCGCGTGACCAACGTCGGCTACGGGGACCGTACCCCGTTCCTCAGCAGCACTGCCGCGGCCCAACTGCGCGCCGAGATCGACGCGCAGCTCGACCAGCAGGTCCTGGAGTGGTACGCCAACGTCCCCGAGGCCGCCCATCTCGAAGGGAAGAACGTCGACTCCGCGTACTACCGGCGGAACCTGATCGAGACCGCCTGGCGCATCCGGATGCTGCGCGTCTCCGAGGCCAAGGCACTGGTGGAGATCGCCAAGACCAGCCCCGAGGCGGCGCAGGTCTGGGCCAACTACGAGCAGGAGGAGATGCTCCACGACGAACTGTTCATCGCCGACCTGGAGAAGGCGGGCGTGTCCCGCGAACAGTTCCTGGCCACCGAGCCGTACCTGTCGACCAAGCTGCTCACCGGCTACTTCTCCTACCTCCTGGACCACGAGGGCCCGCTGGGCGTGGTGGCGTACTCCTACCTCGTCGAGTACGTGAACGTGCAGCTGGAGCCGAGGAAGCTGGAGGCGCTGAAGAAGTCGGTCGGCGAGGCCAACATCGGCGGCCAGATCAACCACTCGCACACCGACATCAACGACGACCACCCCGGCGAGGTGTGGGCGGCCGTCCGGCACCTGCTGCGCAGCCAGGACGACATCGAGGCGTTCAAGCGGTACCTCCGCGAGCACCAGCAGATCCTGGCGCAGTACTTCGAGGAGCTCTACCTGGACACCATCGCCGGGGCCGAGAAGCAGCCGGCCTGAGATCCGTCCCCAGCGGGGGCGCGGTGCCGCCGCGCCGCGCCCCCGCCTGCCGGCAAGGAGGCCGGAATGAGCACCGAAAACGCCAGGGGAGTGCTGCTGCTCAGCCATGTCGGGTTCTCGTTCATGGAGGACCTCCTCGGCACGGTCACGGCGCGGGGGCTGAAGGGCTATGTGCTCAGCTCCTTGCCGGAACCGCAGCACCAGGCATCCAGGCCGGCGACGCTGGCCGACCTCGCCGCCGATGTGCGGGTGACCGGCGGGCACGTCCTGACGGCCCGCGACGTCGAGGACTACCTCGACCACCTCCAGGCAGCGGGTGCGGCGGTGCAGTGCTGCCTCACCGTCTGGGAGGGCTACCGGCATCTGATGGCGCTGGCCAACGCCCGTCTGGGTGTGCCGGACCTGGACGAGAAGCAGGTCCTGGACCTGCGGGACAAACTGACGCTGCGAAACCGGCTGGCCGACGCCGGACTCAGCCGCGGCCGGGCGTCCGCCCTGACTCCCGAGACGCTCGCCGAACGCCAACGCGCGGGCGGTCGCTACTTCGTGAAACCGGTCAGCGGCATCGCCTCCTTCGGGACGTTTCCCCTCACGGCCGACACGACCTGGACCGAGGTGGAACGCATCGCCGCCGAGGCCCGGTCCGACACGGTCTACTCCAGCGCCTTCACCGCCGGGGGCGGTTCCGGCAGCCCCGGAGCCGGCTCGGGTCACGGTGTCACCGGCGGGATGGAGTTCCTCGTCGAGGACTATGTGCCGGGGAGGGAGTTCAGCTTCGAGGTGATCGCCGTCGACGCCGAGCCGCACGTCGTGGCCGTGCACGAGAAGTGCCAGGTCACGGAGACGGCGGGGACCGTGTTGGAGAACGCCTGCGTCAGCCCGCCCACCAGCCTGTCGCAGGAGGAGATCGCCGCCGGGATCCGCTGGGTCACGAGCGTGCTGGACGTCCTCGACCTGGACTGGGGCTGTTTCCACATCGAGGCGAGGCACGCCGCGTCCGGCTGGGATCTGATCGAGGTCAACCCGCGGGTGGGCGGCAGCCTGATCTCGCCCAGCGTGGCGGCGCTGACCGGCGGCCCCGGCCTGCTCGACCTCTGGCTGGACTGCCTGCTCGCGGCCGGCAGCCCGGCCGACTTCGGCACGGCGCTGAAGAAGCTGTCGTTCGCGGCGGACGGGACGACGCAGGGCCGTCACGCGACGTTCTTCCGGGTCTTCTTCGCCGAGCCCGGAACGATCCGGTCGGTCGGCCTGAACGGCGACCTCCCCCTGGAGCCCGTCGTGTCGCACGTCCTGCTCGAACCCGGCGACGTCGTGCACTCGTCCTCGCGCGAAGTGTTCCTCGGCCAGGTGCTCTGGCGCATGGACCGAGCGGACCGCGATGCGGTCCTGCCCTGGCTGCTGCCCGCCTCCGAGCACGCCATCGAGATCGTGTACGAGAGGGAGCACGGATGACCAGGCCGATCCTCCTCATCGTCGACTACAACCTCAGCCGCATCGACGAGGTCCGCCACCTGCGGGACCACGCGCGAGACCACCACGGCGCGACGGTGATCCTCGTCCGCGCCGACCCCACCGAGGCCGACCGCTCCATCGCCGACGAGGTGATCGACCTCGATCCGCTGCGCGACGACTTCGCCGAGATGGGCGAGAAGCTGCTCGGCGACCGGCGCGAGCGGATCAAGGCGGGCATCGTCTTCTCCGACAACGCCGTACACAGCGGGGCCGAACTGCTGGAGCGGTTGGGCGTCCCGGTCGACGCGTCGCGGCCGGCCCAGGGCGCGTTCTCCAAGTACCGCTACCGGCTCGCCGAGGCACGCGTGGCCGACCTGCTCCGGACGCAACGGATCATGGTGCCCGCGTTCGCCGAGATCGCCTCGCTCGACCAGCTGAGGGGATTCGCCCGCGATCACCCCCAGGGCTTCGTCGTCAAGCCCGCCGCCGAGGGCAACAACCGGGGCGTCGTCGTGGTCCGGCCGGGCGACGACCTCACGGCGGTGTTCGCCGAGGTCCTCCCCTACCTGGAGGGCGGGGTGATCTGCGAGGAGCTCATTCCGTACCGGAGGGAGTACTCCTTCGACGGACTGGGGTCGCTGGAGTTCCTCACGGAGAAGATCAGCGCGGTCGGCCGGTACCCCGTCGAGATCGCCCAGGTCCTGCCGGCCCGGGTGGCCGAGCACGAGCGCGCGACGCTGGAACGGGCGGGACGGCAGGCGAACCTGCTCGTCGGCCAGTGCGACGGGCCCTTCCACAACGAGATCAAGTTGAGCGACGACGGGCTGCGCGCCGCGGTGGTGGAGCCCAACCGGCGACCGGGCGGGATGAAGATCTGGTCGCTGGCCCGCTGGGTCTACGGCATCGATCTGCACCACCGCTGGGTCGACGCGGCCTTCGGCACGGCCTCCGGCAGGCCGGAGCTGGTGCCCGGGTGCTCGGCGGCGACCGTGCTGCTCGGCGTCGCCACCGACCGCTCGTTCTGTCCGGATGACGTCCTGTCCGGCACGGACCCGTTCGCGGACGCCGTCCAGGCCACCGCGGAACGCCTCGGCCTGGCCGAGGGGGAACTGACGGCCAGGGAGTTCTCCTGGCTGTCGGCCGAGCGCCGCGACCTGCACGCGGTCGCCCGCGACAACGCGGACTTCGCGGCGCAGGGCTGCGTCGTCCTGCGCGGCGGCCGCACCGATATCCGCACCGTCGTCCACGCACTGCGCGAGGCGTGGTCGGACGCCCTGGACCGCGCCCTTCGCCCTCCCGCCTCCCTCAGGAAGACCCGATGAAGATCCTCATCCTGCACCGCGTGCCCTACTTCAAGATCGAATACCACCGGGGGATCTCCCACGACCGGCACGACGTCACCTATTTCGGGACCGACCAGGCGCTGGCCACCTTGCCACCGCACCTGCGCTGCGAGCGGGTGAGCCGTCCGGGTCTCGGCTCGGCCTTCGAGGAGGCACGGGACTGGCTGGCACGCCGGCCCCGCGACTTCGACCGGGTCATCTCGGTGTCGGAGTACGAGCTGCTCGACGCCGCCCTGCTGCGCGAGTACCTGGGCGTGCCCGGCGCACCGGCCGACCAGGTCGCCCTGGCCCGGGACAAGGTCCTGATGAAGCAGGCGGTCGAGGAGGCGGGCCTGCGCGTGCCCCGCTTCCTCGCGCTGCCCCGCTTCCTCGACCTGGACGGCCGGGTCCCCTGGGACGGCCGGACCGTACTGAAGCCGCATCGCGGTGCGTCCAGCGAGGACGTCCTCGTCTTCGACACGCCCCGGCAGGCCGCCGCGGCCGTCACCGGGGGCCGCACCGGCATCCCCGGGCTCGACGCGGGCAGCGGCCTGGCGGACTTCGAGGTGGAGGAGTTCGTCCCCGGGCCGATCAGGCACTTCGACGGCCTGGTGCAGGGCGGCGAAGTCCTGGTCCTGAGCGGCAGTGAGTACGTCGGCACCTGCCTGCAGTACGCGCAGGGCGGGCCACTGGGGTCCTTCCAGCTCGCCCTGTCCGAGGAGGAGCGCGCCTGGGTGTCCCGCGCCCTGGCGGCGGTGCGCATCCAGGACGGCAGTTTCCATCTGGAGGCGATCGCGCACCGGGGGGAACTGGTCTTCCTGGAGGTCGGCAACCGGGTAGGGGGCGCCGACGTGGTGGCGACCGTCGAGCTGGCCACCGGCGTCCACCTCCCCTCGTACGAGCTGCGCGCGCTGCTCGGCGAGCGCGTCACCGGAACGATCCCCGAACCGCCCGCCGACCGGCGCCTGTACGGCTGGTTCGTCTGCCCCGGCCACCACCTGGCCGGACAGGAGTTCCAGGGGCTCGACGGGACGGCGGCGTTCCGGGACGACCCGGCCGTGGTCGCCTGGAACGAACTGCCGCCCGGCTCGCCGCTGCCCGACCACATCACCTACCAGTCCGGCGAGACGGTGCTCGCGGGGATCGTCGCGGGCGACAGCCCCGAGGGCGGCCGGCGCTGGATCGCCGATCTGTTCGCCTCGCTCTCGGTCCGCACCCGGCCGGCCGTTCGGACGACGTCGGAGCAGGTGCCGGCATGAGGACTCGGCACCTGTCGTGCGCGGTGGCCGTCACCGCTGCCGGGCTGCCGCCGCAAAGCGGGTCCCGATCATGACGGCACTGAACGATCTCGCGGACCAGTACGTGGACGAGCTGGCCCTACTGGACCCCTGCCTCGCCGCGGCGATGGGCATCGCCGGTCAGGAGACCCGTCTGACCGACTTCGGCCCCCAGGCGGTGCGGGAGCGGGCGGCGTCGGCGCGCCGCATGCTGAAGGCGGTCGAGGACACGCCCGTGGCCGGGGACGCCGAACGCGTCGCGGCAGCGGTGCTGCGTGAGCGGCTCGCCACGCAGGTGGCGCTGGCCGACACCGACGCGTACGGCACGCTGCTGGACACCCTCGACGGGCCCGTCCAGCGTGTGCGGCAAGCGGTGGGTCTGCTGGACCAGGGCCGCGACACCGCGTGGGAGGTGCTGCTGGCACGGCTGTCGGCCGTACCGGAGGCGCTGGCGGGGCTGCGGGAGAGTCTGGAGGCGGCACGGCGCGGCGGCCGGGTGGCACCGTACCGCCAGGTGATCCGCAACGCCCGGGAGTGCCGTGACATGCGGCAGTACCTGGCCGGGTTGCCCGCCGGGCACGGGGACGGCGTGTTGCGCGGCGCACTGGAGCAGGCCGTGACGGCCGCGAACCACGCGCTGGCACGGATGGCGGCGTACCTGTCGCGGGAGCTCGCGGCCCACGCCCCGGAGCGGGACGCGGTGGGCGAGGAGCGCTACCGGCTCGGGGTGCGGGAGTTCCTCGGCACCCGGCTGGACCTGCGGCAGACCTACGCCTGGGGCTGGGAGGAACTCGGCCGGGTACAGCGGGAGATGGCGGTGACGGCGGCGCGGATCGCGCCCGGCGAACCGGTGCCGGCCGTGCTGGCGGCGCTCGACGAGGACCCGCGCCACCAGATGACCGACAGGGCGCAGTTCCGCGACTGGCTCCAGGAACTCGCCGACGCCGCCATCACCGACCTCGACGGGACACACTTCGCGATCCCCGAGCCGCTGCGGCGGATCGACTGCCGGATCGGCCCTGCCGACGGGCCCGCCTTCTACCTGGCGCCCAGCGAGGACCTGTCGCGCCCCGGCACGGTGTGGTGGACCAGGCCCGAACCGGGCGCGCCGATCCGGACGTGGACCGTGCCGGGCACGATGTTCCACGAGGGCGTCCCGGGCCACCACCTCCAGCTGGGCGTGACGACGCTCAACACCTCCGTGCTCAACCGGTTCCAGCGGCTGTCGTGCGAACTGCACCCGGGGCACGTGGAGGGGTGGGGCCTGTACGCCGAGCGGCTGATGGACGAACTCGGATACCTCGCCGACCCGGCCCACCGGCTGGGGATGCTGGCCACCGGGCAACTGCTGCGCGCCGCACGGGTCGTCCTGGACATCGGGCTGCACCTGCAGCTCCCCATCCCCGCGGGCACCGGGTTCCACGAGGGCGAGCGGTGGACGCCACAGCTGGGCCGCGCGTTCCTCACGGAGCACTGCGGGCTCGGCCCGCCGGGGTTCGTCGAGTTCGAGATCGACCGGTACCTGGGACGCCCGGGGCAGGCCCTCGCCTACAAGCTGGGGGAGAAGGTGTGGCTGGAGGCGCGGGAGGCGGCCCGCCGCCGCGACGGCGCCGCCTTCGACCTCAAGCGGTTCCACCACCACGCGCTGAACCTGGGGCCGATGGGCCTGGACCTGCTGCGCGCGGAGCTGACGCGCGCGGACCGGCCCGCTGAACAGGTGTGGACGGGACGGATACGAGCGGAGCGCACCGCACGGTGAGGAAGCGAGCGATCGGATGATCACGGCAGTGGGACATGCCGACCTGACCCCGGCCACATGGGAGCTGGTGCGGGCCGAACTGCGGGAACGCCTGCGGGGCCTGCCGCCCGACGCGACGGCACTGGTACGCGCCGGCGCCGGACTGCCCCTGGCGTTCGGGCGGGTGGTGCACGAGGTGGGGCGGCGCCTGGTTGTCCTGCTCCCGGAACGGGGCGATGCCTTCGCCGACGCTCCGTTCCACGACCGGCGGGCCCACCGGGAGCTGCTGGCCCTGGCCGGGCGGATACGGATGCTCCCCTTCGACCCGCTGGACCGGGACGCCTGTGTGAGCGCGGACGAACGGCTGGTCAGCGGCTGCACCCGGCTGCTGGCCGTCTGGGACGGTTCACCGTCCAGCGGGCAGGACGCCACCGCCCACATGGTCGCCTACGCCCGTGCCCGCGGTATCGCCGTGGAGGTCGTCTGGCCCGCGGGTGCCGCCCGTCAACCGGCCGGGCACACCGCGTCGCCGCGCGTGCCCGAGCACCGGCGCTGACCGTCTCGCCGGCCGTCGCCTCACCGCTGTCGTTCGCTGCCGGTCTTCTGCACGTGAGTGGTGTCGGCGTCGAGGAGGGCACCGTCGGCACCGGTCGGCCTGATGTCCGGCACCCGGGCGCCCTGCCGGTCGACCAGAACGGAGTGCGCCTCGCCGGGTTCGAAGGCGTGGCGCTCCCCCCACTGGCGGAGGGTGAGCAGGACGGGGAAGAGATCGCGGCCGACGTCGGTGAGGACGTACTGCAGGCGGCGGCCCGAGGGCGCGGTCCGCTGGGCCAGGACTCCGTGTGCGGTGAGCTTGCGCAGGCGGTCGGTGAGGATGTTGCGGGCGATGCCGGTCCGTTGCTGGAACTCGGTGAAGGACCGTGCGCCGTCCATCGCGTCCCGGACGATCAGCAGGCTCCACCGGTCACCGACGAGATCGAGCGTGCGGGCCACCGGGCAGTCGGGATCGGTCCAGGCGGGGCTCGGAGTGCCCGTGGAGGGGCGCGGCATGACACCTCCCGATGAGTTGCGGATTGAGACCATCATGCCCTACGGTCGAAACAGTTTCACTTTGCTACTCATTTGTAAGGAGTGCGATGGACGTCTGGCGACGGTTACTCCTCGCGACCGTGTGCGGTGTCGCGGTGGCGAGCATCTACGCCGCGCAAACGGTGCTGCCGCCCATGGGAGACAGCCTCGGGGTGTCGGCACAACACGCCGGGTGGATCGTCTCCACCGGCCAGTTCGGCTATCTGGTCGGTCTGGTGCTGCTCGTGCCGCTCGGCGACGTGGTCGCCAACAGGCGCCGGCTCATCGCGGTGCACATGGCCGTCACCGCGGCGGGCCTGTTCGTGACGGCCGCGGCTTCGGCCGCGTGGACGGCCTTCGCCGGCCTCGCCCTGGCCGGCATGTTCGCGGTCGTGGTGCAGACCACGGTGGCCTACGCCGCGACGGTCTCGCCGCCCGCCGAGCGCGGACGCAACATCGGTGTCGTGACGTCGGGTGTGGTGGTGGGCATCCTGGGCGCGCGGTTCGTCACCGGCGTGCTCGCGCAGGTGTGGGGCTGGCGCAGCATGTACGCCGTGCTCGGCGTGCTCGCCCTCGCCCTCGCCGCCCTCGTCCTGCGCGCGCTGCCGCCCGAGGACGGCTCCCGCCGGCCCGCGGGCTACCGACAGGCCGTCGTCTCGCTCGGCGGGCTGTTCGGGCAGCGCCTGTTCCTGACGCGCGGTCTCATCGCGTTCTTCCTGTTCGCGTCGTTCGGCACCCTGTGGAGTGGCCTGTCCCTGCCGCTGGCACACGCACCCTGGCACCTGAGCGAGAGCCAGATCGGACTGTTCGGCATCGCCGGACTCGCCGGCGCTCTGGGCGCCGCACGTGCGGGGCGGTGGGCGGACGCGGGACGGGCGATCCCGATCAGCGGCCTCGCGCTGGTGCTGCTCATCGCCTCCTGGGCCGCGACCGCGCAGCTGTCCTGGTCCCTGTGGCTGCTCGCCGTCGGCATCGTGGTGCTGGACTTCTCGGTCCAGGTCGTGCACGTGAGCAACCAGCACGTGCTCACCACCGCGTACCCGGAGCGCACCAGCGGCGTCATCGGCGGCTACATGGTCTTCTACTCCCTCGGCTCCGCCCTCGGCGCAGCCGCCACCACCTCCGTCTTCTCCTCCCACGGCTGGGCCGCCTCCAGCCTCCTCGGGGCCGCGTTCGCGACCTGTGCGCTGATCGTCTGGGCAACCGACGCACGCCGGCGCTCCGGGACCGTGCGGGCCGGCGCCGCGGCGGCGGACGCGCACCGCGGCGAGGAGGAGAAGCAGAGGAGCGAAACGGAGCAGGTCGGCCCGAGGGCGGACCGTTCCGAGGTCCTCTGAGAACTCCCCAGGCTCGACCCCCATGCGCGACCGGCAGGTCCGGGCCGTGGTCCGGCGCCCGCACACGTGCAGCCCAGTCACCGTCAAGAGGAGTGATCGTGTCCCTTACGAACCCGGCAAGCCTTGTCGACTCCGACCTCGCGAGTGTCCCGCGGGTCACGCCGCAGACCGCACCCCAGCCTTTCGATCCGGACGACTGGAAATCCGTCCGCGCGCAGTTCCTTCTGTCGCCCGACCTCGTGCACCTGTCCAATTTCTACCTCGCCTCGAATCCGACGCCTGTCCGTGACGCCATCACGAACTACCGGCGCGCGTTCGACGAGAACCCGCACAGCTTCCTCGACGACAACATGTTCGCCCGGGAAGAGGACATGCTGTGGCGTACCGTCTGCGCCGAGGCGGCCGAGTACGTCGGCGGGCAGGCCAACGAGATCGCCCTGACCAGCAGCACCACCATGGGACTGGCACTGACCTACAACGGCCTGCGGCTGAAGCCGGGCCAGGAGGTCCTGACCACCACGCACGAGTTCTACCCGCACCACGAGGCGATCCGCCTGGCCGCCGACAAGTGGGGTGCGACCATGCGCTCGATCCCGCTCTACGACTCCTCGTTCGACTTCTCCGCCGACGAGGCCATCGCCCGGCTGCGCGCCGCCGTGCGCCCCAACACCCGTGTGTTCGGTGTGGCCTGGGTGCATTCCAACACCGGCGTGCGCCTGCCGATGTCCAGGATCGCCGAAGCCATCGCCGACCTGAACCGGAACCGCGACGAAGCCGACCGCATCCTGCTGGTGGTGGACGGGGTCCACGGGTTCGGCGTCGCGGACGAGGACGTCGCACAGATGGGTTGCGATTTCTTCTCCGCCGGTACGCACAAGTGGATCCTCGGACCGCGCGGCACCGGAATCATGTGGGCGAAGGCGGAGAACTGGGCGCTGCTCCAGCCCACGATTCCCAGCCTGATGAGCAAGGAGACCTCCGCGGCGTGGCGGCAGGACCGCCGGCCGGCCGGCCCCACGGAAGCCGCATGGGTCAGTCCGGGCGGATTCTTCTCCTACGAACACCAGTGGGCCGCCGCCGAGGCGTTCCGCTTCGTCCGGCAGATCGGACGCAAGCGGATCCAGGACCGGATCGCGGAGCTGAACAGCCAGATCAAGGAAGGCCTGGCCGCCATGGAGCACGTGACGCTCCACACGCCCCTCGACCCCGAGCTGTCCGCGGGCATCGTCACCTTCGACGTGGAGGGCTACGCACCGCGGGAGGTGGCACGCATCCTCCGCGAGAACCGGGTCATCGCCAACGCCACGCCGTACGGGATTCCCCACGTACGTCTGTCGGCGGGGATCGTCAACTTCCCCGAAGAGATCGACCTGGCCTTGAACGTCATCCGGTCGCTGAAGGGCTAGCGGCCCGGCGCCCGGGGAGCCGGGGAGACACCCCGCCCACCGTCGCGGCACGCTCAACGGCACAGCCGGGACTGCCCGGGTGAGACGTCCTTCGTCGACGCCGGGCAGTGGTCCCTCAGCCGGGTGTCATCATCGTGGCGATCCCGGGTAGGGCGCTCGGTATGTGTGTGCGCGCCGATGCCTTACCGCCCGGAAAGAGTCCGCAGCAGCCGCCCGCGGGGAGGGCCCGTGAGTGAGACGCTGGCGCTGGCCTCCGCGCTCTGCTTCGGAGTGACCCACTTCGCGAACGGGCTCGTCTCCCGCCGGGTCGACGGCATCACCGTGGCCCTGTACGCACAGCTCGCCGGGACCGCGGTCGCGCTGGTGGCGGCCCTGTCGTCCGTCAGCGGCTCCGCGACGGCGGGTGACTGCTGGTTCGGGGCGCTCTCGGGCGTCGGCACGGGCGTGGGGGTCGCCTTCCTCTACCGGGCGATGTCCCAGGGGCAGATGAGCGTCGTCGTCCCGGTCAGCGACGTGGGCGCCGTCGCCCTTCCCGTCCTGGTGGGGGTGGCCCTGCTGGGCGAACGGCCGGCCGCTGTCGCCTGGGTCGGCATCGCGGCGGCGGTGCCCGCGCTCTGGCTCGTCTCCCAGGCGTCGGGACCGGGCCCGGGCGGCGGGTCGCCCGCGACGGCGGGCGTGCCGGCCGCGCTGGCCGCGAGCGCCGGTTTCGGGGTGCAGTTCCTGGCGATGGCTCAGGTGGGCGCGGGCGGCGGCCTGTGGCCCGTCGTCGTCAGCCGCGTCGCCTCCGTGCTGGTCATCGCCGCCGTGCTCGTCCTCTACCGGTCCCCGGTGACGATGCCCGGCCGGCCGGCGGCGGTGGCCGCCGCGGCCGGTGCGGTCGGCACGGTGGCGATCATCCTGTACCTGGCCGCCACCCGGCACCAGCTGATGGCCGTGGCCACCGTGCTGTCGGCGCTCTATCCGGCCATCCCGGTGCTGCTGGCGCTGGTCTTCCTGCACGAGCGGCTGACGCGGTGGCAGGCCGCCGGCCTGGTGTGCGCGGCAGCCGCCATCGCGCTCATCGCCCTGCGCTGAACACACCGGCCGCACCGGTCACTTCAGGTACCGGTGTAGGTCATGACGTGCTTGACGCGCGTGTAGTCCTCCAGCCCGTACGCCGACAGGTCCTTGCCGTACCCGGACTGCTTGAAGCCACCGTGCGGCATCTCGGCGGCCGTGGGCATGTGACAGTTGATCCAGACGATGCCGGCGTCGATGCGCCGGGCCATGGACACGGCACGGCGGTGGTCCCGCGTCCACACCGACGAGGCCAGGCCGTACCGCACGTCGTTGGCCATGCGCAGCGCCTCCTCGTCGTCGGCGGACGCCTGCACGGTCAGAACGGGCCCGAAGATCTCCTCCTGCACCGCCTCGTCGTCCTGGCGCAGCCCCGTGACCACCGTGCCCTCGTGGAAGAACCCCTCACCCGGCAGCGCCGAACCCCCGGCGACGGTACGGGCGTGCGCGGGCAGCCGCTCCAGGAAGCCCCGGACCCGCTCCCGCTGCGCCGCGCTGTTGAGCGGTCCGAACCAGGCGCCGGGATCGTCGGGCGGTCCCGGCGTCAGCTCCTTGACCTCGCGCACCAGGTGCTCCACGAACGCGTCGTGCACCGAGGCGTCGACGACGATCCGGCACGCCGACGCGCAGTCCTGGCCGGCGTTGTACAGGCCCGCCTCGGCGATGCCCCGCGCGGCGTGCGCCAGGTCCGCGTCGGCCGCGACCAGCACCGGCGCCTTGCCGCCCAGCTCCAGGTGGACGCGCTTGACCTCGGCGGAGGCGGCCGAGGCCACGTCGGTGCCGGCGCGCACGCTGCCGGTCACCGACACCATGGCCGGCCCGGGATGCCTCACCAGCCGTCGCCCGGTCTCCCGGGTGCCGCAGACCACGTTGAGGACGCCCGGCGGCAGGAACTCCGCCGCCAGCTCGGCCAGCATCAGCGTGGTCACCGGGGTGGTGTCCGAGGGCTTGAGCACCACGGTGTTGCCGGCCGCGACGGCGGGGGCGAACTTCCACACCGCCATCATCAGCGGGTAGTTCCAGGGCGTCACCTGGGCACACACGCCGACCGGCTCCCGGCGGACCGAGGAGGTGTGGCCGGGCAGGTACTCGCCCGTGGACCGGCCCTCCAGCATCCGGGCGGCCCCCGCGAAGAACCGGATCTGGTCCGTCAGGGGGCCCATCTCCTCGCGCACCACGAGGTGCAGTGGCTTGCCGGTGTGGACCGTCTCCGCTGCCGCGAACTCCGCGGACCGCTCCTCCAGGGCGTCCGCGATCCTGAGCAGGGCCCGTTGCCGCTCGCCGGGCGGGGTGTCCCGCCAGCGCTCGAACGCGTCCTGGGCGGAGCGTACGGCCGCGTCGATGTCGGCCTCGCCGGAGACGGGAGCCGTTCCGGCCGGGCGCCCGGTGGCCGGGTTCACCAGAGGCACGGTCTCGTCGGTCAGGGCCGGACGCCGGGCTCCGCCGACGAAGTTGTGCAAGGGTTCGCCGAGGTTCACCGGGCCTCCCCGACGGGTGTGAAGTCCCGGGAGGCGATGTACGACGGCCGGGGGGCGGGGGCGGCGTACGGCGGCCCGAGCGTGTTCTCGACGCTGCTGTACACGAGGAAGATGTTGGAGCGCGGATAGGGCGTGATGTTGCCGTTCGAACCGTGCATGCAGTTGGAGTCGAAGAACGTCGCGGACCCGGGCGGCCCGGTGAACTGGTCGATCCCCCCGGCCTCCTCGGCCAGCTCGCGCACCGCGTCCTGGTCCGGCATGCCGACGGTGGGGGAGTGGGTGCGCAGCGAGGTGCGGTGGTGGCCGGGCGGGGTGCGGCCCACGCAGGGCACGAAGGTGCGGTGCGAACCCGGGATGATGAGCAGACTGCCGTTGTACGGGAAGTTCTCCGTCAGCGCGATCGAGACGCTCAGCGCGCGCGGTCGCGGCATGCCGTCCTCGGCGTGCCAGGTCTCGAAGTCGGAGTGCCAGTAGAAGGGCCCGCCGGTGAAGCCCGGCTTGTAGTTCACCCTGCTCTGGTGCACGTACACCTCCGAGCCCAGGAGCTGGCGGGCCACGCCCGCGAGGCGCGGGTCCGCGGCCAGCCGGGCGAACGCGGGGCTGACGCGGTGCACCTCGAAGACGGAGCGGACCTCCTGGGAGGCCTCCTCCACCACCGTGCGCTCGTCGGCGCGCAGGGCCGGATCGGTGCGCAGCCGGGCGGCTTCCTGCCGCAGGACGTCCACCTCGTGCGGGCCGAACAACGGCTCCGGAGCATGGTGGTGGCCCCGGTCGGCGAAGCCGGTGCACTCACCGGGGGAGAGCGGCCCGTCCGCCGGGTCACCCCACACCACCGGATCGTGCCGGGGCACGCGCGGACCGGGTTCCGGCAGCCGGGTGGGATAGCGGTCGGTCAGTGTGGTGCTCATGGTGCGCTGTTCCTTTCCGGGGTGCGGTCATCGGGCAGTGGGTCGTGGCAGGAGTCGGCCCGGCAGGCGTCCGGCGCGGGCAGGTCCAGGGCGGGGTTGCCGTCGAAGAATCCGTTCGGCCGCAGCGTGAACCCCGTCGCTACGACCGGCATCGCCGGCCAGTCCTCGGGCCGTACGACGTGGTGCTCGCCGAAGGTGTGCCACAGCACGATGTCGGTGTCGGCCGTGGGCCGGTCGTCCCGCACGTACTCGGGCAGACCTCCCTCGCCGGGATGCTGGTTGGGGTAGTCGCCGGCGGCGTACATCTGCGCGGGGTCGTGCGCGGTGACCCAGAGGTGGCCGTAGGTGAAGCGGGCCCGGTGCCAGGCCTGGCTGCCCCGGGGCTGCATGGGCAGCAGACCCGAGGACGGGACGAGCTTGTAACCGACCGGCTCCCCGAGCCCGTTGCGCCGGTGCGGGTTGACGATGTTCCAGAAGCGGCCGGTGGCGGCCTGCGCGGTGCGCTGCTCGGCCTGCCGCTCCGTGGCCAGCAGGCGCGCCTCGGTGCGCCAGGCGTTGCCGTAGGGATTGTGCTCGTCCATCGGCAGCGGCACCGAGTCGACCTCGTACACCGAGTTGCGCGGTCCGTCGACGGCCATGTCCAGACGCATGGAGAAGAAGTGCTGGTGGTGCGGGCCGTACAGACCGGGCGCCACCGCCGCGCCGTACGGCGGGCAGGGGCCGGAGAACGCCCCCGTCGAGATCATCCCGGTGAGCTTGACCTCGAAGCCGATCGTGCCGTCCAGGTACAGGTACCAGAAGTACCCGTACTGGTAGTTGCCGAGGACGGCGAAGGAGGAGATGACCAGTCGGCGCTGGCGCCGGGTGACGACCCTGCCGGTGCGGAAGTCCGTGTGCTTCCAGGCGATGTTCATGTCCTCTTCGTGCATGCAGATGGCGTGCGGCAGCGTGACCGGCTCGCCGTCCTGGTCGTGCACCACGGCGTCGAAGTAATGGATCTCGCCGAGGCAGTCGCAGCCGAGTTCGAGGGCGTTGACCATGAACCCGGCGCCGTACTCGCCCTCGTCGAAGGCGTTCTTGCGGTAGTGGGTGAAGCCGGGGTCGCCGTACGGCGTGTACATCTCGGCGAGGGAGGCACGGTGCAGCACCGACCGGACCCGGCCCTTGTCCTCGTATCCGAGCTGGTGCAGCACCAGACCCTCACGGACGGTGAAGCCGAGACGCAGCCGCCACTTCTGCCAGCGGACCGCGTACCCGTCGACCGTGAAGCTCGGCCCCTCGGGCTGGGTGATGTCGATCGGTTTCAAGTCGGTGCGCTCACGCACGGCGGGCGGCCAGTTGCCGTCGTCGTCGCGCTCGTCCGGGTCGTAGTTCCCGGAGAGCGGCGGCAGCGGCACCACGCCCCGGTCGGTGACCTCCAGGACCTCCATCGAGTCAAGGTCCACGAGCGCCACCAGGTTCTCGACCGGGCGGGCGTAGCCGTTGTCGCGGGGACGGGTGCGGAGGAAGGTCAGCGCGTAGGACAGCCGCCGTCCCGGCCAGTCGGGGTGGTCGCCGGTGTGGCCGGTCGGCCAGGCGTCGACCATGGCGAGGGAGAAGTCCCCGCAACCGCGCCGGCGCATGCCCTCCTGCCAGCGGGGGTCCGCACGGACCGCGGCGTCGCACTGCGCGAACTCCTCCTCGGTGATGGCGGTGTGGACACCGGGACACGGGCGCCAGAGGGTGACCTTCTCGGTGTCCAGACAGACCACCGCCTCGTAGGTACGGCGGTGCCGCCGGTCGCGCAGGACGACGCTCACCTCGCGTGGCGGGCAGTGCCGCGGATCCTCGTCGGCCAGCCGGTCCTTGGCCGGCTCCTTGAGCGACATCATCACGAAACGCACGTCCGCCGTGAGCCCGCGCCCGGACTTCAGCAGCGTGGCGGCGAGATGGATCTCGTCGGCGGTCAGCGGCTGGAGCGGATGCCGCGTCGCCACGGTCGTCGTGGCCGGGGAGACGGTCACAGGGACCTCCTGGACAGGTGGGCGGTCGGGGTCCGGGGCGGGGCGTGGTACGGCGTGGCGGCCTGCATCAGGTCGTGGCGCAGGGCTTGCAGGACGAGCGGGCGGTCTGTGTCGAGGTAGAAGTGGCCGCCGGGAAAGCGCCGGTGCCGCACGACGGGGACGCGGGTCAGCTGGCCCCAGTCGTCCAGGCGGCGCGGTACGAGCGTCATGTCCTCGGCGCCGGCGTAGACGGCGATCGGGACCGGCAGCGGGAGACCGCCCGGGCGGTGCCGGTAGGTCTCGGCGGCGGCGAAGTCCGCGCGCAGTGCCGGCAGCATCAGCCGCAGCAGCTCCGGCTCCTCCCGGATCTCCGGTGAGGTGCCGCCGAGCCGGATCACCTCCGCGAGGAAGGCGTCGTCCGGCAGGCCGTGGCAGGGGCGGGCCGGCGGAGTGAGGCGGTGCGGGGGCTCGCTGCCCGAGACCACCAGCATCGCCGGCGGCCTGCCCCGGCGCAGCAGGAGCCGGGCGGTCTCGTAGGCGGTGATGGCACCCAGGCTGTGCCCGAACAGGGCGTACGGCCGGTCGTCCGCCGTGTGGTCCAGGACCTCGGCCACGTCGTCGGCACAGCCGCGGGCGAGGGCCGTCACACTGGAGCGGGGCGGCTCGGTGTAGCGCCCGTCCCGGCCCGGCAGCGCCATCGGGTGGACGTCGACGTCGGGGGCGAGCGCGGTGAGCCAGGCGCGGTAGGCGCCGCTGCCCGCGCCGGCGTGCGGGAAGCAGAACAGGCGGATCCGGGCGTCGGCAGGCCCCTCCTGGCGCCGGGTGCGGGGCTGTCGGTCAGTCATCGGGGTGGTCGCCTTCCCTTGCGTGCGCTGCGCTCTTGACCAGGTCCCGGACGGTGGGGGACGCGAGGAAGTGCTCCAGACGGACGTCCAGGGCGTGTTCGGCGCGTGCCCGGGAGACGAACCGGGCGGCGTGCAGCGAACTGCCGCCCGCGGCGAAGAAGTCCTCGCCCGGATCCAGCCGGTCCCGGCCGAGCAGCCGGCCCGCGAGCCCGGCGAGCGCGTCCTCCAGGGCGTCCGGCCCGCCGCTCCCGGTCTCCGTCTCGTGGCGCTCCGGCCGCAGGCGCGGCAGCGCGGCGAAGTCGGTCTTGCCGTTGCCGGTGACGGGCAGCGCGGGCAGGAAGCCGTAGGCCGCGGGGAGCATGTAGGCGGGCAGGGTGCGGCGCAGGTGCCGGGTCAGGCCGGCGGTGTCCGGGGCAGTGCCGTCCGCGGCGACGACATGGGCCTCGATACGGTCGTCGACGGCACGGACGGCCGCGACGCGGACGCCGGGGTGCCGTTCCAAGGCGTGCTGGATCTCGTCGAGTTCGACGCGGTGGCCGCGGATCTTCACCTGGCGGTCGGTCCGGCCGAGGAAGTGCAGCACCCCGTCCCGGTCCATGCGCACGAGGTCGCCGGTGCGGTACATGCGCGCGTCGGGCCGGCCGGCGAACGGGTCGGGCAGGAAGCGCCGCGCGGTCAGGCCGGGGCGCCGGCGGTAGCCGCGGGCCACACCGGACCCGCCGACGTAGAGCTCGCCCGGCCGGCCGGGCGGCACCGGCTCGCCGTGCTCGTCCAGCACGTGCACGCGGACGTTGGCCAGCGGCGTTCCGATCGGCACCGGCGCGTCACCGGCCCCGGGACGGCACTGCCAGGACGTGACGTCGATGGTGCACTCGCTGGGGCCGTAGAAGTTGTGCAGCTCCGCCGGCAGCCCCAGCGCGTGGAACCGGTCGACCAGCCGCGGCGGCAGGCTCTCGCCGCCGCAGAAGACGTAGCGCAGGCCGGTCACGTCGGCGAGGGCCGGATCGTCCTCGTCCAGCAGCACGTCCAGCAGGGAGGGCACGCAGGCCAGCACGGTGACGCCGGTGTCCCGCATGAGAGCGAGCATCCGGTGCGGGTCGCGCAGCGCTCCGGGCGGGGGGACGACGAGCGTGGCGCCGGAGATCAGCGGGGCGAAGATCTCCCACACGGAGATGTCGAAGCCGAGGGACGTGTGGTGCAGGACCGCGTCCGACGGGTGCAGCGGGAACGTGGCGGCGTCCCAGTACAGCCGGTTGGCCAGATTACGGTGTTCGACCTCGACCCCTTTGGGCGTACCGGTGGAACCGGAGGTGTAGAGGACGTACACGAGCGAGTCGGCAGCCGCCGGCCGCCTCGCGCTCCGCGGGCCCGCCGCGTTCCCGGCCGGCTCCGGCAGGGGCACGACCGGGACGCGCAGCGGCGGCAGACGGTCGAACAGCCGGGCGTCGCTCAGCACGAGGGCGGCGCCCGCGTCCTCGGACACCAAGGCGTTCCGCTGCGGTGGATGGGCGGGATCGAGCGGCAGATAGGCGGCACCCGCCTTGAGCACCGCCAGGATCGCCGTCACCGCCCCCGGACCGTGCTCCATGTGCAGCCCCACGAGGTCACCGGCGCCGACGCCGCGGCGGGACAGGGCCTCGGCCAGGCGCTCGGCGTCCGCGTCCAGCCGCGCGTAGGTGAGGTCGCCCTCGGCGCTGCGGACGGCGACCGCGCCGGGATGGCGGGCCGCGGCTTCCTCGAACAGCTCGTGCACACACCGGCCGGCCGGATACCGCACCTCCGTGTTGCGTACGCTCGCCGGTTCCCGCAGCCGGGCCAGCCGGCGCTGGGCCGGCTCGCCGCGGGGACCGGGGTCCGCCGTGGACGGCGGGAGGAGCGGACCGGCCGGCTGCCTGTACGGTCCCCAGCGCGCCGTCTCCGTCATCAGGCGGCGGTGGCAGGCGGCGACGGGACTCCCGTCGTACAGACCGTACGCCCCGTGGACGTGCACGGCGTGACGCACGCAGTCGTCCAGCAGCGCGGTGACCGCGGCCGTCAGAGCCAGTGCGCCGGCCAGCGCCCGCCGGGCCCGCTCGGAGCTGATGTCCTCTCCGTCGGCGTCGAGTTCGCGCAGCCGCGCGTCGTTGGCCAGGCGCAGCCCCTCCAGCCGGGTGCGCTGGGCGGCGAGGGGAAAGGCGACGGCCTGGTACGAGCCGATCGGGCGGCCGAACTGCGACCGCCTGCGGGCGCGTTCGACGGCCCGGGTGAGCGCGGCGCGGGCCAGACCCAGCAGGTGCGCGTTGCGCAGCAGCGCGCACCCGGCCCAGAGCGGACCGGCGGACGTTTCCGCCAGACCGGAGTGCGCGGTGCCGGGGCCGTCCGTGGCCACGGCCATGAGCGTGTCGCCCGGGGTCGGGTACGGCGTCGCGCCTGCCGGCCGCCACCCGGTCACGACGTCCGGCGCGTCCGCGGCCGGGAGAAGGACGAGGTCCGGTGGCTCCTGAGTGAAGAGGACCGGCCCGCGGGGCTGGGTGGTGTGGCTGTTCTGCGCGGTCGTCCGGCCGTCGTACCCGCCGCTTCGGCCGTCGCGTTCGGCGTGGTGAGCAGGGTGGCCCGTCCCCTGGGCGCCGGCGTCGGGCCAGGGTACGGCCACCCCGACGCCGCACGCGCCCGTGCGGACCTCCCGGACCAGCCCGGATGCCGCACGGGTGAGGAACGGAAGCGCCGCCAGGACGTCCACAGGGTCGCTCGGGCCCAGGGCGAGACCCAAGTGCTCGGCCAGTGCGGCCGCGTCGGCGAAAGTCAGCCCCAAGCCCCCGTCGTCCACCGGGAGACAGGCGCCGGTCCAGCCGTCCCGCGCCAGCGCGCGGCGTACGTCGGTGACGCGGGAGGGGTCGCACGAGTCGAGGGTGGCGGCGAAGTCCCGGAGCAGCTGCTGCTGCCAGGTGCTGCGACGAGGCATGTCAGATCGGCTCCTCCCACGGGTCGCCGCCGTCCAGCAGGTCAGTGACGACGGTCGACAACTGCATTTCCGAGGTACCGGCGGCGAGCGTCAGCCCGGGTGCCTCGCGGACGGCCACCATCAGGTCGGGGAAGGCGGGCGAGCCCTGCGGGCCGAGCAGCTCCCACGCCAGCCGGGCGACCCTCTGGGCCAGTTCGCTGTTCCACCACTTGGCCGCGGCGGCGGCAGCGGCGCCCAGCCGCCCGTCCGAGAGGTCCGCCACGGCCCGCCAGCCCAGCAGGCGCGCCGCGGTCACCTCGGCGTCCAGCCGGGACAGTTCCTGCGCGCCGCCCGGTCCGCCGCGCGCCTCCAGCGCGCGGACGAGCTGGTCCAGCCAACGGCGGGCCCGCCCGGCGAAGCAGATGCCGGTGCGTTCCAGCCCCAGGGCCTCGGTGAGCATCGACCATCCGGCGTCCGGCGAGCCGATCAACGCCTCGTCGTCCACCTCGGCGCCGTCGAGGTGCACGGTGAAGAACGGCTCCGGGTTGACCGTCGGCAACGCCTCGATCCGCACGGCGGGATGGTCCAGGGGCACGACGAACAGGGCGGTGGCCGCGTAGGCGTTGTCCCCGCCGCCCGCGACACGTGCCGCGCAGATTCCGTAGCGGGCGTCCGCCGTGGTGGCGTTCCAGGTCTTGGTGCCGGTCAACCGCCAGCCGTCCGCGGTGCGTTCGGCGCGGGTGGCCATGCCGCCGAGGTCGCTGCCGGCGTCCGGTTCGGTGTACAGCACGGAGAAGACGACACGGCCCGCGGCCATCTGGGGGCAGTGGCGGCGGCGCTGCCGCTCGGTGCCGAACGTCAGCAGCGTGGTGCCGGCGTTGTCGATGGTGTTCACCCGTGCGCTGTCGGGGACACCGTGCAGGGCGAGTTCCTCGGCCACCGCGGCGCCGGCGGACACATCGGCGCCGCGACCGCCGTACTCCGGCGGCCAGTGCGGGGCGAGCAGTCCATGGCGGCCCAATTCTCGGTACGTCAGCCGGGGGACCGGACACTCCCCGTGCGGCGGAGTTCTCCATATCCCGTTCAGTTCTTCGCGTAATTCCGGCTCCGCCAGCAGATGCCGTACTTCGTTGCGTAAATCGGAGTTCTCAACGGGCATGAGTAAACCGGGCACGAGAGATTCCCACTCGATCGATGTCCTGTCGGCAGTCCTGCCTTTCCTCCAGTGTGAGAACGTCGCTGGACCGTGTGTCAAGGGCTGTGCAACGTCGTTCGCAGAGGCCGCCATCCCGCTGTTCCCCGCACACAAGATTCAAACGCGCGACTTTGCGTCGCGTTTTTCCAGAGTGTTCGAGCAGGTGAACAGAATGCCTTCACACAACCTTCAGACCAGGCGACTTCACACAGGTCAACGCCGTCCCCAGGAGGGATTCAACGGCATTTGGCGCGCTCCTCCTAGATCATTTACGGGTTAGGCCGTTGACGCCTGCACATGGTTTTCCCTACGTTGACCGGACACGGCACCGCTTCCACGACCGGGGTAATGCGCCGCCTGCATTCCACGTGCTTTCTTCGGCCGGCCCCGGTCACCCCTCCCTCATCCCAGGAGCGGTCATGAGGCGTTCTCCCGCCCTCTTCGACAACCATCGCCCGCGACAGCGCGCACCCACCAGCGGCCCACCCCCGGAGCCCGCCCGACCACCGGCCCTGAAGGCCCTGCGCGACACGTGCGTCGACAACGAGACCGGCGTCCTGCGCCGGGTGCTCACGCACCGCCCGGGAGCCGAACTGAGCCGGCTCGGCCCCGGTAACTGTCACGACCTTCTCTTCGACGACGTGCCCTGGGTACAGCGCGCCCAGGCGGAACACGACGCCTTCACCGACCTGTTGCGGAGCCACGGCGTCGATGTGGTGGAGCTGGAGTCGGTCCTGGCCGCCGCCCTGGCGGAACCCGGCGCCGGCCCGCCGATGGCGCGCGCGGTGGTGGCCGCCCAGCGGCTCGGCCCGCCCGTCGCCGCAGCGGTGGACGCCATGTGCCAGGCGGTGCCACCCCGTGACCGGGCCGGACTGCTCCTGGCGGGCATCACCGTGCGGGAACTGGCCGAGGAGCACCCGCGCGCGGTCGCGGCCTCGCTCAGCACCCTGACCCGTTCCCCCGACGCATTCGTACTGCCACCGCTGGTGAACTCCCTCTTCGTCCGGGACAGCAGCAGCTGGCTGGGCCGGCGTCACATCGCCCACCCCATGGCGAGCACGGCACGGCGGGCCGAGGGACTGCTGTTGGGGACGGCCGCCCGCGCCGCCGGAGCACATCCGCTGGCCGTCCCCGGACCGGGCGAACCTGTGGAGGGCGGCGACGTCCTGCTCGCGGGCCCCGGGTGTGTCCTCGTCGGCGTCGGCCAACGCACCACGGCCGCCGCCGCGGAACAACTGGCCCGCGCCCTGCTCACATCCGGGCAGGCCCGACACGTGTTCGCCGTCCTGCTGCCACGGGCCCGCCAGTGCATGCACCTCGACACGGTGCTGACCATGGTCGACGGGGACACCTTCCTGGCCAGCGGCCCGCATCTGAGCGCGTGCCGGTGGTTCACGCTGCGGCTCGACCGGGACGGGGCGGTGGTGGCCACGAGCGTCGACGACCCGCTGACCGGGCTGGCCAGATCCCTCGGCCTGCCCGCAGTGCGGCTGATCGCGGCCGGCGGCGAACGCACCGGTGTCGCCGCGGAGCGGGAGCAGTGGAGCGACGCCGCCAACGTCCTGGCCGTCCGCCCACGCACTGTCATCGCCTACGACCGCAACGTCGTCGCCAACGACCAGCTGGCCGCCGCCGGCATCGAGGTGCTCACCACCCCCAGCGCCGAGCTGGTCCGGGGCAGAGGCGGCCCGCACTGCCTGTCCTGCCCCCTGCTCCGCGACCCGCAGGAAGCCTGACCCCGAACCCCTCCCCCCCCTTCCCGCACTCCCCTCTCCCTGTTCCGAGGAGGAACACATGACGACGTACGACCAACGCCCTCACACCCTCGCCGACCAGGCCGAACAGCAGAAGGACCAAGTCCGGTCCGTGTACCGCAGGGTGGCCGAGGAGTACGACGAGCGCATCCCCGGACTCGGCCCGTGCGACGAGCTGTTCACCACCACCGAGCACCGCTTCCTGTTGGAGAAGATCCGGCCCGGCGAACGCGTCTTGGACATCGGCTGCGGCACCGGCCGCTTCACCGTGCCCATGGCGGAGCTGGGCGCCCAGGTCAGCGGGCTGGACCTGTCGGAAGCCATGCTGGAAGTGGCGGCGGGCAAGCTCCGCGAACGGAACCTGACCGCGGACCTGCGCGAAGGCGACATGGCGCACATGCCCTTCCCGGACGGCTCCTTCGACACCGTCACCAGCATGCTCGCGCTCATGCACCTGCCGCTGGAGGACAGGCCGGCCGTCTTCGCCGAGGTGCACCGCGTGCTGCGGCCCGGCGGCCGGATGCTGCTCGGCGTGAAGAACGCCCTGTTCGAGGAGATGTTCACCGGCGACCGGTTCGCCTCGGTCGACGTCACGGACGTCGCGGCCAAGCAGTTGCAGTTCACCCGGACCCGCAGCGGCGAGGACTACCTCGCGCCCTGGTACAGCTTCAGCCCGCAGGACCTGACGGCGCTGTTCGCCGGCGCCGGGATGACCGTCACCAGGATGCGCGGCAACTCACCCCTGGCCGCGTGGCTCGCGGACGAGGTCCTGCGGGACGCCTCCGTCCGCTCGTTCGTCGACCGCATCGAGCGGTTCCTCGGCGAGATACCGCCCTTCAACCACCTCTGCTACCACCTGCTCGTGGAGGCGGTGAAACCAGCGGTCTGACCACGGCGTCCCCGTGCGGCGGTTGCCCACCGCGGCGGCGCGCGTGGTGAAGGACCAGCGCGATTCTCACGTGTGGGGTGACCGCCGACGTCGCCAACTCCGCCCTTCAGTACGTCCGTGCGGCGGCTGCGGCGATCCGGGCCCGTGTCGCCGCCGTGGTCGACATGGCGTCGGCGGCCGGCGACGTCACCGCGGCGGTGTTGGTGATGAACGACAGAGACCGAGGCTCTCTACCCCTTCAGGTATCACTCTGAGGATGTCCGCTGGAGTGTGGTCGCCTGCCACCCCGGTCCGTGCCCGATTACCGAGGCGCGACAAGGCTCGCACCTGTGCGGTGAGTTGGCGAAGAGGAAGATGGGTCGTGGGTGTCGGCGTGGGCCAGTACCTCGTCGGCGTACATGTCTGCGTCGAAGAGGTCCCACGCTCATGTCAAGTTGATCCGGACCCGCTGCGTCCGTACCGACCAGCGCCGCTGTCGCCGTCACCGCGTGTCCGTGCGGGGCGGCGACAGTGTCGCCGTCACCTCCTCGACCCGGCGTTGCGCCGCCGGGTCGAGCTCTGTGGCGTCTTCCAGGCAGGCCATCACCAGCAGATGAACGCGCTTGTCCGAGGAAGCCGTCAACAGGTCCATCCGGCCCTTCATCCCCGACCACACCCACTTGCTCTCGGCCGTAGCAGCCCTGGCCCTGGCCCGCCGCTCCTTCCCGCAGCACCGCCAACTGCTGACGCGCACCGGCGCCTTCCTCGCCACGCACCAAAATGCCGGCGGCGGTTGGGCCTTCACCGAGCGCGTCACCCAAGCCGACGTCGAGAGCACCAGCGCGGTCCTCGAAGCCCTCCACGCCATCAACCCCACCCGCTACGCCGCCTCCCTGATCCGCGACCACACCCATCTCGCCCACCTCGGTGACCGGGGCGGCGGCAGGCGCTGTTATGTGGGCGGGGCCGACCGAGGCAGCGGGGTGTGGTGCGAAGGGCAGGACCGGCGGCAAGGGGCGGTGAACGTGTTCGGAATGATCAGGAAGGTGGGGTGCCCGCTCTGCCCGCCGGGCGTTCGTCAACTCGTTGGTGCGACACTCCACCCCTGCGGATGAGGCACCAAACGTATCGGCGATGAATTTCCCGCCATTCACGTTTGCGGCAGTCGGTGGCACCGGGGCATCTGTGGTCTGAGCGATAGGAAGATGTACGAGACGGAGCCGACGCCCCGCCGCGTTTCAGGCAAGCGCCTCACAAACCGGCCTGCCCGCATTGGCCGGGAGACGCGATCAGCCGCTTCCTCTGATCCATCGCATGCGCTGTGATGTCTTCCCGCCGATTCCGAGCCGAGCGACTTCACATGATGGGCCGTCCGAGCAGAGCACCGGCATCGGCGGCATGCCCTCGACCACTGCTTTCCAGGTCCAGCTCAACCCTGCTCCGGGGCGGCAGGCGCCCCCATCCACTACCCGCGCCGCGGTGACCGGTGTGGCCGGGCAGACCGTGCAACTCCCGCTCACACGGCCGACTTGTGCCACCCGCCAAAAGACAGCCACCGCTGTTCCACCCTCCACCTGCAAAGGGAGTCCACGTGCCACAACCGTCCTCCTCGCTGCGGCTCGCCGCTCTACGCCACCTCCGCAGACGACGACTGGACCCTGCGCCCCACACCGCAGACCCCGCTGCCCCCACCATCCGGAGCCGAAGGACACGTGCCCTCGTCCGTGGGCTGGTTCCCGCAGTGCTGGGCCTGCTCCTGTCCGGCACTCCGCTGGCAGCACCGCGAGCGAGTGCCGCCGCGTCCCCCGTCTGCCTGAGCGGAGCCCTGGCGTTCGACCACCGCGACGCCGAGGCCGGGACCGCCAAGCCCTGGGTCACCTCACCGGCCCGCAACGCCAACTGGGAACTGTGGGGCCAGACGTCCCCCGGCTCCGCCTCGCGCCTGCTGGCCTCCGGACTCACCGGCGTGGACGGCGGAACGTTCAACGCCTGCTACCAGGCCAGCGGTCCCCTGCCCGAGCTCCACATGAAATTCCTCTCCGCCAGCACACAGACATGGCGCGTCATCCCGGACCGCCGGTCAGCCACCCCGTACTCGTTCACCACCGCGTCACTGACCGACGTTGCCACCAGCCGAAACCTGGGCACGGTCAAGGTACCCAGCCCTATCCAGGGCGCCTGGAACGTGGAGGACACCCTCAACCTGCTGTACTGGAAACGCAGCAACCCCGACTCCGGCTGCTGGACCAGCCACCAGGCCAACGGGGCCTGCGACCAGCTCACCGTGGTCTGGGACCCGGGCGCCAGCGACGGTGGCTACTGGGACTACGGCAACACCAACTACGTCATCCTCGCCGGCGACATGCCCGACTCCCACCACCTGGTCCTGCACGAGGCAGGCCACTGGCTGCAGTGGCAGCTCTACAACCACTGGTTCCCGCGAGTCACCAACTGCAACCCGCACTACATCAACAGGAGCAGCTCCACCACCTGCGCCTGGACCGAGGGATTCGCCGACGCGGTCGCCGCCTACGTCCTGGGCGACTACCGCTTCGTCTACCCAGACGGCACCTCGTACAGCTTCGCCAACGGGCGCTCCACCCCGGGCTGGGACGCCGGTGACACCGTCCAGGGCAGGGTCGGCAGCTCCCTGCTCGACCTGTGGGCCGCGAACGGACCCGACGGCGGCGCCTGGAGCCGCACCATCCGTCTGATGACCTACAACGCCAGCACCGACTTCCGTGAGTACTTCCTGACCGACCGGCCCACCGCCTCACCTCCCCTGAGCACCACAGGGACAGCCAGAAGCATCATCACCAGCCACACCATCGACTACTGAAGCGGTGATCGACCGCTGTAGCTGACGGACCCCTCCTGCCTGCCTGACGGCGCCCCGACCACGGCAGGCCGGAGTTCGGTTCGCCGCCTACGCCGACGAACTGGGGCAGCTCGCCGGAGTCGGCCCACTCGGCCGAGCCGTCGAGAACCGGCCGGAAGACCAGACCGAAGGACCGGACCGCAGATCCACCTGGTCCCCCCCGGCCCAGCACACCGAGGACCGGGACGGAGGCCGCCGCCGGGGAAAACCTCCAGCGGTGGCCGCCGACCACCCGCGCGACAAGGCCCCAGCTGGGAACCGAGGTCGGCAGGGCGGGCGGCACAGCGCGGGAATGTTCGCCGGGCGAGTGTGGTTGGAAGGGGCGTGATGGTGAAGGGAACAGTGTCCCCGGGCCTCATCCACCGCATGCGAGGACGATCGTTCGGCTGAAGCCTCGCATTGCCTTTCGCCGCGTAGGCGACCGCCCTTCACGATCACACTTTTGCGGGTTCAGCCCCGGCCGGCACACCGGCCGGGGCGTTCTCGTTTTTGGTCGGTGCCGAGGGCCGTGCCGGGTCGGCAGTGCACGCACGACGGCACCTGGCTGAGCGGGTCGAGGGCCTGCTCGCGCGTGACCGACCGGCATAGGCCGGCCTTCGGCGTGGCCTGGCAGTCACCGACGTGAACGGCCGTCGGCGTTGATCTGGTTGAGGGCTGTTTCTGCCGGCGTGAGGGCGTTCAGCTGTGCCCGTCGGTGTCCGTGGTGGGAGGGGTTGGTGGGGTGGTGGTCATTGGTCCGCCCTGGCGAGGGTGCCGATGATGAGGGTGGTCAGTATTTCTTCCAGGGTGGTGGTGAAGTCCATGCGCAGGGCGGCGAGTGAGGGGTCGGCTGCGTAGGCGGCGAGCATGGCGGTGGAGGGCCGGGCATGGGTCCATACCGCGCCGCAGACCATGATCGCCTGGGCGCAGAGCTGGTCGGCGTGGCCGCCGAGTTCGGGGAGGTGCCGGCGGGCGAGTGCGGCCAAGGCGGCGACGTTGTCGAGGGCGGCTCGTTTGTAGCGGGCGGCGACGTCCACGGAGACGTTGTGCTCCAGGACGCCTGCCTGGGCGCTGAGCAGGTCGCACAGGACCCGGCGCTGCGCGAGGGAGTGGGCGAGGACGGCGGCGAACTGCTGACCGCGCTGGGTCGGCGGGGCGTCGGGGGTGAGTGATGCGGCGAGCTGTTCGGGAAGGGCGGCGGTCCACTCCCGCCAGTCGCGGTCGAGCAGTTCCAGCAGGACGGCTTCGCGGGACTCGAAGTAGCGCAGCACGTTGGACTTCGCCAGGCCCACGCGCCGGCTCAGCTCGTTCAGGCTGAGTGCGCTCACGGACATCTCGTCGAGCATCGCCGCCGCGGTGTCGAGGATCGCCCGGCGCCGGATCTCGCGCTGTTCCTCGCTGCGCGCTCGCTGGAAGGTCGTCATACCCCCCATCTTACAGACTGCCGGTCTTTTGACATCGGACCGTCGGTCTCTTAATCTGAAGCACAAGAGACCGGCGGTCTTCTATAGCGGAGGTCGTCGGCTGTGCTCACCTGTGTGCGAAAGAGGTCCACCGTCATGAGCGTTTCCAGCGTCGCCCTGGTCACCGGAGCCACCACCGGCATCGGCAAGGAGACCAGCCTGGCCCTGGCCCGCGCCGGCCACGCCGTCGTCGTCTCCGGCCGCCGTAAGGAAGCGGGCGAAGCCGTCGCCCGCGAGATCCGCGACAACGGCGGGGAAGCCGCCTTCGTCGCCGCCGACGTCGACTCCGAAGAGTCCGTCGCCGCCCTGGTCGCGGCCACCGTCGAACGCTTCGGCCGACTCGATGTAGCGGTCAACAACGCCGGGGTCTCCCTCGACACCGGCCGCCTGGCCGACGAGCCCACCAGCCGCTTCCAGCAGATGCTCACCACGAACGTGCTCGGTGTCTTCTGGGGCATGAAGTACCAGATCCAGCAGATGCTGGCCCAGGACGCCCCCGGCGGCTCCATCGTCAACCTGGCCTCGATCGCGGGCCTGGGCGGCATACGCTACGCGGCCAACTACTCCGCCACCAAGCACGCCGTGGTCGGTCTGACCAAGTCCGCCGCACTGGAGTACGCCACCGACGGCATCCGTATCAACGGGGTCGCTCCCGGTTCGATCAAGACCGACATCCTCAGCACCGCCATCGAGGCCGGCACGTGGGACGAGGCCTCCATCGCCGCCCTCCAGCCGGTCAACCGGATGGGCCACCCCGCCGAGGTCGCCGAAGCGATCACCTGGCTCGCCTCGCCGGCCGCGTCCTTCGTCACCGGAACCATCCTCAGCGTCGACGGCGGCTACAAGGCCCAGTAGAGGTCCTGCGACGGCGCAGGCCCGACAGGCGTCCAGCCGGGGGGCGGCTTCTGGTGCTGGCGCGTGGCGCTGCTGTTGGTGCCGACGCTGCTGTTGCTGCTGGTGCTCGCGTGCTGGGCGGTCAGGAGGGCTGGACCTGGTCGAAGAGGGCGAGGGCTTCGGCGGGGTTCGCGCTCACGAGACGTTCCAGACCGGCCGCCGTGATCTCCGCCCACCTGCCGGCGCGTGCCCACATCTGTTCCTCGAAGGCGCGGACGGCCGCGTCCAGGTCTTCGGGGCCGGTGGCGATGGACTCGGCGAGTTCGGCGCCTTCCAGCATCGCGAGGTTCGCGCCCACCCCCAACGGGGGCATCAGGTGGGCGGCGTCGCCCAGGAGCGTCACCCCGGGGACGTGGGTCCAGGTATGGGACACGGGCAGGACATACAGGGGGCGGTGGACGAACGCGGTGCCGTGGCGCAGCAGGTCCAGGACGGGAGCGGCCCAGCCGTCGAACAGAGCCAGCAGACCCGATCGCACGGCCTCGGCATCGTCCAGGTCCAGGTTCGCGTGCCAGTGAAGCGGTGCGCGGAACTGGGCGTACACCTTGACGTGGCCGCCGCTGTTGCGCTGGGCGACGAGCGCGCGGTTCACCCCGTACACGGCGACGGAACCCTCGCCGATCAACCGGGCGAGGCCGCGGTGGCGGGTGTCGACGTCGTCGAGGGAGGTCTCGACCGAGGTGACGCCGGTGTAGTGCGGTGTCACCGGCGAGACCGCGGGGCGCACCCGGGACCAGGCGCCGTCCGCGCCGATCACGAGGTCGAACGTCTCCTGTCGCCCGTCCGCGAAGTGGACCAGTACGCCGTCCCGCCTCCCCGGCACCACCTGCGTCACGCTCCGGCCCCACTGGACGTCGAGAGGGCCGAGCAGCAGGTCACGCAGGTGCCCGCGGTCGATTTCGGGATTGGCCCGGTCATCCGGACGGGGCCGCCAGGCGCGCAGGACGGTCCCGTCCGTGTCGAGGATGCGCATGGCCTGCCCCTCGGGCCGGGACAGCGCCTGGAAATCCGCCAGCAGCCCCGCCTTGTCCAGCGCACGCTGGCCCAGCCCTTCGTGCAGGTCCAGTGTGCCGCCCGCAGGGCGCGCGTCGGGGGCGGGGTCGCGTTCGAGGACGGTGACGGGGTGGCCATGGCGGTGCAGGACACGGGCGAAGGTCAGGCCGGCAGGACCACTCCCGACCACGGCGATACGACGTCTCATATCAATACACTGTATTGCTGCGATGCTGTGTATCACAACAGTACGATGTCACCCATGACTGTGTGGGACAGGCCGGAGCCGGCGAATCGCCCCGTGCCGCTCGACCGGGAGCGGATCGTCGCCGCCGCCATCGCGCTGGCCGACGAGGGCGGGTTGGAGGCGGTGTCGTTGCGCAGGGTCGCCGCGCGGCTGAACGCCGGCCCGATGCGGCTGTACGGATACATCTCCACCAAGGGGGAGCTGTTCGACCTCATGGTGGACGAGGTCTACGCCGAGATCCTCCCCGAGGAGCGGCCCGGTGACTGGCGGGAGGCGCTGCGCGTCCTCGCCCGCCGCACCAGGCAGGCAGCTCTCCGTCACGAATGGCTGGCCGACCTGCTCGGCCGCCGCCCGGCCCTGGGCCCGAACGGCCTCGCCGTGACCGAGGCCACGCTGGCCGCCCTCGACGGCCTCACCGACATCGACACCGTTATGCGAGCCGTGGAGATCGTCAGCGCCTACTTCACCGGCGCGATCAGGCGCGAGATCACGAACCTGCGAGCCGAGCGCGCCACGGGCCTATCCAAACGCGACTGGCAGCGCGCCCACGGCCCGCATGTGACAAGAATGCTGGCCACGGGCCGCTTCCCGGCACTGGCCAAGGCCGTGTACGACGGCACGGACGTGGACGCCGAAGAATCCTTCGAAACCGGCCTGGACTGGGTCCTCGATGCCGTGGCCGCCAAACTCGCCCAACCCTGATCGATTTCTTGGCCCGGAAGGGGGCCAGCGCACTTGCAGAACTCCATGCCCAGGTACGGCCTGACGCGCTGAGCGCAGCCGTAAGTCAGATGCCGAGCACCTCCACACCCACCCCCAGTGCTCAAACCGGCTGGCCCCGAACTCCCGCCCCAGCCACCAGGGGTGACGGCCGAGGGCCTGACCATGGTGCTGGAGGACGACAACCGCGGGATCGTGAGGAGAACGCCACCGCGACGTGCCGGCGTCGATGCGGTCACGGGCCTTGGCACTGTCGGGTGAACGGGTAGCGGTCGCCGTTGTCGACGCTGATGACACCGACGGCGGCTGCGAAGGTCGGGTCAGGCGGACAGCCTGGCATGCGGCCCCGACGGGGAAATCGTCGCCGCCTCTCAGGCACAGGATGACGTGGTTGAACAGCCATGCCCATAAGCAGATCGCGGTGCCGCCGGCACATGTGGCGTATACGGCGACGAACGCATCACCGGCGACAGACCGACCGCGTGTACCCCACCAGCCCGGCACCTCGACGGCTCCACCGAAGGCACCGGACCGACCCCCGATACCCCGACCTCACCATGACGAACCGAAGTCAGCAGAGCCCTCAGCCTTCACCCCGGCCCGGCCGACAATCCAGCCGCCGCTGAACCCTCCGATCGGGTGAGCAGCACAAGAAGCGCAACACAACACGATGGGGCCTGGCCACGCGCCACAGCAAGACGCCTGCGAGCCACACGGCGGGACGCAACTACACGGCCCCTCACCTATGTGCGCAGCCTGAATTCCGGAGGCGCGGGTGTGACGCCCGGCCGGCAAGCCAGACGCCACACCGGCACACATCAAACCGACGCGGCCGACGAGGTGATTGCCCGGCCCAAGTGCCGGGCGAAGAAGCGGACCGCGCTATCGGCCTCGAACCGGGGCAATTCCTTGTGCTTGCCCGAGTTCACGTGCAACGACTTCTCCTTCGAGGCGAACGCGTCGAACAACGCAAGACCTGCCTGGCGCGAGATGTGCTCGTCGTCCCACTGCAGGTCGAACTCGATCGGAATGGTGATCTGCTTCGCCTTCTCGGCCAGGACGTCGGGCCAGTGCCGGCCGAACACCGCGACAGTGATCCTGGGCTCGATCGCCACGAACGGCATGCCGATTGCGGTCCCCATGTTGATGGCCCAGCAACCGACCGGCTCGTCGACGCCGATCACCGCAAGGTCCTGGAGGGGGCACGGCGAGCGTGGCCAGGCAGTCGTTGTAGCGCACGACGATCGGACCTTCCGCCTCACCCGCCGCCCGCGCCCGGAACAGCTCGGCGATCTCCGCCTCGTCGTGCGCCGTGCGCGGTCGGTCGCCGTGACCGGGCGGTTCAAGCCTGCGGCAGCTCCCGGATCAGGCGCTTGATCATGTTGCGCCCCTCGGTCACTTGCAGCCTCGGGTGCTCGAAGGCCAAAACGCCCACCTCGGCTATGCCGATCTGCACGCGAAGTGCCTGCGCAGCGCCGGGGATCAGTTCCGGCTCACCGACCCAGGCGACTTGATCGAGCGCGAAGGAATGCAGTAGCTTGCCGGGTTTGCCCACTACGACCCCGCCGACCGAAAAAACGAGCAGCCGCTGGTCGGTCAGCGCGATGATGATTCGGCCGGGCAGTTGGAGCGGCACATCCGGCGCCGCCGCCCGTCCGCGCGAGGTGATCGCGGCCATCGCGGCCGCACCGGCCGCCCCGGCGAGACCGGCCGCGCCACCGATCATCGTCGTGCGGACCCCGCCGACCCGGAAGGCCAGTACCCCGTAGAGCACCCGTTCACCAGGCAACTTCTCGTCCTTGAGCCTGAGTTCGACCTTCTCTGCCATCGTTCTTGCCACGGGATAACCTCCCCCTCGCCTGGTCAACGGAGCAAATCTACGGGCGTCAGGCCGACCGCCCGAACAACAGCCGATCGTGCGCGCCGCAATCGGGCCATCCGCCACGGCGACGTTCGGGGCCGACGCGGTGAACCCTTCGTCGCCCGGCTACCGTTTGCCGAAGAACTGTCGCAACCTCCGGGGCGATGTCTGCTGCAGCGGAACCGTCGGCGGCAGCACGCGGCCCCCGGCCATCGCCGCCCTCGACGCTGTTCTGTATGAGGGGCGCGCGGCCCGCATCCATGTCATCTACGACGGGCCCGCCACCGTCGGAGGTCGCCTCATCCCTGCGTCCGGGAGCAGTTTGCCACCGTCATCCTCGCCCGGGTCAGCGCCGGCATTGTGGCAGCGACTCGCCCTGATAGTCGCTCCCGCCCCCATAGCAGCCCGCTCCCGGGCCGCGTCCACGTCGTCCAGGACGGCGACGCCCACCCGACCCAGGCGGTGCTGATGACCGACGCCGAAGCCGCCGACTGGCTCACCGCCACGGCGGCTGGGGAGATCTGCCCCACGTCCGGACACACCACGGGCCCCGAGGGATCAGCTATGACGTCCCCGGGTCCCGCTGTATGGAGTCGCGTTGTTCAACGACGGTGGGACGACGCCGTCATGCCTCGGGCTGAGGCTCCACCTGGCACAGGCAGTACACGCACCTGGACTTCGAGTCGAGGCGGCCCATGCACCGCCGACAGTCACCGCGTTCACGCACAGGCCCCCGGCCGTCCGCGCAGCCGGGGCAGGTCATCACCGGCTGCCGGAATCCGAAGCTGACCACCCACCCGTCGCCTTGAGCGACGTCGCGCGCCAGCTGCGAGACCTCGGAGGCGGAGCAGGCATCTGGTCTCCTCCTCGTAGCAGTTCAACCGGGCCATGAGTCATCGGCGCGCCACGGCGTGAGGCCAAAATCGAGCGCCGTGGGGACACAGCACAAGAGCATTGGAGAACGAACTACTTCACCGGCTGGCTCCTTCGGGCTTCCCCGCGCCGGTTTCCCGTCCCAAACGGCGATCAGCTTGTCTACCAGGCCGACGAGGATCTCGGACCCGGCCTGATGGGCTTCGGAGGTCGACGCGGTCATGCCGGTGTGGTGGAGGTCGGCCGCGCGGGCCGTGCCGGGCCGGGGCGCATACCGGCTGCCCACCACTCATGGAGCCCCCGGCCGGGCTGACGGCTCCCTGGCACAACCCTCGATCAAGGGCAGCGGCTGTGCCGTTTCCGTCCCCACTGACCCGCACCGTTGCCGCCGTCACGACTGCCGCGACCACCGCGCTCGCCCTGGGTCGCCCGCTCCCCGCCGGCGGCGATACTGCCTGGCGCCTTGTTGGTGCCCTTGCTGACCGTGGCCGGCCTGACCGTCACCACCTCGCCCTGCCGGGCATGTCACCTGAGGCGGTCGGCTGGCAGTCCGGCGCGATCCGCCTCGACCCGGCCGGCGGCACCGCCCTGGGCGGCCCGGCGCCTGCGGGCACGCATGGCACAACCTGCCGATGGCAACCGAGCAGCCATAGCACCGGCCACTGCGGCTCAGGCTGGGCGCTGAGAACTCAACGACCCGCCCACGCACAACACCCGGCTGGGACACGGTGCGGCAGTCCGCCGGACGGACCGGGCCGGCGGCAGGAGGCCGGATTCCCCCCACCCCTCAGACCGCTACGCCAACTCCTCTCCCGCACACCGGAATCAGCAGAGCTTCTGACCTTGACGTTCATCGTCAAGCGTCGAGCACCGAGTCGTGCTTGGACGTCAGTCCCATGCGTTGAAGAGCACTCCGCCCAATGTGGTGATGCCGTAGAAACGGACTTCGCGCCACTCGCTCTGGGTGAGGACCGAGGTGTCGATGTCCGAGAGCGGCAGAGTGAGCTGCGTGCGATCAAGTACTACGAACCCCAGGTCGGCAAAGGTATGGGCCCACGGTGGCGGTGCGAGGAACTCCTCGGTGTACCAGTCCCGGCGTTCCTGGGCGAATGCGATCCAGGGGTGGTGGGCGTGACACAGGATGACGAATTCGCCTGTGTCTTCGATGACCGTTGCGGTGTGGAACGTACGAGGGTACGTCTGTTCCTCTATCTCGCCCACATGGCCTTTGGCCGCCCGGGCGGCTGCATACAGCGCTGCTCGGAACGTCCGCTGGTCGGTTTGCGGTAGCGGCCCGTCTTTCGGCTGGAAGAAGCCCGTGGCGCCTCGCGGCAGTGTGAACGCTGCGTCCTTGTCTACGGCCATGTGGCTCATTCTGCCGAGGGGAAACCCCGCCGACGTCTTACCTGGGCTCTATGGAGAATCTGTCTTCAGGTGCGCAGCCCCGCCCTGCATCACCTGCTCCTGATGCTTGCCACGGACGAGGCGGAACGCTGCGCAAGGCGACGGCGCTGTTCGGCAGCCTGGCGATGGACCTTGCGGCGGGACCCGTTCACCGAGGGCTTTCAGGTCCGCCGCGCCGACGGCGACCGCAGCCTCGGTCCAAGTCCTTTCTTCGCCGTATGCGAGGGCAAGGGCCACCCGCCGCTTGTCCGGGTCAGGGGGAGCAGCCCGGTGTTGAGCCGCTCTTCCTCGAAAACCCGCCCGCCGTGTGCGCCAGATAACCGGCATCGGCAACAACCAAGTCGTGAAGCGACAGCCCGTCACCCAGAGCGGCATCCAGGGACAGCACCCGGCCGTCCCAAGTCCGGCAGGAGGCCCTGCCCATGCGCGTGCCCGTTCCACGGGCACGCGCGGCAGCCTTGGCTCGTGCCACGTCACCGCAGTCTGCAGAGCGCGAGCCGCGAACATGTCACACCCGCTTCATGCGAACCGGGCTGCCAGGGAGGAAGCCGGCCACCTCTTCGGCGGCTGGGATGGGTTGCCGAAGGCTGTTACTCACTTCCGGGTGAACTGGCTCGCACTGGTGGGATGGGGTGGGCGGACCTTGGCGATGCGTTGTCTCAGGCCACCGATCTCAAGGGCACGCGGCCTCCGACACCTCGTCAACTAGCTAAAGGCTGTTCCGCAACTGATCTTGGTCTGAACGTGGTTGGTCGGGATTGGATCCTGGGGCCTACTGGGGGCTCCGCTGCCACGGTCGCGTCGTTCTCCTGGACTGCTCGGTTTGATCACTTGATGCTCAAGGCGGCCCAGGATGCGATGGGTGGCGGACGGATCCGCCTGGGGAAATGAGCGGCGGGATCCCCCCGGAACGCGGTACGGTGCGCCGATGTCAGAGATCAGGACGTTCCAGGTCACCTTCGACTGCGCGGAACCCGAGCGCCTCGCCCGCTTCTGGTGCGAGGTGCTGGGCTACGTCGTACCGCCGCCACCCGCGGGGTTCGCCACCTGGGACGATTTCAAGCGTTCGCAGTCGCCTGAGGAGCGGGATGCATGGTTCGCCTGCGTCGACCCCTCGGGTGTGGGCCCGCGTCTGTACTTCCAGCGCGTCCCCGAGGGCAAGGCTGTCAAGAACCGGGTGCATCTCGATGTGCGGGTCGGCACGGGACTCGTGGGTGAGGAACGCCTCGCCGTACTTGAGGCCGAATGCAAACGGCTGATCCCGCTCGGCGCGGTCCACGTGCAAACGCTGTACGACGGCAACGACTCGTGCATCCCGATGCTGGACATCGAGGGCAACGAGTTCTGCATCGACTGAACCCCCTGTGTGGCGGGGAGGCAGGGAGCCACCTCCCTTGGGCCTCCCTGGTCTCGTATAGGGCGGGAGTTACCTCGCGAGGGCAAGGTTGTACAGCCGGGCGATGCCGAGCATGGCGGTGTGAACATCGTGGACGGCTGGACCCTCGCGGACGAGGACGGCCATACCTACACCTTCGACCACTACCGGCTGAACGGCCGAAGGGTTCGCCGAGCTGATGCACTCGGACCCCGACGAGTTCAGCCGACGCATCGGGCAGGTCCGCGACCAACTGCAGCAGGGGGCCGCCGACTACCCCGCGCCCGCCCCCAGCGACCGGCCACCCACGACCACGGCCAGGAGCAGACCGCCACACGCCAGCAGCACCGGTCCCAGGGGACGCACCTATACCTCCCGGACTGGCCCACGGCAAGGAAGACCGAGCCGCTGGCCGGACCGCGCCCGGGAGAAAGCGAAGGCCCCACATGAACGATGCGATCGACCACCCCGAGGAGGCACAGCTCGTCGACTCGCTGGTGGCCTCCGGCGGAGGCCACGTCGCCTACGAGTTCGGGGCCCCCGGCCGACAGATCGCGGTCGCCGCGGGAGCGCACCTGGCCGCCCGCACGGGCACGCCGCTGACAGTGATCGGCTTCCGCCACCTGCACGTTTGCGGCCTCGTCCGCCCAGGTCTTCCAGCCCGTCCAGGCCCAAGCGGTTGAAGCGGTGCAGCCAACGCCGCACCGTCTTGGGGCTGCACCTCAACTCGTCTGCGATGGTCGGAACTCGCTGTCCAGACCAGCTCAGCTCGACCATCCGCGCCCGCAGCACCAGGTCACGCGGCGCCTTACGCGCTTGCGACAGTCGACGCACGACCCGCTGCTTGTTCTCATCACGGCTCGGCCGTGCCCGTAACACCATCGTCCAGCACCCGCCCCCGAGCACCCGAACCACCCCGCCACCCGGACATATACCCAGCGAAAGAGGAACCCAGCACTAGTACTGCAACGGTGCTTGTGCTGAGTGTTGGGCAGCTGTGTCCTCGTTCCTCCGCCCTGCGGGCCGGGTCGGTGGCCGTCCGGCCGGCACGCGGATGGGCGCACGAGCCGGAGCCACACCATGAGGAAGGACCCCGTGTCCGCGGTCTGACGACCAGAGCCCTGCAGTGTCCGTTCGCCTGGACCACGCCCTTGGCGGGTGGGTTTGTCCGTGATCCACACCACTCCGCCAGGGCGGAGTTCCACGGGCGGGACGAGTGCTGGACGGCGAGACTCCGCGCCGCCCATCCGAGGGCCTCTGGCCTCGGAGGTGCGCCTGACTGTCCGGTGGGAACGGCGCCTCGATCTCCACAGTGCCTTCGTCTCGCTGGGCTGTGGCCTCATCTGCCGGCGACGGCGCAAGAAGACTGCCGTTCCATGATCGCAGCAGTCCCCGTGGCGGCAGGTGCCTTGACGTCAGCAAGGTAAGCCGGGGCACCCTCCACGCGCTCGCCGGCTACTCCCTCGTCTCGTACTCCGAACGATCGATGGCGGGCGGCTCGTTGTAGGTGATGACGACCGGCGCGTTCGCCTCCGCCCGTACGCGGTCCGACGCCGCCGCGATCTCCTCGTAGCTCCATTCCCTGTGCAGGCGTTCCCCTTGGGCATCGGTGATGTCGATGACCAGGCTGGTCCACTCCTCTGCGGGCTGTTCCGGAACGAGTCCCAGCTTGTACCTAGCGTCCTGGAGGAGGGATTCCGTCAAGCGTATGCCGGTGAGCCTCTCGGCCAGAGCGAGGACCGCCGCCTTCCCGTCGACGTCCGGGGCGCTCTCGTCACACGCCGCATCCATGCCCAGGCCGCGCACCCGCGCCTGACCGCCGCCCTTGCAGCCGCCGACTTCACCGGCGTCGCCGGGCAGCAGCTGGGCACCGCCCGCCTCGCGGACTGGCGGGAGGAGGCCTCCACCCTGGCCCTCCACGATCCCCTCGGCCTCTCATGTGAGACACGGGGGCGGTGGCGGGTCCGGTGCCGAGCGGGCGGTGCGATCGGTCATCGCTCCATCATCGCTGTGGGGCCGGAGTTCTTCTGCACCGCCCCGGTCACCCGCGCCGGCCCGGCCCAAGGTGCACGCGTGTCGCGCACGCGCGAGGTGGTGAACTTCCCGGCCCAGACTGCGCTGTCCGCCCGTACGGTTCTGCTTCCTCGAAGCCCGGCATCGCTGCCGTGATCAACGGGCGCCAGCCGGAGCTGAGGACCTACCTCGACACCCTGCTCCGGGATCGCGAACGCCTCGCCGCAGCAACTTACTTGGATGCTTGGGCCCGCACCGAGGCGACTCCCTCGGAGGAGGAAATCAAGCGCACTCGCACGCTGATCCGCCGCGTCGGGACCGACCTGGACGGGCTCACGGACAACGAACGCGAGCAGATCACGGAGGCCACGCGGACCCTGCGCAAGACCCGCGCTGTCTCCCTGGGCATGCCCGGCGTCCGCCCGCCCGAGCCGGACCTGCGGCTGGAGCGTGACGCGTGAGCCCATCACCGGACCACCTGGCCCGAGCACGGGCAGCGGACTCCGACCGGCGGCGGACCCGTGTCCTCAAGGTCCTCGACAAGCTGGCCGCGGACGGCGAGGAGATCACCGTCTCCTCCGTTGCCCGCGCCGCCGGCGTCCACCGCAGTCTGATCTACCGGCATGGTGACCTGCACGCGGCCGTTCTCGCCCGCGCGGGCGAGCCGCCTCCCGGCGCGACGGCCGGAACGCAGGTCAGCCGTCAGTCGCTGCTGGCCGCCGTCGCGAACCTCACGGCCCGCAACGGCCGCCTGTCAGTGCACATCACCCGGCTGGAACGACGTCTCTCCGAGGCCCTCGGGCAGGCTGCCTGGGAGGCATCCGGCCTCGGCGCCCCCGCCGACGTCGAAACGCTCACGGGCCACCGAGTTGGAACAGCAATTCCTCGATCTCCGCGCCGAACTCGCAGAACGGGACGAGGACCTCGCCGCCGCCGCGCCGCGAACCGGGGGCTGATGGCCCAGCTCAACCGCTGAGCTCGCCTTGTCTTCGAGACGCTCGCCGAACACACGCGTCTCGAAGATACGGAACGAGCTCAGCGTGTGACAACCGACCCGGATGGCGTGTGGTTGCCAGCGCGCTGTGGATTGCTAGACCAAAGTGCTGCCGGTGTTCCGGATCATCTGCTGGAGCACCCTCAGCGCGGTGACGTAGTCGGCATCGTCGATGCCCCGGTGGATCCGGTCACGGATTTCCGGGGCGTGCCGCTTGATGTCGAGGCGAGCCTCTTCCCCCGACTCAGTGATCCACAGCAACCCCTCGCCGTCGCGGCTGAGCCAGCCGCTCTCCAGCAGCACCTCCGCCTCAGTCTCCAGGTCGTCCTCGGCCCTGAGGTAGGAGCTCATGGCTTGGCGGAGTTCGGGGATGGTCATGCCGTGACCGTCGGGCGAGATGTCGTTCTTGGACAGGTTGCGCAGCAGCCAGAACTGGGGCTGGGTGAAACCGAGGTCGGCCTGCCGGGCTCGGGTAAACGCGATAAGGGCCTCGTAGGCCACTCCGGTCCAGTAAGCCGCGGGCTGTGCGGCGAGCTCCGCGTCTGAGGTCTGCTGGGTCGTCATGTGCGGTTCCCCCTATGAAGGATCGTTGATCAAAGCACCGTAGAACCTAAAGTCACGTTGAGGTCAATGACAGATTCAGGCGGTGTAGGGCGGACGCGGACTGGCGGCAATACCGAAGGTCGTCGTCGCGCCGCGGGCTTCGACCCTGGGTTGAATATTTGGACAAAACGGTCTCCGGCCGTGTCATCGCCGTCACCCCCACCACGTCAGGGCGGCGGCGTTGATCGCCAAATGCGCAGTGTTGTCCGCGACGATGACCAGCGCGTTCGCAAGGCCGGACGGGACGGTCGCCGGCGACCCTTGGTTCGCCTGGACGCCCAGCCCACTTCACCCGCCGTGAGGCGGGCGCCAAGAGGTTCCTCGCCCAGACCAGGTACTTCGCCGCCCGATAGCGGTCCAGCACGACATGCGTCACCACGATCACGGACAGGGCTAGCGGAGACTGCGTGATCAGCAAGAACTCAGTCTGGCCGCCGAGATCCAGTGCCAGCTCCTGCCCTCCGCGTACGGCGGTCGGTCATGACGACGTAGGCCAGCGCGTGCGCGGCTTCCTGGACCTGCTCCAGCACCTCCGGGCCCGTCTGGGGAAGGAACAGCTGCCACGGCGGCAGCTGTGCGAGGGCCGCCGCCCAGACCCGTCCGGAGAACCGACACGACAAGCTCACGCGGGACGACCTGTTGGATCTGGAGGAGGACCAGCTGGTGAGGATCGAGTCGGTGAGGGAGGATCAGCGGAAGGTATGGGTACTCACCGCGCGAGGTCACCGCGAAGCGAAAAGGCTCCTGGAGCCGAAAGGCATACGGGTCTCGGTGCTGCGCAAGCAGGAGTACGACCCGGCGACCGGGGAGCTGCTGGGCACTGGCTACGACGACCACGCCGCGGCGGTCACCTCGACGGCCGCCGAACTCCACCGCACCCGGATCGGCCACCGGCTCGGCAACGGCTACGTACAGCGGACGGACCTGGTGGTGCGGGCGCCGGAGGCCGGGGTGCCGGTGCTGCTGGAGACCGACCGCCGCACCGAGGACGCGTTAATGGCCCCGAGTGAGAATGGCGATGACTTCCCGCCGCCCCCGGCCTCCGACCAGCGGGACGCCTCCGGGCGCGCGATCCCCGAACCCGTGAACGAAGCCGACGCACGCCTCGCTCACGTCGCGGTCACCCGCGCCCGGTCGCGACTCGACTTGGGCGGACTCGCGTGGGTCAGGTGGTATGAGGCTGATTGGCGGACGCCATGGCGACACCCGACGGACCGAACCCTGGCGGCACTACGGGGCGGCCACGGTTGCCGTGGCGGCTACGGCCGTGGCAGGTGCCAGGGCAGTTGAAGCGGACAGCGCCTGGTACAAAGCCTTGCGGAAACCACTGTGGCAACCGCCGTCCTGGACGTTCGGGGCTGTGTGGACACCGCTGTATGCCACGATTGCCTACGCCGCCGGGCACGCGCTCGGGAGGACCATGACCCCTCGGCAGCGGACTCGGCTCATCAGCAGCCTGGCCGTTAACCTGACGCTCAACGCGGACGGATCTGGCTGTTCTTCGCTCGAAGAAGCTCCTTCGCCACCGCGCTGAACGCCTCTCTCGTCAGGCTGAACCGCTCCAGCGACAGGGCGAGGTCAGGTCTGATCCGTCGGGCGGTCCGGGAGAGGGTCCGGCACTACGAGCGAGCAGGTTTCCCCGGGCGCGATGGTCACCGCCCGATCGACGAGCATCACGCGAATCGGGGATTCCTCCGAGTCCGGCACGCTGATCTCCAGCTGCCCGCTCCGGCGGCGTATGCCTACGCCCCAGTGACCGCGATAGTGCACCGTGAACCCGTACTCGGAGAGGGCCGGCAGAGGTACCGGGTCCAGCCACAGGGCGTCCTCACGTGTCTCCAGCCCTGACAGGCCGCGCTGGACCAGGTCGAGGGTCCCGGCCATGGCCCCGAGATGGATACCTTCGCCGGTCGTGCCGCCCTGGATATCGGCAACGTCCGACTCCAGTGCCTCGTGGACGTACTGCCATGCGTCGGCGCGTCTGGCCCGGGCGAGGACGAAGCCGTGGACGAGTTCGCTGAGGGTGGAGCCGTGGCTGGTGCGCTGGAGGTAGTAGTCCACGGTTCCGCGCCAGATGTCGTCGTCCATGTCGTACCCGAGACGCCGGAACAGGGCTCCGAGCTCGGCGGGTGAGAACAGGTAGCCGAGCATCAGGACGTCGGCCTGCTTGGACGCCTTGTAACGGTTGGCCGTGTCGCCCTCTGCTTCCAGGATCCGGTCCAGCCTGCGAATGGTGCTGTAGCGCGCACGGTAGGCATCCCAGTCCAGTTCGACGAGGTCGTCGTAGCCCTCGAACTGGCTGATCACGCCCCGGTGGAACGGCACCCGGAGCCGGCGGGAGACCTCCTCCCACTCCTGCAGCTCGCCGACGTCGAGCCGGAGCCGATCGAGCAGTTCCTCGCGGCGCCATGCGGGCATGCCTCGCAGGAGTTGCAGGGTGCGGGTGAGAACCCACGCCGCGGTGACGTTGGTGTAGGCGTTGTCGTCCAGTCCCGGCAAGGCGGCACCCGGGTAGCCGTCGTGGTACTCGTCGGGGCCGACGACACCGCGGATTCGGTAGCGGCCGGTCTCGGGGTCGAAGGCGGCGAGGTCCGCCCAGAAGCGGGAGATCTGGAGCAGCATTTCCGCGCCCCTGGTGTGCAGGTACTCCGTGTCGCCGGTGGCTTCGCAGTACTGCCAGACGTTGTAGGCGATCGCGGAACCCACGTGGTGCTGGAGGCGGGAGTGGTCGGGCAGCCAGCGGCCCGACGCGGGGTTGAGGTGCCATTCCTGGGACTCCTCACGGCCGTCGCTGCCGCTCTGCCACGGGTACATCGCGCCGGATCGGCCTTTCGCAGTGGCCGCTCCGCAGGCCCGCGGGAGGCGACGACAGCGGTAGTCCAACAGGGACCGGGAGACTTCCGGGAAGTGCAGGTTGAGGTACGGGAGTACGAAGAGCTCGTCCCAGAACACATGGCCCCGGTACGCCTCGCCGTGCAGGCCCCGGGCGGGCACTCCCACGTCAAGGTCCGCTGTGTTGGGTGACAGCGTCTGCAGGACGTGGAAGAGGTGGAAGCGCAGGATGCGGCCGGCTTCGCCGCGCACCCGGATGTCGGCGCGCCGCCACAGCCGTTCCCATGCGGCGCCGTGGGAGTCCAGCAGGGCGGGGAAGTCCGGTGCCGTGGTCACCCGGTCGACCGCTTCGCCGAGCGGGTCGCTGATCGCCGTGTCGCGCGAGGTGTGGAGCGCCACGGTCTTGTCCACGGTGATGGTCCGGCCTGGTGAGAAGGCGACCACCAGACGGTGGACCGCGCGTTGGCGGGCTGGGCGAAGCACTGACGAGGCCGGAGCTCCGTCGGCGGTGACCGTCGTCCGGGCGGCCAGGGCGATGGAGATGTCCGACGTGTTGGTCCGGCAGGTCAGGCAGACCGTGTGGGGCTCGTGGGCACCGGTGCGTACATGGGTCACATGGTGGCGGTTGAGGGCGCGGTAACGGTGCACGTTGCCGTTGATCACCTCGCCGTCGATCGAGCTTTCGATCTCGACCTCGCCTGACCAGTCCTCGGCCGTGATGACCGTGCGCAGCGCGGCCAGGTGGGGATCCCCCATGTGCACCAGGCGGATCTGCTCGACGCTGAGCTCACCCCTGCCGTCCATCCGGTGGCGGAAGGACCGGGCGAGCGTGCCGCGGCGCAGATCCAGGGTGTGCCTGTGGTCCAGGAGGGCGTGCGTGCTGGGAGAGATCCACGGGCCCCACGCTCCCTGGGCGTGGCGCAGACGCAATCGGAGAAGCAGCCAGTTCGGGAGGTTGACCAGATCTTCGTTCACCACACGCCGCCCCGTCACCGTCGACTCCAGGCGGTTGTAGCAGCCGGCCACATAGGTCGCCGGGTAGTGCACCAGGCCGGCCCGGCACTCGGGCAGCGCGCCCCGCGTGGCGAAGTATCCGTTGCCGAGGGTGCAGAGGGATTCACGCAATCGTTCGGCGGCGGGGTCGTAGCCCGTCCACTCCCACGTCCACTCCGGCATCCGCCACACTCCCTATCCTCCGGAGGCCCTGGAAGCCCAAGTACGTGCGGCGAGTCTCAGACCGGTTGGGGAACGACGGCGACCGGGCAGTCCGAGTGGTGCAGAAGGGCGTGGGCGACCCTCCCGAGCTGCAGACCGAAGTGTCCGTGTCGTCGCTGGGCGCCGACGACGATCAGATCGGCCTCGGCCGATGCCTTCAGGAGGATCCTGTGGGCGGGGCCTTCGAGCGGCTGACGTTGCACGTCGACCTGTGGGTGCGCTCGTACGGCCTCGCGCAGCGCGTCGTCGAGGCCTGTGGACGCCCGCTCCTCGCGCAGCCGGGCAGCGTCGTCCGCGATCAGCATGTGGTCCACGGGCTCCTGCGACGGATTGCGCCAGGCCCGCACGGCCGTCAGGGCGCAGCCGCGCACCTCGGCCTCGCGGACGGCGAACCGTACCGCCGCCGCGCTGCCGGTCGCGTCCCCGACGCCCACGACGATGCGGCCGAGGGCTCCCCGGCGGTTCGGTTCCTTGCCACGGACCACGACGACCGGGCAGACGGCGCGAGCCGCGACCGCGAGGCTGACGGACCCCAGGAGCATCCCGGCGATCTCACCTCGCCCGCGTGAGCCCGTGACCAGAGCGAACGCCTCGGGACCGGCTCGCAGCAGCGCTGATACGGCGTCCTCGGCCAGTACCTTGCCCGAGACCTTCACCTCGGGGTTGCGGCGTCGAGCCCGTTCCACGCAGGACGCGACGATGTGCTCGGCCATGACCTCCTCGGCCGGGCGGCCCGTGGTGAAGGACGGCTGGGCTCCCTCGTAGATCTCCCACAGGGAGGCATGGACGAGGTGAAGGGGCAGCCTCTGCCGTGCCGCCTCGTCCACGGCCCAGTCGACCGCCGTCAGACTGGAGTCCGATCCGTCGACGCCCACGACCAGTGGGAGGTCCATCGCCGTCACCGCCTTTGCCGCCCGGGTGCCGAGAGCCCCTGTGAATACCGTCGCACTGCCTGCTCGGCGCCGCGACACGCCACTGGGCCGGACTGGTCGGTCACCGGCCGGTTTGCGGTCAGCGCGCTCGCCGCGATGCTGGAGGCAGTGGCCGAGCCAACCCCCTCCGGAACTGTTCAGGGACGCAGGACATGCCTGTCGCTGTTCCACACATAGTGAGCGATGTGATGACCGCGCCCGCTGTCGCCGTCGGGCGCGACGCGCGCTTCAAGGAGATCGTGCGGGTCATGGACGAGCGCTGTGTGAGTGCCGTGCCGGTCGTCAGTGGCGAGGGGCGGGTCGTCGGGGTGGTGTCCGAGGCCGACCTGCTGCCCAAGGAGGAGTTCCGGGGCCGTGAGCTGACCCGCTTCGAGCGGATCCAACGCCGGTCCGACCTGACCAAGGCGGAGGGCATGACCGCCGAGGAGGTGATGAGCACGCCCGCTGTCACGGTCCGACCGGACGACACCCTCGCCCAGGCGGCCCGCCGCATGGCGGTACACCACGTCAAACGGTTGCCCGTGGTCGATGACGCGGACCGGCTGCGTGGCGTCGTCAGCCGCGGCGACCTGCTGAAGGTGTTCCTGCGTCCGGACGAGGACATCGAGGAGGAGGTCCGCCGTACGGTGGTGTCCTACCTGTTCCCCGTGCACGCTCATGCCATCCGCGTGTCCGTGCGGCATGGGGTCGTCACGCTCCGCGGGCCCGTCCACGACACTTCGCTCAGCTGGGTCGCCGAGCGCCTCGTCCATGGCATGGAGGGCGTGGTGGGTGTCGAGTCACAGCTTCGTGGGGAGGAGTCCGGCCCGGGCCGACCCTGCCCGGCTGAGTAACCCCGTGGACGTCGGTAGGGTCCCCGGTCCATCTCATAGGGTCCCCGGTCCATCTCACAGGGCGGGTAAGCCGTGATCCTCTACTGATCAGCCGGAGTGATCCGGCGGCCCGTGAGGCTTGTGGGCCGGATCGACACCCACATCTCGCGCTCGCCACCGGCCCATGGGGTGGTGTGGGCCTGCTGGGCGAGCCTGCGTACGGCCTCGGGCTCGGTCACCACGCTGGCGGGGCCGACGGCGAGCACACTCCAGCCCTGGCTCAAGGCGTCGTCCACGTGGTCGACCTCGAAGGCGACCTCCGTCTCGGCTGCCGCTGCGGCCACGGAGTCGGGCGCGGTCCGGAAGACGATGGCGTCGTCGACGATCTCGTAGTTGACCGGGACGATCGCCGGGCGGCCGTCGGACGCCGACACCGAGATGCGCCCCACGCCGTGCGTGGACAGCAGGGTGTGGCACTCCTCCGGGGCCAGGTCCCGCAACCGGGGGTGCAGCAGTGCGTAGCCCTGACCGGGTGGAAGATCCATGCCTCCGCCACGCAGTGCGGCGACCGTGGTGCCCAGGGCGTCGGCCAGCCGGATGAGGGTCGCAAGACTCGGGTCGGCGGGCTGGTCCTCCAAGTAGGCGAGGTAGTCGGGCGACATCACGGCACGGCGCGCCGCTTCCACCAGGCTCAGCCCTTGCCGTCGGCGTTCGACCCTCACGCGCCGTCCGATGTCGCCGGGATTGGTCGCTCTGGGCGACCGCGGAGCGGTGGACACGGTCTCCGCCTGGTGTGTGTCTGGCCGGGGCTCGCGTGTGGCCACTGACTGTTCGTGTTCGAGATGGTGGATGTGGGCGTCTGGCCCGGGGAAGACGAGCGTCACTTCGTCCGTGTCCGACCAGCGCACGTCGTAGGGGGGAGTTCCGTCCTCGTGATGCAGTCCGACGATTTCGCCGTCGCGCCTGGCGGCGCCGGTCGCCGGACTTTCGACGACGAGTTGATCGCCGAGGTGAGCTCGCATGATCGCCGCCCTCTCCTCAGAATGGTGCTGTATCCAACCTGCCACGCGGGCCGCACCGCCGCACGGGGCGGCTGCCCCGTCTCCGCGAGGTGGGCGGCACGTTCCCGGGAGGCGACATGCACCACCGAACGGTCGAGGAGCTCATGAGCCGGGACGTCGTCCGGGCACGGCGTGACACGCCGTTCAAGGAGCTCGTCAGATTGCTGGAGGAGAACGGCGTCACCGCCGTGCCCGTGGTGGACGAGCTGGACCGTCCGCTGGGCGTGGTGTCCGAGGCCGACCTGCTCCGCAAGAGCGCCGACCAGGCCGACCCCTCGGGCAGGACACCCATCCCTCACCTGGAGGCCTGGGAACGGGCCAAGGCCGAGGGCTCCCGTGCCGAGGAACTGATGTCCGCTCCCGCGGTCTGCGCACGTCCGGAGTGGACCGTGGTCGAGGCCGCCCGCCTCATGGAGACCCAGAACGTCAAACGACTGCCTGTGGTGGACGAGACGGACCGGCTCCTGGGCATCGTGAGCCGTGGTGATCTGCTGCGGGTCTTCCTCCGTCGTGACGAGGCCATCCGCGAGGAGATCACCGGCGACCTGCTGCGGAGCACCTTGGGACTCGATTCACGGGACGTGAGCGCGGAGGTGCGCGACGGTCGGGTGACGCTTGCCGGCACCGTCGAGTACAGGAGTCTGATTCCCGTCATCGAGCAGCTGTGCCGTGGCGTCGACGGCGTGGTGTCGGTGTCAGGGAATCTCTCCTACCGGAAGGACGACGCGCGGGGTGCGTCCGGCGACAGTTGAGTCCGTCGGGGTCACGCGGGCCGTCCAGCGGCCTGAGGGGTGCTGGGACGGGACGCTGCCATGCCTTGGACGTCGCGATCGGCGGCGTTCAGCAGTTGGTGGGCGAGGTCGTGCATGGCCCTCCCTGCCGCCAGTTCGTCGCCGATCTCCGGCACGTTCGTGTCCACCGGGTTGCAGTGCGCGGTTCCGTGCCCGGTGAGCGCCGTGGTGCCGGTGTCCAGCGTGACGTGTGCCTTCGTTGTCCCGTCGTCGTCTTCGAAGAGGTGGAGACGCACGCTCCACTGTCCGGTGTGCGACATCGTTCTCTCCCTGCCTGTGTGCAGCGCCCCGCTGAAGTCCGAGCAGCGGTGTCCAGGTGACCGCACCGCACGGGCCGGCTGGAAACCAGGTGGATGGCATCCAGCCGTCCACTGGGCGGCCTCCCGTCTTTCCACCATCGGACGACAGTGTTCGACGGCCACAGGGCCGAAAGTCCCTGTCGAGCCGGCGACCGGCCCTGGAAGCCGGCCGCGTTGCGTTCGCCTGGTGGTGGGGCGGTCACATCTGGGGGACGACCGCGACGGGACACGGTGCGTGATGCAGCAGTGCGTGGTTGATCAGGCCGAGTTGCAGGCCCGGATGTCCAAGTCGTCGGCGGGCGCCCACGACCAGCAGATCCGCTGTCGAGGCGGCTTCCAGCAGCGCCGGGCGCGCAGGTCTCTCGATCAGTCTTCGGCTCACCGCCGCGTCCCGATACCTTTCAGCGGGATGGCGCAGAGCGTCGTCGAGAACCTGTGCCGGCGGGCGCCGGTGGGCTTCCAGGAACCACGACGAGGCTTGTGGGGTCGTACAGGCCCCGGACGGTGCGCTCCAGGCATGCACCGCCACGAGCCGGCAGCCTCGCACATCCGCCTCGCGCAACGCGAAGTCGACGGCCGTGCCGCTGCCTTCCCCGTCCTCGATGCCGACGACCACGTTCCCGAAACGGCCGGCACGGTGCTCCGGGGAGCCCCGGACCACGATGACCGGACAGTCGGCGCGTGCCGCCACAGCGAGGCTGACCGAGCCCAGGAGCATGCCCGCGAGGTCTCCGAGTCCTCTGGACCCCAGGACCAGCGCGAACGCGTTGCGGCCCTGCCCGACCAGCGCTGAAGCCGCGTCCTCGTGCGAGATCTCGCTGGACAACCGGGCCGCTGGAGCGATCTCCCCGGCGCGCGCGGAGGCGGCGCTGATCACGCGGGACGCTTCCTGCTCTCCGGCCGCCGCGTGCAGCAGATGAAGCGGGATCCCGTGCCGGGCCGCCTCGGCGGCGGCCCAGTCGACCGCTTCCAGGCTCGCCTCGGATCCGTCGACGCCCACCACCAGGGGAATGGTCACTGCGCCTGGCTCCTCTCATGCCGGATGCCACGGCTCCGGCCCCTCCGCCGCGCCCCCACGTGCGCCACGGTGAGGCCCAGGGGATCCTCGAAAGGGAGATGCGCCTCGCGCCCGGTCATGCAAGTGACGTGCGGACCGCGTACCCGGTCGGGCTCGTCCGCCGCTCCCTCCAGCTTCTTACGAGACGGAGGCCGTCGCCATGCCGCCAGTCGTCACTGTTGGCCTCACAGCACATCCGGGAGCCTGGCCGCCGCCTTCCGGGCCGCCGACTCGCAGACGGGGACGACACAGATCACGGGCGCTTCCCTGTCTCCGCCGTTCCTCATGACCGAGCCCAGCCATCGCGCGTCGCGGGACGGCGCGTCCGCGCTCCAGTCGGCTGCCGGGCACGACAAAGAGCCGCTCCCACGCGCCGGGGTGTGCGAGACCCACACCGCGACGCTGTTCTTCGTCGGCGATCGGGCCTACAAGCTCAAGAAGCCGGTCGATCTGGGGTTCCTGGACTACACCACGGTCGCGGCGCGCCGGGCCGCGTGCGAGCGTGAAATCACCCTCAACCGCCGGTTCGCCCCCGACGTCTACGTGGGCCTGGGCGAGTTCCGCAGCCCCGATGCGGAGGTTCCAGAACCGGTCGTGGTGATGCGCCGCATGCCGCAGGACCGCCGCCTTTCCCATCTCGTCGGGGCAGGGGTTGCCGTGGATGACGTCCTTCGGACCGTCGCCCGGGACCTGGCGGCGTGGCACGCGGCCGCATACCGTGGCCGCGATGTGAACGAACAGGGCACGCGCGACGCGCTGTCGGCGCGTTGGGAGGCCGGCTTCGCGCAGCTGCACACGCTGGCCGCGGAGGGAGTCGTAGCCGACGGCCTGGCGGAGATCGAGCGGCTGGTGCGCCGCTATCTCGCCGGTCGCAAGCGGCTGTTCGACACCCGGATCGAGCAGGGCAGGATAGTCGACGGCCACGGCGACCTGCTCGCCGAGGACGTGTTCTGTCTCGATGACGGCCCCCGGGTCCTGGACTGCCTGGAGTTCGACGATCGCCTCCGCTACGTCGATGGCCTGGACGACGCCGCCTTTCTCGCCATGGACCTGGAACAACTCGGCGCTCCGGACGCCGCGGGGTACTTCCTCGCCCGGTACGGCGAGTACTCAGCGGACCCCGCGCCTCCTTCCCTGTGGCACCACTACGTCGCCTACCGGGCCTTCGTCCGTGCCAAGGTCTCGGTGATCCAGGGCCGCCAGGGCGCGCCCGGCGCGGACGCAGCGTCGCGGCGCCTTGCCGGCATGGCACTGCGCCACCTGCGCACCTCCGCCGTCGGGCTCATCCTCGTCGGCGGGCTGCCGGGTAGCGGGAAGTCCACACTCTCCGGGGCGCTGGCCGACCGGCTGGGGGTCACCCTGCTCAGCAGCGACCGCATCCGCAAGGAGCTGGCGGGCATCCCGGCGGAGCAGTCCGCGGCCGCCGACTACAGGGAGGGGCTGTACACACCCGAGTGGACCGCCAGGACGTATGCGGCCCTGCTCGACCGCGCAGCTCTGCTGCTGTCCTTGGGCGAGTCCGTCGTCCTCGACGCCACCTGGTCCGATTCCGTCCAACGTGAGGCGGCGGGGCGGGTCGCCCGACGTACCAGTGCCGAACTGGTGGCCCTGCACTGCCATGTGCCGGGCGACGTGTCGGCGGCCCGCCTGCTCACGCGCGCCCCCGGTGCCTCCGATGCCGGCCCCGAGACAGCCGGTGCCATGGCCGTGAGGGAACCACCGTGGCCCGAAGCCGTCCCGGTCGACACCAGTGGCGCGCTGGAAGGCGCCGTCTCTCGGGCGCTGGCGGCCGTGCGCCCGTGGGGCACCGGCCAGGCCCCGGTCTTCCGCCGTCCGTACATGCTGCCGGACTGAGGTACACGGGCGGCCGTGTTGCCCGGGGGCACTGTCGGGGTGACCGTGGAGGGGGGAGCGAGGAGTGAGTTCGGTGCGAGCGCTCGTCTACCACGGCCCTGAACACACCTCCTGGGACACCGTGCCCGATCCCGTGATCGAGGAGGCGACCGACGCCGTCGTGCGCGTCGACGCCACCACCGTGTGCGGCACCGATCTCCACATCCGGCGGGGAGACTTCCCCGAGGTGAAGCCGGGAACGGTACTCGGTCACGAGGCCGTCGGCGAGGTCATGGAGATCGGCAGCCAGGTCCACCACCTGCGTCCCGGCGATCAGGTGATCGTGTCGTCCGTCTCCGCCTGCGGAGATTGCAGGGAGTGCCGCGACACCAGGTACGGGCAGTGCCGTGGCGGTGGCGGCTGGATCCTGGGGAATCTGGTCAACGGCACCCAGGCCGAGTCGGTACGCGTGCCCTTCGCCGATCACTCCACCACCCGGCGGCCCTACGACCTCCCGCCGGACGACGCCGTGCTGCTCGCCGAGCTCCTTCCGACCGCTTACGAGGTCGGGGTGCGCAACGGACACGTCTGCCCGGGAGACACCGTCGTCGTGGTGGGCGCGGGCCCCGTCGGGCTTGCCGCCGTGATGCTCGCGCGGCTGTACTCGCCGCGCAGGATCATCGTCGTGGACCTGGCCGGCGCCCGACTGGAGAACGCCGCCGGCGTGGGGGCCGACGCCGCCGAATCACCGGGGAAGATGATCACCGACCTTTCCGAGGGGCCGGGCGCCGACGTGGTCATCGAGGCGTCGGGCGATCCGGACGGCTTCGTGCTGTGCACGCGCGCCGTCCGCACGGGAGGGCACATCGCCAACATCGGCACGCACGGCAAGCCGGTGACGCTCCACCTGGAGTCCCTGTGGCGCAAGAACGTGACGATCAGCACGGGTCAGGTGGACACGTCCTCCACGTCATGGCTGCTGGAGCTGGTGAGGTTCGGGCACCTGCCCGTCTCCCGGCTGGTCACCCACACCTTCGGTATGGACCGGATGGAGGACGCGTACGAGGCGTTCGCGCGCGGCCCCGGCACAGGAGCCCTCAAAGTCGTCCTGCACCGCGTCCCGATCCCCGGATGAGTTCCGGGGCGCTGCGAGCGTCCGGGTGGGGTGGCCTCACGGGGCTGGCGCCGGGCTCGGCCGGCGAGGCTCCGCCGCACTGTGCGCACTGCCCCGTCGCCGTCGTGCGAGGCGAGACGCGCTCATGACCGGTCGGCAGCAGTCCTGTCGACCAGAAACCGTGCCGAGTCGGACAGTGTGGTCAACTCCGGGTAGTCCTCCTCGTCGATACGAGCTCCGGTGCGCTCGGACAGAAGTTCGACCAGGCTGAGGAAGTCGAGCGAATCCAGTTCGAGCACGTCGCGGAACTTGTCGTCCGGTCGGATCAGGGTGAAGTCGGCGTCGGGGATGATCTGCGTGATCGACTCCTTGATCACCGACAGAGCCTCCGCGTTGTTCAGGGGCTTCATCTGACTCACAGCTCCTCGGGTTGCTGCAGCAGGCGGTCGACCGCCGTGAGGTAGCGCGCTCCCACGGCTCCGTCCGTGGCCCGGTGGTCGGCGGCCAGGGTCGCGGTCACCACCGGACGCACGCCGAGCATGCCGTTCGCGGCCCAGGGCCGCTCGACGACCGCCCCGAAGCCGACCAGGGCCACCTGGGGTGGGTGTACGACCCCGAACACCGCGTCCACGCCCTGGTCGCCCAGGTTGGTGACGGTCAGGGTGGCGCCGGTCGTCTCGCTGCCGCGCAGCCGTCCGCGGCGGGCTCGTTGGACCAGGTCCTTGAGGCGGGCCATGAGGGCGTCGAGCGGCAGTGTGTCGGCGCGGTGGATCACCGGCGCGAGCAGCCCGCCCTGCCGGAGCGACACCGCGACGCCCAGGTTGATCTCGGAAGCGGGGGCGAATCCGTTGTTCCGCCAGTAGCCGTTGAGAGTCGGCACCTCGCGCGCTGCCAGGGCGGCGGCCTTGAGGAGCAGGGCAGCGGGCACGAGGCGGCCGGCGGGCGGACGACCGCGGTTGATCCGGCGCAACCAGTCCTCGGTCGCCGTGAGGTCGACGGTGGTGGACAGGTAGTAGTGCGGGATCTCCCGTTTGGAGCGGCTCATGAGGTCGGCGATGGCACGGCGCATGGCGTCCGTACGGTCCTCCGGGCGGCTGTCGGCCGCGACGGCCGCGTGCGGACGCTGCTCGCCGCCACGCGGGCCCCGACCCGGTCGCTCGGCCCCGGCGCCTGCGCGCACGGCCGTGTGCACGTCCGCCGCCCGCACGGCTCCGCCGTCCCCGGTGCCCCGCACCGCCGCCAGGTCGATGCCGAGGTCGCGGGCGAGGCGCCGTGCGTACGGAGTGGCCCGGACTCCGGACGTGAGAAGCGGCGCGGCGCGGTCCACGTCGGCACGGGTGATCCGTCCGCCCGGTCCGGTGCCGTGCAGAGTCGTCAGGTCTACGCCCCGGTGCTGCGCCAGGTGCCGTACGAGGGGCCCGGTGCCGATCACCGAGGTGGTCGCGGCGGACGGCTCCGGCAGCGCTTGCACGTGCTGCCCGGCCGGCTGCTTCCGGGGCTCGGCCTGTGCCGGCTCGGGGGCGTGCTCGGGCTCACGGGCCGTCTTCCGTCGAGGTTGCGGGCTTTTCTGCCGTGCGGCCGGTTCCCGGTCGGCTTTTGCGCGTGCGGCGGTCGGTTGCGGGTGAGTCTCCCCGACGGGCTCACCGGCCCCGGCCGTCACCGGTTCCCCGGGGGCGCCTGCCGGCACGCCGGAGGCGGCTTCGCCCTCGATCACCGCGAGCGGCGTCCCCACCGGAACCCGGGCACCCGGCGCAACGAGCAGCCGCCCCACGGTCCCGGACTCGAAGCACTCGACCTCGATAGCAGCCTTGTCCGTCTCCACGACCGCCACGACGTCGCCCTTGTGTACCCGGTCACCGGGGCTCACGAGCCACTCCTGCAGCAGCCCCTCCTCCATGTCCGCGCCTAGTGAGGGCATGGTGAACGCGGTCATCTCACCCCGACCTCCCGCTGGCCGGCGGTCGTTCCGGCGTGTCGGCTCCGGTCGGCAGGGGTTCGCCTACGGCTCGCCGCGCGGCGGCGACGACCCCGCCCACCTGGGGCAGCGCGGCCTCCTCCAGCCTGCGCGCGTACGGCATGGGCACCTCGACGCTGCACACACGCTCGACGGGGGCGTCGAGGTCGTAGAAGTGCTGTTCCGTGAGGCGTGCCGAGATCTCCGCGGCGAGGCTGCCGGTGCGCCAGCCCTCGTCGATGACGACGGCACGGTGTGTGCGCGCCACAGACTCGCCGATGGTGGCGTCGTCAAGGGGGCGCAGGGTGCGCAGGTCGACGACCTCCGCACTGATGCCGCTGCTCGCGAGGTCGTCGGCCGCGGCCAGGGCTTTGGGCAGGGAGCCGCCGTACGTGATCAGGGAGACGTCGTTACCGGGCCGGCGGACGGTCGCGTGGTCGATGTCGACAGGCCCCGCGTCGGCGGGCGGCTCGCCCGAGACGTTGTAGAGGCTGCCGTGCTCGAAGATCAGCACCGGGTCCGGGTCGGCGAGCGCGGGTGCCAGCATGTACCGGGCGTCGGTGAGGGTGGCCGGGGCGAGCACCCGGAGACCGGGGATGTGCGCGTACCAGCCCTCCAAGCTGTGCGAGTGCTGGGCCGCGAGCTGTCGCCCCGCGCCCGTGGTCATCCGGATCACGATCGGTACGGGCAGCTGGCCGCCCGACATGTGCAGCAGGGTCGCGGCGTTGTTGAGGATCTGGTCCAGGGCCAGCAGGCTGAAGTTGACCGTCATGATCTCGACGATCGGCCGCATACCCGCCAGGGCCGCACCTATACCGGCGCCGACGAACGCCGACTCGGACAGCGGGGCGTCGCGGATCCGCTCGGGCCCGAACTCCTCCAGCAGGCCGAGGCTGACGCCGAAACAGCCGCCGTACCGGCCCACGTCCTCCCCCATCAGGAACACACGCTCGTCCGTGCGCAGCGCTTCGCGCAGGGCCTCGCGCATCGCCTCCCGATAGGTCGTCTTCCGGTCGTCGGACACGGCGGGTCCGGCGGTACGCGTGCGGGTCGCGGTCATGGCCGGCTCGCCTCCGGGCTGGTGACGTACCTGAGCAGATCCTCGACCGGTTCCTCGGGAGCCTGATCGGCGGCCTCGACGGCGCGGTCGATCTCGGCGGCCAGGCGGTCCTCCATGGCGGTGCGGGCCTTGTCGGTCAGCTCCTTCGCCTCGCGCAGTCGTCGGGCGAGCCCTTCGACCGGGTCGCGTTCCTTCCAGTGCTCGATCTCGGCCTTGTCGCGGTAGCGGTCGGCGTCGTACATGGAGTGGGCGCGGAAGCGGTACGTGCGTATCTCCAGGAAGTGCGGTCCGGTGCCGGCACGCACCCCTTCGGCCGCCTTCCGGGCGGCGTCCCGCACTGCGAAGACGTCCATGCCGTCGACGGCCCAGGAGACCATGCCGTACCCGGCGGCACGCAGCGCGAGGTCGGTCTGGGCCTGGTGCCGGGCCAGGGCGGTACCCATCGCGTACAGGTTGTTCTCGCAGACCAGCAGCAGCGGCAGCCCCCACAGCGCGGCGAGGTTGGCGGTCTCGTGGAACTCGCCCTCGGCGAAGGCGCCGTCGCCGAAGAAGCAGCAGGTGACACGATTGCGGCCGGTCATGCGGTCGGCGAGGGCGAGGCCGGCCGCGAGCGGGAGTCCGCCGCCGACGATCGCGTTGCCGCCGTAGAAACGGCGGCCGGCGTCGAAGAGGTGCATCGAGCCGCCACGGCCCCGGCTGCAGCCGGTCACCTTGCCGAACATCTCCGCCATGATCGCCTCGGCCGGAACCCCGCGGGCGAGTGCGTGCCCGTGTTCGCGGTACGTCGACACGACCGCGTCGTCGGCCGTGAGTGCCTCGTTGACGCCGACGGCCACGGCTTCCTCACCGATGTAGAGGTGCATGAAACCCCGGATGCGTGCCGCGCTGTACAACTCCACGCAGCGTTCCTCGAACCGGCGTACGCGCAGCATCGACTCCAGCAGCGCCAGACGGTGCTCGGCGGCTCGGCGGTTCGGCCGGGAGGCGGTGCGCGGTGAGCGGAGGGCGTGGGTAGCACTCATGCGGGCTGCTCCGTCCTCTGCGCGGAGGAGGACGCCTGCGGGGTCGTCTCCTCCAGGGTGGAGATGTCGCCCTCGGGCAGGCCGAGCTCCCGGGCCCGCAGCAGGCGGCGCATGACCTTGCCGCTGCGGGTGTGCGGCAGGTGCTGGTCGAAGGCGATCTCGCGGGGCGCCACAGCCGGGCCCAGCCGGCGCCGGGCGAAGGCCAGCAGGTCCTGCCGCATCGTGGTGGTCGCGTCGAAGCCCGGCCGCAAGGTGACGAACGCCTTCACGATGTTCCCGGCGACGGGATCGGGGCGGCCGATGACGCCGGACTCGGCGACTGCCGGGTGCTCCATGAGGGCGCTCTCGACTTCGAAAGGCCCGATGAGGTGGCCAGCCGACTTGATGACGTCGTCTGCTCGCCCGACGAACCAGTACCAGCCGTCGGTGTCGCGTCGTACCAGGTCGCCGGTGAGGTACCAGCCGTCCGCGAAGGCCGCCGCGGTGCGTGGCTCGTCGTGCAAGTAGCCGCGGAACATGGACGGCCAGCCGGGGCGGAGCGCCAGTTCTCCCTCCACTCCGGGCTCTTCCAGTACGGTGACGTGTCCGTCTGCGACCTCGGCCCGGCCGTTCTCGCCGCGCCGCAGCACGGCCGCCTCCACCCCGGGCAGTGGGCGCCCCATCGAGCCGGGGCGGATGTCGCAGGCGGCGAAGTTGGCGATCATGATGGCGCCGGTCTCGGTCTGCCACCAGTTGTCGTGCACCGGCAGTCCGAGCACGTCCCGCCCCCACACCACGGCCTCCGGGTTGAGCGGCTCGCCGACCGACGCGATGAACCGCAGCGCGCTCAGGCCGAAGGAGCGGGGCAGGTCGTACGGGCCGGTCCTCGGCGTCGTGCGCATCAGCATGCGCAGGGCGGTGGGCGCCGTGTACCAGACGCTCACCCGCTGCTCGGCAAGGATCCGGTACCAGCGGCGGGCATCGTATTCGCCCTCGTCCACCACGACCGTCACACCGTGCAGGAGAGGGGCGATGATCCCGTAGGACGTCCCGGTGACCCAGCCCGGGTCGGCGGTGCACCAGTACACGTCCTCCTCGTGCAGGTCGAGGGCGTACAACGCGGTCACGTAGTGGGCGATGGCCGCCTCGTGCACGTGCACCGCACCCTTGGGAACGCCTGTCGTGCCGCTCGTGAAGTGCAGCAGGGCCATGTCGTGCGGGGAGGTGGGCGGAATGGTGAAGGTGTCGGCCGCGTCGGCCATCAGCGCGGCGAGGGACAGCGTGCCGGGCAGGTCGTCCGGGCCCTCGCCGACGATCAGCACGTGGCGCAGGGCGGCAAGCCTTTCGCGTTGCCCGGCGATCTTCTTGCGGTACAGGTCCGCCGTGGTGACCAGCACCTGTGCGTCGCTCAGCGTCATCCGCTGGAAGACCGGGTCCGGTCCGAAGGCGGAGAACAGCGGGCAGAGGACACTGGTGTTCTTCAGCGTGCCGAGGAGCACGGTGTACAGCTCGGGGCAGCGCCCCAGCAGCGTCACGACCCGGTCGCCGTGACCGATCCCGAGGCCGCGGAGCACGTTGGCGAACTGCGCCGTCGAGCGGGCCAGATCCCCGTAGGTCATGGAGGTGACGGAATCGTCCCGCCCGACACAGCGCAGCGCGACCGCGGTCGCACGGCCCGATGCCACGTGCCGGTCGACGGCCTCGTGGGCGATGTTCAGTCCCCGTCCGTCGGGCAGCCCCGCCAGCCTGCTGCGCGCCGCCTGCCACGAGAAGGTGGCGCACTCCTTGTCGTAGTCGCGCAGATGGGGGACGACGCGCGGCGGGGCGTCCTTCCGGATGGTCTCCCACGGCATGGCGGCCCCTCCTTCCTCCGGGCCTTCTTCGACCATCCGTCCGGTCCGTTCCGTCCGCACTGGGTCGAACGGACCCCTTCCGTGGCCGGACGGCTCCGGTTCACGTTGCCGGGCGTGGGCGCCATGGTGTCCCCGCGCTGCGCACCGGCCGGTCTGCCGGTCGTCTGCGGCCGTCATCGTGTCGCGTACGACGGCGGTCCCGGGGCGGAGCCGCCCGAGGGCCGGCCGGACGCCTGGCTCGTCGCCGATGACCACGCCGAACTCCGCTCCGCCCTGCCGCGTCTCGCCGCCGAGCGAGGGCTGGAGCCGCGCATGACGGACGCGGAACCCGGGGAGCTGCGCATCAGGGCGCTGCCGGTCGCGCACACCTCTCGTCCGACGTGGGGCTTGCCGGATGGAGGGAAGCGAGGGGGTGGTGGTGTGGGCGCAGGAGTTCCGGACCTTGCCGGCCTGGGCGGCGGACGCGGACCTGATGTTCGCGCAAGCCCTCCTCTCACCGCACGGCCGAGCGTGCTGATGGTCGTGGAGGCATCTCCGACGCTCGCCCGAGACCACGGTTGTCGGCTCGTCTGAGGTCACGGGGACCAAAGGCCCCCGCGGACGTGCCCATGTGGCTCTGTCGGCGCGGCGCTGTACCGACGAGGCTGCCGTCGTGGGCCCGAGGAAACGGCAGGGCCCGATGCGCCGTCCGCCGTGCTGAAGGAGGTCGGCCATGAGTGCTGACACCGATGTGAACGCCGTCCCGGCCCCCGCGTCCGAGGGGCTCGTGATGGGCAAGGACGGCATGGCCGCGCTCGTCGACGTGCTGGTCCGGCGCGGCTTCACCGTGATCGGCCCCACGGCCCGGGACGGCGCCATCGTGCTGGCGGAACTGCGGTCGGCCGACGACTTGCCGTACGGGTGGGGCGTGGAGCTGGAGGCCGGGCGGTACCGGCTGCGGCAGCGGTCGGACGGTGCGGCCTTCGCGAACGCGGCGGGGCCGCAGTCGTGGAAGTCCTTCCTGCATCCGGCGCGGGTGAGGGAGTGGAGCGCCGACCGGGTGGAGGGGGAGCTGGTCCTCACGGCGGACCAGGCCGCGCCTCCTCGGTATGCCTTCCTGGGCGTGCGTCCCTGCGATCTGCGGGCCATCGCCATCCAGGACCGGGTGCTGATCGGCGGGGCATACCGCGATCCCCACTACGAGGGCCGGCGCTCCGGGGCACTGCTGATCGTCGTCGAGTGCACGGAGCCCGGCGCCACGTGCTTCTGCGTCTCCATGGGCACCGGACCCGCCGCCGGCCCCGGCTACGACCTGGTGATGACCGAAGTGGTCGACGAGAACGGGCACCGCTTCTGGGTCCGCAGCGGCAGCGAGGAAGGCGCGGAGATCCTGGCCGAGCTGCCCGGACGCCCGGCCGACCCGGAGACCCAGGAGACGGCTCGCGCCGGCGTCACGGCCGCTGCGGACCGCATGGGACGGACCATGCCCGAAGCCGACCTGCGGGAGCTGATGGCCGGAACACTCGACGCGCCACGCTGGGACGACGTCGCCGGCCGCTGCCTGACCTGCGGCAACTGCACCATGGTGTGCCCCACCTGCTTCTGCACCACCACCGAGGACGTCACGGACCTCACCGGTGACCACGCGGAGCGGTGGCGGCTGTGGGACTCCTGCTTCGACCTGGACTTCTCCCGCCTGCACGGCGGCCCGGTCCGCGCCTCCTCCCGCAGCCGTTACCGGCAGTGGATGACCCACAAACTGGGCACCTGGTACGACCAGTTCGGCTCGTCCGGTTGCGTCGGCTGCGGACGCTGCATCGTGTGGTGCCCGGTCGGCATCGACATCACCGAGGAAGCGGCCGCCCTGCACGACTGGACGCAGTCCGGCGCAACGGCGGCGGAGCCGAAGGGGGGATGACCACCGTGCCGCCCCCGCTGCCGTACCGCGTCGCCGATGCCTGGGCCGAGACCGCCGACACCCGGTCGATCGAGCTGGTACCGATCGGGGAAGAACTCGCGCCCTTCTCCCCGGGGCAGTTCGCGATGATCTACGCCTTCGGGGTGGGTGAGGTGCCCGTCTCGGCCAGTGCCCTGCGCGGCCGCCACGGGGGTCTCGTGCACACCGTGCGCGCGGTGGGCGCGGTCTCGGCCGCGCTGTACCGGCTGCGCCCCGGTGACAGTGTCGGACTCAGCGGACCGTACGGCACCGGCTGGGACCTCGAAGCGGCAGCAGGCTACGACGTCCTGGTGGTCGCCGGCGGCATCGGGCTGGCTCCGTTGCGTCCGGTCGTCCACGAGGTTCTGGACCGGCCCGCTGAGTACGGTCGCCTTGCGATCCTGGTGGGCGCTCGTACTCCTGCCGATCTGGTCTACCGGGAGGAGATCGAAGGCTGGCGCGGCCCGGCCCGGGTGGAGGTGGCCGTCGACCGGCCCGGTCCGGGCTGGCAGGGCGCGGTGGGCGTGGTCACCACGCTCCTCGACCGGCTCGACCTGCGTCCCGACCGGACCTGCGCGCTGGTGTGCGGACCCGAGGTGATGATGCGGCACACCGCACGTGACCTTGTGACACGGGGCCTGGTCCCGCACCGCGTCCAGGTGTCGTTGGAACGCAACATGCACTGCGCCACCGGCCACTGCGGCCACTGCCAGCTCGGCCCGCTCCTGCTGTGCCGCGACGGGCCGGTCGTCGGCTACGACCGTGTGGCAGACCTGCTCCTCGTGAGGGAGTTGTGACATGGTCACCGAACTCGGCCCGATCATCCGCACCCGGCCGACGCTCGCCGTGTGGAAGTTCGCCTCCTGCGACGGCTGCCAGCTGACCCTCCTCGACTGCGAGGACGAGCTCCTCGGCCTCACCGAGCGGGTACGGATCGACCACTTCGTGGAGATGACCCCGGCCGAGGGCGCCGAAGGGGAGCGCGCGGGGCTGGACGGCCGGGGGCCGTACGACCTCTCCCTCGTCGAGGGATCGATCACCACTGCCGAGGACGCCGAGCGGATCCAGCACGTCCGCCGTATCTCCCGGTACCTGGTGACCATCGGAGCCTGCGCCACCGCAGGAGGCATCCAGGCACTGCGCAACTTCGCCGACGTCGACGACTTCCTCGCAGCCGTCTACGCCCAGCCGCAGTACATCGCCACGCTGGAGACCTCGACCCCGATCTCGGCCCACGTGCCGGTCGACTTCGAACTGCGCGGCTGCCCGATCGACCGCCGCCAGCTTCTCGAAGTCATCACCGCCTACCTGGCCGGCCGCAGACCCCAGATCTCGGACCACAGCGTCTGCTTCGAGTGCAAGAGGCGCGGCACCACCTGCATCACCGTGGCCCACGGCACCCCCTGTCTGGGTCCCGTCACCCACGCGGGGTGCGGCGCGATCTGTCCCGCCTACGGACGCGGCTGCTACGGCTGCTTCGGACCGTCGAGCAAGCCCAATCTGCGCTCGATGATCGCGCAGCTGCGTCGCGACGGGATGAGCGAGCGGGACGTCCAGCGTGTCTTCCGCACCTTCAACGCCGCGTCGCCGGAGTATGCCTCTGTACCCGACCTCGCGGCCGAGGAGCGGCAGAGCCCTCCGGCCTGACGGACCCCGCCCGGAAAGGCGCGCATGAACCATCGCGGAACCCGCGTCCTGCGACTGGACGCGCTGGCCAGGGTGGAAGGCGAGGCATCCCTCCACCTACGCGTCGAGGGTGACACGGTCGCCGAGACGCGGCTGCGCATCTACGAACCGCCGCGCTTCTTCGAGGCCTTCTTGACCGGCCGGGGCCACACCGAGCCTCCCGACATCACCGCGCGCATCTGTGGCATCTGCCCGGTCGCCTACCAGATGAGTGCCTGCCGGGCGATCGAGGACGCCTGCGGTGTCACGGTGGACGGCCCTCTCGCAGACCTGCGCCGCCTGCTGTACTGCGGCGAGTGGATCGAGAGCCACACCCTGCACGTCTACCTGCTGCACGCTCCGGACTTCCTCGGGCGTGCGGACGTCGTGGAACTCGCCCGCGATCAGCGAGCCGCCGTCGAACGCGGCCTGAGGCTCAAGCAGGCCGGCAACGCGCTCCTCGAACAGCTCGGCGGCCGCCCCATCCATCCCGTGAACGTGCGGATCGGCGGTTTCTACCGGACGCCGGCACCGGACGAACTGCGTCCGCTGACGGAACGGCTGCGGCAAGCCCGGGAGGACGCGCTGGAAACCGTCCGGTGGGTGGCGGCGTTCGACTTTCCCGACGCCGTGTGCGACCACGACCTGTTCGCACTGCGCGACCCAGGCCGCTACGCCATCGACACCGGAACACCGGCTGTCATTGCCGCCGACGGCAACGGCGGGGCGCCGCGCGAGTTCCCCCTGCCCGAGTTCGAACAGCACGTCCGGGAAGGCCAGGTGCCCCACTCCACCGCCCTGACGGCCACTCTCGACGGCCGTCGCTACCTCACCGGCCCGCTGGCCCGCTACGCGATCAACGGCCGTTGGCTTCACCCCGTTGCCGCCGAGGCGGCGCGGGACGCCGGGCTGGGCGACCCGTTGACGGGCGCCCTCTGCGACAACCCCTTCCGGAGCATCGTCGTACGCGCCGTCGAGGTGGTACAGGCCGTCGAGGAAGCGCTGCGGATCATCGACGGATACGAAAGACCTCCGCGGCCGGCCGTCGAGGTACCGCCTCGCCAGGGCGTGGGCTTCGGGGCCACCGAGGCGCCCAGGGGATTGCTGTACCACCGCTACGCCCTCACCGGGGACGGCACGCTCACCGAGGCCCGCATCATCCCACCCACGGCACAGAACCAGACGGCCATCGAGACGGACGTACGCAGAGCGGTCCAGGCCCGCCTGGACTCGGCCGGGCCCGCTGTGGACGACGAGGAGCTCGCGCACCTCTGCGAACGGGCCATCCGCAATCACGATCCCTGCATCTCGTGCGCCACCCACTTCCTCGACGTGACCGTGGAACGTCGATGAACGGCCGGGTCGTGGTGATCGGTGTGGGCAATCCCCTGCGCGGTGACGACGGGGTCGGTCCGGCAACGGTGGAAGCGTTGCGCGGCCGTGTCCCGGACGACACCGTCCTGACGGTCAGCGACGGCGAACCCGCACGCATGCTCGACCTGTGGCGCGGTGCGGATACGGTGTTCGTGGTGGAAGCCCTCCGGACACGGCCGGCCCGGCCGGGGGAACTGCACACCCTGACGGCGGCTGACGCGGCCGACCGGACAGCGGCGACGGCGAGCACCCATGCGCTGGGCCTCGGAGAGTGCCTTGCCCTGGCGGAGGTACTCGGCCAGCTGCCGCAGAGGCTCGTGGTGCACGCCATGGAGGTGGCGGACGTCGAACTCGGCGCGCCCCTGAGTGAAGCGGTGCGGTCGGCGCTCCCCGAACTGATCGACCGGGTCGCCGCTTCCGTTCGGCAGGCACACGAACCGAACCGCGAGCAGTAGGGGGCCGATGGTCCTCCAGCACGGGCCGAAGCGCCCTCGCGACCACCGGCACGAGGTGCGACGGTGAAGTTCAGCCCCCAGTGCCGCTCGCTTTCGGCGGCCCCATGAAAGGCGGTGGGGACAGTGACACTTCCTCTGGTGGTGGGCGTAGACGGATCGGACTCGTGCCTGCTGGCGGTCGACTGGGCCGTGGACGAAGCCGCCCGTCACGGTGTTCCGCTCAGGCTGGTGTACGCCTCCTTGTGGGAGCGCTACGAGGCGGGCCTTCCCTCGGTGGACCCGAGGCGGCCCTCCGAGCAGGTGCTGGCCGAGCACATCGTGGCCTCGGCGGCCGATCGGGCCGAACGGCGCAACCCGGATGTGAAGGTCACCACCGACATCGTTCCGGAGGACGCTGCGGGCGCTCTCGTGAGCGCGGGCGACGAGGCGTTCGCGCTGGTGACGGGTGCGCGTGGCCGTGGTGAGCTCAAGGGTCTGCTGCTGGGGTCGGTCGGTCTCGGAGTGTCCGCCCGGGCGCACTGTCCGGTGGTCGTGGTCCGGGGTGATCGCGTGGGCCTGGCGGGTAAGCACGAGCGGATCCTGCTCGGCCTGGGCGAATCGGACACGACCGCGGAGGCCGTGCGTTTCGCCTTCCGCGAGGCCGAGGTGCGAGGGTGCGTCCTCGACGTCGTGCGGGCCTGGCGCAGGCCTGCTTTCGACAGGCACGGCGACCGGTTGCAGCCCGGCGGACCGGCGGACACGTACGAGGAGCGTGCCTCCGCCGTGATCGACGCTCTCCTCAAGGCGGCGAGCGCCGAGCATCCGCACGTCCGGACGCGCCGGTCGGTCGTTGAAGGGCCAGCCGGCAAGATACTCGTTGACCGGTCGGCGGCTGCGGACCTCGTGATCGTCGGGGCACACCGAAGGACGGGCCACTTCGGATTCCAGCTCGGCCGCGTGAGCCATGCGCTGCTGCACCATGCCCAGTGTCCGGTCGCGGTCGTGCCGCAGAGGCAGTGAATGCCGAATCGCCGGCGTGGCGGTGCCCTTCGCCATGGGGGTGGCGGCGTGGCCACCGCATACGGCGTGTGAAGGGTTGTCGGCAGCAGCCTTGACCGGCACGGTCCGGCCTGGCGGGACGGCGAGTGGACAGGCGTGGAGCCCAGCTGGGTCACGAGCCGCGGAAGCTGACGGACAGCGCCGCCTCCGTCGTCCGTCATGCCGCCGGATGCCCATCTGTGGCGGTATGGGGATGGGTCCCGCAGCGTGGAGAACAGGCACCCGAGGAGAGGTGGGACGCATGGACACGAATGCCTCGAAGCCACGGGTGGTGGTCGGCGTCGACGGATCGCAGTCCTCGTACGAAGCCCTGCGCTGGGCCATGCGCTACGCCGGCCAGGTCGGCGGCACCGTGGAGGCCGTCGCAGTGTGGGAGTTGCCGGGCCTGTACGGCTGGTCCGGACCCGCCGTCGACATGCAGGTCGACGAGGACGAGACCCGGCAGAAGATGACCCAGGAGCTGACCGACGTGCTCGGCGCGGACGCCGCCGACTCGGTACGGACCCATGTGGTGCACGGCAATGCCGCCGATGTCCTGTTGCGGGCCGCCGAAGGAGCCGAGGTCCTGGTGGTGGGCAGCCGGGGCAGGGGCGGGTTCGCGCGAGCCCTGCTCGGCTCTGTCAGCCAGCACGTGTCGCAGCATGCGAGCTGCCCGGTCGTGATCGTACGTTCCCAGGAGCGGTGACCAGAGGCCCCCCGGAGACTGGGTGGGGCCGGCTCACTGGAACGCCGCGTGGATCTCCTGCTCGGTCGCCTCGTGTGACACGAGCAGGAGCTCGTCGCCGGGAAGCAGCTGCACCTCGGGGCCCGGGACCGTGGGCCGGCCCTCGCGTACGACGGTGGCGACCACGGTGCCGGCGGGCAGCTCGATCTCACCCAGCTTGTGTCCCGCCGCCCGGGACTCCTCGGTGATCGCGGTCTCGATGACCTCGACGCCCGCCTTGCTCAGCCGTAGCAGGGCCACCGTGTCCGTAGCACCGGTGGCCTCCTCGATCAGGGAGATCAGCGGCGTGGCGGCCGGCACGGCCACGTCCACGCCCCACCGCTGGTCGAAGAGCCAGGCGTTCTCCTCCTCGTTGACGCGCGCGGCCACCCGCTCCACGCCGAACTGCCGCTTGGCGAGCAGGCTGATGACGAGGTTGTCCTCGTCGCGGCCGGTGGCGGCGATGACGAGGTCGCAGGCGAGGGCTCCCGCGTGCTCCAGGAGCGCCGGCTCGCAGGCGTCCCCGGCCACGACGCGCACGTGAGGCATGTCGCCGAGTTCGGCCACACGGTCGTCGTCGTACTCGACGAGAGTGATCTCGTTGCGAGCGACGGACAGCACTTGGGCGATCTGGGCACCGAGCCGGCCGGCGCCGGCGATCAGGACCTTCACGTTCCCAGCTCCTTGTCGAGAAAGCCGCTCAGCCGGCCCAGCGCCGTGGCGGCCACGCTGAAGGTAACCAGGTCACCGGGCTCGGCCAGGACACCGTGGGCGGGGAGCAGTGAGCGACCGGCACGGGTGATCTCCACGACGCGGATCTCGCCGTCGACGTCGAACTCGGTGGTCTGTCGTCCAGTGAGATAGGAAGGCAGCCGGGAGCGTACGAGGAGTGTCTCGCCGTTGCCGAAGGTGAGTTCGGGGGTGAGGTGGCGGTGCAGCAGGATCTGGTGGATGCGGCCCACGGCCCAGCGGACACTGGAGATCGTCGGGATGCCCAGTTCCCGGTAGATGTCGGCGCGGCGCGGATCGTGGATGCGGGCGAGGACGATCGGGACCCGGTACGTCTCCCTCGCGGTCCGCGCGCTGACGATGTTGCTGTTGTCCCCGGACGTGACCGCGACGAAGGCGTCCGCGTGAGCGATTCCGGCAGCCTCCAGTACGGAGCGGCTGAAGCCGTTGCCCACGTGGAAGGCGCCGGGGAAGCCCGGCGACAACTTCTGCTGCGCCCTTGCTTGCCGGTCGACGAGCCGCACGTCGTGGCCTTCCGCGACGAGCTGTGCGGCCAGGGTGGCCCCGACCCGGCCGCAACCCGCGATGATCACTCTCATCGCCTTCCTCCCTCCGGGGACGTCCTCCGGTGCCGCAGCACCCACTTCCTGAGTTCCTCGGCGGCCAGCAGCAGCGCTCCGAACGCGGCCAGGACCGCCCAGTCGGCGGGGGCCAGCGGTGCGGTGCGGAAGATCGCCTGGAGCGGCGGCGCGTAGCTGATGGCGGCCATCAGACCGATGCCGAAGCAGCCGGCGGCCAGCAGCCAGGGGTTGGTCAGCAGACCGGCCCGGAACACGCTCTGCCGGTCGGTGCGCACGGCGAGGGCGTTGAAGAACTGACTGACGACGATGCCGGCCTGGACCATGGTGATCGCCTCGCGGTAGACGGGACTGTCCTTGGTGAAGTCGGCGTAGGGGATGCCCGAGGCATGGATGTGCCAGAAGAAGACGGCGCACACGCCGAGGGCCTGGATGCCGCCGAGGAAGAGGATGCGGCCCACGACAGACGCCGAGAAAAGTCGCTCCTGGCGGGGCCTCGGCGGGCTGTTCATGACGTCGGGCTCCATCGGTTCCGCACCGAGCGCCAGGGCCGGCAGCACGTCCGAACCGAGGTCGATCGCGAGGATCTGTACGGCTGTGATCGGCACCAGCGGGAACCCGGCGAAGGTCGCCGCGAGGATCGGCACGAGTTCGGCGATGTTGTGGCTGAAGAGGTAGATCAGGAACTTGCGGATGTTGCGGTAGACCGAGCGGCCCAGTCCCACAGCGGTGGTGATCGAGGCGAAGGAGTCGTCGAGCAGCACCATCACCGCGGCCTCGCGGGCGACGTCGGTGCCGGAGGCGCCCATGGCGACACCGATGTCGGCGTGCTTGAGGGCCGGCGCGTCGTTGGCCCCGTCGCCGGTGACGGCGACCACCTCGCCGCGCCGCTGCAGTGCCGTGACCACCCGCATCTTGTGCTCGGGACTGACCCGGCAGAGCAGCAATTCGCCGGAGCTCGCCAGCAGAGCGTCCAAGCCGCCGTCGTCCAACGCGTCCAGCTGGGTGCCTGTCGCCACGGTCGGAGCCGGATGGCTCACGATGCCGACACGGCGGGCGACGGCCTCCGCGGTGAGGGGATGGTCCCCGGTGACCATGATGATGCGGACCCCGGCCCGCCGGCAGGCGTGCACCGCCTCGCGCACCTCGGGCCGCGGCGGGTCGTACATCCCGGCGAGCCCCAGCAGCGTCAGCTCCGACTCGACGTCTTCGAGTGGGGGTCGCGGATCGGCTGCCTGCCGCCGGGCGACCGCCAGTACGCGCAGGCCCTGTCCGGCCATGCCGTCCGCAGCCGCCGCCACTTGTGTGCGGACCGGATCGGACAGCGGTGTCTTCGTGCCACTCCGGTCGATGGCATCGCAGCGGGCGAGCAGTTCGAGCGGTGCGCCTTTGACATACGCGAAGAACGTGCCGTCGCTGTCGCGGTGCACGGTACTCATGAGCTTGCGTGCGGAGTCGAAGGGATGCTCCGCCACCCGGGGGGTGCGCACCTCCTCCTCCGCGGGATCCAGGCCGGCTTTCCGGGCGGCCACCAGCAGGGCCCCCTCGGTGGTGTCTCCGAGCACCCGCCACGCGTCCCGCCCGGTCGGCGGCACCAACCGGGCGTTGCTGCACAGAGCCGCCGCCCGCAGCAGCTCTCGCACGGGCTCCGCGTCGGTGATCTCGCCGATCGGTGCGTACCCCACGCCGGACACGGCATGGGGCACACCGTCCGCCCACAGCTGCACGACGGTCATCTCGGCCTGGGTGAGGGTGCCGGTCTTGTCGGTGCAGATCACGCTGGTCGAGCCCAGTGCCTCCACCGCGAGCAGTTGCTTGACCAGCGCGTGCCGGCGGGCCATGCGGCGGACACCGATCGCCAGCGAGACGGAGAGCGTGGCCGGCAGCCCCTCCGGGACCAGGGCGACCATCACACCGAGCGAGAAGACGAACGTGTCGACGAACGGCTGCCCGCTGGGCACGCGCACGGCAAACAGAACGGCGCCGGTCGCGAGCGCGACGCCCGCGACCCTGCGGGCCATGAGGGCCACCTGCCGTTGCAGCGGGGTCTGCTGCCGCGGCGCGGCGGCGGCCAGACGGTAGATCCGCCCGAACTCGGTGGCCGCACCCGTGGCGAACACGACGGCCTTGCCCGTGCCCGCGACCAGATCGGTGCCCATGAACACGCAGTTGCGAGCCTGGAGCAAAGGCCCTGACGGTACGGGCTCGGCAACGCGGGCGACGGGATCGCTCTCGCCGGTGAGCGCCGCGTTGTTGACAGCGGCTTCCTGCGCCTCGATCAGTCGGCAGTCGGCAGGCACTGCGTCCCCGGCCTCAAGGATCACCACATCGCCCGGCACCAGATCCCGCGCGGGCAGCTCGCGCCGCTCTCCGTCGCGCAGCACGCGGCAGGTGTGCGGCACCATCGCCTGAAGGGACTCGGCCGTGCGTTCGGCGGAGTACTCCTGCGCGAAACCGATGCCGGCGTTCAGCAGCACCACGCCGAGGATCGCCAGGGCCAGCTGGAGGGTGGCTGGATCCCGGGGCCGCCCCAGCCAGTACGCGAGAAACGTGATCGCCGAGGAGACGAGCAGGACCACCGCGAAGAGGTCGGTGAACTGCGCGGCCAGCCGACGCCACACCTGGCCTCGGCTTACGCCGGGCAGCTCGTTGGGGCCGTAGCGGTTCCGCCGCACGGCTGTCTCGGCCTCCGTCAGACCGCGGAGTGAGCTTCCCAGGGTGGCGATGACGTCCGGCACCGGCAGAGCGGAGACGGACGAACGGGAGGCATCTCGTTGGTCCGGGGGCGGCGCTGTCGTGACGCCCGTCGGCGGTCCGCCCTCGCGGAGACCGACCGTCCGCTGCGGAGCCGATTCAGGGCTCATGCGGGGCTCCGGTCTCCGAAGGCGGGCCGGGCGGCTCGTGCAGGACGCTCCAGGCGACCGGTCCCAGCAGGTCGGCGAGCCGCCGGAAGACGTCGAGGAGCAGGTCGTCGATCGTCAGCACGCCCACCACTCGGCCTGCGTCGAGAACCGGAAGACGGCGTACCTCTGTGCGGCGGAACGTCCGGTAGGCCACCTCCAGCTCGTCGGTGGCCTCGACCGTGACGACACGTGGCGACATGACCGCGTCCACCGAGGCCTTCGGGTCCAGGCCGCCGCCCAGGCCGCGTACGGCGAGATCGCGGTCGGTGACTATGCCGTGCGGGGCTCCGTCCTCGACCACGAGGACGGACCCGACGGCACACTCGGCCATCAGCCGGGTCACCTCGGCCAGGGAGACATGGGGTTCGACGCACACCGGAGGAACGGTCATCACTTCGGAAACCTTCATGCGACCACTCCTCGGTGTCCGGTGCTGTCCGATGGGGCCGTTCAGAGAATGTCGAGCAGATCGGCCACCGGCCGCCGTGGGCTCGCGGGGCCTTCGGGGCCGTAGCCGAGCCGGATCACCATCTGGACGTGTGCCATGGACGAGACGGGGTCGCGGACGATCCATCGGATCTCCGGCCATTCCAGGGGCTGGGAGGTGATTGAGGCGACGAGCCCGTCCGCCGTGGCCCGGAGCAGCACCCGCTCCAGTGCCTGGCCGGCCACGAGCCAGTCCGCAGGCTCGTCGCGGGCCGTACCCAGCAGGGCGATGTTCGGGTTCTTCTCGAAGGGCGCCCAGCCACGTCCGGGCATCGGACGGCCGGCGGCGAAGTCACGCACAGGAGCTGAGGTGCCGCGCTGCCGAGGACCGAACGCCTCGCCCGGGATGCCGTCGGTCACCCCAGCGGCGTGGGGCAGCTGTGTGTGCGTCCAGCGCGCCGTTTCCTCACGCACCACCGGTGCGAGCGACTCTCGGAGCTCCGCGTCCCGCACCAGTTCCAGGATCGACTGCACATGCCATGCCCCGGGGAACAGCAGCTGGGCCCCCTCGTCGTGGGCCGCCTCGGACAGCCCCTCCAGCACCGCGCCGGGGATTTCCTCGTCGCGGAAGGGCAGCCGGCTGGAGTGGCGGCGCCGGACGGCGGGGCCCAGCTGGGCGAGCGCCCCGTCGGGCGGTCCGGTGCCGCACAGATGCACTTCTGCGAGGAACTCCGGGTAGGCCGGGTCGGGCAGCAAGCGGACGAGCGGCGCCAGGCCCGCCGCCGCGGCGGCCACGCGCAGGTTCAGCAGCGCGGCGCCGCAACCGATGTGCAGGCCCCGACGCTCCGGGTCGGTTCGCGGCAGGCCGCGCCTCAGGTCGGCGTACAGGCGGAGGACGCCGATGCCCCCCAGATAGCGGAAGGTCCAGGGCTGCGCGTTGTGCAGGGAGGGCGCAGCGGCGGCGTCCGCCACGAGTGTGGTGACGGTCTTCACGTCGAGAGGTTCTGCGGTCACGGCGGCTTCCCTTCGTGCCGGACCTGGGTTTCACCCTGGTGTCGGGACGGCGATGACAGGGCAGGCGGCGTGGTGCAACACGCCTAGGCTGACCGAGCCCAGCAGCATGCCGGCGAAGCCTCCACGGCCCCGCGTCCCCACCACCAGACCCAGCGCATGCGCCGAAGCATCGGTGAGGACTTCGACGGGATGCCCGAGGACCACTTCGTGACGCAGGTCGACCTCGGGGAAGCGGGCCTGGCGGCCTGCCACGATCTCGGAGAGCAAGCGCCTGCACTCCTGCTGCGGCTCGTACTCGTCGAAGATCCGGAACGGTCCGGGCTCCCAGACGAGCAGGGCGCGAAGCTCGGCGCCGCGCAAGGCCGCCTCCTCGAACGCCACGTCGACCGCGGCAGCGGAGTGTTCGCTGCCGTCTACGCCGACGACGAAGTAGGCCGGCTCCTGGGTGACGTGTTCCGGCTCGGGGACGACCACCACGGGACAACGCGCATGGGCCATGACTGGCAGGGCGACCGAGTGCGAGCCGAACACCTCCTGCCTGCGGCTGAGGTGCCGGGATCCCAGCACTACGGCAGCGGCACCGCGACTCTGCTCGCGCAGCACCCACGTCGGGTCACCCTCCGCGAGCAGAACGTCCACCTCAAGCTGTGGGCGCCGGGCCGCGACGAAGGCTGCGGCCTCCTCCAGCACCCGCTGGCCGGCTTTGTGCAGCGCCTCGTTCCACTCCTCCCACGACGGTAGGACTTCCCGCCCGCGATAGCCCCTGGTGGGCACGCCCTCGGCATGGACCAGGCGCAACGGCAACCGCCGACGGGCGGCCTCGTCGGCCGCCCAGGCCGGCGCCATCCGATGGCCGGGATCAGGATCGAGACCCACCACGATCGGCCGGCGGTCAGCGGGCCCGGGCATGGTCTCCTCCGGCCACCGGATGTCGGATGTACGCATCAGGACCCGCGAAGTACAGGGTCACCCGTCCGCTGTCGGCCCGGCGCACGTCGTAGGGCGGGCTGCCGTCCGGGTGATGAAGGCCGACGATCTCACCGTCCCGTGCGATGACTCCGGCCGTGGTCCCCCGTACGAGGATCTCGTCGCCGGCGCGGGCGCGCATCGAGGCGCCTGTCGCCTCGGGGCCGGTAGCCGGTAGGTCCTGGTCGTTCTTCTTCAGCGGTGCGGGAGCGGACATCGCCCTCGCCTCCTCCCTGTGGTGGCGCGGAGGGAATGCTGCCGCCGATTCCATGGAAGTCTTCGGTACTGTCGGCCTGCCAGGGGCCGTTGGTCCCCGTGGCGGCCCTGTCGGCCCCCGCACGCGGCCCACCGGTCAGTGTGTGCGCGCCGAGAGGGGGACGGAGCGGGAAATCGGCGTGCCCGCAGGTGCGACGCGTCCCTCCGGTCGCAGTCGGGCTTCGATGTCCGTGCGCACCGAGGCGGTGAGCCGCGTCAGAGCCTTGGACCATACCGGCGGGACCGGTTCGGGGTCTTCGATCCGGAGTACCGGGCCGGGCAGAGCGGCGAGGTCCTCGCGGAAGCGCTTGCGGGCGTCCTGCCAGTGGTCGGGCGACCATGTCCGCCGCCCGTCGCGCATGACCGTGCGCAGCAGTGGCTGAGCGGCCTCCGGAGGCTCTTCCCCGGCCAGGGCGATCACGTCGGGCTGCCCGGGACGGCGGAAGACCTGTTTGCGGCCCGGGGCCGTGACCTTCGCCGAGGACAGTTTCATCACGGGGTGGCCGTCGTACTCGACGAGCTTGTACGCGGCGTCCAGGTAGGGGGCGTCCGCGGCCACACCGACCTTCGTGCCCACCGCGTACACATCGATCGGGGCGCCGGCACGCACCAGGCGGTCCACGCCGTACTCGTCGAGCCCGCCGCTGGCCACGATCCGTACGCCGGTCAGTCCGGCAGCGTCCAGGATGGCGCGTGACCGGCGCGAGAGTTCGTCGAGGTCCCCGCTGTCGAGGCGGATGGCGCAGCCTGGTCCGCGTCGGAGCTCGGCCAGGACCCGGGCGGCGATGCGTACGCCCTCCTCGGTGTCGTAGGTGTCGACGAGGAAGGTGACGGGGCCGGGGTGGGCATGCGCGAACGCACGGAACGCCTCCTCTTCGCCGGGGAACGCCTCGATGTAGGAGTGGGCCATGGTGCCCGAAGCCGGGATGCCGAGGGCCACCGCCGCGGCCACGTTGCTCGTGCCCGCGAACCCCACCAGGGCACCCAGCCGGGCCGCTTGCAGGCCCGCCCACGGGCCGTGCGTGCGGCGCAGGGAGAAGTCCACAACCGGCCCTCCGGCCGCGGCCAGGACACAGCGCGCCGCCTTCGAGGCGACCGCCGTCTGGTGGCACAGCTGGTTCAGCAGGTACGTCTCGACGAGCTGGGCCTGGGGGAGCGGGGCGGTCACCTCCAGCAGTGGCTCACCGGCGAACACCACATGGCCCTCGGGCACGGCGCGCACTTCGCCCTCGAAGGAGAGTCCGAGGAGAGGTTCGAGATCCCGGACGGGGCGGTGCAGGGCGTCAGCGAACTCCTCGATGTCTTCCCGCCCCACGCGGAAGTGGCCCAGGAAGTCCAGGGCGGACTCCAGGCCCGCGGCAACCAGGAAGCCCCGGCCGGAGGGGAGGTCGCGGACGAAGAGGCTGAAGCTGGCCGGGCCCCGCATGTCCTCCCGGAGGTAGGACATGGCCATGGTCACTTCGTAGAGGTCGGTGGTGGTGACGTCGGACATGGTGATCGCCGCCGGGTGTCTTGGTCGCTTGGTTTCCAGTCTGGCCTCGACTGCTCAGGGCGAAAGGGACCGCAGGTCCCGAGACGTGGGCTGTTCGGCCTCAGCGGTACGGGCCGCCCGAGGACATCGACGTCTTCATCAGCGACGACATTCTCACGGTCCAGCCCGAACGCTCCGAGAAGGACGTCACGAAGAGCCACAGCGAGATCCGGTACGGCGCGATGAGCCGCAGTGTCACGCTGCCGCCGGGCGCCGACGAGGACGAAGTCAAGGCCGACTGCACCGCCGGCATGCCGACCGCCAGCGTGGGACCGGGCGCCGAGAAGGCGGAGGCGAAGCACGTGGAGATCCGGCACGGCAACTGACGCCGGCCGACGACGGACGGCGGGCCCCGGAGCCCGTTACCGGCGCGTGCTTGCGCGAAATACTCAGGGGCCGCCATGGCCGGCGGCCCAGCGGCGCCGCACCGCTTCCTCGTGTTCCGCCTCCTCCAACGCCAGCTCCGCTACCGCCAGTTCGTCCTGCAGCCGAGGTATCCAGTGCCGGCGCAGGGCACGGACCCGCTGCCGCGTCCGAACGGCCTCGGCGGCCAGAAGCTCGGCGGCTGCCTGGTGGGCCGCGAGTTCCGCCGCGGCACGGGCCGCGGCACGATAGGCCGTCTCGGCGTGCACGAGGGCGGTGTTGGACGGGGTCTGTTCCCACGGGGAGCGGACGGGACCCGTCCAGCTGACCGCTGCCGGATGGCGCACGCCCATCAGCGCGCCCCACTCGACATCGACGCGCGCCCGCTCCGCCGGCGCTGCCTCGGCCAGCGCGCGTTCGCCGCCGAGCAGCACGCCTCGCACCAGCCACGATTCCGCCTCGGCCAGCCTCTGCCGCCACGCGCGGCCCGCGCCCTCGGCTGCCTGCCGTGCCGTGTGCTCCCGGTCCAGCAGGAGCCGGAGTTTGCGTTCAAGGAGGTCCGCTCCGCGAACCGCCGTGGCGAGACTGCGGCGCAGCCGCAGGCGCCCGGCGCGTCCGGCCGGGACTCGGCGTGCCCGCGGACTCATCGTGCCTCCTGGTCCTGCGGCGGAGCGTGGGCGTCGAGCAGGTCGGCCGGAAGCATGCCGAGCTGGCTGCGCGGCAGGGTCAGCAACACTTCCCAGGCTCGGTCCAGGGAATCGTCCAGCGATCGGTTCTCATCGGTGCCTTGCGCCAGGAACCGGTGCCGGAAAGCGTCCTCCAGGTCCAGATGGCGCAGATCGGTCGGGCTGAGCGCCGAGCGTCCGATCAGGTCGGCGAGCTCTCGCACCTGCCGGGACCGGGCCAGCGCGGCGATCAACTGCGCCGCGACGGCGGGGTGGTCCGCGCGGGTGCGTCCCACTCCGGTTCCCTTGCGCATCAGCCGCGACAGCGAGGCCAGCGGATCCACGGGCGGATAGGTACCCGCCGCCTGCGCCTCGGCGGTCAGCACGATCTGGCCTTCCGTGATGTAGCCGGTGAGGTCCGGGACGGGGTGGGTGATGTCGCCCGCGGGCATGGTGAGAACAGGAAGGATTGTCACCGACCCTGGCCGGCCTCGGATGCGGCCACAGCGTTCATAGAGGGATGCGAGGTCGCTGTAGAGGTAGCCGGGGTAGGCCCGGCGGGCCGGAATCTCGCCACGCGCGGCGGACACCTCGCGCAGGGCCTCCGCGTACGCCGTCATGTCCGTCATGACCACCAGGACGTGACGGCCCTCGGTGAACGCCAGGTGCTCGGCGACGGTCAGGGCGAGTCGCGGGGTGAGCAGCCGTTCGATCACCGGGTCGTCGGCGGTGTTGAGGAGCAGGACCAGTTCCCTCGCGGCCGAGCGGGCCGCCAGTCCTTCGCGGACGAACCCTGTGTCGGCGTGGGTGAGTCCCATGCCGGCGAACACGACGGCGAACGGCTCCCCTCCGCATGCCGCCTGCGCCGCGATCTGCACGGCCAGTTCCAGGTGCGGCAGCCCGGCCGCCGAGAACACCGGCAGCTTCTGGCCCCGCACCAGGGTGGTGAGCACGTCGACGGCGCCCACACCGGTGAGTACCGCCTCGTTCGGCGGTTCCCGGCGTACCGGGTTGATCGGTGCGCCGCCGACCTCCGCGTACGACCCGCCCAGTACTGGTGGCCCGCCGTCGGTCGGTTCGCCCCGGCCGTTGCACACCCGTCCCAGCCATCCGGTCCCGACCGGGATCCGCAGCGGCGCGCCGGAGAAGGCGACGCGGGTGCCGGTGCGGTTCATGCCGGCCGTGTCCTCCAGGACCTGCACCACCGCGAGGTCGCGGTCCACTTCCAGGACCAGGCCGTGCCGTCGTTCACCGGAGTCGAGGACGATCGTGGCGAACTCGTCCCAGCCGACCCCGCTCACCCCCTCGACGAAGAGGAGCGGACCGCGCAGATCCCGGACCCCCGTGTACTCGACGTCCACGGCGTCGGTCATGCCGCCTCCCTGAGCCTGGCCAGCACGGTGTCGCGGGCCGCGGCCACCGGAGCCGTCTCTGCGGGCCCCGCCGTCTCGCGCGCCCGCAGCAGCGGGGTGAAGTCGACCGCTTCGACGGCGTCCGCGGGGATGCCGGAGTCCACCAGTTCCAGGCAGCGGTCGATGACCGTCAGTACGGCCTCCACCAGGGCCGCCGTCTTCTCGGGGGCGCTGTAGGCGTCCGCCGGGGACAGTGCGTTCTGCTGGATCGCGGCCTCGCGCAGCAGCCGTCCGGCGAGCACACTGATCCGTTCCCGGGGCGGCAGCGCCGTGATGCCGACCAGTTCGACAAGGTCGGCGAGCCGGTCGGCCTCCGCCAGCTGCCGCGCCACACGTCCACGCCGCTCGGCCCAGTCGGCGTCACCGGCCCGCGCATGGGCGGCGGCCAGCGTGGTGGCGTCCCGGGAGAAGGACTCCGACCAGGACACAGCCGGATAGTGGCGTGCGTATGCGAGATCGCGGTCAAGGCTCCACAGGCAGCGCACGAAGCGCTCGGTGTGTGCGGTGACGGGCTCGGCGCGGTCACCGCCCGGCGGAGACACGGCACCGATCACCGTGACCGAGCCGGTCGCGCCGCCGAGGGTGCGCACGGCGGCGGCCCGCTCGTAGAACGCGGCCAGTTGCGAGGCGAGCCCCGCCGGATAGCCCTCCTCGGCGGGGAGCTCGCCCATACGGGAGGCGAACTCGCGCAGCGCCTCAGCCCATCGGGAGGTCGAGTCGGCGATCAGAACGACGTCGAGGCCCATGTCGCGGAAGTACTCTGCGACCGTCGCGCCCGTGTGCACGCCGGCCTCGCGGGCCATCATCGGCATGTTGGAAGTGTTGGCGATCGTCACGGTCCGTTCGGCCAGACGGCCCCCGGTACGCGGATCGGTCAGCTCCTCCAACTCCTCGATGACGTCCGCCATCTCGTTGCCGCGCTCGCCGCAGCCGACGTAGACGATGACGTCGGCGTCGCACCACTTGGCGATCTGCTGCAACAGCATGGTCTTGCCGGTGCCGAAGCCGCCGGGCACAGCGACGGTGCTGCCGCGTGCCACCGGGAAGAGCAGGTCGACGGCCCGCTGTCCGGTGTTCAGGGGCACATCCGCCGACAACCGCCGTGCGACCGGCCGCGGTCTGCGCACCGGCCAGGACTGCGCCATCCGCACTTCCTGGCCGCCCACCACGGCGAGCACGTCGGTCGAGCGGTGATCGCCCCCCGCCGCGACCCACGTCACCTCACCCGACAGGTCCAGGGGCACCAGGAGCAGCAGCGGCACGCCCGCGCCGATCTCCCCGAGGACGTCACCGGCCGCGGCCGACGCTCCCGCGGCCACTCGCGGTGTGAACGACCAGGCGCGCCGGTCCGGTTCACCGGTCATCGGTCCGCCTGCCGTGAGAAGGTCGCCGATGCCGGCCAGAGGGCGCAGCAGCCCGTCGAACACGCCGCCGAGCAGATCCGGTGCCAGCCGCACCGACAGGGGGCGGCCCTGGGGCTCCGCAGGGTGTCCGGGTGCAAGTCCGCCGGTGTACTCGTAGGCCTCGATGGTGGCCGTGTCGCCGTGGATGGCGACCACCTCGCCCGACAGCCGGGCGGTGCCCAGCACGACCAGGTCGTGCATGGCCACGGTGGGCGGGCAGGTGATCTCCACCAGGGGGCCGGCGACACGGAGGATCCGTGGGCGGTCCGCGCCGTCCGGCGCGGCACCGGACGTGCTCTGCGGAGGCGTGCGCGTGTCCGACGAGCCCGACGAGGGATTGCCGACGCTGGTCATGCCGGCTCCCACAACGTCTCGGCCCGGACACCCAGCCGGTCCAGGGCGCGATCGGCGAGGGCGTTCGCCGAGAGATCGATCCGGCGGCCGGGCACCTCGGCCGTCACCCCGCCCTCCGAGGCTGCCGTGACCCTCGCCTGCGGGCCCAACAGCCTTCGTGCCGCCTCCGCGCAGCACGACCGCACAGACGCGTCTTCCGTGAGTTCCCTTCGCACACCTGCGCGGACCGCAGCCCTGAGAGCCGCGTGGACCTCGGCTCTGGCCGCCAGTTCTGCCGTCCAGGCGTCCTGGACCGCCCGCACCCGTTCCCGAGCCGCCTCGGCGGCACCGTCGGCTCTGCCGAGGTCCCGGGCCCGTGCGAGCACCGCCTCGGCCGTGGCGCGGGCTGAGCGCAGGGTTTCCTGCGCGTCGGCCTCAGCGCGGTCCCGTACGGCGTCGGCGGAGGCCCGTGCCGCGCGCAGCAATGCGGCGCGGACGGGGCTCAGCGCGTCCACAGGCGCGGTCATCCGGGCATCACCACCGTCAGCGGCTGGGACGGGGACGGCGCCGTGGCCGCGCCGCCCAGCGCTTCGGCTGCCTCGGCCGTGAGGATCACCAGGCCGACCGTGCGGGGCAGCGTCCGCCATGCCTGGCGGACGGCGTCCGGATCCTCAGCGACGAGCACGTCGACCCCCGCCAGCGCCAGACCGGACACGCTGGTCCGTGCGCCGATGGCGGCCACGGCAGCCACCGTCATGCCTTTCCGATCAGCAGGATCGCGACCACCAGCCCGTACACCGCGATGCCCTCCGCCAGACCGACGATCACCATCGCCCGGCCGAACATCTCCGGTCGCTCGCTCAGCGCGGCCAGCGCCGCGGCGCCCGTGTAGGCGACGGCTATCGCGGCTCCTATCGACGCGCCGGCCACCGCGATGGCCGCCCCGATCAAGGCGGATCCGTTGACCCCACCGGACGCGGCGGCCCGCGCCGAAGCCTGTGCCGGACCCGCCAGCGCGGTGGCGAGGACGACGAGGGCGCCGCCCAGGAGGGCGACGTTCGTGGCCAGCAGCCAGCGGAAGGCGTGTCGGGTCCGGCGCCGCCGCAGCAGCCGGACGGCACCGAGCACCGCGACCAGGACCGGCAGGACGATCAGCCAGGTGAGCATGGGATCACCTTCGTAGCGGGGTCGGCAGGCTCCGCCGGGGGAACGTGCCAGGGGCGGAACGGCCGGCCCTCCGCCTCGAAGAGCCGGGAGAAGAGTTCGTAGAACTCCAGCCGCAGCGCCTGCACCCCGGCCACCAGGGCTTCCAGACCGAAGGTCACGGCCGTGCCGATGACGAACAGGAGAGCAGCGCCCACGACTCCGGCGGCGCCGCGGCCGGCCAGGCCGGTGGTACCGCGCCACACCAGGCCGGCGAGGGCGGCATGGGTCAGGCCGAATGCGGCCAGTCGGGCGAAGGAGAGTGTATTGGTGCCGGTCCGCACGACGACGTCGAACAGCCGCACCACCGTCTCGGCCACTCCCGCGCCGCCGCCCGCAGTGGCCCGGGACAGGCCGAAGGCCAGCAGCACCAGCCCGGTCACGGCAAGAGCGGCTCCGGCGACGGCCGGAGGCTGCCGGTGCAGGACCAGGCCCGCAGCAGCCAGAGCGAGGCCCAGGTAGAACAGCAGCCCGGCACAGCCGGACGCCGCGTACAGGGCCGAGCCCCAGCCGCCCTCACGCACCCGGTTCACCGCCCCGGCGGCGTGTGCGAGGGCCAGCAGACCGGCACCGAACACCACGGCGGCGGCAAGCAGGCGCGCAGGACTCTCCAGGGGGCTCAGCCACAGCACCGGCAGCAGGCCCGTCGGCCCGAAGAACTCGCCGTAGGCGGCCCCCGCCGCCATGGAAGCCACGCCCGCACCCCCGAGGAACGGCCACAACCGGCCCAGCCCGGCCAACCGGCGCGGCCACCCGAGGCGCAACGCGACCGCACCGAGGACCAACAGCGCCCCGTGCCCCACGTCGCCGAACATGATCCCGAACATCGCGACGTAGGCGAGGCCCGCCGGCCACGAGGGATCCAGGTCCGCGTAGGCGGGTGTCCCGTACGTCGTCACCAGCGGGGTGAAGGAGGCGGCCCGGCCCGTCCGCAGCAGTGTCGGCGGATCGGTCCCGTGCGGGTACGGCAGCGGCAGCAGAGCGCCTCCCGCAGCGGCCAGGCGTTCCGCGACGCGGGGTACCTCGGCGGCCGGGCACCATCCGGCGAGCGCGGCCACCTCTCCCTGCCGTACCGCGCCCCCCGCGCGCTCCTCCAACTGAGCCTCGCCCGCCAGCAGTGCGACGTTCTCACGGCGTTCGAGCAAGTCGAGGTCGGGCGCGGTGGAGGACAGCACTGCGGTGGCGGCGCTGTCGGGGCCGGCCGCCCCGCCCCGCCCCCGCACCCGTTGCAGGCGCGAGGCCGCCGCCCCCGGAGCCGCTTCCTCGGCGCGGTCCAGTTCCACGCAGCCCTCCTCGGCGATCCGCACCAGAGCATTCCGCAGGGTCGCCCGCGGGACGACCACCGCCACACGGCGCATCCGGACCGGCGTCACCGCCTCAGACCAGGGCATCGAACACCTCCCCGGGCCGGCCCCCGCGCGCCGCCGACTCCAGCGCCGCCCGCACCCGCCAGGCGTCCACGGACAGCAGCGCCACCGCACCGACCACCACCCGGGGCCCGGGCCGGCCCGCACGCAGCAGCGCCGCGCCGTCAGCCTGCACCGTCCGCCACCAACGGGCCTCCGCCCGCCACAGCTCACCCGGCTCGTCGACGTCCTTCAGGGCCCAACCCGCCGACGAGGGCAGACGCCCACGGAACTCCTCGTACGTGGTGGCGATCGTCGCCCGCCATCCGAGCAGCCGCGCCGCATCGCGCAGCACCGGCTCCGGAAGAGAGCGGTGATGTACGAACACCTCACGGGCCGCCAGCAGGACAGCGCGTCCCCGGGCCCAGCGGCGCGCGGGCTGTACGGCGACAGCGGTGCGGCGCACGGCGGCCATCCGCATGCCGGTGACCAGGGCCCACGGCGTGTCGCCGCCCGGGTCGCCCCAAGGGGAGGCGGTGAGCGCGGCCCGTGTCTCAGCGGGTGTCCCGGCGCGTTGCAGATTTCGCCAGGCGGTCTCCAGCGCCCCGAGCCGATAGGGAGCCTCGGCGCGGCGGCCGTCCGGTGCGTGCAGCCGGGAGGCAACGTTGGCGATCTCGAACCCGGCGGCGAGCGGGACCAGCAGGCGGGCACCGCCCCGGGGCAGCCAGCCGGCCAGTACCCGCAGGTGCCACAGCAGGGTGGCGGACACCGCCCGCTGGGCCTCGCGCAAGTCCGCGGCCGTCCGTGTGTATCTCGCGTAGGGCGTGGTCGCCAGGCGTCGCAGGGCGTCATCGAGCGTCGGACCACGTGCGATCTCCCGTACCCCGGCGGTGCCCGGATACCGGCCGACGAGGGCCTTCGCCCGTACCGTCGCGGCGACCCACCCGGCACTCATGGCTCTTCCCGCTCCCCGCCCGCCAGGCGCAGGGCATCGGCCACGGCGAGATCCACCAGGCGGGGCATACGCGACACGGCGTGCTCGCGGATCACCGAGGCAGTACGGTCTCCGGCGGCACGGAGGGCGGCCGCCTGTTGCTGCGCCTCCCGCAGGAGGGGTTCCGCAGCCTGCCGGCGAACCTCGCGGGCGCGCTCCCGCGCGGCCTCCACGAGGCGTGCCGCCTCTCGCGCCGCGTTCTGCCGCAGCGCCTCGGCCTCCTGCTCAGCAGTGGCCCGGATCTGCGCCGCCTCCTGCTGAACGTCTGCCAGCCGGGCGAGGGCGGGCTCCAGTTCCGCGGCGCGTTCCGCCGTACGGTCGGCGGGCACGCCGGTGGCGGACGCTCCCGGCGTGCCTACCGGACGGAACCGCTCCAGGAAGTCCCGCAAGCTCATCGGCGGCCTCCTGCCGGTCGGCTGCCCCTCCAGTCTCACCGTTGCCGTTCCGGCCCGCACCGGGTAGGGCCGTCGCGCCGTTCCACCAGGGCCGTTCGGCTCTTGGCACGGGCCGCGAGGGCGAAAGACTGGGACGGTAGGCAACTCGACGGAGTCAGGAGGCCGTCGTGAACGAGCACGAGAACTTCTCCACGGAGGCCGAAGCCCGGCGGAATGCGCCCTCCCGCCCCTGGAGTTCCGGCGAGACGGCACGTCAGGACACGCTGCTGCGCTACCTGGGTGCCGTGGCCACGGCCGCCGCCAAGCACGCGGGTACGGAAGCGCAGGCCCCGACGACTCCGCCGAGCGGTACCCGGCCCGTACCTCCGTCCGCCCCGCTCCCGCCGCGCTCCGCGTCCGAACCGGCACTGCCCCGGGTGCGGGACGTGATGGACGTGCCCGCCGCCTCCCTGCGCGAAGACCTGCCGTACCGCGACATCGCCCGCTCGCTGGCGCGCGAGCACGTCGGCGCACTCCCGGTGGTGGACGCCGAGGACCATGTGGTCGGCGTCGTCTCGGAATCCGACCTGCTGGCGAAGGTCGCTTTCGAGGCGTCCGGTCACCGGCCCGGCCCCATCGGCAGGCTGCGTGAGCGCCGGATCCATGGCAAGGCTCGTGGCGATTCGGCCGCCGACCTGATGACAAGTCCCGCGATCACCGTGCTCCCCGGCGCGACGGTCGCCGAGGCGGGCTGGCTCGCCGCGCTGTCCCGGTTGAAGCGGATGCCTGTCACCGACCGCGATGGCCGCCTGGTGGGCGTTGTGCGCCGTGATGCGCTGCTTCAGTCGCTCATCAGGGACGACGCCGGTATCCGGACGGAGGTCGAGGCAACGGTCGCGGCCTGCTGCCCGCCGGGGGACCGGGAGAACGTGGAGGTCGCCGTGCACGACGGCATCGTGGAGCTGACCGGGCGGATGCCCCCGGCTGCTCTGGCCCGGCTGGTGGCGGAGGTGGAGGAGATCTCCGACGTGGTCGAGGTGAAGAACCTGCTCACCGCCGCCTGACCCCGGCCGGCCGGCTCCGCGCTGGTCCCTGTGGGAGGCGAGGGGTCCTGACCTCCTCTGGCGCCATGATGCGCTCGGCCCCGGCGAGCACGGCGGCGGCCCGGACCGTGACCGCGGGGGGGACATCAAGCTCCCTGCGGTGGGGGCGGCGGGCCTCGAAGGACCGTGTGGCCCCTGATACGGCCGGCGCCGCAGCGCCACGCTGAAAGCGGAACCCTCTCACCCGGAGGCGGAGACCATGTCCGGGACCGTCACCGTCGGCCTCGACGACTCGCCCGAAAGCAGGGCCGCAGCCGAGTGGGCGGTTCGCGAAGCGCTGCTGCGTGCTCCGCCCTCGAAGACCGTGCATGTCCAGGAGCCGACGCCCCGGTACGCCACTCGGACCCCGTTGCTGGACCTCGGGCGTTACCAGCACCGGGCAGAGCAGTTGACACACGAGGCCGCGGAAGGGATCCGGCTGCGCCACCCGGGCACCGAGGTGATCACCGAGCAACTCACGGGAACCGTGGCCGACGTCCTCTGTGAGGCGGCGGGCTACGTCGGACTACTGGTGCCGGGCTCGCGGGCCCTCGGTGGACCGCGAGGGTTCATGGTCGGCTCGGTGGGTCTCGGGATCGTGTCCCTGGTGGCCGTCGGCCGGCGGATCCGCACCGGCTCCCCTCGGTGCTCACATCGGCCATGTCACGCACGCGGCCCTGCACCACATCACCGCCCCCGTCGCGGTCGTCGCGCACAGCTGAGCCGCCGCCCCGAGAAGGAGAACCCATGAAGGCACCAGCCGCACGGGCCTTCGGAGAGCCCGTGGACCTCCCGGTCGTCGTCGGTGTCGACGGCTCCGAGCCGAGCATGAGAGCAGCGGAGTGGGCTGCCGACGAGGCGGCCCTGCGCGGGGCGTCACTCCGCCTGGTGTACGCCTCGCTCTGGGAGCGCTACGAGGGCGTGTCCCTTGCCCACGATCTCGGTAAGCCCTCGGAGGAGGTGATGGCCGAGGACATCGTGGGGACCGCCGAACGGCGCGCCCGTCGCCGGCAGCCAGGCGTGAAGGTCACCACCGAGGTGCTGCCCGAGGAAGCCGGGTACGGCCTGGTCCGGGAGAGCCACAGCGCCCTCGTCATGGTCCTGGGCTGCCGGGGCCGCAGCGGTGTGGCCGAGGTACTGCTCGGCTCCGTGAGCGTCGCGGTGGCCGGCCACGCGCACTGCCCGCTGATCGTCGTGCGCGGCAGCCACGACAACCGCTCCGGTGCGCGAGGCCGCATCGTCCTGGGGGTGGGCGAGAAGCGGGCGGGCTCGGCCGCCGTACGTTTCGCGGTCGAGGAGGCCCTGCTGCGCGGGGTCCCGCTGGAGGCTGTGCGGGCCTGGCGCCGACCGCTGCACGAGCCCCGTGCGCATCCCCTGCTCGTCGGGGAACCGGCCCACTTCCAGGAGCAGCAGGCTGCGGAACTGGTGGAGGAGGCGCTACGGGACACCCCGGCCGGCCTGCGGGTGCAGCGCCGTACGATCGAGGGCTTCGCCCGCGACGCCCTGCTGGCGGTGTCCCGCGAAGCCGACCTGCTGGTCGTCGGCGCCCGGCGCCGCCAAGGTCACTTCGGCCTCCGACTCGGCCGCGTCGCCCACGGGGTCCTCCATCACGCGGCCTGCCCGGTGGCCGTGGTACCGGAGCGCGTCTGAGCCCGGCCCGCGCCGGCGGGGGCAGCGCCACTGTCCGCCGGCACCACGATCGCACGGCGGCCGGGGGAGCCGGCTACGCCGCCCCGGACGCCGCTGCCACGGGCCGGGACTGTCTCGAATGGCTCTCCCGCCGTCCGTCCGGGGCCGAGGTCGTGTCCGTCATGACGCCCCCTTGGTCAGGTGTGGGCCGGTGCTCCGCGGCAGGGGCTGCGCGGGCTCGGCCGGCCAGGCCAGGGCCCGGGTGATGTCGGCGACGGTGAGGATGCCGACGAGGCGTCCCTCGTCCAGGACCACTGCACGGCGGACGGGGCTCGCCTCCAGCCGGGGCAACAGATCGAGCACCGGCTCGTCGGGCGCGGCGATGACGACGTCGCCCAGCGGACGCATCGCCTCGCGTACCGTCGTGCTCGCACGCGCCTGGGCCGGTGTCATCTCCACACGCCGTACGGTGAGCAGACCGGTCACCGAGCCATCCGCCGCCAGTACCGGGAAGGCCGAGTGGCGGTAGTGGCCGAACGGCCCCTGGGCCACGAAGTCGGCGAGTGTCGCCGCGTCCGGAACCGTGACCGGGTTCGGGGTCATGACGCGGCGGACCGGGATTCCGCCCAGCACGCTCCGCATCTCCGCCTGGCGGGCCTCGGCGGTCGCCGCGCTGATGAGGAACCAGCCGATCAGCGCGGGCCACAGGCCGGACAGGTTGTGCCCGAACAGCACGGCCGCGAAGCCGGTCAGCACCATGAACCAGCCCAGCGCCCGGCCCGCCGCAGAGGCGCCGCGGGTGGCCCGCAGCCGGTCGCCCGTGCGATGCCACAGGTACGCCCGCAGCAGCCGTCCTCCGTCGAGCGGGGCGGCGGGCAGCGCGTTGAAGACGCCCAGCAGGATGTTGATCGCGGACAGCCAGGCGACCGCCTCGACCACGAGCCCGGACGCGTGCAAGGCGTCCAGCCCGGCGGCGACGCCCGCCAGGGCGCCACCGGCCAGCAGACTGGTGAGCGGGCCCACGGCGGCGATGCGCAGCTCCGCAGCCGGTGTCGCGGCCTCGCTGTGCAGGCGCGCCGCGCCGCCCAGCATCCACAGGGTGATGCCGTCGACCTGCACGCCGTTGCGTCGGGCGACCACGGCGTGCGCCAGCTCGTGCGCCAGCAGCGAGACGAGGAAGACCACTGCGGCCAGCAGGGCCAGCGCCCAGTACTGCACGGCGGAGTAGCCCGGATGGGAGGCGGGGAATTCACCGCGCGCGAGAGCGACCGTCACCAGGACGACGATGACCAGGACGCTCCAGTTCAGGCCGACCCGCACGCCGGCGATCCGACCGAGGGACAGCGTCTCGTTCATGAACCTCGCCTCCAGCTTGTGTCCCCGGGGCCAAGTGCCCACTCGGCGGGTGCCGGGAGAGCCGGCTCCCGGGGTACGGTTCAGCTCGTCTTCGGGCCTCACTGCGCTCCCAGCAGTTCCCACTCCTGGTCCCAGCGGGCCATGCGACGCCGGTCGAGCCGGGCTCGTGCGAAAGCACCCGCACCGAAGACCGGAGCCGCGACGGCCAGGGCGGCCGCGGCACCGAAGAGAGCGGCCTCGACGTGCCCCTCGGTAGGGCCCGTCGGCTGCGAGAGCGCGAGCCGGCCCTGGTCGTCCTGCCACACGGTCACCGAGGCTCCGGCCTCCAGGCCACTGTCGACCAGTGTCTGCCCACTACGGGGGGTGCCGTCGGGAGCTGCCCAGCGCACGGAGCCCCGGACACGGCCGTCGGTCTGCCGGTCCGTGGTGGCGCCGTGTGGCGCGTCGGTGACCAGCACCGCTCGAACGGCGTGCCTGTGGGCGCGCTGCTCCGCGAACTCGTGCTCGGCGCTCCGGGCCGTCACCAGTCCGGCGACGGCGCCGGCGACGGCGACCATCACCCAGACAGCCAGGACGATCCAGGCCTCGACGACGTCCTCGTGCCGCCGCAGCGGATTGCTCCGCCACCGCCACAGCCGCTTCGTGGTGCTCATGACGGAACACCTCCTCGTCGTGGTGTCTCCTTCGACGGTGGCTCCGGCGCGGTCCTGCCGATAGGGGCCGACGGGGCTCCGCGGAAGGCCGCCCGGACCCCGATCACACGCTGGCAGGGGCCATTGGTCCCTATCGGGCTCTTGAGATGACGGCCGAAAGCCGCCGTAGACGTGGAAGTGACGTGGGTCCGCCCGTCGCGGGCGACGTGCCCGAAACGGCGCGACACCCGTACCGCCCCCGCCGTGTGGGTGACTGCCGTCAGCCGGTCGTCTTCGCCCCGCCGCCCGTCTCGGTGAGGAGCACACCGATGACCAGCTCGGGGCGGATGCGCACCGCCTGGTCCATGGGTTCCATCGGCACCCAGGGCTCCAGCAGGCCACGGACGCGCTCCAGTTCGACCGGGTCGGTGACCAGGTGGGCGTACCCGGTGACGACCACGCTCCAGCCGAGGTGGGTGTCCGGGTCGATGACATCGGCCTCGTACGCGACGACGACACCCGTGCTCTCGGTTTCCCGCGCGTGAGACGTGAGCGCGGCACCCTCGTGGGTGCGGATGACGATGTCCCCGTCGTCCAGGACGTGGTTGACCGGGCGGACGGTGGGGAGAGCCTGCCGGGTGAAGACGATCCTTCCCAGCGACACGCTGCCCAGCAACCGCAGCGCCTCGGCGTGGTCGAGGTCGATGCGCCTATGTGCTCGCATCTCGCGGGCCGGCATGACGCGCCTTCCTTCCGCTGCCGGTCGGGTCCATGCCGATGAGGGATCCGTGCACTCCCGTCACCTGCTCTCACTCGTGTCCACGTCCGCCAGGGCCGCACGGCCCGCCTCAAGACGGGCCACCGGGACCCGGAACGGCGAGCACGAGACGTAGTCCAGACCGACCTCATGGAAGAAGCGGATCGACTCCGGATCGCCACCGTGCTCGCCACAGACGCCGGTCTCCAGGTCCGTGCGGGCCGCACGACCTTCCTCGACGGCGATCCGGATCAGCCGGCCCACCCCCTCCCGGTCGAGCGTCTCGAACGGTGAGGCGGTGAAGACGCCCTTGTCCAAGTAGGCCGAGAAGAACGCGGCCTCCACGTCGTCTCTGGAGAAACCCCACGTGGTCTGGGTGAGGTCGTTGGTGCCGAAGGAGAAGAACTCTGCCTCCTCGGCGATGCGGCCGGCGGTGAGCGCCGCACGGGGCAGTTCGATCATCGTGCCGACAGGACAGTGGACGGGGGTGGCGGTCTCCTCACCCACCTCGGCCAGCACCCGGGCCACCTCCTCGCGGGCGAGTCGCAGTTCCTCGACGGCGCCGACCAGCGGCACCATGATCTCCGCTCGCGGAGAGCCACCCGCTCGGGTGCGCTCGACGACCGCCTCGGCGATCGCCCGGACCTGCATCGCGACCAGGCCGGGAACCACCAGGCCGAGCCGCACGCCACGCAGGCCCAGCATCGGGTTCTCCTCGTGCATCCGGTTCACCGCGGCGAGCAACTCCGCGTCACGTACGTCCGGTTGCCGACCCACGGCCTCGACGGCCGCGATACGGACGGCCAGGTCGGTGCGGTCGGGCAGGAACTCGTGCAGGGGTGGGTCGAGCAGCCGGACGGTGACCGGGAAGCCGTCCATCGCCTCCAGGATGCCCGTGAAGTCACGTCGCTGGAGCGGCAGCAGAGCCGCCAGCGCGCGGTCGCGGTCGGCATCGGTACGGGCGAGGATCATCTCCTCGACCAGCTTGCGCCGCTCGCCGAGGAACATGTGCTCGGTGCGGCACAGCCCGATCCCCTGTGCCCCGAATGCCCGGGCCCGGGCAGCGTCTTCGGGGGTGTCGGCGTTGGCCCGCACCTCCAAGCGCCGGACCGAGTCGGCGTGGTCCAGCGCCCGGGCCACCGCGCAGACCAGGCTGTCGGCCTGCTCACCGCTCTCCAGGTAGCGCATGGTCGCCGACGGAGCCGACGGTACCGCCCCGAGGTACACGTCACCGGTGGAGCCGTCCACCGAGATGACGGTGCCCTCCTCGACGACCGTGCCGTCACGGGCGGTGAAACGCCGGGCCTGTGCGTCGACGGTGATGTCCTGCGCCCCGCACACGCATACCTTGCCCATGCCCCGGGCGACGACGGCCGCGTGGCTGGTCTTGCCACCGCGGCCGGTCAGCACCGCCTGTGCGGCCACCATCCCGGGCAGGTCGCCGGGTGTCGTCTCCTCGCGGACGAGCACGACCCGCTCGTCGGCCGCGGCCCGCCGTACGGCCTCCGCGGAGTCGAAGACGGCCGCGCCCACCGCGGCGCCCGGCGAGGCCGGCACGCCGCGGGCAAGGGTGTCACCTGTGGCGGTGGTGTCGAAGCGCGGGAACATCAGCCGGACCAGCCCGTCACCGCTCACCCGCGCCAGGCCCTCGTCCGGGCTGATGAGACCTTCCTGCACCAGTTCGGTGGCGATGGCGAAGGCGGCCTCGGCGGTGCGCTTGCCCACCCGGGTCTGCAGCATCCACAGCGTTCCGCGTTCGATGGTGAACTCGATGTCGCACAGGTCGCGGTAATGCCGCTCCAGGGTTTGCGCATGGTCGCGCAGCTGTCGGTGGGAGCGGGGGTCCAGCCGTTCCAGCTCGGCCAGCGGCACGGCGTCCCGCACGCCCGACACGACGTCCTCGCCCTGCGCGTTCGGCAGGTAGTCGCCGTACAGGCCGGGGCGCCCGGTGGCCGGGTCGCGGGTGAAGGCGACGCCGCTGCCCGAGTCGGGGCCGAGGTTGCCGAACACCATGCGCTGCACGGTGACGGCCGTGCCGAGGTCGTCCGGGATGTGCTCGCGCCGCCGGTACAGCACGGCGCGTTCGGCGTTCCAGGACCGGAACACGGCGAGGATCGCCTGCCGGAGCTGCTCGGCGGGGGACTGGGGGAAGTCGCGGCCGGTCTCGTCCCGGATCAGGCTCTTGTACGTCCCCACCAGCCATGCGAGGTCGCTCGCGTCGAGATGGAGATCGTCGGGGGCCTTGCAGGCGTCCTTCAGCAGGGTCATGGCCTCGTCGAACAGGGCCGGATCGACTCCCATCACCGTGCTGCCGTACATCTGGACGAGCCGGCGGTAGGAGTCCCAGGCGAAGCGCTCGTTGCCGGACACCTTGGCCAGGCGGAGCACGGAGTCGTCGTTGAGGCCGATGTCGAGAACCGTCTCCATCATTCCGGGCATCGAGAAGCGCGCCCCGGAGCGGACGGAGACCAGCAGCGGGTCGTCCCCCTGCCCCAGCAGCCGCCCGGCACCCGTCTCCAGCGCCGAAAGGTGCCGGGAGACCTCCGCCGACATCCCCTCCGGTTCCTCGCCGGTGGCCAGGAACGCACGGCAGGCTTCGGTGGAGACGATGAACCCCGGCGGTACCGGCAGCCCCAGCCGGGCCATCTCGGCCAGGTTCGCGCCCTTGCCGCCGAGCAGGCCGGCCAGGTCACGGCCACCGTCCTGGAAGTCGTACACATAGCGGGCCATGACGCCACTCCTCGGCTCTGTGCTCTCGCTCCCTCCCAGCCTGGGAGGGAGCGGCGCGCCGGGGCAGGTGCCCTCCGTCCCACGCGGTGGGCCGACCGGCCCTGAGAGCCGAGAGGGCGGCCGGGTTCGCCGGCGGTAGACCGTCTCCGGCCGTCGGTCCCGCCTTGGTGCGTCCACCGGCAGAGGCTGGTTGACTGGCATGGAGGAGCGTCATGGCAAGCGCAGAAGAGCCTCGGGTACGACTGCCCCAGCTCAAACTCGACGAGCTGCTGGAGGAGCTGCGGGCCCGGATCGACGCGGCTCGCGGCATCCGGGACCGGGTGCACAGCCTGCTGGAGGCGGTGCTGACCGTAGGCCGCGAACTCGACCTTGAGCAGGCACTGCACTCCATCGTGGAGGCCGCCGCCGCGCTGGTCGACGCCGAATACGCGGCCCTCGGCGTCATCGGACCGGACGGCAGCTCCCTCTCGGCCTTCCTCACCGTCGGGGTGACCGAGGAGCAGATCGCCGAGATCGGTCCCTTCCCCGAGGGGCACGGCATCCTCGGGGAGGTGATCCGGCACCCTGAGCCCCTCCGGCTGGAGAAGATCTCCCAGCACCCGGCCTCGTACGGCTTCCCGGCCCACCACCCTCCGATGAACACCTTCCTGGGCGTTCCCATCCGGGTCCGTGACCAGGTCTTCGGCAACCTGTACCTGACCGAGAAGCGGGGCGGGGGGCAGTTCGACGAGGAGGACGAGTCGGTGCTGTCCACGCTGGCCGTGGCGGCCGGGGTGGCGATCGACAACGCCCGGCTGTACGAGGAGTCCCGGCTGCGCGAGCGCTGGCTGCGCGCGAACGCCGAGATCACCTACAGCCTGATGTCCGGCAGCGCACGCGCCGAGGTCCTGAAACTGATCGCCGAACGGGCGCGCGAGATCATGGGGTCGGCCCTGGCGGCTGTGGCGCTGCCCATGGAGGCCACCGAGTCCCTCGCCGTGGAGATCGCCGTCGGTATGGACGCGCAGGCACACCGGGGGCTGGTGCTGCCCCTGTCCTCGACTCTCATGGGCCTTGCCTTCTCCGCTGCCGCACCGGTCACCAGCGACGACGTGTGCCAGGACGAGCGGATCTCCCCGGAGCCGCCGCGCTTCCACGGGCTCGGGCCCGCCGTGGCCGTCCCCATCGGCACCGGGGAAGGCGGCGTGCGCGGTGTGGTGCTGGTGGCCCGCGAGGCCGGCGCGCCGGTGTTCTCGGGCCAGGAGACCGAGAAGCTACAGGGCTTCGCCGCGCAGGCCGCGATCGCGATGGAACTGGCCGAGCGCCGCAAGGACGCCGAGCAGATCGCGGTGCTCCAGGACCGTGACCGGATCGCCCGGGACCTGCACGACCTGGCCATCCAGCGGCTCTTCGCGACGGGCATGACGCTGCAGAGCGCGGGCCGTTTCATCGAGCATCCCGAGGCCGCCGAGCGGGTGCTGCGGGCCGTGGACGACCTGGACGAGACCATCAAGATCATCAGGTCGGCCATCTTCGGGCTGCGGTCCCGCGAGGGTGCCGCCGGTGCGGGGCTGCGGGCCCGGATCGTGCGCCTGGTCGACGGGGAAACCCCCGTACTGGGATTCCCGCCCAGTGTGCGCATGGAGGGCCTCGTCGACACGGATGTGCCGTACGAGATCGCCGACCACATCGTGGCAGTCCTGTCCGAGGCTCTCACCAACATCGCCCGCCATGCCCGCGCCGAACGGGCCCAGATCGTCGTGACGACCGATGGCCGGGAGGTGTCCCTCACGGTCTCGGACAACGGTGTGGGCATTCCGCCCGACGGCCGACGCAGCGGGCTGCGCAACATGGCCGAGCGTGCCGAACAGCTGGGCGGGCACTTGGACGTCTCCAGCGCCGACGGGGGCGGTGCCACACTGTGCTGGCGGGTACCCCTGCCCGGCACGTAGGACAACGGGCACCTCTCTCGCGGCGGGCTGGGGGCGGGCCGGGCCGGTGTCGGCGGACCTCATGACCACGGACCCAGTCGGCCATGTGCCGTGATCGCTCGGTGACCGCCGGTGATCCGATGGCCACTCCGGCTGTCGGTGTGACGCCCGAGGCGACCTGCGCCCGCGCCGCGCGCGTCATGGCTCGCAGAGGAGTCGAGCGCCTGCCGGTGATCGGTCCTGACGGCGCTCTGCACGGCATCGTCAGCCGGTCCGACCTGCTGAAGGTCTTCCCGCGGGACGACCAGGACATCGCCGAGGACGTCCGGTACGAGGCCGTCGCACTGCTCTTCGGCACACGTTGGACGCGGACTGGCGCTCAGCGGTCCGCCCCGCCGTTCCGGACCACCACCCGGATCTGCCGGACCCGTGACGGTCGGCCCCTGCCTGACGGAGGCCGGCCGCATGCCGACGGAGGAACGGACCGCTGACACGGACACCCCCCACGACCGTGACATGGGTGAGGCTGTGGCGCTGGCGGCACAACCCGCTCAAAGCGACACCGGGACGGGTCGAGACCTGGATCGTGCTCGCCCACGGTCACACCACCGACGAGGCGGCGAAGACCCCGCCCGGCGGCAGCGGAGACGACGACGGCCGGGTGTGGGCCGCAGTGCGCTGGACGGACGCGGACGGCAGGGCGCGCATCGGCCAGGCGAAGGTCATCCCGGGCTCCCCGCGGGCAGCGGGCTCACCGTGTGGACCGACTGCACCGGCCGGATCGTCTCCCCGCCCCCAGCGCGACGGGCGCGACGCCGCGCAGGCGGTGATGACCGTCGCCCTCGCGGCTCCGCCGGCCGGTGCGACGGTCTGGGCCGGCGGCCGGCGGAGCCGTATGCGGCTCCTGCGGCGGCGCCCGGCCGAGTGCGACAGGAGTGGGAGCAGGCCGGACCCGAGCGGCGGAACCGGAGCGGGGGCAGAGGCTGATCAGCAACGGCTGGCAGGGGGAGGCAAGGCAGTGGCAGTCACAGGGCAACGGCCGGGACCCCGCGGCCGATCGAGCTGGGCGGTCGGACGCGTCGACGGCGTCGGCGAACACCGAACAGGTGCGCGCTGAAGGCGTCACCCGGCGGCGGTGAGCCGGCAGTCCACGCCCACGACGCCTTCCACGCCTTGGACGAGGCGCGCGGCAAGGGGTATCCGTGCGGCGTCCTCGACGCGTCCCGTCAGGGTCGCGACGCCGTCGCTGACGACGATGTGCACGGGCTCGACCGGGGCGGGGAAGAGGACGTCGACGATGTCGCGGCGGATCTCGTCCGCCAGGTCGTTGTCGGGTCGCAGGAACACCTTCAGCAGGTCCCCGCGGCTGACCACGCCTTCGAGGACGCCCTCGGCATTGACCACGGGCAGTCGTTTGACCTGGCGCAAGGCCATGATCCGTGCCGCCTCGGCGAGCGTGGCGTCCCCGTGGACGGTGACGGCCGGGGTGCTCATCAGCTCCTCGGCGGACATCGCCCCGGCCTTGTCGAGGTCGGTCAGGTGGCGCATCGGGGTGAACCGGTCCGGGTTGCTGTCCCGGAGCGCTTCCTTCGGTAGCAGGTCGGCCTCGGAGACCACCCCGATCACCCGGCCGTCGCCCTCCAGCACGGGCAGGGCGCTGACCTTCCACTCCTCCATGCGTTCGACGATGTCCTTGAACCGGGCCTTGCGGCTCACCGCGACGACGGCCCGCGTCATCACATCACTCACCCGGTGCGGGCTGCTCTCCATGCCTTCCTCCCGAAGCCGTTCGCCGGAGCGGGCGGGCGGTCACAACAGGTCACCGCTGCCGTAGGGGGCGTACAGGTCGAGCAGCCGGACCCGGGTGGCGTGCAGTCGCTGGGCGACCACACGTCCCACCCACCCCGCTACGGCCCGTCCGAACGCGGGATCCGCGGCGCACATCCCCCGCACGGCCTCGGCGTCGAACTCCCAGGCACGCACCGGGGTCATCGCCTCGGCGCCCAGGTGCCAGAGGTACGGCGGGAAGTGCCAGGACCAGCCGACCAGCTCACCGTGACCGAGCGACTCGACGACGGCCGGCCGGCGACCGGGCACGTGCAGGTCGAGGGCGACGGTGCCGGTGCGGACGATCCAGAAACGGCCGGCGTGCCGGCCTTCCTCGAACAGGCGGGTGCCGGCCTCGAAGGAGACCTCACGCGCGAGGCTCATCAGCCGTTCGCGGTGCACGGGCTCAAGCGCTGTACTCATGGTGGTTGCGGAGGTCATCGCACCGGCTCCCTTCCTGGGCCGTCGTTCCCAGCGTGCGCGCCCTCGGCGGCCGGTACCACAGGCCGCCCGGACCCGGCCGTAGGCCCTTCGGCTCATACCGCGCGGGGCATCGCCGGGCCAGTGCCCGTGCACGCCGAAGCGAGCTGGTGCCGCAGACCCGAATGGGCCGCCCTGGACCCCTGTCCCTATCCGGCGCGGCTGATCCGGCTGTGGGACCACACGGACCTGACCGTCGTCCCGCAGGCCGCGTGTACCCGACCGGGGAACGCCGGCCACATCGCGAGGCCGTCGAGGTGGCCTGGGAGGTGAACCGGCTGCCTGGTCACCTGGTGGCGTACGCCGTCGAAGCCGCCGACAGCCTGTCCAGGACTTGTCACAACCGGCGCGGCCAGTCGCCCGCCACCTCCTTACGCGGCCGGTCCGGCGGGCTGTCCGCGCCTCGGTCGTGGCCCGGTCAGCGCAGTCGGCGCAGGTACGGGTCGTGGGGCCTGCGCGGGACCACCCGTACGCGAGTGTCGAGGGCGGTGACGCCGTGTGCCCCGGCCAGCACGGGGTTGAGGTCGGCCTCCGCCAGCTGGGGAAGGTCCGCAGCCATCCGGGAGAGGCGGTGCAGGAGTTGCTCCAGGGCGCCGAGGTCGGCGGGAGGGCTGCCGGCATAGCCGAACAGCAGGGGAGAGCAGCGTGGGGAGGTGAGCAGGTCGTGCACGTCCAGGTCGGTCAGCGGCGCGAGCCGGGCGGCGTGGTCGGCGAGCAGTTCGGTCGCCGTACCGCCGAGGCCGAACACGACGAGGGGTCCGAAGACCTCGTCCTGGACGACTCCGGCGAACAGTTCGGTGCCGCGCTCTGCGAGCGGCTGGACGACGACTCCGGTCATCCGGTCGCCGAACCGGGTGACCAGATCGCGGTGGGCGCCCCTGACCTGTGCGGCGTTCTGGAGGTCCAGGTGGAGGGCGTGGTGCTCGCTCTTGTGTACCAGACCCGGCCAGTAGGCCTTCATGACCACGCGTCCGTCCGGCCCGGCGAGCCGTTCGGCCGCCGCGACCGCCTCGTTCTCGTCCCGGGCCCATGCCCAAGGGATCTGCCGGATGCCGTAGCAGCCCAGGAGCACGGCCGTGGTCCGAGGGTCGAGCCAGCCGCCCTCTGGCCGGGCCTCCAGGTAGGCGTTGGCCAAGTCCCTCGCCCGCATGGTCTCCACGTCCGGCAACTCCGGTACGGCCCCCTGGGGTCGGGCGAGCCAGTCGGCGCGGGCTGCGGCGTGGGCCAGGGCGCGGGCCGCGTCCTCGGCGTCGGAGTACGCGGGCACGGTGGACCTGCCGGCGGTGGGCAGCAGCCCGACGCGGGCCGCCTGCGCGGGGAGCACCGCGACGACGGGGCGGGCGAGCGGGCCGGGGGCCGAGGTCAGGGCGCGTACCAGGTCTTCTCCGGTGGCCGTGGCGACCGCCGTGGGGACCAGGCTCACGAGGACGGAGTCGACAGCGCCGTGCCGGGCCAGAAGACCTATGCAGGCCTGCAGTCGCTCCTCGCCGACGGCCGCGGTGACGTCCACGGGGTTGGTCGCGGTGGCGCCGTCGGGCAGCAGGGTGCGGAGCTCGTCCACCACGTCGGCGGCGAGTGGCGGGATCACGAGTCCCGCGTCCACGCACGCGTCGGCGGCCAGGACGCCGGCCCCGCCCGCGTTGCTGACGACGGCGACCTTCGTACCGCGGGGCAGCGGCTGGGCGTGCAAGAGGGCGGCGGTGTCGAGGAGTTCGCCGATGGTGCGGGTGGCGGTGATGCCTGCCTGGGTGAACAGGGCCTGCCGGGTCATGGTCGGAGTCGCCGCCGCCGCGGTGTGCGAGGCCGCGGCCCGCCGTCCGGCCTCCGACCGGCCCGCGTCCACGGTCAGCACCGGCATCGCTCGGGCGACCCGGCGGGCGGTGCGCGAGAAGGCGCGGGGGTTGCCGAAGGACTCCAGGTGCAGCAGCGCCAGGTCGGTGTGCCCGTCGCTCTCCCACCACTGGAGCATGTCGTTGCCGCTGACGTCGTACTTGTCGCCGAGCGAGACGAAGGTCGACACGCCGATGCCGAGCCGGGCCAGCCCGTCCAGCAGCGCGATGCCGACTCCGCCGGACTGCACCGCGACCCCGGCGGTGCCTGGTCCGGGATGCCGTGCGGCGAAGGTGGCGTCCAGGTGGACGTCTCCCTCGGTGTTGGCCAGGCCCAGGCAGTTCGGGCCGACCAGCCGCATGCCGTGGCGTCGGCACGCGTCCATCAGTGCGCTGCTCTCGTGTGTGTCGAGGCCCGCGGACACCACGAGCAGGGCGCGCACGCCGGCCCTCCCGCACTCTTCGGCCACCTCGGCAACGGCTGCCGCCGGTACGGCGATCACGGCCAGGTCCGGCACCTGCGGCAGCTCGGCGACGGACCGGCAGGCGTGCACCCCGGCAATCGCGGCGGCCTCCGGATGCACGACGGACAGCCGCCCGGCGTAGGAACCGTTCCGGATGTTCCGCAGGATGGCGCGCCCGACCGACCCAGACCTGCGGCCCGCGCCGATCACCGCGACCGCCCGGGGCCGCAGCAGCGGTTCCAGGCTGATGATGCCGGCGACCCGGCCGCGGGCCTCGACCGCGCTCAAGTAGGTCTCGTCCTCGGTGAGTTCGACCGTGCAGTGCACCTCAGGTCCGTTGAAGTGGCGCGTGACGCGCAGCCCCAGGTCGTGGAAGACCTTCAGCACGTCGTGATTCTCGGCCAGGGCGTCGGCGCTGAACGCGGTGACGCCCGCCGTACGCGCGGCGTCCGCGAGGTGTTCCAGCAGGAGGGTGCCCACACCACGGTTGTGCCAGCCGTCGGCCACGGCCACCGAGATCTCCGCCGTGCTGCCGCCCGGCAGCACCTCGTACTCGGCCAGCCCCACCAGCCGCCCTTCATACTCGGCGGCCAGCACGCGGTATCCGGGGCGGTCGCCCTCGGCCACCCGCTCGGCGGCCTGCCGGGCGGAGGCCGGGCTGACGGAGAAGAACCGCATCCGCAGGTTCTGTGGTGACATCGCCTCGTACAGCCGCTGCACCTCCGCACGATCGGCCGGCCCCGCCTGCCGTATGCGGACCGTGGTTCCGTCGGCCAGCAGGGCATGCACCGGGGCTTCCTGGATGCCGGTCATCACGAACTCTCCCTCCGGAGGACCCCGCGTTCAGCGTCCGGCGGCGGGGGCCCGGTGGCACAGGGGCTGACCGGGCACCGCACGGGCCGAACGGCCCTCCGGGGCGCAGCGCTCCGACACGCACCTCTGGCGGATCTCACTGGGCCAGCGAGAAGTAGCTCTCCTCCTCCTGCGTGAAGTGCAGGCGGAGGACGGTGTGCAGCCCGTACAGGCAGGAACGCAGGTCGTCGAGCTGGCCTGGGGACAGGCCGCCTTCGGCGCGGGCCAGTTGCAGATGGGTGGCGATGCGGCGGGCGAGGCGTTCGATCTCGGTGTGGGCCCGGCTCATGGTGGCCGTGACCTCCGGGCCGCCGAGAGCGGGGGCGAGGGCGGGGTAGAGCTCGTGCTCCTCGGCGTACTCGTGAGGCAGGAGCCGATCGGTGAGCAGCTGGTGCGCCTCCTCGACGGCCGCAAGAGCCTGCGGGCCGGGGCCGTCGGAGAGGCGGTCAGCCGCGCTGTGCACCGCCTCGAGCACATCCTGAAGGTCGTTGTGTTCCGAGGCGAAGCGTTGGATGAGCGCCTCGGCGGCGGGGGCCAGCGCCGGCTGTGCGGCCTGGTCCGTGCGCAGCGCGCGCAGGGCGTTCAGGATGACCGCCACGTCGATGGCCTCCTGGAGGAGGGCGCCGCCGGCGGGTGGTAGCAGGCCGACGGCGGCTGCGGCCATCGCGGCCAGGGACATCGCCATCCCGCCCAGGGCACTCTGCACGGCGATTCGCCGGGCCCGTACGGCGATGAACACGGCGTCGGCGAGCCGGTCCACGCGATCGGTGGTCAGCACGATGTCAGCGGCTTCCGAGGAGGCGGTGGAGCCGCGGGCACCCATCGCCACACCGACGTCCGCGGCGGCCAGCGCGGGGGCGTCGTTCACACCGTCGCCCACCATGACGGTGACCGCGCGTTCGCGTTCGGCCCGTACGACGGCGACCTTGCCGACCGGGTCGAGCCCTGCGCGGACGTCGTCCAGACCGAGGACGGCGCCCACCTCGGCCGCCGGCTCCGCACGGTCGCCCGTCAGCATCATCAGCCGCTCGATGCCCGCGGCCCGTAGGTGGCGAAGGGCGCGCGGGGCATCGGGGCGGAGGGGATCCCGGAGCAGCACCGCACCTACCTGACATCCGTCCACGGTCAGCCAGGCGACGGCCGCGCCGTCGAGAAGCGCCCGGTTGTCCGCCGCCCTCGCCCAGGCCGGGCGGGCGCCGGACGCGTCGACGCGGCCGACGGACACCCGGTGTCCGTCCACGGTGCCTGAGGCACCCCGGCCGGGCTTCTCCGTGACATCGGACGGCACCGCCAGGACCAGCTTCCGCTCCTGCGCGGTGGCGACGATCGCCTCGGCCAGGACATGCGGGGAGTACTGGTCCAGCGACGCGGCCAGCCTCAGCACCTCCGCAGGCTGCCACCCCGGTGCGGCGAACACGTCCAGGACGCGAGGGCGGCCGCGGGTGAGGGTGCCGGTCTTGTCGAGCAGCAGGGTGCGGGCCCGGCCCAGGTTCTCCAGGGCGCCACCGTCACGCATGACGACTCCCAGGCGTGAGGCGCGGGAGATCCCGGAGACGATGGCCACCGGTGCGGCCAGCAGGAGCGGACAAGGGGTGGCGACCACCAGCACCGCGACCGCCCGGACCGCCGAGCCACTCAGCAGCCAGGCCAGTCCCGCCACCGCCAGGGCGAGCGGAAGGAACCAGACCGCGTAGCGGTCGGCCAGCCGGACCACGGGCGCCGACTCGGCCCCGGCCTGCCTGGCCAGACGCACGATTCCGGCGTAGGTACTGTCCTGCTCGCCCGCCGTGGCCCGCAGTTCGAAGGCGCCGCCGGCGTTGACCACCCCGCTGCGGACCGTGTCACCCGCCGCCCGTTCGACGTGCAGGGACTCGCCGGTGAGCACGGACTCGTCGAGGCTGGCCACGACGCCCTCCACCCGCCCGTCGACAGGGACAACCTCGCCAGGACCCACGACGAGCAGGTCACCCACGGCGACATCGGCCAGCGGAACCGTGGTGACGCCGACCGCTGTCCGGAGGCGTGCCGAGCAAGGCGCGTGCTCCAGCAGCGCACGCAGATCGTGCGAGGCCCGCCGCTGGGCGGCCGCCTCCAGGGTCCGCCCGGTGGCCAGCATCAGCGCGATCAGCGCACCGGCCAGGTACTCATGGACGGCGAGGGTGCCACCGAGAGCGAGAACCGCGATCAGGTCGACGCCCGCATGGCCGTGACGAAGTGCGGCGAGTACCCAGCCCACCGCTGGTAGAACCGCGGCCCATGTACCCAGACCCCACAGGAGGTCGGCGAGACCCTCGTCACCGGCGAGCCAGGCAGCACCCCCTGCGGTCAAGGCCGCCGCCGTGACAGCCAGGAAGGCGGGCTCCAGCCGTGCCGAGGCAACGGCCACGGTCAGAGAGCGCAGCCGTGTGATGAAGGGGGAGCGGTTCATGGCCACCTCTGTCCGTCCGGCATTGCTGCCTGAGGCCTGGTCCCCGTCCATCACATCCCGGCGCGCCGGCCCTGCGGCAGGGGACGAACGGCTCTGCCACCAGGGCCACACCAACCCTGTTCGCGCCATCGTGGTCGTCCGCTGTGACACGCCCTGAGCACACTCGAACGCGATGAGGGCCCATTGGTCCCTCGCGTTGTCCTTACCGGCTCATGACGTGCTCGGCGACGCGACCGAACGTAAGGAGCGGGCACTTCGAAAACAGCAGGCACCGGAATCATTTTTCCCGGCGTCCCGAAGGGGATGAGACACCGATGTTCTGGTACGTCCACGACGTCGGCGGATGGGGCTGGTTCGCCATGTCAGCCGGCATGATCTTCCTTTGGGCAGCGATCATCGCCTTGGGCGTCCTTCTGTATCGCGCCTTGGCGAGGTCAGGAGGGAGCGGCGACCGTACCGACAACCCGCCGCTCGAACCCACCCCTGAGCAGATCCTTGCGGAACGCTTCGCCCGAGGCGATATAGACGAGGACGAGTACCACCGCCGCCTGGCCGTCCTGGTGAAGACCACCGGCGACGTTCCCCGCCCCGGCCGGCACTGATCGGGATGAGGGATCCGTGGACGAGAGGCCTTCCGTGGGCGCCATGATGAACGGTGTGCCGTACTCGATCGGCGGGGACAGGACTGAAGGTTGACAGCCATCCCCCGGGGCATTGCGATCAGGTATTCAGCCCTCGATGTGATACCGGCTGTGAGATACGACCGCCTGGCGGATCTTGGCGGTGAAATCGGCGGTACGGGCGATGCGGTCGACTCCACCAGCCTTGCTGCGGCGCAGGACGCCCTTGAAACTCTGCTCGATCGAGAGTGCCCGTCATGCGGGACATGAGGTCGTCACTCAGGTGATCGAGATCGATGTCCAGAAGGTCCCTTGGCGTGGGCTGCCGTAGCCGTATGAGGGTGTACGCCGACATTGCGGCGAGTGGGTGGAGCCAGTTCTCCACAGAGTCGCCCAGCAGCGGCCGGTCTTCCGCGTACTGAGCCAGGAAGGTCCGGTCTCGTGCGGTAGCAGTCGGGTCGTAGCCGCGGTCGGCGTAGAGCGTCACGGCTTTGCGACGCGATCGGCCGACCCGGCCGCGGACGGGCCAGACGGCGTCCAGCAGGGGCAGGAGCTGGGTGACGTCATTGCGGCTACCGCCGGTCAGGATGACGGCGAGCGGGGTGCCGTGTCCGTCGGTGATCAGTGTGCAGCACATAGAGGATCCCGCACCACACCTGCCGGTCCGGCAACGGCTTCCGGCCCGGATACCGAACCGGCATTCCCGCCTCGGCAGCAGCGGTTCGATCCGCTCCCACAGCTCATCCGACACGATCCACGGTGATGCCCCCATGCACCTGCAGCGGCCCAAGGTATCTGCTCGACGAACGTCCGCCGCACGCAGGAGGCTTTCGGGCAGGTGAACCGCCGCACCCTCAGACGGAGAACCACGCTGCTGCCGCCGCTCGGCACGTCAGCGGGAAACCGCAGGTAGGAGCCATGAACACGATTCGACTTCGCGACGGTGACGTCTAACGACAGCACCCCCACGTCCGCCACCGCCGGGAACGACAGATCCTTCAGCCGAACCTCAAGGTCATCCACGGGCCCGAACTGTCGGCCCAACCACCCGAACGGACAGCCATTTTCAGGCAACCTCGCAGACCTGGCTCACCGGCCCACAGTCACTCCCCGTGGCCGGACCACGGAACATGAGCCAGAACCCGAGTTTGAGCAGCGTTTGTGCACCAGTTTGGGAGGCGCTGAAACCGGGACATGCGAGGGCCGACCGGGGGACCGGCAGGTCCGGACGGCCCTCGGCGGTTCGCTACGCCCGGAGAGACACTGAAGGCAAGAGGCCCCGTGTCTGCCCAGGTCGGGCGGATGCGAAGGGAAGGTCCAGAGGGTGAGGATCATGAGCAGCAGGAACAGGCGCACCGCCGCCGCACTGGCTGCCCTCGCGATGGCGGGCACGCTGGCCACCGGATGCGTGGCAGGCAACAGCAACACATTCAGTGGGACATCCCTCAGCCGGGCCACCGCGCGGTCGAGCCCCTCCGGCAGCGATTGCTGGGGTCCGACATCGGGCGACGACTGGGACAACTGGGACTCATGGGGGCCCGGCATGGGCTCGGGCATGATGGGCAACGACTGCTCGTGGGGCCCCGGCATGATGGGCGGGCACTACTGGCAGCGCGGCGACGGGACCCCGGTGAAGACCCTCGACCAGGCGCGTCGGCACGCCGACGCCTTCGCTCACCGGCTTGGCCTGCGCGTCGGCGAGGTCATGCAGTTCTCGAAGAACTTCTACGCCGAACTGGAGACACCTTCCGGGAAGCCGGCCACCGAGATCCTCGTCGACCCGGCCGACGGTGACACCGGGATCGAGTACGGCCCGGCGATGATGTGGAACACCGACTACGGCATGCACCCTCGCGGTCAGACAGGGACCCGGCTCTCCCCCGACGAGGCCCAGCGCCGCGCCCAGCGGTGGCTGCGTGATCGGGGCAGTGGCCTGACCGCCGACGAACCCGATGCGTTCCCGGGCTACTACACGCTCCACACCATGCGCTCCGGGAAGATCAACGGCATGCTCTCGGTCAATGCCTCTACAGGCGCCGTGTGGTATCACACCTGGCACGGCACCTACGTCGCCACCAGCGAGCACTGACAGATGCCGGGTCTCAGGCCGGACGCCCGTTCCTCCACCGATGAGCGATGATCTTCGTCAGAAGACCAGCGCGGCACCTACTGAGGTTTTCGGGTTGTCGTCGGGTGGTGACGGTTCATGATCCCTGTGATATGCCGGGGTGTGCGTTATCCGGAGGGTGGGGCCTGACCGCTGCGCGTCGGTCATTTCGGGAGAAGATCCGGTTCCGGGCCGGTGAGAGGTTCGCGGCGGGCGAGAAGGCCGCGGTGATCGCGAAGGACCTGCGGGTGAGTGTCCGGTCAGTGGAACGCTGGCGCCGTGCCTGGCGCGAGGGCGGCATGGAGGCCTTGCGTTCTGCGGGCCCAGCCAATTCTCCGACCGTCACCTGCTGTTCGGTGTCGACCGTTCCACGGTCACCCGTGCGATCGGAGAGGTGCGCACGCTCCTGGCGGAGCGGGGGTGCGCGGTCCCCGACCGTCCCGGTCTGCGTCTGCGGACGCTGACGGATGGGCTCCGACCGCACGGCCAACATCTGAAGACGGCTGTGAGCAAGGCAAACACACCTCACCCGCTATCACGCACCAACTCGTAAGAATGCGAGGTGGAGGTTCTCCGGGACGCCTTGTCAGGCTGGGGGTAGGGGCTCTCCTGCTCTCGTGCAACTACCGCCAAGTGGGAATATCCCTCTACGCACTCGTCAGCGCACCGCCACTTCCCGCAAGGAAGGGCGGTGCCCAGCCAGTGGTCAGTCGTCTTGGGAGATCGACTGGTTCCCTCCCTGGCCGTCATTGCGGCGGTCCCACAGGGCGCCGGCTGCCTGCGCCGCGAGCACGGCCAGCGCGCCGACCTCGATGCCCTTGCTCATGATGCCCTCCGCGGGGCTAGAGAACGACAGTGTCATCAGCGACGGTAGAACTACCGCCCCGACGAACACGATGAAAACCTGACGATTCACCGTGACCGGATGGTAGTCGATTTCCGCGTCCGCGATGTCACAGACGGCCGCGGCGAGATCGTCAGGCAGGACGTCACCGCCGGGTGCGGTGGCCATGGTCGCGCACGCGGTTTGCGCGGCGTCCAGCGCTTGGTCCCGCTGTTCCCGGGTGAGGTCTCGCCAGGTGTCCAGGTCGTCCAGTAGACGGTTCAAGGCTGCGGTGTCGACGGTCAGGTTGATGCCGTCGAGGGCGCGAATTCGTTCCTGTGTGAGTCGGCCCAGGGCGAGGGACGCCCGGGTGAGCTGGTCGCACCAGCTCCAGTCGGCCGTGGCGAGGGTCCGGGAGAGCTGTTCCGCGCTGATAAGCAACTGGTCGCGTATGCGGTCTGCCCCGAGAGCGAGAGCTGCATTGATGGTGGCTGCGTTGTCGGCGAGGACTTGGTTGGCGGAGTCGATCGCGGGTCGCGGGGAGTCCCGGCCGGCCAGGGCCGCTGCGGCTCGGCCGGCAGCGTCAAGCGGCACAAGGGAGACGTCGGAGGAGCGCATGCATCGACACAGCGCTCAGAGCATGCCAGCCGAGTAGCGGACAGACGTCTGACCAGGCAGAACGGGATTGGTTATCGCCTGTCAACGCACCAGGGGCCTACGCCCGGCGACCCAATACGTTGAAGTCTGCTCGCCGCTCCGGCAGGGCGACCATGCCCAGAAGACCTTCGACCTGTCCTCGCTGGCGGGCCAGACGGTCACCGTGAAGTTCAACAGCGTGGAGGACTCCTCTCTGCAGACCGGCTTCGTGGTGGACGACACCGCCCTGACGACCAGCTGACCCGCATGAGCTGAGCACTCGATCCCACACGCGGAAACGGTCCGCGTGCTGGAGACGCCGTTACCGACCAGGGGGCACGACCGATTTTGCTGGAGTCGGTAGTCGGGCCCGGAACAATGCCAGGTGCTTCTCCGACTCGCTCTCCAGCACCGTTGTCGCCGACTTCCGACCCGGTCGCGGAGGACCAGAAGCGCCTCTAACAGGCGGCGGCGATCCTGGCCCTCCGGTGCTGCAGACTGCCAACCGGCTCAGTCCATCGGACTGTTCAGCCGGTGAAGGGGGCGGTGCCGTTGGGGACGCCGAGCCCGGTCGGGCCGTCGTAGCCGGTGGTGCCGGTGCACAGGCAGGAGCCGCCGCAGCTGCCGTTGGAGCCGCTGGTGACGTCGTACAGCGCCGAGGTGTGCGCGTACGGGAACCACGCCGGGGAGGAGACGGAGGACGGGGCGCCACCCAGCGCGTAGGTCGCCGCGATCAGCGGGGCGGAGGCGCTGGTGCCGCCGAAGACCATCCAGCCGGTGGCCGATCGGTAGCTGTCGTAGACCGCGACGCCGGTGTTCGGGTCGGCGACCGCGGACACGTCCGCCACCGTGCGGTTGGCGCAGCCGGTGTCCTTCTGCCAGCTGGGCTTGGCGTCGTACGTGGCGCAGCCGGAGCCGGCGCCGCTCCACACCGTGTCGGTCCAGCCGCGCGTGTTCGAGGAGGTGGTCAGGGACGTACCGCCCACCGCTGTCACATACTTGCTCGCGGCCGGCACGCACCGCGCCGGTCCCAGGTCGCCCCTGTGGAGCCCGCGCTCAGTCAGCTGGCGAAACTGTCGGCGGCCGAGACCCACCGCCTGGAACGCACGATCGTCGCCGCTACGAACGCAAGGCTGAGCACTTCCTCGCCTTCGTCGGTCTGGCGGCACTTCTGATCGGCTACCGCCGCCTGGCCGGGACCATGAGGGTCTGAGTTGTCCCTGCTGGGGATCGAAGCAGATCAGCCCCATCGAGTCGGCGAGGGCTGCCGCATGGGCGGACGCCTCCTCTGCCCTGTCCCACCGCAACGCGAAGTAGATGACTGGGCCGCCGGCCCCACCGATCAACGGTCCCGCAGCCCAGGGGAACGTTTCCTCCACATCCTCGGTGATGTCACGCCACCGCTCCAAAAGGGCTTCGACGTAGGCCGCGATGCGTTCGGACGGAGATTCCTCGTCCTCACCGCAGAACCACGGATCCGGACAACTGCCGGACGACTGTCCACAGCCCACCTGCAGGCGAGCGGCACCGCGCATGCACCTGGCCGGACGGTTCGGCCGCCGTCCCGGCTCGTCCGTCTGCGCATGGCGCCGGAGGCCCGGTATGACCGAGGTGTTCTGCGATCTCCTGTCGGGCTGTGAGGCCCGCCGGCGGGCTCCGGCGCGGCGCCGCCTAACACGGCTCAGTTCATCGCGTCCGCAGCGACGCGCCGTCATTACGGGAGTGAGGAGGCGTCAGAATGTCACCTGGAAAGCCTAATAATGTGTCAATCTGCTTTTTCTTTAGCTGATGTGATCCTCTGTCAGTTCATTGCGAAGGGCCCAAGAATGCCCTGTTCGGAGCTGTATCCCCGATCTTCCGATATGCCTGTCATTCCGGTTATGGGTAAGTTCATTCACGAGCCGGCCGAGGGGCCGGCGTCTCTCTGTGCGACAGGAGATCGTGAGATGAAGGTTCGTTCGACCGTGGTCACCGCCGTTGTGTCGGCTGCCGCCGCTGTGGCCGCGACCGGCATCACCTACGCCTCGGCCGCCTCCGCTTCGGTGCCCCAGCAGGCCCCGGCCGCCGTTGCCGCCGTAACCGGCGGCAACGGCAACGGCAACAGCAACAGCAAGGGCAACGAGGGCAACAACGGCAAGGACAACGAGGGCCGGGGCGACAAGGGCCGGGGCAACAACGACAGGGACGAGGACAACGAGGGGCGGGGCGAGGACGAGGGCCGTATCCAGATCAACGAGCGGTCGTACTCCACGCGTCCGGGTGACTGCATCACGGTGGTCAGCGGTCTGGGCGCGAAGACCCTGAACGTCCGTAACGAAAGCCGCAAGGCCGTCGAGGTCTTCCGCGGGGCCGTCTGTGACAACGGCGCTCCCATCGCCACCGTCGGCCCGCACAGCTCCAGCTACGGCGTGGAGCCGGGCTGCACCGAGGGCATCGACATCGAGGACGGTGTGGTGGCCAGCTTCCGGGTCATCAAGCGTCACCACGACGAGTACTAGACCGCGGCCGACCGCTCACTGATGGAGCCCCGGCCCGCCGGAATCGGGCCGGGGTCCCATTTTGGCCCATGTGCGTGGCGGTCACGCCCCCTACAGCCTGCCGGTTCCGGATGCCGGGCGAGCGGCAGCCGGTGTCCGCGCGGCCACCCCTCGCCTTCCCTGGCCGTCCCACCTGCGGCTTTGTGACCGCCGGTGTGCTCTCAGTCCGCCACCCCCGGCTGTCTGCCCCGCGCTTTCCCGGCTCGCAAACGGGTGAGGAGTGACATGAGCATCCGCCTGGTGGAAGACGTGAGCGACGACACCTACGTCCTGGGCGGCCTCGCCGTCACGTTGACTCCGGCGCTGCCCTGGCTGGGGCACCAGGCATGCTGGGAGATGAACGGCCACCTCAAGGAGCCCGTCGACCTGACCCGGGTCACCTGCAACGTGATCACGAAATACGGGCCGGTGAAGATGCTAGAGAGAAACTACAGACTGCCCAACCTGCTCGAAACCCTGGGCGCAAGGCTCTCGGGCGACCTCAGGCCGGCTGCCGGACCGTGGCAGCAGACATGGAACCTCCAGCTCCCCGAAGCGATTCCGGTGGCCGAGCTCCGCATCCTGCTGCGCGCTCGCACGGACAGCGGACAGAACTTCCTCGCCCTGGACATCGCCCTGAACTTCAGTCACAGGTTCCGCCCCACCCCGGCGGGTAGCAGAGCAAGCTCACGCGTGCTTCAGGGCTCACACCGGCGCTGACCGAGATCAAGCGGATCGGCTGGCCTTGCCATCTCCCCGGTCCACTCCGCTTCGGCCAGCAGCATTCCCAGGGCCATGATCCGGTCGGAGGCTCGCCGGGCCTGGTACGCCTGGGCCCGGCACATGTCGTCGCAGTACGGCCACCTGGCCGACGCGCTTCTCGGCAGCCGGGCCCCGCAGGAGGCACAGAGCCGAATGCGGGCCCCGCCTTCAGGGTCGCTCGCCTGGCCCTCTCACGCAGGCCCCGTGCTGTCGGAACTCCGATCCGGTGACCTCAGCGGTCCGAATGCCACCCGAACGGCCTACACGCTCTCGCGTCGAACGAGCGCCGTCCCCCCGTTCGGACCAGCCTTGACGAGAAGGCACCGCCACCGCGTTCCCGTGACCTGTGCTCCACCGGGAGGCGTCATGGTCGTGATTGCTCTGCTCCTGCCGGTGCTGGCCGCCGCCCACCCCGGCAGCCGGGATGCGCTCGTCGGGGGACCGTCTGCCGTCCTGCCCCACGCCCGCGTCCTGCTCCAGGCCGCGGCGGCCCTTACGATCCCGCGCACACCGACGCCGAAACGCAGCTGCGCGAGGCGCTGATCAACGCCGGCGAGGTGGACATCGCCCGGATACCGGCGGCGACGGACTGAAGGCCCCCGGCGCCGCCCGGCCAGCAGCGGAGCAGGCCATGGCGCGACCTTGCCGCTGGTCTCGGCTGCCGTGTCAATCACCACCTTGCTCGACGTCCAGATGGATCGGCCCCCGGAGAATGGGGCTGGGCCGGTACGGCGGGGGATCGGCGACCAGCCTGGGGCGGTGGAGTCGGCGTACCAGCTCGGTCAGCGCGATCTGGGTTTCCCGCCGGGCCAGCGCGGCGCCGAAGCACGAGTGGATGCCGCTGCCGAACCCCAGGTGCTGGTTGTCACGCCGATCCGGATCGAAGCGGTCGGGGTCGGGGAAGCGCTTCGGATCGCGGCTGCCCGAGGCCAGCATGAGCATGATCTGCGAGCCTTTGGGGATGACGGTGTCGGCTACGGTGATGTCGCTGTACGCCGCCCGCCAGGGAATGATGTGCACGGAGGGCTCATAGCGCAGCAACTCCTCGACCAGCGGCGCGACGAGGTCGGGTTCGTGGCGCAGCCGCTCAAGCACCTGCGGGTGGCGCAGCAGCGTCAGCATGCCGTTGGCGATGAGGTTGACGACGGTCTCATGGCCGGCGATGAGCAGCAGCTTGGCCGTGGCGACGATTTCTTCGTCGGTCATCCGGCCGTCGGGCCCGTCATCGTTGGCCAGCCGGGCCAGCAGACCGTCGCCCGACCGGCCGTGGCGCTGTTCCACCAGCCCGCCGAGGCTCCGGCGCAAGTCCTTGCGGGCCTGTACGCCCTTGTGCAGCTTCTCCCTCGGGTCGGTCTCGGGGTCGTAGTCGACCGAGTTCATGATGTCGTTCACCCAGACGTGGAACCGCGGTTCCTCCTCGCGTGGAACGCCGAGCAAGTGGCAGGTCACGGTTACAGGGAACCGGCAGGCGAAATCGTCGACGACATCGATCCGCTCCTTGCCCGCGAAATCGTCGATCAGGCCGTTCACGGTGGCGGTCAGGTCGCTTTCCATGCCGACCACCAACCCGGGGGAGTGCGGGGGGCCGAAGTGGCGCATCGCCATACGCCGCAGGCGATCGTGCTCGGGCGGGTCCCTCTTGATGAACGCAGTCGTGACGCCTTCCTCCAGTGGGGGCATCGGACGCGACAGATTGCGCACATCGGAGCTCAGGTGCGGGTCATGTAGGACGTCTGTGATCTCGCGATAGGTGCTGATGACGTAGCTGCCGTCCTCCTGCAGAGCCACCGGGGTCTCGCGCAACTCGGCATACAGCGGGTACGGGTCGGTCCGGGCGGAGTAGTCGAAGATCCGTCGCAGTGCGCCGGGAGTCTCGGTCGTGGTCATCCGGCCCTCCTTCTGCCGACGCTGGTGTACGGCCGTTATACGGCGCTCGCCCGGGCCCGGCCGGTGACGACGGCGGTGGCGCCCTGAGCGAGCAGGCTGGGGCCGGGCAGGCCGACGGGTACCGGTTCTGCGTCGGTCGGCTGGTCCGGCGTGGGGCAGCGTGGCGGGAAAGGTGCGGCCGTCTCTATCAACCGTCGGTAGTGGTGCAGCCACTTGGCGTTGTCGAAGCTCACGGCAGCCGTGACGCGGCCCCGATAGCCGTATGCGGCGACGAAACGGTGGTCGTCCACCGATCCCTGGCTGACGACCACCTCGTCGGCGAACGTCGGCACGCCGACGGACTTGATGTTGACGCCGAACTGGATCGACCAGAACACCGGGATCGACAGATACGGCCAACGATCCGCCTCGGCGCTGAGCATGTTGTGTGCCGCGACCTCGGCCTGCTCGACGGCGTTGGCCCAGTGCTCCAGTGAGATGAGCCGGTCTTCGTAGAGGGGATGCGGGCAACGTGCCACGTCTCCCGCGGCGAAGACGTCGTCGGTGGCTCGGCCACTGATGTCGAGGGCGCGGCAGCCTGTGTCGCAGGCGATTCCCCACACGCCCACCGCCAGTCCCGACTCCCGCAGCCACTCGGTGTTGCGGATGCTCCCGAGTGCCACGACCGCCACATCTGCGTCGACCGTACTGCCGTCGTCGAAGTGAGCACGGCGAAACCGCCCCTGAGCGTCGCCCTCAAGTCGGGTGACCTTGGCACGGCAACGCAGGTCGACGCCGTGAGCGCGCTGCAAGTCCGCCGCAACCTCACCGATCACGGTACCCAGCGCCCCGGCCAGCGGGGCTGCTGCGAGTTCGGCGACCGTCACCGGCAGTTCCCGCTCCCGGCAGACGGAGGCGATCTCGGAGCCGGTGAATCCTCCCCCGATGATCAGAACGCGGGAAGGCCCGGCGGCGAGGGCTCGCTGCAAGCTTTCGGCATGCTCGCGCGTACGCACGACGAGCACCCTGTCCAGAGCCGCCTCGGACTCGATGTACCACGGCCGGGCCCGTACCCCGGTAGCGATCAGCGCCCGGTCTAAGGGAACCTCGCATCCGTCGGCGAGTCGTACGTGGTTCGACGCGAGGTCCAGCCCGCCGGCGGGCACGCCCAGCAGCCACTCCGCGTCGATGCCACGACGGCGTGGCAAAGTGGTGTTCCCGGCCGGCACCCACCCGGTCAGTACCTGCTTGGACAGGGGAGGCCGGTCGTAGGGCTCGCCCAGCTCGTCACCGATCATGGTCAACGATCCTGCGAAACCCTCGGCGCGCAGAGCCTCCGCAGCCCGCAGTCCGGCCAGTGACGCCCCGACCACCACGATGCGGCCATCGCGCTTGAACGCCCGCAGGGTGTCGGCACTGGTCACGGCGCCGACGCCTCCACCGGGGCGTCCTGTCCCTGGAGCCAGTCGACCAGAATCGCTTGGACCGGGCAGGCTGCCGCGGCGCGCAACACAAGGTCGCGCTGGGTGTCGTCGGGGTTCGGGTCGTACATCAGTGCTTCCTCACCGTGCATCCGGAACGCCTCCGGAGCCAGGAACGCGCACTGCGCATACCCTTCACATCGGGAAAGATCAACAACAACTCTCATCCCGACCTCCACAGGGAGTACGAACTCCAGACGCTCAAACCGATGCCGCTCAGGCCCGCGACAAGCCTCGGAAGGGCTATTCGATCGCTGCCTGCCCCTGCGATGTGCGAGGTGCGCCGCGCCCGTCGGTCTGCACGGGATTTTGATCACCGCGGTAAGGCGATCGGTCTTCGAAAATATGTACAGAGCTCATGCTATGGCCCAAAACCCTGGCCGTGCGCACATCCCACGCGAGAAGGGCGGCCTGCCGGCTGGTGCCGTAACCACGGACGTCGGGTCCCGGCGACATATGGCTGGTCGGCGCGTCATGCCCGTGCGCGCGAGGCGTCCCGGCGAGGCGAAACGACCGTGGACGGTCTGCCAGGGGCCGAACCGCTCGTTAGCACTGAGTGCACACCTGCTTGGCGATGCGTCTACTCTGCGATGCGCTGGGCTCGGAGCCGGTACTCCTTGGGCGGGACGCCGTAGTCGCAAGGCCTGGGTGAAGTCGGCAGCGCGGGGGAAGCCCGAGCGGGCAGCCATGGCGTGGATAGGTGTAGTGCCAAGAGCCGGGTCGGCGAGGTCGCGGCAGACGTGCTCCAGGCGCCGATGGCGTATGCAGGTGGCGACCGTTTCCCCTTCATGCTGGAAGAGACGATGCAGGTAGCTGGTGGAGATGTGGTGCGCGGCAGCGATGGTGTGAGGGGTCAGGTGCGGGTCGTTTCAGGTGGCTCCGGACGAAGGCGCGGATGCGCAGGACAAGGGTTCGGCGGCGGGTTTCCGGTGTGAGCAGCTTCTCGGCTTCAAGGGCGTGGGCCAACATGCCAGACAGCAGATCGAGCACCCGACGACCTCGACCGGGTCCTCCGCCGACAGTTACGCAGGATCCCGCTCCGGCCACACCTGATCGACGGCTGCCTCACCGCCACCGGCCTGACCCTCGCACCACCGGCCCCACCATGAAAACCTCAGTAGACGGCTGTACCGACGCGAGCGACCAACTGGTCCAAGGCGGCCAGTTGCCGTCGGTCGAGAGAGCCGAAGAGCTGCTGGAGCATCTCCGCTCCCGCCTGCTCGGCGGATGCCAGGACTGCCCGCCCCTTGTCCGTGACGGACACGGTCTTGCGTCGCCGGTCGTGCGAGTCGCCGGTACGCGTGACCAGGTCGAGCCGCTCCAGGCCCTCCACGATCTGGGTGACCGAGCGCGGTGCCTGCTCAAGGGCTTTGGCGAGCTCGGCCTGGTGCAGCGGACCGCGGCCGGCCAGTACCTGGAGGACCTTCGCACGGGACAGGGAAAGTCCCGTGGCTGTGGTCATGTGTCGGTCGACGCGTTCTCGAACGCTGTGGGCCAGAGCGAGGAACGACAGTCCCACCTCTTCCGGTCCTGCGCTGGAGGTCGTCACTTCCTGCTCGTTCATGGTGCCGGGTATCCTCCCACAATATAATCGTGAGGTCCCACGCATGCGCCGCCCCGTAGCCCTGATCAGCGGATCCACCTCCGGACCGGGCCGTAGCGCAGCCCTCTCACCCGCCGGCCGCGACTGCCACATCGGCGTGGTGGCCCGTTCCCGCGGCGAGGCCGAAGCCCCCGTGGCCGAACCGGAGACCGTGGCCGACGACGTCCAGGTCGATGTCTTCCAGTCGACCTCGCACTCCTGTCCCGGACGCGCCGCGTCGCAGCGGAGGTCGATCGACCGTTACCCGCAGCTCGACGTCCTGGCCGGCAATGCCGCTCTCCACGCCTTCAGTCAGCGCGTCACCGCGGAGGGCTTCGTCGAGACGACCGCGGTCAACTACCTGAGCCCGTTCGCGCTGCCCCAGGCCCTCACCGGCCTGCTCACGGCCACGGGGCGCGACGCCGCCCGGCCGGCGCGGATCAGCAACGTCGCCGCCGGCGGGGGCTACTTCTCCGTGTGCGACGCCGGGCTGCCGCGATGCCCGGAACCCGGTCGCGCCCCCGCCGTCCAGGCAGAGTTGTGGGAAGCGGCCGAGGCACTCCTCACCGATGGTGCCGTGGCGCCGTAGCCATGACCGAGATACTCCCGCCCGGCACCTGCCGGTTCGGGGGGGAGGTCGGTTCGTGGGTGAGTGGCCGTCTGCGCGTCCTCCGGCTGCCGTTGCCGGCCGGTTCCGTCTGAGTCGGTGTACTGGCCGACGCGCCCCGTCGGACGTGGAGGCGCCCGCGACCTCGGCCGCCTTGGCGCTGTGGTGGTTGATCGGGCGCACATAGCCGCCGGTCGGGTCCGCCAGGGAGAACCGCCGGCTGGTCCCGCTGGCGTCGTCCCGTTGCCGGACGGATTCCGGCGACCCTTCGCGGCAGTCCTGCTCTGTTCACGGCCCTTCCGGCGGTGATCACTTCGTGCCGGCCCATGGTGTCGGGTAGGCTCCGGCCAAGAAGTGATGAGGTACCTCACAAATGGAGGGAAGTCATGGACCGCCCCGTTGCCGTGATCACCGGAGCCACCTCCGGTCTGGGTCGCGTCGCCGCCCTCGACCTGGCCGACCGCGGCTACCGCGTCGGTGTGGTGGCCCGCTCCCGCATCAAGGCCGACGCCCTCGTGGCCGAGCTGACGGCGGTGGCCGGTGATATGCAGGTCGACGTCTTCCACGCGGACCTGGGCCTGGTCTCGCAGGCCCACCGGGTCGGCGAGGAGATCGCCGCGTACTACCCGCGGGTGGACGTGCTGGTCAACAACGCCGGACTGCACGCGTTCTCCCAGCGCATCACCACCGAGGGCTTCGCGGAGATGACCGCGGTCAACTACCTGGGTCCGTTCGTCCTGACCCAGGCGCTGACCAGCAGGCTCCTGGCGTCCGCACCGTCGCGGATCGTCAACGTCGCCTCCGAGGCGTCCCGGCAGGCCAAGGCGATCGCGCCGGCCGAGGACCTGCGCCACGTCGCCCCCTACACCCGCCGGGAGTCGATGTCCCTGTACGGGCGGACCAAGCTGATGACCATCATGTGGACGCAGGAACTCGCCCGGCACCTGGATCCCGCCAAGACCACCGTCAACTGCTGCGACCCCGGCTTCAACGCCACCGGCCTGGGCCGGGACCTGCCCGGTTCCAGGATCCTCCAGGGCGTCCTGAACACGCTGCACGTCGGTGACCCGCGCAAGGGCGCCGGCATCATCGTCCGGCTGGCCACCGACCCCGCCTTCGCGCACACCAGCGGCGGTTACTTCTCCGTGCGGGACGCCAAGCCGCTGGAGTGCCCCGAGCCCGGCCGGGATCCCCGCATACAGAAGGAACTGTGGGACGAGACCGTGACGCTGCTGGCCGCGCACGCGGCCGACTGACGCCCGGTGGCTCCTCCTCGGGGATGACGTCGGCCGGTACCGGGGTACCGGCTGAGGCGCGAATTCCGCCTCAAGTAGCTCAAGCCGGGCGCATCCACTTTCTACGTTGTGAGTCCGGAGCCGGACAGGCCCGCTTCACACATCCTCATTTCTCCTGGTGGGAGTAATTTTCGTGGCCACCTTCCTCTATCGGCTCGGCCGATTCGCCTTCCGGCGGCGCAGACTGGTGCTGCTGGCCTGGCTCGCGCTGCTGGTCGCCGCGGGCATCGGCGTCGGCAGCGTCTCCGGCAGCACGACGGACGACTTCACCCTTCCCGGCACCCAGTCGCAGCGTGCCATCGACCTGCTGGAGAAGGAGTTCCCGCAGGCCGCCGCCTCGGGTGCCACCGCCCGCGTGGTCATCGAGGCGGCGGACGGCGAGAGGCTGACGGCGGCCGCGCACAAGCCGCGGGCGGAGGCCCTGGTCGACGACTTGCGCAGGGCGCCGCAGGTGGCGAATGTCGTGGATCCCTTCTCCAGTGGTCTGGTGTCGGCTTCGGGCACCATCGCCTATGCCCAGGTCACCTACGCCGTACCGCAGGCGGAGATGTCCACCGCCGCCTCCGACGCGCTGCGCGAGGTCGTGCGGCAGGGGGCCGAGGCGGGCCTGACCGTCAGCCTGGGCGGCAACGCGGTCGTGAACGACAGGGAGAGCAACGCCGGGGAACTCATCGGTCTGCTGGTCGCCGCGTTCGTGCTGGTGATCACCTTCGGTTCGCTGGTCGCGGCCGGGCTGCCGCTGCTGTCCGCGATCGTCGGCGTCGGGATCGCGCTGATCGGCGTCACCATCGCCTCGTCCTTCGTCGACATGGCCTCCAACGCGCGGACCCTGGCGCTGATGCTGGGTCTGGCGGTGGCCGTCGACTACGCGTTGTTCATCGTCTCCCGCTACCGCGGTGAGCTGCGCGAGGGGCACAAGCCGGAGGAGGCCGCGGGACGGGCCCTGGGGACGGCGGGTTCGGCGGTGGTGTTCGCCGGACTGACGGTGATCATCGCGCTGGTGGGTCTGTCCGTCATCGGCATCGCGATGCTGACGACCATGGGTCTGGCCGCGGCCTTCGCCATCACCATCGCGGTCCTGGTCGCCCTGACCCTGCTGCCGGCCCTGCTGGGCTTCACCGGCACCCGCGTGGCGGGCAGCCGTCTCTCCACACCTCGCATGCGGGCCATCCAGCGCGGCCGCCGCACCTCGATGGGAGTGCGCTGGGGCCGCTTCGTCGCCCGCCACCCGGGGAAGATGCTGCTGGCCTCCGTCGTCGGCCTCGGTGTGCTGGCCCTCCCGGCGCTGTCGCTGCGCCTGACCCTGCCCGACGACAGCATGGCCGCCCCCGGCAGCACCCAGCGGGTGGCCTACGACACGCTCAGCAAGGGCTTCGGGCCCGGCTTCAGCGGCCCGCTGACCGTCGTGGTCGACGCGCGGGGCAGCGACGACGCGAAGGCCGCGGCCACGGACACCACCGCCATGCTGGACGGCCTCGGCGACATCGCCACCGTACGGCCCCCGGTCTTCAACCAGGCCGGTGACGTGGCCCTGATCACCGTGGTGCCGGGCAGCTCACCCACCAGCCGGGCGACGGTGGACCTGGTGGCCGAGATACGTGAGCGCAGCGGCACGGTGGAGAAGGACAGCGGCGCGCAGGTGATGGTGACCGGCACGACCGCGGTCAACATCGACGTCTCCGCCAAGCTCGGCGAGGCGATGGTGCCCTACCTGGCCATCGTCGTCGGCCTGGCCCTGATCCTGCTGCTGGTGGTGTTCCGCTCGGTGCTCGTCCCGCTGAAGGCCGCCCTCGGCTTCCTGCTCAGCGTGGTCGCCACCCTCGGCGTGCTGGTGGCCGTGTTCCAGTGGGGCTGGCTGAAGGATCTCTTCGGGGTCGACGAGACCGCGCCCATCGTCAGCCTGCTGCCGATCCTGCTGATCGGTGTCGTCTTCGGGCTCGCCATGGACTACGAGGTGTTCCTCGTCTCCGGGATGCGCGAGGCGTACGTCCATGGCGCCTCGCCCACCGAAGCGGTCGTCACCGGCTTCCGGCACGGGGCCCGCGTCGTCACCGCCGCGGCCGTCATCATGATCTCGGTGTTCGCCGGATTCCTCCTCGACGATGTCGCCCTGGTCAAGTCCATCGGCATGGGCCTGGCCGCCGCGGTCCTCTTCGACGCCTTCGTGGTCCGCATGACCATCGTCCCGGCCGTCATGACCCTGCTCCAGGACCGGGCCTGGTGGCTGCCCGCCTGGCTGGACCGCGTCCTGCCCGAGGTGGATATCGAGGGCGAGAAGCTGCGGCGCGTCCTCGACGCACGCGACCGAGGCGGCCATGTGCCCACCCCCGCCGGCCAGGGACTTCCCCCTATCGGCCAGGAACCGGCCGCGCCGGCCCCGCTCGGCTAGGCGGACCTCGACCCCGCCCGTCGGTCCTTCCCCCGAGGGCCGGTGGGCGGTCCCCGGACCCCGGCAGCGGAGGTCGCCGCCCTGCCCTCCCGGCCGGACCGGCCGTCCGGGACCCTCACACCCCTGCCCGCAGGTCACACCCCCGAAGTCCGTTGGGCGGCCTGCCCCGGAGCGCGAAGGCCATCTGTCATGACCGACCCGACCACCCCGGCGTCCGCACACCGGACTGCCGCGCACGCCTCCCGGCTGCCGCGGTCGCTGACCAGCGACCCGGACCAGCGTGTCACGGTGTCGATCATCAGCGGGCTGGCCGCGTGGCGGATGCTTGACCGGCACCACCCGCATGTGCGGCGGTGGGCCGTGCCCGCGTTCTGCGCCGTGTTGGGTCTGCCCTCGCTGCTGAACCCGGCAAATCGCGCCCATCTGCCGGGCGAGATCGTCCTCACGCTCGCCTACACCGTGCCCCTGCTGTGGCGCGAGCACCGCCCCGGCCCGGTCTTCGCCCTGACGACCATCGCCTCGCTGCTGGCCCTGCCCCTGCACGTCCTCAACGGCGCCGATGCCGCACGGATCGTCGCGCTCTACAACGTCGGCCGCTACGGCACCCCGCGTCAGCTGGCCGCCGCCTGCACCGTCACGGCGGCCCAACTCATCGTGTGGGCCTGGACGTTCTGGGACAGCGGCTACCTGCGGCACGCCAAACGGCCCGAGATGATCACCGTCCTCGCCATGCTGGCTGTCACCGCCTGCGCGGGACTCGCCCTGACCGGCCGCCTGGCCAAGGCCTACATCGTGGCCCTGGAGACCGAGCGGGACCAGCAGACCCGTCTGGCGGCCGCGCAGGAACGCACCCGGGTCTCGCGGGAGATGCACGACATCCTCGGCCACACCCTCGCCGTGATCGTCGGCCTGGCCGACGGGGCCGCAGCCCTTGCCAAGACCCGCCCCGAACGCTCCGCCGACACCCTGCACCTCATCGCCGACAGCGGTCGCGAAGCCCTGGCGGAGCTGCGCCACCTGCTCACCGTCGTCGATGACCGTGCTCCCGACACGGCGGACGCCCCCCTCGCCCCGCAGCCGACCCTGGGGGACCTCCCCGCGCTGCTGAACCGTGTGCGGGCCGCCGGCCCCGCCGCCACGCTGCGCACCGACGGCGACCTGACCACGCTCGGCAAGGGAGTGCAGCTCACCGCTTACCGCATCGTCCAGGAGGCCCTCACGAACACCCTCAAGCACGCGGCCGTCGACACCCGCGTCACGGTGGATGTCGGCACCGACGGCGGCACCGTGCACGTCACCGCCGAGGACTCCGGCCCGGCACGCCGCGCCACCGCCGAACACCCCGGTGGACAGGGCCTGGTCGGCATGCGTCAGCGCGCCGCCCTGTACCGGGGTCATGTCACCGCCGGCCCCACTGCCTCGGGGGGCTGGCGCGTCCACGCCACCCTCAACGCCTCCACCGGCGCAAGGGAGAAGCACAGCACATGACCACCGTCCTCATCGTCGACGACCAGGCCCTGCAACGGCTGGGCTTTCGCATGCTGCTCGAAGCCCAGCCCGACATGACCGTCGTCGGCGAAGCCGCCCACGGACACGACGCCGTCCGCATGACCGCCGAACTCCGCCCCGACGTCGTCCTGATGGACGTCCGCATGCCCGGCCTCAACGGCATCGAGGCCACCCGCCGCATCGTCGACTCCGGTGGCCGCTCCCGGGTCCTGGTCCTGACCACCTTCGACCTCGACGAGTACGCCTACGAAGCCCTGCGCGCGGGCGCCGCGGGGTTCTTCCTCAAGGACGCCAGACCCGAGGAACTCGTCGTCGGCATCCGGTCCGTGGCCGCCGGCGACTGCGTCATCTCACCCAGTCTGACCCGCAGACTGATCGACGCCTTCACCAGCACGCACTCCCGGCAGCACCCGCCCGCCCCCCGGCTCACGCGCGATCAACAGCGCCGGCTCGCCGAGCTGACCGAACGGGAACGGGAGGTCCTCACCGCGGTGGCCACCGGATGGTCCAACGTCGAGATCGCCGCCGAACTCCATCTGGCCGAATCCACCGTCAAGTCGCACGTCAGCCGCGTTCTGGCCAAGCTCGGCGTCCGCGACCGCGTGCAGGCGGTCATCTTCGCCTACGACGTCGGCCTGGCCCGCCCCGACTGATCCCGCGCACCGCGGCCCGCCCGGTATGCCGGTCGCGCACCGTACCCGTGGTCATCGTCTTCACCCCTCCCTCACCAATTGATGAGGTACCACACTATATGCTGTAGTTCATGAGGTGCCTCACTAATTGGGGTGCCGCCCCCTCCGACACCCCCCGTGCCGGTGCCCCGTGCCCCCCCACTCCCGAGCGGCTCCGGCGCCGCAGCCGTAGCTCCAGCCGAAAGCGAGGAACCTTGCACATGAAGGTCCACATCGACGAACACAAGTGCGTGGCCAGCGGACAGTGCGTACTCGTCGCCCCGGACGTGTTCGATCAGCGTGACGAGGACGGCGTCGCCGTCCTGCTCGACGACTCGCCGACGCCCGACAAGGCCGGGCAGATCCAGGAAGCGGTCGTCATCTGCCCGGGCGCGGCCATCCGCCTGGACCGGGCATGAGGCGAGTGGTGGTGGTCGGCGCCTCGGCCGCCGGGCTGGCCACCGCAGCCGCCCTCCGGCAGCAGGGCTTCGGCGGCCTGATCACCATGATCGGCGATGAGCCGCATCTGCCGTACGACCGGCCGCCGTTGTCCAAACAGTTCCTGACCGGACAGTGGGACGCCGAACGCCTCCTGTTACGTCCGGAGTCGGACCTCAAGGCCATGAACCTGGACCTCAGGCTCGGTGTGTCCGCGACCGCCGTCGACCGGACGGCTCGCACCGTCACCCTGGCCCACGGCGGCACAGTGCCCTACGACGCCCTGGTCATCGCCACCGGCGTACGACCACGCCTCTTACCGGACGGGCACGGCAGAGGGGGCGTGCATGTGCTGCGCACCCGGGAGGACGCCCTCGCGCTGCGCGACCGCCTCGGCAACGGCCGCCGCCTGGTGATCATCGGGGGCGGGTTCCTCGGCACCGAAGTGGCCGCCGCCGCACGGCAGCGGGGCGCCGATGTCACCGTCGTGGAGTCCGGGGCCGAGCCGCTGGCGCGGATCATCGGCCGTGCGGCGGGCCGCTTCATCACCGGCATCCACCGCGACCGCGGCGTGCGGATCCTCACCGGCCTCAAGGCGGAGACCTTCGACACCGCCGACGGTGCCGTGACCGGCGTCCGGCTGGACGACGGTCGTATCCTGCCGGCCGACGACGTGCTCGTCGCCGCCGGCTCCGTGCCCAACACCGACTGGCTGCGCGGCAGCGGACTCGACATCGACGACGGCCTGCTCTGCGACGCCCACGGCCGCTGCGCACCCGGCATCCACGCGGCGGGCGATGTCGCCCGCTGGTTCAACCCGCTCTTCGGCCGCGCGATTCGGGTGGAGCACCGTACGAGCGCGTCCGAACAGGGCATCGCCGTCGCCCGCGACCTTCTCACCCCCGCCACCCCGCAGCCCGCCGCGCCCGTGCCCTACTTCTGGACCGACCAGTACGAGGTGAAGGTGCAGTCTCACGGATACCTGCCCGGGCACGAGGAGAGCGCGATCCTCGACGGCGACCTGGCCGAGGGGCGGGCCCTGATCGGCTACCGCCGAGGACGCCACCTGACCGGGGTGCTCGCCATCGGCATGCCCGTCAAGGACGTCCGGCCCTGGCGCGCCGCCGTGGCCCGCCGCACCGAATGGGCTGCCGCGACATCCGCACCGACACCCGCACGATGAACGGAGAATCCATGACCCCCCACGACCACGCGGGTCTCCTGCCCCGCTTTCCTCAGGCGCGGGCGTCCGAGTGCCCGTTCGACCCGCCGCAGGACTACCAGGACTGGCGGCGGCGCGACGGGCTCCAGCGCGCCACGCTGTGGAACGGCTCCACCGCCTGGGTGGTGACCCGCTACGAGGACATCCGTGCCGTCCTGAGCGACCCGCGCGTCAGCGCCGATGCCCGCAACCCCGGTATGCCCCGCCTCTCGCCCGCCGGCGAGGACAGGACGGACCAGGAGCCCCCCTTCGTCCGCCTGGACGATCCCGAGCACGCCCGCCAACGCCGCATGCTCACCGGGGACTTCACCGCCAAACAGGCCGCTGCCCTGCGCCCCCAGGTGCAGCGACTCGTCGACGAAGCCCTCGACGAGATGGTCCGCAAGGGGCCGCCGGCGGATCTCCTGACCGACTTCGCCCTGCCCGTACCCTCCCGGGTGATCGCCGTACTGCTCGGCGTCCCCTACGACGACCACCCCTTCTTCCAGTCCTGCAGCAACAAGCTGCTGGACATGTCGCTGCCCGCCGAGGAAGTACGCGCCACCAGCCAGGCGTTCGGCACCTACCTCTACACGCTGGTCGAGAGCAAAGCCGCCGAGCCGGGTGACGACCTGCTCAGCCGCCTGCTCGCCGAGCGGGTCGAAACCGGCGAGCTGACCCGGCAGCAACTGGTCTCCATGGCCCTGCTCATGCTGATCGCCGGGCACGAGACAACCGCCAACACCATCGCCCTGGGCACGCTCGCCCTGCTGCGCCACCCCGAGCAACTCGCCCTCCTGCGCGACACCGAGGACCCGGCTGTCATAGCCCGGGCCATCGAGGAACTGCTGCGCTACCTGTCGGTCGTCGAGAACGTCGTCGTCCGGGTCGCCGTCGACGACTTCACAGTCGCGGGAGAACAGATCCGGGCCGGCGACGGCCTCATCATCAGTCTCCCGGCGGGCAACCGCGACACCACGCTCCTGCCCGACCGGCCGAACGCCCTCGACATCACCCACAACGCCCGCGGCCACCTGGCCTTCGGCTTCGGGGTCCACCAGTGCCTGGGGCAGAACCTCGCCCGGACAGAACTGCAGGTGGCCATCCCCTCGCTGCTGCGCCGCCTGCCCTCCCTGGCCCTCGCCGTCCCCTTCGAGGAGGTCTCCTTCCGGCAGCAGATGTCCGTCTACGGCGTCACCCGGCTGCCCGTCACCTGGTGAATCCACTCGCCGGCACGTCCGCGGTCTGACCAACCCGCACCCGTTCGACGAGGCAGTTCATCGAACGGGTGCGGGTACCGGACGGAGACGGACCCAGGCGGGGTCCGTCCCGCCCCCGCGGACACCTGCGCAGGTGCACCCATGCTCGCGCCAACCCACACCCCCTCTTCGGAGCAACCGCGTCCCCATGCCCAGGTACCCCCGCCCCACCCGCCGCCCAGGCGCCCGCGCCGCGGCCCGCACTCCGGCGACAGCGATATGAGCGGCCTCCCACAGGAAGCGGCCGTCGCCGGCACGAGCATCGTGGTCGCGGCCGTCGTGCACCGCTACCTCTACGTGCGGCTCGTCAAGAACACCACGGCCTCACCCCGGCTGCGCCGCTGCGGGCGGCTCACCGCTGGGGCGCTGACCGTCCTGGTCCCCGCCGGTGTCCTGGCCGCCCAGTACGCCGACCCCACCCGTATCGCCTGGTTCGTCCGGCCGGTGTTCACCTGGGTCGCTTGTGCCGTCTACCTCCTGCTCGTCCTCGCCGTCCTTGAAGTTCCGATGCGCCTGGCAGCACGTTCGTCAACCCGGTCCCCCCACGCGCCCGCCGCCGACCCCGCACCGCGAGCCGCGGACACGCGCCGGCCCCGGCCCGGCCCGGCGACGCACCAGGCGGAACCCGCCGAGGCCGCCGCACCGCCCGACGCACCGACGATGGCCGATCGGCGCCTCGTGCTCGCCCGCTCGGTCGCCCTGCTGGCCGCGGCGACCGCCACCGCCACGACCGGCTACGGCTTCCACCGCGGCCTGGGACCACCCGACATCAAAACCGTGCCCATCACCCTGCGCCGACTCCACCCGTCCCTCGACGGCATGCGCATCACCATGGCCGGCGACCTCCACCTGGGCCCCTTCTTCGGCCGCGCCCACACCACCCGCAACGTCCGATTGATCAACAGCACGTCTCCCGACCTCGTCGCGATCGTGGGAGATCTCTCCGACGGCAGGGCCGAGGACCTCGCCGGTCATGCGGAGCCACTGGCACGCCTGCGCTCCACACACGGCACGTTCTTCGTCACCGGCAACCATGACTACCGCTACGACGCCGACGCCTGGATCGACACCCTCACCGGTTTCGGTGTCAGGACCCTGCGCAACACCCGCACCCTGATCACCCACCGCGGCGGAGCCCTCGACCTCGCCGGCGTCACCGACATCGAAGGCGAACGAGCCCACGACGCCCCGGACTACGGCAAAGCCCTCGCCGACCGGGATCGCTCACACCCGACCATCCTCCTCGCCCACCAGCCCGTCCAGGTGCACGAGGCGGCCCGGCACGGCGTGGATCTCCAGCTCTCCGGGCACACCCACGGCGGAGGCTTCTTCCCCGGAAACCTGCTCGTCCCCCTGACCCAGCCGGTCACGGCGGGCCTGGCCACCTTCGGCACCACCCAGCTCTACGTCTCACGCGGAGTCGGAGCCTCGCTCCCGCCGATCCGGGTCGGAGCCCCACCGGACATCACGGTGATCGAACTGCGCAGCGCCTGATCCGTCCAGCGGTCCTGCGGCGCTCTCAGGAGGCATTCGCCCCGGCGTGCGTGCCCGTGTGTGTTCCTGCTGTTCACCCTCTTCATGAATGGTTCACTCCGTGCCGCCGCAATACCAGGATCTTGCGTGGAAAGACCGTCGGAAGCATCTGTCCGCCCTATGACTGCCCAGGATGCGGAAGTCTCGTCCCGGATCTTCGTGGCCGGTTTCCGTCAGGCTTTTCAGCATCTGATCCCGGAGCAGTTCCTGGACGCCATGGATGTACGAGCGCTCCCGGTGAGACGGCGAGAGATCCCACAGTCGACCGATGCCTCCGGGGAGACGCACCTCATGGCTGAAAGCCCGGCTGGAGAGGCGCTGGACCATGCCAGTTCCGGCCCGTGTTTTCGGGGACCCGGGAGACGTCAGATCTCGACGGCGCCGGTCTGGAGGAGATGCCGGCGATCATCGACGGCGAACTGGAGTAGCCGGGGAGCCCGGGCAGCATCGGGATGCTCCTGGTGAAAGGTGCTGGTCATGCCGCGAATGCCGAACGTCGAGCTGTACGCGGCGATCCGGAGTGACCACCGTGGCGGCATGTCGATGCGGGAGCTTGAGGGCGTTTCCGAGACCGATGTGCCAGGCTTGAGCCGCCGGCCAGCCCGGCCGACAGGCATCGTGCGGATCGGTCCTGATCCTCGGCACTGGGACGCCCGCACCATGCGGATCTCCCTTCCCCCGCCCGAGCGGGCATGGGTACGAGTGTCGATGGCTGGGGCGAGATCCCTTCTGAAATGGCGGCCAAGCCGCTCCGGCGCTGTCGGACTCCTACGGTGCTGTGGATGGGAGAGACCTGATCACCGGCGGACACGGCACCCCGCTCGCCGTCGTCCTGACCGGCGGCAACCGTGGGCGACGTCACCCAGCTCCTACCGCTGCTGGACGCCGTTCCGCCCGTCCGCGGCCGGGTCGCCCGGCCCCGCCCGGACAGTCGCATCCGATCAACTGACTTACCGGTCGAAGAGACACGCGCTAACCCTTCCGTCCGGTCTGGTCGCCGCCCCCCGAACGGGCGGTGACCAGGCCGGACTCGTACGCCGCGATGACCGCCTGGGCGCGGTCGCGCACGTCGAGCTTGCCGAAGAGGTTGGTGATGTGGTTCTTCACCGTGGAGTGGCTGATGTCCATGGTCCGGGAGATCGCGGCGTTGTCCAGGCCGGTGGCCATCAGCCGCCACACCTCCACCTCGCGGGGCGTGAGCTCCCCCGCCAGGACGTCGGGCGGTGGCGGGGCGCCGAGCGGCGCCCGGACGTAGGCGGAGATCAGCCGGGTCAGCAGGCGCGGGGCGACCACCGCCTCCCCGGTGTGGACGGTGCGGATCGCCGCGGCGAGGTCCTCCGGCGAGACGTCCTTGGGCAGGAACCCGTACGCGCCGGCGCGCAGCGCGGCCACCACGTACTCGTCCATGTCGAAGGTGCTCAGCGCCAGGACCCGGCATCCGGGCAGCGTGCGGGCCAGTTCCTCGGTCGCGCCGACCCCGTCCAGGACGGGCATCCGGATGTCCATCACTACGACGTCGGGGCTCAGCCGCTGGGCGAGCGCGACGGCCTGCGCGCCGTCCTCCGCCTCGCCCACCACTTGGAAGGCGGGGTCCGGCGAGAGGATCAGCGACAGGCCGCGCCGGACCAGCGGCTGGTCGTCCGCGATGAGGACCCGGATCCCGGGCGTCACGGCCGTCACCGGTACACCGCCTCCCCGTGCAGCCCGCCGCCGACGCGCTCGGTGGGCTCCCCGCTCTGGACGGCCGCCTCGGCCGTCTCCTCCGCCGCCAGCGGCAGCTCGGCCACCACGGCGAAGCCGCCCTCCGGCCGCGGCCCCGCGTCCAGGGTGCCGCCGTGCAGGGCGACCCGCTCGCGCATGCCGATCAGGCCGTACCCGCTCCGCACCGGTTCGTGCCTCGCGCCCTGGGACGGCACGCCCCGGCCGTCGTCGCGCACCTCGACGGTGATCCCGTCCGCGCGGTAGGCCAGCACGACGGACGCGCTGGCCGGACCCGCGTACTTGCGCGCGTTGGTCAGGCCCTCCTGGACGATCCGGAACACCGTCAGGCCGACGGTCGGCGGCAGCGGCCGCCGCGGCCCGTGCACGCTGAACGCGGTCGGCAGCCCGGCCTGGCGGGACTCGTCCACCAACCGGCCGAGGTCGTCGGCCCCGGGCTGGGGCGAGGCCGGGGCGGCGTCCGGTTCGTCACCCGCCCGCAGGACGTCCAGCAGCTGGCGCATCTCGCGCAGGGCCAGCCGCCCGGAGGACTCCAGGGTGACCAGGGCCTCCCGCACCACCTCCGGATTGGCCAGGTTGGCGCGGGCGCCGCCGGCCATCAGCTGCATGGTGGTGATGTGGTGGGCCACGATGTCGTGCAACTCCCGGGCGATGCGGCGGCGCTCCTCGGCCACCGCGCGGTCGGCCAGCAGCCTGCGGTTGGCGTCCACCTGGCGCTGCCAGCGGGCGGCCGTGAGGCCGCTGCCGGCCACGAGCGCGGTGGAGGCGACGGCCGCGAAGCCCGCCTCCGCGGAGGGCACCGGGAAGTCGCTCTGGCTCAGCATCGTCACCAGCGCCGTAGCCGCGGCGGCGCCTGCGGTGACCGGCCAGGCACGGTTCCGGGCGACCGAGTACACCGCCACCATCAGGACGGCGCCGAAGTGGGTGCCCATCGGGGTCGACAGGTCGATCGCGGACTGGAGCACCAGGACCGCGGCGAGCGCCTGCACCGGGTGGCGGCGCCGGGCGAGCAGCGGCACGCCCGACAGCACGAGCAGGACGAAGCCCGGCACGCCGACGCCTCGGGTGCCCGCCGCCGCGCTGACGACCAGGTGGGCGAGCAGGTCCAGCGAGCCGGTTCCGACGGCCATCAGCGCGTCCGCCTGGGTCCACGGCAGACCGTCCGTGCGTTTCCGCGGCACCTCGTCCACGGCCGCGCCGGGGTGTTGACGCCCGTCCATCCTCGTCCTCCCGGTCGGCCAGCGTTGATGCCTCATTCTGGCATCGGCCCGCCCGGCGCCGGATGGTCCCTCCGGCCGAGGTAGGGCGGGCGGACTAGGAGCACGGTCCCGGTTCCGGCCCGCCGGGGGACCGGGGGCCCCGGTCCGGATCGTCCGCTGTCCGGACGTCCCGCACCCCGTTCGCCTGATGGTCTGTGAGCCTGCCGGGAACACCCGGCGACAAGGCCGACGTTCGCGTCCATCAGCCGGAGGGCACCGTGATCCGCGCACTGACCGGATTCTCCACCAGACACGCCTGGAAGGTCATCGCCCTGTGGGCGGTCCTGGGACTGGCGCTGGGCGCACTGAGCCCGATGCTGCTCGGCCGGGTCACCCAGTCCCAGACCGGTGACTTCCTGCCGAAGAGCTACGACTCGGCCGCCGCCCTGCGGATCGCCGAGGAGGAGTTCGGGGTGAAGCCCGACGCCACCACGGTCACGGTGCTGGTCGCCCGGAGCGACGGCAAGGCGCTCACCGACGGCGACCAGCGGCGGATCGAGGCCGAGGCGGCGGAGCTCGGCAAGCGCCGAGTCACCATGCCGAGGGGGGAGGACGAGCCGGCGTTCCTCAAGCCCGACCGCTCGCAGACCCCCCGGATCGCCCCGGCCATGACGGCGCCCGACCGGAGCTTCGAGCTGCTCTCCGTCGAACTGACCGGCAGCGCCGTGGACGAGGGCGTCCAGGAGGTCTACCGGACCTTCCGGGACTCCGCCCGCGCGAAGTTCGACGCCGCCGGGATGCGCACCGGGTTCACCGGCGGACTGGCCGAGGCCACCGACAGCGCGGACGACAACCGGGTCGCCGCGCTGATCGGCAGCAGCCTGGTCACCGTGCTGATCGTCCTGCTCAACGTGCTGGTGTTCCGCAGCGTGCTCGCGGCCGTGCTGCCCCTGCTCGCCGTCACCCTGATCGGCAGCGTGGCCGCCGGAGCCGTGGCCGGCGCCGCAATGCTCACCGGCCTGCGACTGGACGTCTCCACCCCGGGCCTGATCTCCGTGGTGCTGCTCGGCATCGGCGTCGACTACCTGCTGTTCCTGCTCTTCCGGTTCCGCGAACACCTGCGCGCCCGGCCCGGCCAGCCCGCCCGCGAGGCGGCCGCCGAGGTGTCCGGCCGGGTCGGCACCGCGATCACCTCGGCCGCGCTGACCATCGTGGCCGCCTTCGCCACCCTGGGCGTGGCGAGCTTCGGGCAGTTCCGCTCGCTCGGCCCGGCGATCGCCGTCGCCGTCCTGATCATGCTGCTGGGCAGTCTCACCCTGATGCCGGCCCTGCTCGCCGCCTGCGGCCGCAAGATGTTCTGGCCCTCCCGCAGCCTGGACCGGGAGCCGCAGGCGGGCGCCGCCGCCCGCTACGGCGCCTTCGTCGCCCGTCGTCCGATGGTCCTGCTGCTCGGCTCCGTCGCGCTGCTCGGCGCCCTCGCCGCCGGGATGACCGGGATACGGATGGACTACGGCCAGGGCGGCGACTCCGGGACGGCGGCCGCGGCCACCGCCAAGGAGATCGCACGCGCCCTGCCGGCCGGCGTGTCCGACCCGACCACCGTCTACGTCACCGCCACAGACGGCGGCACCCTCGACCCCGCCCGGCTCGACGGCCTCTCCCGCGCCCTCGCCAAGACCGAGGGCGTCGGCCAGGTCGGCGGCACCGTCCTGAACAAGAACCACCACGCCGCCCGGATCGACCTCTTCCTCACCGCCGACCCGCAGAGCGCACGGGCCCGCGATCTGGCCTCCGGCCCCGTCCGCGCCGCCGTAGCCGCCCACACGCCCGTCGGGACGAGCGCCCATGTCGGCGGTACGGCGGCGATCTTCGCCGACATCTCCGTAGCCGTGGACCACGACCTGACGATCGTCTTCCCGGTCGCCGCCGCCCTGATCGCCCTGATCCTGCTGCTGCTCCTGCGCAGCCTGCTCGCCCCAGCGGTCCTCATGCTCTCCGTCGGGCTCGGCTTCGCCGCCACCCTCGGCGCCTCCACCCTGCTGTTCCAGCACGTGCTGGACGAGCCCGGCGTCAGCTTCACCCTTCCGCTGGTGCTGTTCCTGTTCGTCGTCGCGCTGGGCACCGACTACAACATCCTCATCACCGACCGGATCCGCGAGGAGATGCACCACCCCGGCCCACCCCGCGCCGCCGTGGCCCGCGCCGTCCGCCACACCACGCCCGCCGTCGCCACCGCCGGGCTGGTCCTGGCCGGCTCCTTCGCCAGCCTCGCCACCACCCCCGGCAGCGCTCAGATCGCCTTCGCGCTGACGCTCGGCATCCTCCTTTCCGCCGTCGTCCTCTCGCTCGCCCTGGTCCCGGCCCTGGCCACCCTCCTGGGCCGCGCCCTCTGGTGGCCCCTCCGCCCCACCAGCCACCAGCCCCCCACCGCCTCCACCCCGCCCCCGGCTCGCGTCCTCATCCCCTGACCGCGCCTCACTCCTTGACCGGCCCTCCACCTGCCCCCGGACGCCCGGCCCCACCCCGAGACGCTGTTGGCCCATCCGGGTCTGGTGGCTTCGCCCCGTCGCCGTGCGGCGGGGCGAAGTGCTGCCAAGGGGCTCGTGCGGGTTCGGGCGCGGGTCTGCCGGTGAGCCAGGCGCCGATGCGGACGAGGTTGACCGCGGCACCGGTGAGCTGGTGCTGGAAGCGCGCCTTCCGCAGCCCGCGGCAGCGCGATCGCCGCAGCCCTGGTGGTGACCGTCGTCAACCGGCTGCCGGCCCACCGGTGCAGCATGGCCGTTGTCGGCGTGCTCGCGGCGTGGGCCGTAGCAGGCGCGGTGGGAAGCGGTCCGCGCGCAGTGCCTGTGCTACTGCTCGCATCTGCCGGTGCCATCGCAGAGCGCAGCATCACCGGCACCTTCCGGCGCAAGTTCAACCGACTGTCGGGCCCCATCTACGTGCAGCGGCTCGGGGTCGACCGGTGCGCGGCGGATGACCGCGCGGAAGTCGTCGAAGCGCTGCGCCAGGTCGTCGTCCGGCTCCACCGGTTACGAGGCCGGGTGCTGCCGCAGCCACACCGCCGTGTGCTGGCCTACGGCGATCTCAAGCTCGAAAACGTCCTCTTCCCCGACGGGCCCGACCAGCCACCGGTCTTCATCGACCCGGGGCTGCTGCTCGCCCGGACGGCGGTCGGCGTCGCGAAGCTGATCAGCCGGACCATGCTCACCCTGGCCGCGTCCCGCCCCGGCCCGCAGACCGGCAAACACGTGGTGCACGGAATCGGCGTCTTCACCGCAGGCCGGATGAAGGGCCTGTCCGTGCAGGACCGCCGCGACTGGCTGCGGGACGTGCTGGTGCTGTGGCTGATGGACAGTGTCAACATCCTCACCACCTACCTGTCGGCACCCACCGAACTGCCCCTGCCCGCCCAGGGGACCGCCCTCGTGGACCGTGGGGTTGATGCCGTTATGACGATCATCATGCGCAGGTACGGCTTCACGTGGACCGCCCCGGACGGCACCCCGCGCGCCTACGCTTGGGCCACCGGCATCGAGAGAGTCGACGTGAAGCCCGGCCAGCTGCCGACCTCGCCCCGCAGAACCCCGCGACGCTGCACGGACAGGGCAGGTCACGCTCAACGCGGCCGGGCGGGATGTGCTCGCTCGCGACGTTCCTCGAAGCGGCGCAGCCCTCGTAGGCCGCGCCGCCAGCCTCGCGGGACCTCGGCCGCGCATGGCAGGTCTCGCGGCAAGGGGCCCGGCACCGCTGAAACGCTCCCAAGCGTCGGCTCCGCCCGGGTGTCTCCCGGAAGCGTCCCGCTCACTACCTCGCTGGCATGGGCTGAACGGTGAAGGCCGCTGCCGCGCTGGGATCCGGCAGTGCCCCTTGTCCGGCGCATGACGGTGCGCTTCGGGGCTTCGGAGCAAGGGCCCGCACCGGCGGCCGCGCGGATCGGCCCGCGCGTTCGCCGGTGCTGGCCGGTTCGGTGCGGTGTGGTTGGTGGGTGATTCAGCAGTGTGTGGATGCGCCGTTGCCGACGAGGTAGTCGTCGAACACCCAGCCGAAGCCGTGGACCCAGGTCCAGGTATTGCCGTAGTCGTTCACCACGTAGCAGTCGTACTGGATGGGAACGCCGTCACTGATGGTGCCGACTGTGGTGCAGGCGCCGTAGGGACCGGTGTGGACTGCGGCGGGAGCGGCGGAGGCTCGTACGGCTCCGGTGCGGCCGTCCTTGACGGAGTGTGACCAGCCGCTGCAGGTGACTGCGGCGCCCGCCTCGGTCGCGCTTGCGGTGGTCGCTGTAATGCCGCTCACCGTAAGGGTGGCGGCGAGCGCGATGGCGGTTGCCAGGGCTCGGTGTTTACGCATGTCGGACTCCTGTCGTAAGTGGGTCTGGTTTTCACCGCTCACAGCGGCGGTGGTTCTGACTGTGGTGGGTGTCTGCGAAAGCGTCCCGGTGTCAATTGCTCTGAGGACAACGGGATTTCGTGTGCCCCAATGTGTCGGGGCGGCCTTCGGGAAACCTTCGGGAAGTCTGGAATCGGGCTGTACCCGGTGGTCAGCGGCGGGTAAGCAGAGTGACGTGACCATGAAGGGCGTGGATGTGGCGGTGCGCTTCGGGGTCCTGGGCGCCATCGCGGTGTGGCGAGGTGGGGTCCCGGTGGATGTGGGCCATGCGCGGCAGCGTTGGGTGTTGGGGGCGTTGATCGCCGACGCTGAGGGTGTGGTGCCGGCGGATGTCCTGGTGGATCGGGTGTGGGGCGCGGATGCATCAGGTCGGGGCCGGGAAGCGCTGTACGGGTATGTGTCCCGGCTGCGGCAGGTGCTGTCCGGGGTCGGGGCGGACGTCGTCCGGGACCAGGGCGGCTATCGGCTGAAGGTGCCGGCCGGGGCGGTGGATGTCCACCGGTTCCGAGACCTGGTCGACCAAGCCCGCGGGATGCGCGACGACGAGCAAGCGGCCTCGTTATGGGAAGAGGCCCTGGGATTGTGGCGCGGGGAGGCGTACGCCGGGGTGGACACCCCGTGGTTCAACACCCAGCGCGACTTCCTCGCACGGGAGCGGCTGGCCGCGCAGCTGGACCTGGCCGACATCCGGCTGCGTCTGGGACAGCACGACCGGGTACTGGCCGAACTGTTCGCCCGGGCTGAGGCCCATCCGCTGGATGAGCGGACGGCTGGTCAGCTCATGCTGGCGCTCTACCGCGGCGGCCGATCTGCGGACGCCCTGAGGCGTTACCAGGAGATCCGGCGGCGACTGGCGGAAGAGCTGGGCACCGACCCCGGCCTGGCGCTGCGGCAGCTCCACCAGCAGGTCCTCACCGCCGACCCGGCACTCGACATTGCCCCGGCCAGGGCTGCTGTGGCCACCGAGGCGAGGGTTTCCCGGCCGGTGCCGCGACAGCTTCCGGCACTGCCGGCGGCCTTCGTCGGCCGCAGCCGTGAACTCGCCCACTTTGACGGGCTGCTGAAGGATCCGGTCGGTGACGAGCCCGTACTGGTGATCTCGGCGATCGGCGGTGGCGGTGGGATGGGCAAGACCTGGCTGGCGCTGCGCTGGGCCCATGAGAATCTCGACCGGTTTCCCGACGGGCAGCTCTATGCCCCTCTGTGCGGTTTCGATCCGTCCACCGGGCCGATGCCGCCCGACATGGTGTTACGCGGCTTCCTCGACGCGCTCGGCACGGCGCCCGAGAACATGCCGGCCGACCCGGAGGCCCGAACCGGGCTGTTTCGGTCCCTGGTGGCCGATCGGCGCATGCTGATCGTGCTGGACAACGCCCGCGACGCCGACCAGGTCCGCCCGCTGCTGCCCGGCAGTGCCACGTGCACGGTTGTCGTCACCAGCCGCAGCCACCTCGGCGGCCTGGCCGCGACGCACGGCTGCCAATGCTTGGCCCTTGACACGCTCCGTGATGAAGAGGCCCATCAGATCCTGTCCCGCGCCATTGGCCACGACCGGGTGGCTGCCGAACCCAAGGCGGTTACCGCCCTGCTTCGGCGGTGTGCGGGACTACCCCTGGCCCTGACCATCGTAGCGGCCCGCGCCGCTGCCCGGCCCGATTTTCCCCTTGCCGTGCTGGCCGGGGAACTCGAAGACGCCACCGCCAGCCTCGACGCACTGAACGCCGGGGACTTGGCCACTGACCTCCGAACAGTTTTCGATACGTCCTACCAGGCCCTGGACAAGCAGGCCGCACAGGTCTTCTCCCTACTGGGGCTTGCACCAGGACCTGACATCAGCCTGAACGCCGCCGTCAGCCTCACCGCCCTTCCCGCCCACCGCACCCGGGTAATCCTTCGAACCCTGGAGATGGCCCATCTCGTCCAGCAGCAGAGCCCGGACCGCTTCCGAATGCACGACCTGGTCCGGCTGTACGCCACCGAGCGAGGCCACGACCAGCCCGCCGAGGTCCGCGACAGCGCGCTGCGCCGGGTCGTTGACTACTACGTCAACACCGCCCTTGCCTGTGACCGCTTGCTGGCGCCGGACCGTACGCCGATCGCGGAAGGTCAGGACGACGAGAGCGCTGCTCCTTTTCTCCCCCGGGATACGGGAGCAGCGATGTCATGGTTCGAGGTCGAACATCTGTGTCTTCTCGCGGTGCACAACTTCGCTCTGGAGCAGGGCTTGTACAACCGGGCCTGGCAGCTTGCCTGGGCTCTGGATACCTTCCACTGGCGGCGAGGCCGCCTGCCCGACTGCGTCGCCACCCTGCAGGCCACGCTGCCGACCATGGAGACGCTGGGCGAACCAGCCTCCTTGGCCCTCGCCCACCGGCTTCTGGGACGTGCCTTCGTTCCCCTCGACGAGCATGCGCGTGCGCTGGAACACCTGGGACAAGCCGTGGCCTTATTCGAAGAAGCGGGTGACACCGCAGGTCAGGCGCAGACCCATCTGAACTTGGCGCTGGCCTGGGAACATCAGGGCGATGACGCACGGGCGCTGGCACACGCCGTCCAGAATCTGCGCATTCGCAAGACGCTACAGAGCCCTCCGCGGGAAGCAGAAGCTCTCAACGCGGTCGGCTGGTTCCACGCTCGCCTCGGACGCTATCGGCAAGCAAGAGACTACTGTGAGCAAGCATTGGCTCTGTGCCGCCAGCACAGCTTTCTGGAAACCGAGGCGTTCACTCTGGACAGCCTCGCCTACACAGCCCACCACAGTGGCCAGCACACCCTGGCCATAGACCACTACAACCAGGCCCTCACCCTGCGCCGCCGACTCGGAGACCGCTACGAGGAAGCCAACGCGCTCGTATGTCTGGGCCAGGTCTACAGTGCCCTGAATCGATCTGCCGATGCCCGTCGTGCCTGGAGCCAAGCCCTGGATCTCTACCATGACCAACATCGCACCGTCGAAGCCCGACAAGTCCAGCAGTACTTGGCGGCACATGGCGCGTGATCGGCTTCGGTGGCCGACCATGGCGGACAGGGCGCGGTCGATCATGGAGAGTTACGACGGCGGCGTCACGCTGCGCCGGATGATGTACCGGCTGGTCTTCGAGGGGTGCTACGCCGATCGTCGTGTACCGGCCTCCTTATCGGAGGCCGGTGAGGCAGTGTGCACCGCCACGGCCGGGACGAGCTTCTCGGCACTGCCGACAGCGACCACGACCTGGTCGTGATCCTCGAAGGCGCCGGCGTCGCCGACCCCGAGGCCATCTTGAACGACCCGCAGTGGGCGGAGTGGCGCGGCGGCCACGGCCACGAGTTCCACGCCGCCCCACCACCGGTCAGCCGATCAGCTTGTGCAGCACCGGAACGCTGGCTCCAGCGTCCATCAGGCCCGTCGCAACGGCCGTGGGCACGGACTTGTCATGGAGGAACATGAGCCCGCCCATGATGAGGCCGATGGGGGGGGTCCCGAGTTCGGGTGGCTCCTACGTGGCGGAGGAACAGGGACGGCGGACACCTGTGGTGGTGTCGTCCGCGGGGTGTGCGCCTCGCGGTCGGCGGTCCTGCTGCTCTCTGCCTGGGAGCGTCCCTGTGGGGTCTCGGCCCTGGCCCAGGGTGGCGTGTCCAGAGTAGTCGCGATCGGTGTGGGCGTTCCTTCGGTGGTCTGGCGGGTGGTCATCGGCACTACCTCCGAGTCGGGTTCGGCTTGGCGGGCGGGACAGCGACAGGTCTCGGGTGCTTGCGTCTCCTTCTGCCGGGAACGGCTTCTTCACCCCCTGGTGTGGAAAGCCGCAGCCCGGACAGCAGCGACCGGGAAGAATGTTGTGCAAGCTCCGAGCACGTCGAAGGCCCGGACCACGTGGTCCGGGCCTTCACTTGTGTTCTAGGTGGTCGAATGCTCTGGTACTCCAGTCGCACTTCGTGATCTGACGGCCTGCCGGGTGTCAACCTCAGGACACGCCCTTACTGGGTCCACGGTCGTAGGACTCCGACCGAAGGGCATGGGTCCCGCGACCGATGCCGCAAGAACGCTTCGTGCCTACGCTGACCGAAACGGTCCACCAAGGAAGGTGCCGTGACCATGGGCCCGTCGCCGAGCGCGCCACTACGAAGGGAAACCCATGCCCGCAAACGGTCAGAGCCACATCCGTGTCGCCCGGCCATCGCGCGACCTCGTGGCGGCGGAGAGCTTCTGGATCCGGGGCCTCGGTCTGAGTGTGCTGTACCGAGCCGAGGGCGGCGATGCGCCGGGTGAGCACGACCTGCTGATGGTCGGCTGGCCCGACGCCTCCTGGCACCTCGAACTCGTCCACGAGGCGGTTGGGCCCGTCGAGCCGCGGCCCACCACGGAGGATCTGCTCGTGATCTACCTCGACGAGCAGGTACCCGAGGAGCTTGTGACCCGCCTTGAGGCACACGGCGGCAAGCGCGTGCTGTCCCCCAACCCGTACTGGAACAAGTGGGGCGTCACCGTCGAGGACCCGGACGGCTACCGGCTCGTGCTCTGCACGCGCGCGTGGTCCAACGCCTGAGCCCGGGCTGTCGGGTTGCGGGACCCAGTCGAGGGCAGTGAGTCGTCGCTTGTAGTGATGCCAGCGGGCACGTGCTTGGTGGCATCGTCGCCAGGTGGACCACTGAAGGTGGAAGGTCATGCCGGGGGGCGAAGGCAGCAGGCAGGTCCCGCAGCAGGTTGGTGAACAGCTGGAACAGGCGGCGGGCCTCCAGGCGCTCGATGTACCCCTGGCGTTCCTCGGTGCGCACCGCACTCAGCGCGACGTCCAGGAACGCCCCGTCCGCCAGTGCCGCTCGCCCGGTGCGGCCAGGGCCCACCGGGGGCGTTCCGCTGCCGCCAGGATGGCCTTCGCGTCCAGCGCCGGAGCCGGGCCCGGGTCCTCCACCGGAGCCTTCTGCGGGGCGGGGGAGGCGGGTTGCTGGAGGTGGGCGACCAATATGCCTCCAGGTGGAGCCGGACGAGATGGAAGGCACGCTGCCACTCCACCGGCCAGCTCGGGCACCACGACGGGTCGATGTCCTCCAACTGCTCGCGCCGCTCGTCCGACAGCGCTCCGGCCGACGACTGCACCGGCAGGCCCTCGGCACGCCGCTGTTCGATCTCGGCGGCCTTCCGGGCGGTGGCCCGCGCGTTCTTCAGCCAGATGCCCACTTTGTAGCCCTGGTAGGTGGCGTCCTTCGGAGCCAGCAGGTGCCCGTTCACCTCGGCCCACTCGTGCGCCGCCGCGAGACCTTCCTCCCACGCCACGTCGAAGTGCGACCACACCATGCCCAGCTTCTCCAGCCGTTCGACGCGCTCCTCATCCATGTCGCCGCGGGCGTAGAACCGGCGGTTGTCGGCGATCCACTGCCCGAGCGGGAAGTTCGCGAGCGAGGCCGGCCACCCCTCGGCCTCCACCGCCTGGTCCTGGCCGCCGGGCACCCGGTACGTGAACGGGACCTTGAGGTCGCCGTGCTCGCGGACGTAGATGACAGCGGCCTCGATGCTCGTGCTCGGGGTTGAGGACCCGCAGGTTGATGAACGCGGTCAGCTGCGCCGGGTCGCGCGGCGTGGAGAACTTCAGCAGCTTCCGCGCGGACGCCGACGGGCCGCCGTCCCCGTTCCCCTCGCCTCGGCTCTCCTGGCCCTGCGCCCCCTGCTGGACGGGCTTGTAGGCGCTGGGGGCCTGCTGCTCGGCGAAGCCGTTCTACCACCCGGGCGTCGTGCGCTCTGAGCGCCTCCAGCAGCTTCGCCAGCCCGCCGAACGCCCGGCTGGTGAGCATGTTGTCCGCCGTCTCGCCCGGCCCCAGCAGGACCGGCACGACCAGGCTGGCCAGCGGCTGGTCACGGCGATCATCGTACGGCGGGGCTCGGCGCGGCCAGACCTTCGCCCTGTCTTCGGGGTTCTGCGGGTGGCGGCTGTCTACCGTCAGGGTGTGCGGGCGACGGCTCCGGAGAGGAACCACTGCACCAGGGCGGCGGGAGGTCTGCCCCTCCCACAGGGCGCGCATTATGACCTCGGCCGGGGCGATCGGGTCGCCGGCTGGGGAGGGGATCGTGGCGCTGAACTTGTGCCGGGCGTTCCTGATCTCGCCCAGCATCGTGCTCAGGTGGCCCTGGCGTTGTGGGGCTGGATGACGGCGTGCGCCGCGCACTCCACCGCCTTGTGGCCTCGCGTACGCGCGCACCGGGTCCGGGCCGCGGCCGTAGGCCGCCTGCTCGGTTTCAGACGAGGTCGCGGCCCGGGAGTGGACGACCTCGTCCACGACGTCCAGCAGCTGGGTACCGGTGGCCTGCGTGAGCGGCTGAACGTACTGCGGCGAACCATAGCGGTTCAGCGACGGGGGTATGCGCAGGCGCAGACAGATGGGCCGGGCCTTGGTGTCCTGATGGTGTCCCTGGTAGGAGAGCACGCCGTTGACACCTCTGGAGCGGCACGAGCAGGTGCTCGGGGACGTCCACGAACGGTCCGTCGTGTTCGGGTGCGGCGGCGAGGCCGACGCGGACGGGGAAGCCCGGGCGGGATCCGGTCGGTCATGGTCAAGACGGTGGCGGCGTGGGCCGTGGAACCCGTGAGACCGTCCCACACGCACGAACGTCGCCGACGGAACACCCCCGCGTTCGCGGGAGTGCTCCGGTGTCCCGTCGGGACGGAGAGCGGAGAGTCCTCTCCGCCGCCGGGGGTTGTTCGAGGACTCGGGTGCTGCGCAGCGCAGGGTTCTCAATCCCCGATCATTCGCCTCACTTATTACTGGCATCGAAAAACGGTCTTTGACCCTGATGTGATCTATCCTCACTCTGGAGGCATGGCGGATGTGAGACAGGCGTCGAAGCGCCTCGACGGGGTTGGTCCGAAGACCGCGGACACCTCTGACCGGGCCGGGCTCAGCAGCAGGCACGTGGCATGGATGTCGATCGCGGCCGGCGTGGGCGTCGCCAACATCTCCTACGTGCAGCCGCTGCTGCGACCGCTGGCCACCTCGTCGTGGGAGGTGCCGTACGCAGTGCGTCGCGGCGACACCGGCCGTGCGCTGACGGACAAGCGCCACCGGTGCACCGGTTCTAGCGTTGTGGCATCCCAAGAAACCGGATGAATGCGGTCGAACCGGCGGTGCCCGGTCCGCCTTCCCCCGCACAAGCCGGCCCGGTTCCAGCCGTGGCCTTCACCGAAGGAGCAGACAATGAGTGATCCGAAGAAGGTCCTGACCGATC